>CALWKF010000006.1 GCA_944381215.1 uncultured Clostridia bacterium
TGGTACTTGTATATCTCCATTTTGCTCTTTATATTCTAACAAATGACTATAGAACACATCGAAGCCAAAACTTTCGTTGAATTGATAGATATTTTGCTTTAATGTATTTATAAATTCGATTTCTTGAAGGTTTTTGATATCGACATTGAATATAGGAGTGTTGCTCTTTTTCGCGCCTTCACCACTTTCCTCGCCCAACTCCGCTGTACTTTCGCTTTCCGCGGTTAAGGCACTCTTGATTTCGGCAACGCGCTCCATATCGAGATTGGCAACAAAGTCAAAAATCTTTGGGTGGTCGTTGTGCCCGACAGACAAGGCGCGACCAAGTTGCTGTAAGTAAATCACGCGCGAAGAGGTCGGCCTAAACATAATTACGCCATCGATGTCCTCGATATGCTTGCCTTCATTTAACATATTTACGCTAAACAAAAGTTTAATGCTGTCCGAGTTGTCTTGTTCAAAGGCCTCAATTTGCTCGGCATTGTAGTCGTTCCCGTAGGTGCTGTGAACGGCGTAAGTTTTTACACTCGGGTTGCCCGCAACATCCTTGAACCAATAGTGCGACTGCATAACCATTTGCTCCATAATCAAGCGTTCATTATCCCCCTGTCCACCGATACAGAATACTATGTACTTACCTTTGCGTAGTGCGGGAGTGTTTAACTCCTCGGCAAAAATACGCGGTAACTTTTTGCTTTGCGAAATTATCTTTTTGGCCTCGGCAAGGTCTGCTAAGTGTTTTGTGATTTGCGCCTTTTCGCTACGGGTGGAGTGGCGCATTTTTTCCATTAGATCGCCGGCGGCCTTGTCTATAAACTCAGCATCCTCGCTGAAATCGATTTTTGCGAGTGTATAGTCAGGTGTGGGCAAAATATGCTCGTTAATTGCATCGATTAGCGAAATGCGTGACACAGGTTCTTGGTTATCAAAAAACTGCCTAATGTCAATGCCATCCGCGCGGTCGAGCGTTGCGGTAAGCCCTAAAACTGTGGCACCTTTATTGTTTTCTAGCAATTCCTTTACGCTTTGGCCCCAAACATCGGCACCGATGCGGTGGACTTCATCGAGAATAATTATGTCGTAGTGATTGTTTATCTCGCTCTTTAATCCTGCATATAGCGAGGTGGTCAAATCGATATTGTAGTTGCCGTTTTTCCCATACCCCAGCACATTAGCGCAGTTGTCGATAAAGGCATCTTGAATAATGTTTGTCGGCGACACAAACAACACCTTTTTACCGTTGTTTAGGGCAAAGTCGTGAACGTACTTCATAGCGAGGTACGATTTGCCCGTACCAGTTGCCTGCTCTACTAAAACTTTGTTTGACGTAAGTAGTCCGTCTAGTATTTTTAGGTAAACGACCTGGTTGTGTGGCTTTAAAATGCCATCATCAAACATTGACAATGCCTGGTTTTTCATTTTTGTTTCTCCCATTTTTCATTCCATTCATTTCTATGTATAATTATACCAAATAATGTATATTTTGTCAATACAATCTTGAAATTATAGGCTAAAAACCTACATTTTTATGTTAATTTTATTCACCAAAAATGTATAAATAATACAAAAGGCTAGCATAAAAAATATACTAGCCTATGTAATTAAATTTATTTGTGGTGGGGTGTGTTTAAATTAAAACCTTTACCTATTTTTAGCTTTTTGTAAAATATGCAGTCAATGAATTTTAGAATAGGTTGAAATTGCTTAAATTCACAAAATATAGTATTTTAGCCATAAAGTATGCGCAAAAACGATTGCATAGTACTTTGCATAATACCTATTTTTAGACTAATTTTAATTTTTAGTCCGTAAGCAATTTTATATTGCTATTATCAAATTTAATTGATTAAATTTCTCCTATTTTTGTAAATAAAATGTTATTAAACTCCTCTATTTAATAAATCAAATTATTACTATTTTACTCCTATTTTTAATCTACTCCCCTATTTTTATTTCCTATTTTTCAATTAATGTTGTTTTTATTTGAGTTTTGGTACTCCTACTTTTTGGGTGCGCCTGCGTGGACGTTGATGTGACGGTCGACAATTTCTAGGGTTTTGTTCGTGGTGTTTCGCAAAAAGTCTACGTCGTGGCTGATTACTATAAGCGTGCCCTGATACCCTGCCAGCACTTTTTTCAAGGTACTGCTTGTTTGCGATGTCAAGGTGGTTAGTGGGCTCATCGAGTATTGCTTGTTACCAAATTCTTTTGAAACATGTGTAAGTTGTATCATAGTTTACCTCCTAAAATAGATTTGACACAACCTGCACTTTTCAAAAAACGCAACAAAAAACACCTGCTAAAAATCAAGCAAATTGTGGCAATTATGAATTTTAGAGTGTAGGCAAAAACAGACTAGTAATTTAGTCCTCAAAGTTAATTACCTACTACGCAAAAATCATAACTTCCATAAATTTACTCCCTTACAGGTGCCCTTGAAAAGCATAAATAGTTTAACATACTATAATCTCGTTGTCAATAGAAAAATAGAAAAAAGTTGCATAAAAATACAACTTTTGACTATTTATTAATTTAAGCTTTGTTTGCACTGTGCAAAACATTGGTTATTTTGTCTTTTACAAAGTCGCGCATATTGTCCTTGCTCGCCTGCAAGTATTTACGCGGGTCAAAGACTGTTGGGTTCTCTGCTAAAAACTTTCGAACGGTCGCGGTAAACACGAGGCGGAGGTCGGTGTCGCAGTTGACCTTGCTAATTCCGTTTGCACACGCCTCGGCAATCAATTCCGCGGGAACACCGCGCGCGCCCTTGACATCACCGCCATACTTATTGATAATTTCGACATACTCCTGAGGCACACTGCTAGCCCCGTGAAGCACTAGCGGAGTGTCTGGGAGTAGCGAATTAATCTGCTTTAAAATATCGATTTTTAGCTTCGGCTCGCCCTCGAATTTGTATGCTCCGTGGCTGGTACCAATTGCAATGGCGAGACTGTCCACCCCTGTCTTTTTTACAAAGTCGACTGCCTGCTCGGGGTCTGTATATTTATGCACATCACTGCTGACATCGTCCTCGACACCTGCGAGTACTCCAAGTTCGCCCTCGACCACAACACCACGAGCGTGCGCGTAGTCCACAACCTTTTTGGTAATCGCCACATTTTCTTCATAAGGCAAACTACTGCCGTCAATCATTACCGAGTGAAAGCCCAAGTCCACGACCTCGCAAACGATGTCAAAGGTCTTCCCGTGGTCGAGATGCATAACGATCGGCACGTCGGTCATATCGGCCACTGCGTCAGCAACGTACTTTATATACCTAGGCTCAGCGTAACGTAGTCCCCCTTCACTCAACGCCAAAATTACAGGCGAGCGAGTCTCGGTCGCTGCGTCAACAATCGCCCTCATAATCTCTAAACTGCTAAAATTAAATGCGCCAATTGCGTAATGCTCTTTTTTTGCGCGCAACAGCATTTCGTATTCATTTGGTGTTTTCTTCATAATGTTCTCCTTTTTCTACTATTTTAAACAAATTTTTCAAAATTAGCAAATAAATTACAAATATTAGTCAAATTCATTTGAAAAAATATTGATAAAATAATATAATATGATTAAACTATTATTAGTTTACAAAAATAGAGAGGTATTTTGTATGATTTCACTCGTGGTTACTGCGGATACGAAAAACTATAACCTTGTTGAGCGTGACCAAGCATTCGCAAACCTAATGATACAATTTAAACAGCCTTTTGAAATCGTGTACGTCGCAAACGCGGACTACGGCTTTTTAGGCGAACTCAAAAAAATTGTATCAAATAACCCTAACCGCAAATTGGTAGTTACTGCCCCGTCAACCAACATCAACACGCAGATTTACACGGGACTAGACCAAACCGAAAGTGGCGATTGTCTACTCATTACCATGGACACGGATGTCGAGTTGATTAAAAAAATGCTGATGAAGCACTTCGACGGCGCAGACCTTGTCTTTGTCAAGAAAAAGGAAAACTGGTTTAAGTCGTTCTTCGTAGGCCTTGGGCGTGCCACATATCAAATAGGGCTTAGGCTTCTCGGGCGCGGGCGCGACCTTTGCTGTGACCCTAGAGTCGTGCTACTCAACAATCGCTCGGTAAACACGATTATTCTAAACCCAGTACTTAGTAAGGCATTGAGACTCGTGAACCCAGACCCTGAGCGTGAGGCACGAGTACTGACTGAGGAAAAGCTTTACGACAACCCCACCCCTTCGCAACAAAACAGCAATAACTCCTTTATGGCACTGGGTATTGTGTCGCTTTTCTACATAATCGCGCTCTTTGTAATGGCGATTATATTCCCGATATTTAACTCGGGACTGTACACCGTGTGGATACTTGTGGGCATCATCGTTTGGGTGATACTTGGCGTTATTGGCGCGGTGGTTGTCGCCCGATTTATATACAACACGCGACTAGGCATACCCGTGGCAATAAATCTTGCGAACGAACCCGTAATTAACATCGAGGAAATCGTGCGCGGTGGTGACACTATCGAATTTGCCGAGGAGGAACACGAGGCCGACGCCGTTGAGGAAAGCGAATTAGAGCCTGAAATTATGCCAGAAGATATCGATATTGAAGCCGAATACAAAGATAATACTGAGACTGAGGAAAGTAAAGAGGCAATCAAAAATAAAGATGAAGTTGATACTAAAAAATTAGCGACTATCCCTGATAATGAAATTGCAGTACCAGAAACCCCGCCCGCAACAAAAAAGTCGAGCGCGAAAGCAAAGACCAAAAAGTCGAGCACTACAACTAAAACCACAGAGAAAAAAGAGACAACTACTAAAAAATCCACAAAAAAGAGCACCGCAGGCACGAGTAAAAAACCGCAAATTTCGAAGGTTAAGAGTACCCGTTCCCCAAAAACAAAAAAGTGAGGTAATTAAAAATGGCAACAGTTAAAATTGGAATTAACGGATTTGGCCGTATTGGTAGGCTTGTCGCACGCGTGGCATCGATGATCAGCGACGTTACAATTGTGGGCATTAACGACCCTTTTATGGATGCCGAGTATGCACACTACCTGTTTAGCTTGGACACGACGCACGGCGAGTACGACGGCACGGTTTCCTTTAAGGACAACAACTTAATCATCGACCGCAAGAAGATTCCCTTCTACTCCGAAAAGGAGCCGAGCCAAATTCCTTGGGGCGAGTTGGGCTGTGAGATTGTTATCGAAGCAAGCGGTAAGTTTACGACTCGCGAACTTGCCGAAGCGCACCTGCGTGGTGGTGCAAAGCGTGTAATTATCACCGCTCCCGCAAAGGGCGAAGGCATACCCACGATTGTTATGGGTGTAAACCACGAGACCTTGGAGCCCGATATGGACATCGTGTCAAACGCGTCTTGCACGACTAATTGCCTTGCCCCCATTGTAAAGGTACTAAATGACAATTTTGGCATTGAAGAAGGTTTGATGAGCACGATTCACGCGATGACTGCGACACAACTTACCGTGGACGGCACCAGCAAAAAGGACTGGCGCGGTGGACGTGCGGCGGGCTTTAACATAATTCCTAGTAGCACGGGCGCGGCAAAGCTTATTGGCGTGGTTATCCCAGAGTTAAAGGGCAAGCTTACTGGTATGTCCTTCCGCGTGCCGACAGTTAACGTGTCGTGCGTCGACCTAACAGTTAGACTAAAAAAGGCCACCACTTATGAAAAAATTTGTGCCGCTATGAAGCGCGCCAGCAAGAACGAACTCGAGGGTATTTTGGGTTACGAAGACCGTGCAGTGGTATCTAGCGACTTTAACGGCGACTACCGTAGCAGTATCTTTGACGAGGGTGCGGGCATTATGCTGAATGAGCACTTTGTAAAAGTTGTGGCTTGGTACGACAACGAATGGGGCTATTCTAACCGCGTCATCGACCTGGCACGACTTATGAAAACACAGATGTAAGGAGAAAAAATGCGCTGTCCAAATTGTGGTGCGAGAATAAATAGAGGGGCGAACGTATGCTTTAAGTGTGGCACAAAATTAACACAGATTCAGCACGCGAGCCACCATGCAGTAAAGCAGGCGCGGGCCGAGTATGATATAGACAAAATCGTCTACACGACCGTGTGGCCTAGCGACTTAAATTACACTAAAACCCTACTCTACTGCATTTTTCTAGGGCTGTTTGGCGCGCATTATTTTTATGTAAAGCGACCTATACCTGGAACAATTTTTGCGGTATGTTGGTCGCTTTTTATATTGTTTTATGTCATTTCCTACGCGGTTTTAGGTCCGCAAAATGGCTACCCGAGTTTCGAAAGCGACGGGATGCAAGTGCTGTCCGTTTTCGTGGCGATGATGGGTGCGCTAGTCGTGATTTTCTGGCTGACGGACATTTTTAGGATAAGTTTCAAGCGTTTTAAGGTGCCCGTCGTTCTGGACACCAAGTAGCCTTGACAAATGGGCAAAAGTCTTGTATAATCTAACTAGAATCGTATTTAGGAGAAAAAATGAAAACTGTTGTTGTAGGTATGAGCGGTGGCGTCGATTCGAGCGTAACCGCTTTACTTTTAAAAAATCAGGGCTACAATGTTATCGGCCTTTTTATGAAAAATTGGGAGGAAAAGGACGCTTTGGGGCGTTGCACCAGCACGCAGGACTATGAGGACGTGTGCCGAGTTTGCGATAAAATCGGCATCCCCTACTACTCTGTAAACTTTACAAAAGAGTACTACGAGCGTGTGTTTGAGTATTTTTTGAAGAGTTACAAAGAGGGGCGCACTCCAAACCCCGATGTGCTGTGCAATCGCGAGATTAAGTTCGGACCCTTTTTACAAAAAGCACTTATGCTGGGGGCAGACAAGATTGCCACAGGCCACTACGCGCGCGTGAGTGAGAAAGACGGGCTATTTTACCTACAAAAGTGTCGGGACCAGACAAAGGACCAAACTTATTTTTTAAATCAGCTGAATCAACAGCAATTAAGTTACACCCTATTTCCTCTCGCCGACCTCATGAAGACCGAGGTGCGCGAGATTGCGAAACAAAATGGGCTAATCACCGCTAATAAAAAAGACAGCACGGGAATATGTTTTATCGGTGAACGAAATTTCCGCGAGTTTTTGTCTAAGTATCTCCCCGCACAGCCTGGGGAAATTAAAACCATTTCGGGAAAAAACGTGGGGCGACACAACGGGCTGATGTACTACACAATCGGTCAGCACAAGGGTCTCGGCATTGGCGGGCAAAAAGATGAGGCGGCGGGAGCGTGGTTTGTGGTCAAAAAAGATTTAACGACGAACACCTTAATTGTCGCCCAAGGCACTGACAAGGACCTATATTCCGCTGGGTTAAAAACGGCGGGCTTTAACTGGATACCCACCTTGCCTACTCCTGAAAATTTGCCTGCCTTGTTTCAAGATGTAGCCAAGAATCTTGAAAATGATGGAAAAAATACAAAAAAACACGATTTTTTGCAAAAAAATGCGGAAAAAACGCTAAAATTTGAATGTTTTGCGAAATTTCGCTACCGCCAGCCTGACCAAAAAGTAACTTGCGAAGTTGAGAATAACGGGGTAAAAATCACCTTTCATGAGCCTCAGCGCGCAATAACTCAGGGGCAATTTTGTGTCCTTTATGATAGTTTGGGAAACTGCCTAGGCGGAGGCGAAATTGACGAAATTTTTAAATAAAGAGTAGCCAAAATAAATGGCACTTTTTATTTATTAGAGGTATATAAAATTTACATCAGTTGTATTTTTATTTGATGCACAAATTTTATAAATTATGCTTTTTATTCGAGGTATAATATAAGCATAAGAATTTCGCTTTTAGGGGTATTAAATTACTAGGCCTTGTGTTTTCAAATAATTATTTACAAATTACTAAAAACGTGGTACACTAAATAAAAAAACTTGTGAGGAATTATGAATAGTAGATTTCAAAATTTTGTTTGGGAGCATTGTAACAAAGACAATCTCACCTACTCTGTCGAGCGTTGGAAAAAGGAGTACAATTTAGGAAAAATCGACTATGTCGAGATGCAACACAAAATCAATGCCGATTTTTACAACGAGTACCTTGACCACTTTTGCGAAACGAAATTAAAGATTGGGCGCAGACCCAGTCAGGAGTCGCGCGCGGGGCTTGTGGACATTGAGTTAGTGCAGTGGCTAGCAATTTACAATGAGCAGGAGCGTAGGGCGCAGTTTGTCCCCTTTGTGTTTAACAACGACCAAACCAAAATCAAGACCTTGCTCGATAACAAATTGTATGTCCTCTTCCTAAACGAGAGCACTATGCACCAGGAAATTGAGAGGTTAAAAACCAAGCATTTCAACATCATTTACTCGCAACTTCTGCACGAAAGCGAGCAGGCAAATACAAATATTCGAGGTGCCAGCATTAATAAACGAAGCCTTGAACAATCGGCGCGCACGAGGGCTGAGTTCGAGGCGAAAAAGGAAATTCGCTCTTTACTTTATGAATCATTAAAGGCCGATTACACGCGCAATCGCCATGTAGACTCTGCAAAAATTTACGACAGTTTTGCTCTCATGGACTCCTACCCCTTTTACAAGTCTTGTGCTGATAGTCGTGGTTACCGCGGGATGTTGTTAAACAAATATTTGAAAAATATCGACGGACATTATGTGCTGGACCTAGATTACATTGACACGATCGCAAATGGTATTACTGAACTGGAATCAATCAGTATGATGTACTTCCTCGAAGAACGCGACCTACAAAATGACCTAATCGCAAAGCAGACCAGCACCTCTAGAAAAATCACCGATTTTTAATACTATGCAATACTATGCAAAGTACTATGCATTATAAAAAACGCGTAAAATACGCGTTTTTTTGTGTTTTTATTTAATTTTTGATAACATTTTTTAATTTTGTCTACAAGTTACCCATTTTTGAAATCGAATGAATATTTTAATTTTTTAGTAAAACAGGCTATCTTTTTAGGCTTATTTTGCTTTTAAAAAATTGTCTGCTTAGGGGATAAATTTAACTACATCAATAAGTTTCCGTCATCCGTTTCAACGACTTTTAGGATGTTAACCTGCTGGCCTGTGGTAGCATTAACATAGATATAATATGTCGAGCCGTCACTGATGCACATAAATTCGTAGCATAGAGTTTCACCCACGTAGTCATTTGGAATTACCGCCAATCTAACCGTGCGGACATCAACATCCATAGTGAGTGCTTCCCTCGCCCTTATCTCATCAACCGCGGGGCTAAGGCTAGAGCGTTCGGTGTGGTTGTAGGCCCAACTTTGCGCTTCCCAACCGACCACTGCGCCAGTGTCGCATGCCACCTTTACCTTAATCATATCAGGGTAAATTATGACATCATTTTGGACAACACACAGGTTGATATATGCAAAGCCTTCGCTAACAGTACTCCAAACTGCCTCCACGTTTTCAAAACCTACATCCTTAGCAAATGTTTCAGCAATCGTGCGACACTCATCCTCGCTCTTTGTAGCACTTCCCGCCTCGTAACCGCTATTTAGTTGCAACAAAATACCGTCGCGCTTTGTTACCTGTGCGTAATAAGTTTGGTCGCCCTTGGTTAGAGTAAAGTTAAATGTCTCAAACTTTCCATTTGTTTCGCCATTTTGAGTTACCTCATAGTCAGGGAACCACCCCTCCACACGATTCAGGGCTTCGGTGGCATTAATTTCGTTCTCGGAAAGGCCTTTTATTTCCTTGTTGGTAACTGAATCACTAAATGGGCCGTCGTAAATTAGTTGCGGGTACTCGACAATGTCGTTATTCAGTCCGCCAAATTGGTCATTAAAATCGCTGGTGCCGATGTTAGGGTCTTTGATATGGTCAACAATTGAATAGTCAGTCGACACAAGCACTACTAAACGATTTAACTCATACTTAATATTTTGACTAGACTCATGCAAGGATGCTATCTGGTCCATATCATCCATACTAATATCCTCGCCATCAACTAAACTTTGTTGCAAAACAAGACAAAAACCGCTCAATTGGTTTACAAAAGTCGTGGTATCATTAATTGCGTTGTGCTCGATTGGTAGAGTCGCTATGTTATCTTGGGCCGTGTTTGCTAAGGCCACAATGTTCGCTAAATATTTGCTCTGCACATTTTTATCGGTCGAAACCTGTAATTTACCCAAATCTGACTCGATATTGTTGATATTATCTGTCAATTCATACAAATTGCGTTGATAAACGTATTCAAGTTGCATTTTATACATTCCTAAGTTGTTTGCTGTGGTTGCCCAACTTACGCCAGCAAAAGTCAGCGCTCCTGCACCCACCACACAACTGAGAACTATTGCAACAATCGCTCCTTTTTTCATAAAAAACTCCTTTTAATTATACTTTTTAATAAGAAAATCGATAAAATGTGTAAAAAAACCATTAAAAACAAGCAAAAATACATGAAAAATTAAGTTTTTTGTGCCTTTTTAATTGCAAAAATGCGATTTTTATTAAAAGTAATGCTTTAAAAAATTTAAAATGAATGAAATTTGTTAAAATTAAGCGAAAAACATTAAAAATTTATATCTTTTGCTATTATTAAACTAAATCGCAAAATTGTGCTTGCCGATAGTCGTAACAATTGTTCTCGACCATATCCAACTACTTGTTGCGGTATTTGGGTTGTAGTAATATATTGCGCCGTAAGTTGGATCCCACCCGTTCAACGCATCACGTGCTGCGTTATAGGCGGTTTGATTAGGCTCGAGATTGATTTGCCCGTCGTTGACACACGTAAAGGCGTACGGCTGATAGATTACGCCATAAATTGTGTTAGGAAAACTGCTACTAGCCACACGATTCAAAATTACGGCACCAATAGCCACTTGCCCTACATATGGCTCACCACGTGCTTCGGCATAGATACACTTTGCCAGCAAGTACAAATCATTGCTAGATTGGGAGCTAAGGTTCATACCAAGTGCTGCCGCGGTTTTACTGCCGACGATTCCGTCGGGGTCGAGCCCGTTATTGCGCTGGAACCACACCACTGCGCTACGAGTTTGCGGTCCATAAATTCCGTCTACATTTCCCGTATAATATCCCCAGTTTTTGAGTTTTTGCTGGACAGTGCGAATCTGCGAAGTGGTTAGGCCTGTTTCAATTGCGAGCTCAGTTGTATAAGTGTATGGGTTGAACAAGCCTACAATCCCCACTCCGACAATCGCCATAAGGCAAAGTCCTAAGCCCAGTCCTTTCATCAATTTTTTATTCATATTATCCTCCATTTGCATAATTTTTTTATAAAAAACGCGTTTTTTTACTAAAATTACGCACTTTTTATAAAATTAATTAAAAAATGACTTAATGATTTCGACTATTTTGGAGCGATAAACGACGCCTTGTGAGCCATCAAGATTAGCATTCACGAAACACAACGGCGGGTAAACAACACACCACCAATTATTGCCCGTTCCGCTCCCTAGTTCAACAATCAAACTATCATACTCGCCACTTTCTAGCACGACATCATCATAGCAACGCGTAGGAAATTCCTCGCGCCTGAGTTCTGCTTTTGCGCCATAATTATAGCCATGTTCTTCCAAAGTTAAACGTGCAACTTCGGTAATATTATCTAAATTTTGCGAAACCAACTGCATGGCCTCGGTCTTTGTTGTGGCCTCTGCTAAAATCGGAGTTAAATAATTTACTAGGGCGTCTTTTACTTGATATTTTACCGCTTGGTCAATCGTATCATTGCTATTTGCTCTTATATGTATTCTTAAAAAACTGTCAGGAGTCAATGTAGGGGCACTCGCACTGCTAAACCCAATTACCCCACCCATAATTACCAAAATTACCGAAATCAATATTCCAATTTGTTTTGCCATGATATCACCTCGCAAAGAAATATTGACTATTATAAATTTTCTATAACAAAAAATTAAAAAATAAGTACTATGCAATTAAAAAGTAATGCATAGTACTATAAATTTAGTGATTTTTTATATATTTTTCGCCTTTTTTTGATAAAATCAAGGCGGTTTAGAGTTTGCGTTCTCTATAAATAATTATTCGACTTGGGCTAGTGATTGGGAAAATCAAATCGGGATTTTGTGCCATAATCAAATCACCAGAAACATTGAGAGCCTTTGATACTTGCCATAAGTCTTCTGCTTCGGGGATGACGTAGATGCCAATTGCACTTGAATTTTCCGGTCTCTTTTCGCCAAGGCTGACACTTTGCAAGATTGCGTTTGTATCAGTTTTTAGTACAGTAGTTTCGATAGCAAGTTCGGCAATGATGTCAATTTCCTTAGATTTTTTATTGCGGGCCTCAATATCGCGCGGAACGATATTTATGGCAATTATGTCAGTATCAGCATTGCGTTTTAGTGAAATCGTGAATGGCACTTCGGCAAAAACTGATTGGGTCGTGCCTTCATCATCGTCGAGGGTATAAACAATATTACAATTCATAATGCCCGAAATCGTAATTTCGCCATTTTCAACTTCACGAGTTTTCTCGATGATATTACCTGCGCAAACCGCCAGCACTCGATCGATTCGGGGTGAGTCCTCCCCCAGCACAATGCTACCGTCAATTTTTTCAAAACTTAAATCACTAGAAACCAAACTTTGCGACAAAAATGAGGCATACTCAGTGTTTAAATTGTAGCGAGGACAGAATGCATCTGCCACCACCTCGACAGTTTTGTTTTGGCGCACAAAAATATTAGAATGTACAGAGTTTTTAAGAATTATCGTGCTTTTTGCACTATTTAACTCGCCTTGCACCTCGTATGAAGTCGAGCAAACTTGAATGGTTGCGGAAATAATGTCGGTGGATACTACGTTGTTGGCTAAAACTTCGTGTGTGAAATTTTGCACAACTCGCTGATTTTTGAGTTTAGGTTGGTCATCAGCACTCAAATAAATAATATTTGTGTAAATTTCCCCATTTAGAGAAATTACGTCGTTACCCGCCTCGGCCTTGTTCAAAACGGCCTTACTCTCCACACACAGAATTTGACTAATCGAGGGTGGCAGGTCGGACTCAATCTCGATGTCAAAATTTTGCGAGGTGGCAGCAATCAAATCTGAATAGGTTACATTTTCTTTTTTCTGCTCCGCTACGGACACATCCTCGACGTATTTCACCTTGTCGGTTTCAATCATAACCGATTTTACTAAAATGTTTGCGGTAAAAGTTACCGCCTGCTCGGATGCCTGCACTGCCGTTACACCGACATTGTGCGCGGTCGCAAAAATCTCGGTTTCGGGAGTGATTTCGCTGTTCATAATGTGCGTAGTGAAATTTGAGGTGCTCTCTAGGCACGAGTATCCCCCTTCGACTTTTTCGACTAATACTTTTACGCTCAATTTCCCGTCTACTTGCGCACTGCCCGTGCTGGGAATAATTTGCTCAACGCATGGAGTAACATTTAATGAGACCACGCGCGAAATAGTACCCTCAGTATTCGCGACCGTCATAACAACTGGGACCGTGTCTTTTCCTAAAAGTTTAATGTACTTTACATCAAAATCTGCGCTCTTTGGATCAAATGCCATTTCGCCCTCCTGAAATTTTCTAACATTAGTGTATTAGGTAGCTTTTAAAAATATGACAAATTTACATCCAAGCCTATTAATATAAACTTATAATTATTTTAAATATGATTTTTTTATATACTCAAAATTTGGTATATAAAAGGCATTTATATTTAATATTAGTATATAAAATAGAAAGGCTAAAAACTTTCAATTTAATAAAAAGCGCGTAAAATTAATAAAAAAGAGCAAAAAATACGAAAATTCATTTTTTACTCCTTTAAGGCAATTTTAACATCACCGCAAAGCACATCGCTGTAACTGTAACTTAGTTTTTCGTTTTTTATGGAATTGGCAAGGCGGACTACAAACACGCTGTTGTAAATATCCTCTAGCACGCCTTCATAGCGCGTGATTTTTTTACGGCCTTTGTTTACTTCCATTTCGATATTTTTGCCTTTTAGCTTCAAAATTTCAATTTTAACTTGATTTAAATCCATTGTAGGTTTGCGCATATAATACTCCCCTTTCGCAATAAAGTATGCGCAAGAACTAAAATTTTAACCACTTTTTTGCAAATTTTTACCATAATTTAGTAATTTTGTTGTCAAATACGCAATTTTTTTATAAAAAAGTGCCCTTTTAATTCAATTTTATTATAAATTCATGAAAAAACTCATTATTTTTTTAATTTAATATAAAAAAACGCATTTTTTTGCGTTTTTTTCAATTTTTTTAGTTATTCATTTTATTTATTAATTTTTGTTAGCATTCGAGAATTTGCTATTTTTATAAATTATTTGAGTTTATTTATTAGTTATTTGTATTTGTTGGCTGTTTGTATTATTTTGCAATTTTTATTAGTTATTTGTGTTTTTTGCTAGTTTTTATTAAGTTTTAATGTTATTTTAGTTATTTTTTAGTTAAAGGTTGGGTCAAAGGCGTCGCCCGAGTTGTCGATGTCGGGATTTTTATCGGTTGTGGAGTTGGGAGCGAAGTTTGCGGTAATCACCTTGCCGACGATGAGGCTGAACGGAATGTTAGCGGTAGACTTGTACATACTGAGGTCCGTGCCGTCGCTAGCGGTCCAGCCTGTGAAGTGGTAGTCTGTGCTCGCTACCGCACTCAAATGAATAGTAGTCGCATCGGCGCGGTCGTAACCACTAATACGCACTTCCCCACCTAATGTTGTAGTGGCCAGCACTTCGCTGGAGATTCCGCCGAAGTCGCCTGTTGGAGTGCTCTCATTAGTTGGGGCAAAACGCGCGATTAACACTCTACCCATAAGGCTTGAGATTGGCATGGTGATTACTGGGTCCGTGGAGCCTACACTAGAGCCACTGTCAGTTGTCCAGCCGAGGAAGGCGTATCCAGCGTACGGGGTGGCGGTCGCCGTGATGTTTGTGCCGTCGCTCCTCATACGAATTTCGCCACCATTTATCGCGTAAATTGCGGGGTCAGTGCCAGCAAAAATGGCGTTTAGGCTAATATTTTCGGTCAAAAAGTCGATTGTGTACACGGGGTTTTGGCTAAGCTCCATGCCTGCCGTGTCGGTCCACCATACGAAGTAATTTAGCGCGGTCGAGGGGATTGCGGTTAGCACAACTCTGTCCCCGTAATTGTACGTGCCCGCACCAGTGACAGAGCCGAGGCTGGGGTCGTTTATTGAGACAGACACATTGTACTGCCGAATTTGCCACACGGCGTACAAGGTAACCGTGCCGTTTGCGGTGGAAGTGAGATTTGAGACGCTTTGACCATTTGTGTAGTTTACCGTTTGCGTGTTGGAGCCAGTCTTGGGAGTCGTGCTCCAGCCGAGAAAGTCGTAACCCTCGTGAGTGGCGGTGGCGGGTCGCTGTGTAAGATTTGCGCTAGTGCCGTAGGTCATGCTTTGATTCGTGCCCACATTCACAAGGTGGCGGTCACACCACTCCTTGCTCGGCTCGTTCCCCGCCCCGAAAATTTCGGTAAGGTCGAGCATCAAAAAGTCGTCCACCCACAGGGTCCCAGCCACCCCGCCGTTGTCGAAGTCGATGCGGACAGAGGTCGAGCCTGGAGTCGAGTTGCCTGAACGGCTGGTGCGGAAGCTGTACATATTCCACTGTCCCGCTGGTCCCATTGGGATGCTTGCGCCCACTGTTGGCTCCTCTTCGGGCCAGTAAAGTTGAGTGCCACCCACTGCTGTGTCTTGGTAGCCCCAATATTGGAAGTAGAAAATGTGGTCCTTGTTGGCACTAGTTAGGCTCACCCCGCTAGTGGTGTAAACGAGAGATTCGCTAGAGCCAGCATTTCCAGTGATTTGGTAGGCGTAACTGCCACTGCGGACATGAGTAGTGCTGTAGTTGCCGTTACGCCAGCCCGAGTTTTCAAAGCCCGCCGCCGAACCTACTTTGTTCTCGTAACCGCTCGAGTTAAAATAAACGGTGTAGCGGTTTGCGGTCCAGTTGGCAGTTAGCTGAATATTTCCGTAAGAGTTGGCGGGGACTCGCAAGGTCGTTCCTGAAATTGTTGGAGTCGAGCCACCTTTTGTACCGCTTCGAGATAAACTCCAACTGCTGAAAGTGTACCCTGTTCGCGTTGGATTTGAGACCGTATAAGGTTGGGCGCTTGCGGATACCGTATAACTAGAGGGGTGCGAACTTCCATAACTACCACTATTTAAGGTGTATGAAATTGTGTAACTTCGGCCAGTCCAATTGGCGGTTAGCGTGATGTTTCCGTTAGTGCTGGCGGGAATGTTTAAGGTCGTGCTGGTGCCCGAAATCGTTGGTAAAGTGCCAGAGTTTTCGCTGTCTGTCCATGAAACTGTCCAGCCACTAAAGGTGTACCCATTGCGACTGGGGTTGGAAATTATGATGGTTTGCGCGCTAGTGCTGGGAGTATATTCCGCTGGCTGTGTACTCCCTGCACTACCGCCATTTAGGTTGTATGTGATTGTTGAGGGGGCAAGAGCCACTAAATTCCCAATTGGAAAGGTTATAGAAACAGATGGCTGACCTACATAATTATGGTAATACCCCATTAATAAACCTGAATTTTGTAAACTTGATGAAGTAAATGACCAAGTGTTTTCATTTCTTGAAAAAGTAATATTTGTTGAAACTGCTCTTGTTGAAAAAGATGAATCTTCCCATGCATATCCAGGCTTTAATTCAACTGTAAAAGTTAAAGAATAGAAATAAAAATAATAATAAAATTCTTGATTCGGAGGAAGTGGCCATGGCTGGTTAACATATTCTGAACGAACCCACCCATAATATTGTCCACTAATAGAAGTTATTGTACCATAAGTATTATCATATGATACACTAGCACTTGGGCGCCCACCAGTAACACCTTGTCGATACATTGAAAGCGTACAACTCGCTGTAGCGGCACTTGTAGGGGTTTTTGACTCGGGAGAATTGAGGAAGCCAAAAAGGGCGACAATTAACATAATTGCTAAAAAAATGTTAGTGATTAAAAGATATCTTGGTCTAACTCTCAAATTTTTCATATAATCATACCTCTTTTTGTAATTATACTAAATTAAAATATTATTGAATATATTAATACAATTTTGTATCAACATTTTTACTGACAAAATATGTAATTTTACCACACATTTATTTTTATATAAATAATAACAAATATGTATTTGTAGTGGTTTTAGAGCGGTTTTTGTAAAATAAACGAACACTTCCCCACACAAAATACCACTTAAATTATATAATTCTACTATATAAAAGTCAACTATATGCCTTATATTTATATACTTTATATAAAATAAATATATTTTAGTAGCGCCAATGGCGTACTATTTTTTGAAAAAATATTAAAATTATATAAAAAGGTGGTAATTATAATGGATGTTAAAGATATAGATGCAAAAGAATTAATAAAAAGATTAATATTTTTTAGAAATAGAGCGAAATTGACCAAACGCAAGCTATCAATTTTAATTGGCAAAGCCCCTAGTTATATGGCGCATTTGGAAAATTCACAAGCTTTTACCCCTTCATTTGAGGCACTTTGTGATATTTTATTTGTTTGCGAAGTATCGCTGGAAGAGTTTTTCAGCCCCAACTACGAAAACTACGAACGCGACAAAGAACTGCGTGAAATCATTCAAAACGCTCAGACGGACAAAAAGGACTTGGCTCTATCGGTTTTAAAATCGCGATAAAAATTAAGGCTATTTAGACGAAGATAAGGTTGAGGTGAAGAAATGGAAATCAATGAGTTAGTGGAAAGGCTTGGGTACATTAGGACCAGGGCGAACCTGTCCGCAAGAAAGTTGTCCCTGCTGATTGGCAAGACTGAAGGGTATATTCACAATTTGGAGCAAGCGCGTTCGTTTGCCCCTACATTTGAGACGCTTTGCGATATTTTGCGGGTGTGCAACGTAACTTTTGAAGAGTTTTTCTACCCTAAAATTGAGGACTACCGCAAGGACAAGGAGTTACTGGACCTATTAAAGACTGCCCCGAAAGAAAAGCGCGACATTGCACTGGCTATACTAAAACTTAGCAATTAAGCCACGAACTCTGCGCAAAAACAATTGCATAGTACTATGCATAGTACCCCCACACCCTAATAAAATTTTTAATTAATTCCAAATTTTTAATAAATAAACAAAAAACATACCAAAAAGTATGTTTTTTGTTTATAAAGTGGATGAGATTCTTCGTCTAAAGGCTTCGTGGGTCGAGGCTCAGGATGCCTTCCCGCTTGCGGGAAGTCTGGCGCGTGAACGATTGGCACAATTAGAAACGAATACTCTCGCGCCAGCCAAAGTGTCCGCTTAAAGTGGATGAGATTCTTCGTCAAGGGGCGTTGCGGGTCGAGGCTCAGGATGACCAAGTAAATTTTATTATATAACCGAGTCGATGTAGGTGCGGTTGTCCTTGATTAATTTGTCCATAATTTTTACAATATTGGGCAGAGTCAGGCCGAAGTGCGCGTAAAGGTCCTTGGGGCTACCGCTCATTCCGAACTCGTCGACGCCCAAGACGTACCCTGTGTCCCCTGCCACCCGATACCAGCCAGCAGTCGTACCCGCCTCGATGACCAATCTACATTTCATATTTTTAGGCAACACTTTCTCGATGTACTTTTTGTCTTGTTTAAAGAACAGGTTGCGCTCTGGCATGGACACGACACGAATGGAAAAGCCGTCGTGCTCGATAATTTCCTGCGCCTTTAAGGCTAGTTCAACCTCGCTCCCTGTGGCAATAATAATGCCGTGAAGTTCCTTTTTATCGCGCTCGGGGCTGATAATATACCCGCCAAGCATTGCTAAATTAGAGTCGGAGCCCTTTAAAATCGGGAGTTTTTGCCTGGACAAAATTAGAGCTGTCGGGGCGTTACTCTCGAGGGCAAGCCTGTATCCAGCCACTGTTTCGTTCGCGTCGCAAGGCCTAAATACGTTTAGGTTTGGAATCAGCCTGAGGCTCTCGATTTGCTCAACGGGCTCGTGCGTGGTGCCGTCCTCACCCACTGCGATGCTGTCGTGCGTGAACACGAAAATTTCACGCAGGCGCATAATGGCCGACATGCGAATTGCGTAGCGCATATAGTCAGAGAACACCAAGAAGGTCGAGCAAAATGGTAGCCACTCGCCGTGCAAGGCAAGTCCGTTGGTAATCGCGCCCATTGCGTGCTCGCGCACCCCGAAGGCGATGTTTCTGCCTGTGATTTGATAATCGCTGTCGACAATTTTCGCAAGCGTGCTTTTACTCAAATCGGCGGTGCCCCCGATGAGATTGGGTAAAGTTTTTGCAATTGCGTTCAGCACACGGCTACTTGCCTCGCGCGTGGACATATCCTCATTAAACTTTAACGAGCCAAGTTTTGAGAGGGCTTTTTTCGTGTTTATTGTGAGTTCGCGGGAGCGAATTGGGTACTTTACGGCGTACTTGGAGCGCAATTTCTTCCAATCATTGTAGACTTTCACCTTTTCATCCACAAGTTTTTTGCAGAACGCATAGACATCGGCATCGACCCTAAAAGGCGTGGTGTCGAGCCCGAACCTGCGGATAGTTTCGTTCATGGTGTCGGTGTCAAAGGGGTTTGAGTGGCACTTTTCGCTGTCGGCAAAGGGACTGCCGTAGCCGATTGTAGTCTCGCATATAATCAAGGTCGGCTGAGTTGCCTTTTTAGCATCAAGAATTGCATCGAGAATTTTTTGGTAGTCGTTGCCGTTCTCGACGACCTTGACATTCCAATCAACAGCCTCGAAGCGCGCGCGGACATCGTCGGGGAAAGTGATATTGGTTCGGCCGTCTAGGGAAACGTGGTTGCAGTCGTAGAGCACAATCAGTTTATTTAGTGCGTTTCTGCCAGCGAAGGAGGCGGACTCGTAACTGATGCCCTCCATTAAGTCGCCGTCGCCAACTATACAATAGGTGTAATGGTCGTAGATTGGGTACTTCGGCTCGTTGTACCGCTCGAGCATTTTCTCAGCCAGTGCGAGGCCTACGGCGTTTGCAAAGCCTTGGCCCAAGGCCCCCGTGCTAGCGTCCACTCCTGGGGTTGTGATTTCGGGATGGCCTGGGGTGTTGCTACCAAATTGCCTAAAATTCTGCAAATCCTCCTTTTTTAGGAAGCCGAAAAGGTGCATTGCCGAATATAACAGCGCGCTACCATGCCCAGCACTCAGCACGATTCGGTCGCGGTTTGGGTAGTTTGGGTCGCCAGGAGTAAAGACCGCCGATTTAAACACTGCGTACATCATTGGTGCAGCGTCGAGAATGATGCCCGTGTGCCCTGAGTTTGCGGATACCACGGCATTTAGGCCGAGTTTTCGCATTGTGTTGATAATTTTTTGTTCGATTTCCATACTTACCCCCTTAACCAAAAAGGCACGCCTATTATTTTACGCGCGCCCTTTTTCCTTTGTAACTTTTTTAAAAAATTTGTTGATTGCCTTTAAGAGTTTTTTGACAGCCTTCGACTCCTTATACGCGCTACAATTCAGCACGATGTCGCTCTTCTCCACATAGGCTTTGTCGCGCTCGGTAAAGGCGATACTATTTAGTTCCTCATCAATGTAGTCGCCCGAAAACTTGCATCGCTTTTCGAAAAACTTGGGTGAAATTTGCAAGTAGACGATGTAACTCGTGCTGACAATCTTTTCGAAATTGTCGTGCGAAAACATCTCGGTGGGATTCATACAAATAACCGTATTTTCAAACGTGGTAACATTTTTTACGACACGGTTTTCGCAGTCCTCGATGTACTTCTGCCCTGCGGTGTCGCCAAGGGTGTCGATAATGTGGTGCTCATCACCGAGCTCGAACTCCACCATTTCGTCGACATTGACGTAGAACATTTCGAGTTTATCTGCTAACTGTTTTGCCACACTGTTTGCGTAGTTGTCCAAAAGACAAATAAGGGCGATATTTGATTTCATTTGCTCACTCCACTATTATGTAATTAGAATATACCAAATTTTTTTGAATTTAGCAAACAAAATGATACAAATTACGAAATTTAACGCAATTCGCAGGCTGGCACCCATTTTTGTGCGACCGAAACGAAGTGTTTTACGGTCTCGATTTTGTGTGGCTCGGGGGCGTTAGCCAGAAGTTTTGGCTTGTTGTATTGTTGCAGAATGTACTTTTTCGCGCCCGCGATACTCTTTGCCATTTCCTCGATATCATTTTCAGTCAGGTCTGGGGTTACGGTCGTGCGGAACTCGTACTCTACTCCGCTGTTTTTAATCAACTCGATACTCTCTGCCACCCGCTCTATTTTATTTCTAGACAGGGTGATTTGGGAGAGCTTGGATATTGGGGCCTTGATATCCATGGCGATATAGTCAACTAAATTGTTGCCTATCAACTCCGCCAGCATTTCGGGGTTCGTGCCGTTTGTATCCAGTTTGACATCAAAGCCCATTTCCTTTATTTTGCGAATAGTTTGGGGCAAATCTGCGTGAATTGTGGGTTCGCCACCGCAAATTACCACCCCGTCGACGAGGCCTTTTCGGGTGCTCAAAAACTCGAAAAACTCCTGTGTTAAGTCGGCATTTTCGTGTAGCAGGTCTGCATTTTGGCAGTACCAGCACGACCAGTTGCACCCGTGCGTGAAAGCAACAGTGGCGATGTGCCTAGGATAATCGATGAAAGAATTTTTGATAAATTTGACGATTTTCATACTACACGGCCGCCGCGGAAATGCCGTTTTGCTCGCGGTGGAGTTGCTCTAATTCATCGTTATCCAAGAGTTCGCTGGGTTTAATCACGAATTTTTTGCGGTCAAAGTACTCGGCTTGCTTTGATTTATTGAAGTCCTTTACGCAACGGAAGTAGCCGACAACGCGCGACCACACCTCGGCCTCTTTCCCACAGTGCGGGCATGTAAAGTGCTCGCCAGCGATGTAGCCGTGCTCGGGGCACACGCTGAATGTGGGGGTAATACTGATATACGGCATTTTGTTGTTGGTGAAAATCTTGCGGATGAGTGCCTTGCACGTTTCCCTGTCGGTGATGCGCTCGCCAAGGTACAGATGTAGCACGGTCCCTCCTGTGTACATCGATTGCAGTTCGTCTTGGAGCCTTACGACCTCGAAAATGTCGTCGGTGTAGCCCACGGGGATTTGGGTAGAGTTTGTATAATATGGCTCGGCATCCCCAGAGGTGATAATGTCGGGAAAACGCGCCTTGTCAAGACGAGCAAGTCTTGCTGACACACCTTCGGCGGGAGTGGCCTCGAGGTTATACTGGTTCCCCGTTTCCTTTTGGTACTCGACCATTTTATCCCGAAGCGCGTTCATGACTTCAATCGCAAACTCCTGGCCCTCGGGAGTTGTAATGTCCTTGCCAAGTAGATTCAGCAGGGCCTCGTTCATTCCGTTCACGCCGATTGTAGCAAAGTGGTTGGCCCAGTACTGCCCGCTACGCTCCTTTACGGGGCGCAGGTAAAAGGCGGAGTACGGGTAAAGCCCGTTGTCAGTTTGGTGTTCGATAACCTTGCGCTTTATCTCGAGGCTGGTTTTAGCAAGGTCTGCCATTTTGAGCGTGCGCTCGATAAACTCCTCCTTGGTTTTGCTCAGGTACCCGATGCGAGGCAAGTTGATAGTAACCACGCCAATCGAGCCAGTTAAGGGGTTGGAGCCGAACAGCCCGCCCCCGCGCTTGCGCAGTTCCGAGAGGTCGAGGCGGAGTCTACAACACATGGACAGCGCGTCCTCGGGGCTCAAAGTCGAGTTTATATAGTTTGCAAAATACGGAATGCCGTATTTACAAGTCATGTCCATGACCGCGTTGAATACGGGGCTGTCCCAGTCGAGGTCCTTGGTAATATTGATTGTTGGAATCGGGAATGTGAAAATTCGGCCGTTTGCATCGCCCTGCATCATGACCTCGCATAAGGCCATGTTAAACATGTCCATTTCCTTTTGGAACTCGCCGTATGTGCGGTCCTGTGGCACCCCGCCGATAATTACGGGGCGGTCTTTTAGGAGCGAGTGCACCTTGATATCGAGGGTGATGTTGCTAAACGGGCACTGAAAGCCTACACGGGTCGCCACATTCATGTTAAACACCCAGCCTTGTAGTAGTTGCTTTACCTCATCGTAGTCGAGGTTGTCGTACGCGATAAATGGTGCGCAGTAGGTGTCGAAACTGCTCCATGCCTGTGCGCCCGCACTCTCCCCCTGCAAGGTAAACGTAGCGTTTGTGATTTGACCCAAGAAACTGCGGAGATGCTTTGGCGGATTTGAGGAGACCTTTCCAGGAACTCCCGTAAAGCCAAGAGTCAAAATCTGCGCGAGGTCCCAGCCGACACAATAACTCCCGAAGAAGCCAAGGTCATGGAGGTGTATGTCGCCGCTGAGGTGCGCTTCCCTAACGTCGCCTGGGTAGACCTCGTTTAGCCAGTAGTTTTTGGTAAACTCCTCACGGACGTAGTTATTTAAGCCCGCAACCGAGCGTTGCATGTTCGCGTTCTCCTTGGTCGCCCAGTCGGTGTCGTCGATGTACTTGTCAAAAAGGTCGATCGTCGCCCCAATTAGTGCGTTCTTTTCGCGCGCGGTCTTGCGCTTCTCCCTATATAATATATAAGCCTTTGCTGTCTGCGAATGCCTGTTGTCGATTAGGGTGTACTCCACTGCATCTTGAATCTGCTCAACAGTGGGCACACGATCGCCGACTCTCTTTTTTAGCAACTCAACGACCTTTTTTGCTAACTCCATTGCTGTGTCGTAGTCACTGCCGTTGCATGCAACTGCGGCCTTGTAAATGGCATCTGCGATTTTCTTGATGTTAAACTCTTGGTAAGTGCCATCTCTTTTTAATACTTGCCCACTCATAATCAATTCTCCTTTGTTTTTTATTTTACATTATAATTATATAAAATACTATATATTGTGTCAAACTAATTAAGCCACACACAACATATTGTGTTAAGTTTGTGCAAAGCATACAAAAATGCCTTAGTTTTAGCAATTTATAAAAATTCAAAATATTAATAAAATTAACCGTTTTGCGAATAGTTAAAAGGCAAATATCTAAAAAATTTTTTATAAATATAAAGAAAATTTTATAAAATTTACACTACTAAAGTTATCCACATTTTTGTTTTTTTGTGTGGAAAAGTACTTTTTAATAAAAATTTTTAATTTTTCGTGATACAAATTTGTGTTTTTTGAATTTTTTAGTGGTGTGAAAGGATAATATATAGTGCCCTTACACTCTTTTATGTCCACCTTTATAAATTATTTTTAGTTTTATGCTTTTGTTTTGTGTTTTTTAGTTTATATTTGGTGTTTGTGTTTTTATCTATTTTTTGATTTATAATAGCTTGCTATTCAATTCCCTGCAAATAAAAAGGAAAAAGACCCGAATAGGTCTTTTCATTCAGATAATATACTTTTTTATGTATTATTTTTTCTTTTTGAGTGATTTAACTATGCTGGGTGCGATAATTAGGAGAACTACGCCCGAAATCACGATAATTCCAACTACGATGTACCACCATTTGATTTCTATGGGCTCGGTAGTTGTCGGGGCTACCACACTCGCCTCCCCTGTATATGCAATGATGTAGTCGAGAGTTGTAGGTGTTTGGTCGACATCGAGTAAAATTTCACTCTCAATGTTAGTGGATGTAATAATATTAGTATTTTCCGTAGTTGTAGTTTCGGTATTTTCGTTTGTATTTGTTCCGCTAGTGTCTGTGTCAGCACTGTCATCAGTTGTTCCACTGGTGTCTATTTCTGTATTATCGGTGCTGGTATCGGTTGAGATTGTGCCAGTGTAACCAAAGCCGATTACAATGTCGCCACTTTGAGCGGTGATAAAAATGTGACTAGAATCAACGCCGTTATTGTATAGCGTGTCAATTGTTTCTTGGTTTGGGTGCCCGTATTTGTTGTCAATACCGCACGAAATGATCGCATACTCTGGCTTCAAGGCCTTTACGAACGCATCCTGCGAACTGGTTCTACTGCCGTGGTGTCCCATATCCATGATGTCTACATCGGGAAGTGGCAAGTTGGTTTGATTTGCCAAAATCTCGTTTTCAGCCTCTTTTTCAGCATCGCCAGTAAAAGCAATTTTAGTGTCGTTATAATCGAGCACGATTACGCTGGAATAGTTGTTCCAACTGCCGTAGACTTCGCTGGGGTTAACGGGTGCGTAGAATGTGAAAGTGTAGTCGGTCCCGCTAATTGTGGCCCCCGCGATTGAGTAGTGAATTTCCGCTGGAGTGTTGTCCTCCCCATAGGTTTCGGTATAAATTCGGCTGATAAACTTGTACATAATGTCGGTACTCTTGGCATTTGTTGTGTTTTTCGTAGGGTCGCCAATCTCGATGCCGTAACCATACTCGCTATTTAATTCAGCAACTGCCTCGCGTTCCTTTGCCTCAACGGCGGCCTGCTCCTCAGCGGTTGCGATAGTGCCGTCTGGGTCTAGCCTTTGGTTAGAGTCTTTGCCGTCAGACACAAAAAATGTGTAGGGTCTGTAAATATTTGCCACTTCGTAAGTGTCGAGAATGTCAGGCAAGTAAAATAAGTGGTCAGAATCGGGGTGAGTCAAAATCATGTAGTCAATAATCTCGCCATCATCTAGTAGATATGTGTCGATGTAACTGATTACTTTTTGACTTGTCTCCGAATTGTATGTTTCGCTACCGCTGTCGATGATTACGTTTTTACCGTCGGGCAAATCGATTAAAATGCAGTCCCCCTGCCCTACAAAGACATAGTGAATTTTCAAGTCACTATTTGTGACAACATCCGCAAAAGACCCAACTGCGCCCCTGTCATCGCCTGCGGTGGTGGTGCTTCTATCGCCGTAAATCCAATTATTTACGACAGGCTCAATCGTGCTGGTAAATAGTAGCGACACGAGAGCAGCAATGGTGATAATCGCCCAAATTGCAAACAGCCACTTATTGCTCTTTGCGTTTTTCGCGGCGGTTTTTGCCTGATTTATTTCGCTTTTTGTGAGTTTTTTACTGCTCTTCCCTGTCAATTTGTCGACAGTGTCAGAGGCTTTGTCGAGTTTACTCTGCGCTTGTTTCGCTTTCTTTCTCGCTTCGTTGTACTTGTCCCAAGACATTACTATCCCCCCTCTTTTTCTCTTTTGCTATTTGCTTTGCGCGCTTTTGCATCGCTTTAAGTCTATGAACAGTTTCCTTGATATTCTCGTCGGGCACGCGCATACCTAGCACTTTTAGAATATTCGGCATTTCCTGCTTTGTTACCTCGTAGCCGATTTTTATCATTTCCTCTACGTTGTCGAGTTTGCGCTGGTCGTACTGCGAAAGGTCGATTTTTAGCACATAGTCCGAGTGCACATAGCCCTTTACCGAATTGGACTTCATCAAAATTCGCAGGGCGGCCTTCATAAGTTCTAGATACTTTGTACTAGTCGTGCCGTAACCACGGGTTGGGTTTATGTCGACCGCCAGCACAATATCTGCCCCCATATCGCGCACGACGTCGGCAGGAATATTATTTTGAATTCCCCCGTCAAACAGCCGATACTCGCCGAAGTCAACTGGGTTAAATACTCCTGGCACGGCGCACGAACCCGAAATTGCTTTCGCAAGGTCGCCACTATTTATGTGCACCTCGGTGCCAGTAATTATATCGACTGCGACCGCGGTAAACGGAAGTTTTAGGTCCTGAAAGGTGCGCCCACCCAAAATCTCGCGTACGACGCCCTCGAGTTTCTCCGTCTTATTTGGCACGAAATTGATTTTACTGGTCAAAATGTCCTTGGGTTTTAGAGTGCGTGCGCGCTCGAGCATTTCCTCGTTACTAAGGTCCGCACAGTACACCGCGCCCATGAGCGAGCCTACTGAAGTGCCCGCGACATAGTCAAATTTCAGTCCCGCCTCACGAAAAGCCTGAATGACGCCGATGTACGCAACTCCACGAGTCCCGCCCCCGCTGAACGCAAGTCCAAGTTTAAGCGGGTGCAGTGGCTGAGTAGGTGCCTCCTCAATTTTTTTAGAAATCGGACGTCTAAAAACCTTTTTTAACCAATTTCCAAAACTCATAGTAAGCCCCCTTTGAGATTCTAGTGTAATTTTAGCAGATTTTCAAAAAAAGTGCAAATAATGTTAAACAAAAAAATAAAAAAGCCTCTGCCTTTTCGTGTTTCATTCAAAAAGTTAGTTAATTTTACCTTTTTGTGTTTCAACCCGCAAAAATCGAGAATACATTAAATTTAAGCATAAAAAAACACCTAAGGCTATAATCGTCTAGGTGTTTTTATTATTAAATTGCATTATTATTCTGCGGTCTCGTCAGTGTTGTTTGCTTTTAGCTTTGCGATTGCGTCTTCTACTTCTGCGATGTCGTCCTTAATCTGTTGATTTTGCTCAACAAGGATTTGGTTGGTCTTCTCTAAGATCGGGAAGCGATCCTTGTTCTGCTCCATAACCTCTTCGCAGTGTTGTACAGACAGTCTAAGGCCGTCGAGTAGGTCGAGGTCTTCGCTCAACTTCTTTGCCTTTTCCTCGTCGATGTCGACATAGTTGTTTACACCGTAAAGCAATACTTTCTTGCGGGCAACGATTGCTTCTTTACGGCGCAACTTCTCCTGGTCGCGCTCGAGGTTGCGCTTTACGCGTGCAAGAGGCTTGTACTCCTTGCGGTTACCGCGAAGGTCGCGCTCGTTAACTTTGAGGCGGGCCTGCAATTTCTTCAATCTTGCCTCGAGTTGCTCTAATGGGAAGTACTCATATACGCCAACAACTGGCTTTGGCTCAACAACAGGCTCGATTGGTGCAACTGCAACCTCTTCGTCCTCTTCTGCGGGCTCCTCAACAACGGCTGTAGTCTCAGTAGACTCAGCACTCTCCTCTTTAGTTGTTACAGTCTCCTCGGTAGTTTCGGTTGTAGTTTCAGCCTCTGGTGCAATCTCTACCTCGGTCATTTCAGGCTCGATTTCCTCGACAGGCTCAATTACCTCGGGCTCGTTTGCCTCAGCCTCGTACTTGGTAACAGACTCAGCGTTGATTTCGTTAATCATGTCGTCAAAGTTAAAGTCGTCCTCAGTGGGCTCTTCCTTAACTGGCTCTGGAGTTACCTCGGTAGGCTCCTCAAACAATGAGTCGAAGTCATCAAAGTCGTCAAATTCTTTCTTTCTGCGCTCGATAGACTCTTGACGTTCCTCAGCAAAGGACTTCTTTTCCTCTGCGGGCTGGTACTCGTCAGGCATGCCTGTCTTACCAGAAAGTAGGGCTTGCTGTTCGCGTGCGGCAGCCTCTTCATCCCAAGTTTTAGTGGGCTCAGTGTGTGCAGTGTCCTCCTCTAAAACTTGCGGACGACCGCTGACCTCGGCGTTCGCGTCCTTACTCTCCTTGTCCTTTCCACTACGGTCTCTAAAAAGAATTGACCCCTTTTTGTTAGTGATTGATAGAATCAAGTCAACTAATAAAGTGATAATAACGGCAATAGCACCGATTAATGCTACAATCGTCAAAACATTCAAAATTGCTTCTCCAACTGGTTCCATTTTTCATTTGCTCCTATTTAAATTTTTTTTGCACACTGGTGGAAGCGATGGGAATCGAACCCATGTCCAAGCGGTGCCACATCCATTCTCTACATCCTTAGGCAATTGTGTTATTTAATTAAGCCACGACAAGTGCCAAGCGCGGTCTTAACGAGTTTGTGATTTAAGCTAACTAACCCTACAAACACGAATTAATTAGTAGCAGGTCTTGGGTTGAAGCCCGAAACCCCGACACCCTGCCTTAGTCGAGATTACAGACTATCTAGAATTCTTCTAGATGGATTAGGCGTAAGCGAAGCCGTAGTTTACGGCAGGCATAGCCTTAACTGATTTAGATTCAGCATTTAAATTTAGTTTCCGTATTTAACGTCGACGAGCCGACGGAATGCAAAATGGAATAGTCAATCACCTGTCAAAACCGGTGCGCCCCCATAAAAGGCGGGCTATTTCAGCCCTTTCATTTCACGGCGAATATCGCGCTCCACATCGCGACGCTTGATAGTCTCGCGCTTGTCATAGAGTTTCTTGCCTCGGCAGATAGCGATTTCGACCTTGACAAACGACCGATCGAGAAAAACCTTTGTCGGCACGACTGTAAGTCCCTTTTGGTGTAATGCTGTGCCTATTTCCAAAATTTCGGACTTGTGTAGCAGTAGTTTCCTCGCACGACGTTCGTCAGGAACAAAGTTGTTGGCCTGTTCGTAATTTTTTATATACATATTAATCACAAACGCCTCTCCGCCCTTAACAGACACGAAAGAATCAGCGATACTCACGTGGCCTGTTCGAACAGATTTCACCTCGCAACCCTGTAAACTTATGCCCGCAGTAAAGGTAGATAGCACAAAATACTCAAAATGCACGCGTTTATTGGTAGCAATTACCTTCATTCCTTACGCTCCTATTATATCACAAAATAAAATTTTTTCAATACTTTTTTCAAAAAAAGGCTGAAAAGTTGTCTAAAATCACAAAAATCAGCCTAAAAATCGTTATTTTTCCAACATTTTTAAATTAATTTGCCTACGGCGCAGATTTACGCTCTCGACCTGCACTCTTACTTTTTGCCCCAGTTGATAGTCGTGCTTGGAGCCAGCGAGTTTATATAACTTTTCTAAAAACACGTAGTTATCCGTCGGCAAGTTCTCAATCGAGCACATACCCTCGACCGTATTTGGAAATTCAACAAACACGCCAAAGTTCGTAACTCCCGTTACAGTGCCGTCGTAAATCTCGCCCACATGGTTCTGCATGTAGTCGGCTTTCTTTAAATCTTCGACCTCGCGCTCAGCAACTTCAGCGAGTTTTTCGCGCTCGCTAGTCAGTACTGCTGCCTCCTCCACAAACTCACGGTAGAACTCGATGTCCTTCTTGTCCTTGTTGCGTAAATACATCTTCTTAATTATTCTATGAATGAGTAGGTCTGGATATCTCCTAATTGGCGAAGTAAAGTGGCAGTAATTTATGGCTGCAATACCGAAGTGCCCGAGGTTTTTAGGCGCGTACCTAGCCTTTTGCAAACTCCGTAGCATTACGGAATTAATGAGCATTTCATATGGTTGGCCCTTAACGGTAGCAAGAAGCCTTTGTAAGTCCTTTGGCGTAACTTTGTCGGGGTTGTTAGCCACTTTCAGACCAAACTGCCCAGCAAACTGGAAGAAGTCGAACATTTTTTGCCCGTCTGGCTGTTCGTGCACGCGGTATAAAAAGGGAATTTTCTCGGCATTGCATGCGAGAGCCACCGTTTCGTTTGCCTCGAGCATAAAGGACTCAATCATGCGGTGAGCCTCGTTGCGCTCGTGGAGTTTAACGTCCAAAACGTGCCCAGTTGAGTCCATAACAAACTCGCACTCTGGCAAATCAAAGTCGAGTGCGCCACGTTTCTGCCTTTTTTTCTCCAAAATGCGGTGGAGTTTCTGCATGGCCTTGAAGTCACTAACCAAGTCTTGATACTTTGCGCAAGTCGCGGGGTCATCGTTAAAAATGGCAAAAACATCGGTATATGTCATCTTTTCGCGCGAACGGATGACGCCCTCGCAGATTTCGTAGTCGTAGGTGTTCCCTTCGGTGTCGATCTGCATGATTACGGAGAGAGTAAGCCTGTTTACCTTTGGGTTAAGGGAGCAAATGCCGTTACTGAGTTCTTTCGGCAACATTGGGTACACGAGATCGGGAAAGTACACACTCGTACCGCGCTTGTACGCCTCTTTGTCTAGCGGGCTGTTTTGCTTTACATAGTGGCTGACGTCGGCGATGTGAACGGACAGCGTAAAGTGGCCGTCGGGGTGCTCGACAATTCCCACCGCGTCGTCGATGTCGCGGGTGTCTTCGCTGTCGATTGTGACGATTTTGTCCTTGGTAAAGTCGCGTCTGCCACGCATTGCCTCTGGTAGCACTGACTGAGGCAAGGTCCTAGCCTCGGCGAGCACTTCGGGCTCGAACTCCTCGTATAAATTGTTCTCACGAATAATCGCCAGCATTTCAATTTTCGGGTCGCCGTTGAGCCCCAAAACTTCGAGGAGGTCGCCTTGCGGGTTCTTGTCGCCACTCGCGTATTTTGTGATACGGCATACGACCTTGTCGCCCTCGCTGACTTTAAACTTCTTGTGGTTACGGACCAAAATGTCCTTAAAGTAGCGCGTGTCGTCGGGTTTGACAAAGGCCAAGTGGTCGTTTACGATATCGAGAGTACCCACGATATTTCCGCTACTACGCGCCACGACTTTAACCACTGCGCCCTCGGTCCTATCGCCATTCTTGCGCACTTTTACTAATACTGTGTCGTTGTGCAGAGCGGTTTTTAGTGCTGTCGGCGGGATAAATACATCGGGGCTCTCGCTTTCGACGTCGTCGGTAAACTTACAGAATGCGAACCCGCGCGCGTTGCCGATTAGTATGCCCTTTCTAAGGCCTAGTGCCTGCGGAGTGGCGAGCTTGTCCTTGCCTTCGATTATTAGGTCGCCCTCCTCCACCATTTTGCCGATTTCTGCATAAGCGGTGGTAAAGTCGAGACTTAAACCATCCGAAATGGCGCGAGCAAGGTCGGTACGCGTCCTAAAATTGAGTTGATGTTCAGTAATAAATTTGATAATTTCCTGGGATAAATCTTCCATATATACTTCCTTTTTCACAAAAATAAAGAGAGGCGCACCGCCTCCCCAAAACTTTTACGCCACCACGAGCGTTATAACAAAGAATAAAACGGTTGCGATAGCGACTGAAATAGCGAGCCACATAGTAGCCTTTTTCATGCGCCCTTCGCGTGTCTCGCCCTTGTTGTGCGCGTAGTAGGTCTCGACATTACTACCCGTAATGCCGTTGATACCGCCCTGGCTGTTGCTGGGTTGGAGCAACACGAGCACGGTAATCGCGATTGCCGCGAGCCCAATGTATGCAAGTAAAACGTATCTAATTATTGGGAAAGATACCGAAATCCATTCGGGCAGACCTGTTCCCAACAAACCTAGTATGTCCATTGCTGTCCCTCCAATAAAAATTAAAGTAGAAATAAATATAACATAGTTTGCGCCAAATTTCAAGTTAATTTATACATTTTTTTAAACTTCGCTCGATTTTGCCCTTAAAATAGCAAAGTGGATGAGATCCTTCGTCTTAGGGCTAACGCGGGTCGACACTCAGGATGCCTTCCCGCTTGCGGGAAGTCTGGCGCGTAAGTGATTATTATAATTAGAAAAGAATGTTCTCGCGCCAGCCCCATAGCCTCTTAAGTGGCAGGAATGAGATCCTTCGTCTAAAGGCTTCGAGGGTCGAGGCTCAGGATGACCAATTTTATTAGTATTCTTGCGAAATACGACCACATACTATTTATTGTTAGTACGGCCTATTATTAGTATGGTTTGCTTAATTATCGGGGGTGCACCTACGCACCCAACGAATACTAAAGCCGTGCAGAACCGCGCTGGATAGCAGATAGTATGGCAGATACAAAAAGCCATAGCATTTAATGCTGTGCAAAGTAAATAGAATACTAGATGCTATACGAATAAGGTATAGTATGGTAGATACAAGGAGCATGCCAAAAATCACGAGGGAGCATATATATTAATATGTAACCGAGTGATTTATTGGCTCGGGACGCAGTAGATATCGTACTATACATTATTCGGCAGAATAATCGGCGATTAAGTCATTATCATCATTCACGAATACGGTAATCGTGCCGTGGCCGTAGTCTTCGGTGCCAAGTTTATCGAGGGTGCCGATTGCCATGCGCATTTTGGCCTGTGTGTTTTGGGTGGGGTTGTCCAAAATTATGGTAACGCCGAAGTGGGTGGAAATCGTCAGTTTTGCGTTTGTGTAATCGATTGAGGCACACATTGCGCGCATGTCGGTAAGGTCGCGACCAAGCGCGATGTAGGCATTATAGAGTTCGACAAACGTCGTAGCGTAGTCATGCGGAATGGTGTCGCCACGCTCGAAACTCCCCGTTAAATTGGGCAGATTCAGGAGCACGGGGTTTACATTTGTGGAGGAAAAGCTGGACACAGTGTCTAAAACTCGCAAATACTCGTCGGTTATGCAGTAGCCCGAAGAGGTAGCCACCGCGTAGACCTCCTGGCGTTCGATTGCGTGGATGTTCATGATATTCGGCCAGCAGATTTCGATGTCAATTACGCGGAGTCTTGGGTAACGCTCCTCGATGTTTTTAATCGCTTCGTCGCGGTCGAGCAAGAACACGCTGTTCCCCTGCACCCCGCTCGACTCTAAGATGTTTTGGTTAGTTAATGTGGCCAAGGTGCCAGTAGGCTGGTTGTACCAAATTAGGCGCGCCGAACCAACGGCGAAAACGGTGCTTGATAATACAATAATCAAGGTCAGCACCGCTAGCACAATTACCGCAATTGCAATCTTTGTGTTTTTCCTCACCTAATTTCACTCCTTTGTGGTGTGTAGGCACACTCCCGATAAAATAGTTTCGTAATGGTTTTACCTTTGCACTTTTACACTACATAACATAAATAATGCTTGTCCAGTGCGAAGTCGCACACACGGTAAGATAGTTTCGTAATGGTTTTACCTTTGCACTTTTACACCACTTAACATATACACTACTTGTCCAATGGTGCGTGGGCACACGGCCGGTAAATTTGGCACCACACATATTCGACTTTACACCTGCAATTACAGCCCGTGTGGGTGCGTAGGCGCACAGCCGATAAATGAGAATACATAAGTTCAACATCTACGGTCTAACCTACCGCGTGCGAGGCTACGCACCGCCACCCGCTTCACGCCTGATGTTTGCGCCGAGTTCGTTTAGTCTAATGTCGAGGTCCTGGTAACCGCGTTCGATGTGGTGAATGTCGTTTACGGTCGTGTACCCGTTTGCACAGAGTCCAGCCAGCACTAGGCTCGCGCCACCGCGGAGGTCCTTTGCATACACTTCGGCACCGCTGAGGCCCTCCACCCCCTCGACAAACGCACTCAATCCTCGCACGCGCACGCGGGCACCCATTTTGATGAGTTCGGGCACGAATTTAAAGCGCGACTCGAAAATGTTTTCGTGCACCACGCACGTGCCACGGCTCACGGTCTCGAGGGTCAAGAGTTGCGCCTGCAAGTCCGTTGGGAAGCCTGGATAGACCTGCGTTTCGATTAGGCCGACGCTTTTGAGAGTTTTGGGACTCTTTAAGTAAATTTTATCACTTTTTGCCCTCAAAAAGCAACCAGATACACGCAATTTATCGATTAAACTTGCAAAAATTGAGGGGTTTACCCCGCTAACCTCGATTTCACCGTGGGTTATGGCGGTGGCGATTAGATATGTACCGGCGATTATGCGGTCGCCAATGGGGGTATATTCGGTACCAACAAGGTGGCTAACTGGTTCGATTTCGATTGTGTCAGTGCCCGCCCCGTAGATTCGCGCGCCCATTTTGTTTAGAAAATTGCACATATCCACAATTTCGGGCTCGCGGGCGCAGTTTTGAATCACCACGCGCTCCTTACCCAGCACCGCACAAAGCACGAGGTTTTCGGTCGCCCCAACGCTCGCAAAGTCGAGGGTAATCGTTCCGCCGTGGAGATTGGATGCGTCGCAGTTCAGTATGCCGTGGCTCTCGGTAATCTTTACGCCCATGTCGCGGAGGCCTTTTAGATGCAAATCAATTGGCCTGAGGCCTATATCGCAACCGCCTGGATACGCGACCCGCGCCCGCTTAAACCGCCCCAGCAGTGCCCCGAGTGTGAAGATTGAGGAGCGCAGAAGTTTTGCCACCTCGACTGGCACAAAACCCGCCGAAGCCGATTCCGCGTTGATTATAAGTGTGCCGTTTTCGTGCTTGACCACGATACCCAAACGCTCCAAAATTGCGCACATATTGACGACATCGGTAAATCTTGGTGCGCGGAAAAGCGTAATGTCGCCGTGCTCACATAAAATAGCACTAGCAAGAATCGGCAAGTACGCGTTTTTTGCGCATTCGACCGCAACATTCCCCTCAAGTCTCGCCCCGCCATTAATTATGTATTTACTCAAAAAAAGCCCCTCCCATATCACAGTTTTTAGGCGATTAAATGTAAAAACAATTTATTTTAATCGCCTCTATTATCAATATACTATAATATGGTTATAAGGGCCTTTTGGTGAGTGTGTCTTCGTCGAGTAGCCTCGCGCGCGATAATGGTAGGTTGTAAAAGTTGAATTTATACGGACTTTTTTATCGGGAGTGCGCCTTCGCACTAGATACTACCTAGACTTGATTTTAAAATATGCAAGCCATGCCCTATAATTATCCTGCGCGGAACGGCAGGTGTCAAGGAGATAGCCTGGCTCTTGCTCCCACTCGGCGAGCCCGCGGTAGTAGTAAAACTTGTTGCGGTCTTCGATAATAAAGGGAACGATGTTGTGCCTCAAACACTCGCGAAACATAATGAGCCTGCCCACCCTGCCGTTGCCCTCTTGAAAGGGATGAATCGCCTCAAAATCGTGGTGAAAGCGTACGATGTCCTCGAATGTCGGGGTCGATTTGTGGTAAGCACTCAGCAATTCCTGCATTTTTTCCTCGACCAATTCAGGAGGACTCGTAGGTTTGCCCCCGACCTCGTTTGGCAAGGCCTTGTACTCGCCCACTCTAAACCACTCAAGCCCGCTGTCATGGGTGCCAGTTTTTAGAATTTTGTGCATAGTTTTTATTATATTTTGGGTCAAAGGCTCGGCAATACCTTTTAGCATTTCATCAAAACAGCGGAAGTGATTGTTGGTTTCAATTATGTCGTCGACCTTGATTCCAGAACCCTCTCCCACTGTGCGCGTTTCGAAAATTAGGCGCGTTTGCTCCTCAGTTAGCGTGCTACCCTCGATGTGGTTTGAGTTGTAAGCGAGCGCAATTTGAGTCTTGTGGTAAATTCCGCCCGAAATGCCCGCAGTTAGCTCAGCGGTTAAGCGGTCGAGCAAGGCGTTTTTGATTGCGTTCCGCGTCGATTTCGGGCAGGTTGCGCCCTCGGGAATCAGCCAGGTACCGCCCTTTTTCACGGCGCCCGCGATTTTGCCCTGCATGCAGTATTCCCTCACGGTGCGCTCAGCCACTCCAAAAATTTCTGCAAACTCCTTGATTGTTAGCATAATTAACTCCTTTTTTAATTTTAAATTAGTTTTCGCTACTGTATTTATAATAACTATTAGTCCCCTATATTTATAAAAAGGTTTCTTCATTTTTATTTAAGAATATTTCGCTTCCTTTAATAATTATATGCCGTAATCGGCAAAATGTCAACACTTTTTCCGCCGTAATCGGCAAGAAAGGGTAATATTTTAGGTTGTTTTTTTATAAAAGTGCATTTAAGGTAAGGCAAAAATAAAACAAGGCTAAAAAGTCTTGCTTTATAAAATTTTATAGTATAATATTGGGGTATTTTAGCCGAAAGTGTCGCCGGTGTTGTCGGTGGAGTCCTCAAGATTTGAGGTGTCTCGCGGGGTGAAGTGAGCAATTATTAGTTTGTTGTCCACATCAGCAATAGGGATGTCGCAACTTGCGCTAGTGCTGATTAGTTGGTTGTCGCCGTAAGTGTACCAGCCTGCGAATTCATAGCCCGAGTATGCAACAGCGGTCAAGTGAATCGTGGTCATGTCCTCACTATAGCCCGAAATGCGTGCTTCCCCACCGCTTTGCGCAGTGACCGCCACCCCGTCCATTAGGCCACTAGAAAATACGGCGGTCAAAGTTGTGTCGGTGCTCCCCACTGTGAAAGTAAGCGGGTTATCCGTAAAAATACTACCCGTGGCATCATCCAGCCAATAGAGGAAGGCATACCCCGCGTTTATGCACGCAATCAACTCGGTTATCTCATCCCCTTCTTTTTGTTGTAGTTGAATGGAGTCTACAAGTTGACCATTTACTATTATTCGACCAAGACTAGCATCATTTGTGCGAATTAGGATGTTTTTCGGTATTATCTCAAAAATTGCAGTATATGTTGCGTTGCCTGTAACTGTAAAAGTATGCGGGTTTGCAGTAATATCGGCGGTTTTATCTCCATTTGTGTCCCAGCCGATAAATTGATATCCCGTGTTTGCGGTGGCGGAAATTGTGGCAGTGGCGCCATAGTCGTATGTACCTCCGCCCGTGACTGAGCCAGCACCAGAGATATTAATTGTTGTCCTAATCGTGCATGGAATAGGCTCAAAAATTGCGGTATATGTGTAACTTTCTGATACTGTAAATGTATAGTTTGCGCTAGTAGATACTTGAGAGCCATCTCGCTCCCAACGAACAAAACGGTAACCAGTATTTGGAGTGGCACGGAGAGTAATAGAATCACCATTATGATAAGTTCCCCCACCCGAGACTGTGCCGTAATTTGTATTATTTGATTGTGCGGTAATTGTGTACTCAATTAGACTGTTTGCGGCCTTGTCAAGATTTAAGTGAAGCGCTGCCCGCACGCCGTAGCTAGTGTAGACATAGGCGTTAAAAGAGCTGGAGCCGGAGAAATCAAGGCTGTAAGCAATGGCGGAATAACTAGAGTAACCAGACCGCGACCACCAATTAATAGAAGCTGAACGTTCTGTTGTGGATAACTCCCAAAAACCCAACTTAGAATTACGTGTACCTGTCTCTGAAAGGCTGGGTAGCCACAAATAGTCATTCCCCCATTGGGTGTAATATGTTTTAGTTTGATAAGTATATGAAGTACTGTTTTGATTCCAGCCTGTATTTATATTGGTAGATAATGATTCATTGTTTAGAGTGCATCCAGCTGGGTTAGCACTGCCTGTTAGTTGGGCTTGGGTTTGATACCATACATTTTTAGGCTGAACAAGATAGTCTGTTAGACCTCGAGAGTCTACAGTAAAGAGCGCATATTTGTGGGAAGATCTTTTAGTTGCTTGAGTTACACTTGTAGGATTTGCGGTATCGGTGGTAATATTTACATATGGTCCACCATTATTTAGAGTTACTGCACGAATGTGGCTAGTACCATACATACTGGTGGGATAGCCATTTACAAAGTCATTTGGGCCATAGTTAGAACTACTATCTCCGTATGTTGCAGTGCCATCGTTGTTAACCATTAAGAGTGTGGCTATACGATCACCACTGGTGTTGTTGGTGCGAGTTAAGTATACGACTTGCCACTGGTAGTTTCCTAGTTGAACAACGACCGCTCTACCACTAGATTTACCACCGTAAGTGTAGCCTCGAATATCTGCGGCGGTCCGCCGACTCGTATTTACCCCACTAATTGTACCATTACTCGATATGTAACTTAATAATTTATTAAAATTTGTTTCATTAAAAGACCTTGTGCTACTATTCCATAGTTGCGGAACTGTAACTGCGTTCGAACTACTTACACTGGTAAATGCGTTTACACTATCTTTTGGGAAAAATAAAAAAGCGGTTAATAGTGTGGTTATACAGAAAATGCTAGCAAGTATTATCATTATGCTTGTTTTTGCTTTTGAAAACCTCACAAGCGCGCCCTCCCCTTTTAGTTTTTTAGATAATTATTTTAAATTTTTAAATGTTTTTGATTAATAAATAAAATGTTATTTTAAATGTTAAGGCAAGTAAGCAAATAAATCATATTTTAGAGTATGTAAAAATGCGTTTTTAATAGTTGCTCGCCACTAATTTATTGGTAGTTTGTGTAAAATTTGATAAGTTACGCAATTTTTGTTATAAAATTTAAATCTATGCCACAAAAAATCAACAAAGCGTATAAAATTTGCTTAATATTAATTTTATATAGATATTCTATATAAGTCAAATTTTTAGTTTGATAAATTCATAAATCACTTTGTAAAAAAATGTAAATTGATTAACAGCCTTTAAAAAAGGGCTATATTTTTTACATTTTTATTAGAACTAATGCCACTCACAATAACTCTACATTTTTACCTCTTTTTATTAGATTAGTGATTTTTTGAGTTGTTATATTAAAATTTTATATATAATTGAGGTTGAAGTCAAGCAATTTTTGCTATTTTGTAGCAAAAATTGCTATAAATAAGTATTTTTTGCTAAAATTTGGTAACATAAAGATATGGAAAAATTTGATTTTGGTAAAAAATTAAGGCAAGCAAGGATGCTTTGCTATTTATCACAAGCAGACTTAGCAAAGAAAATGGGAGTGCCTGCGTACACTATCAGCAACTGGGAGCAAGGCAGGTCTGAGCCTTGTATCGAGGACATTCGGCGACTTTGCGAAGTCTTGCGCATCACCGCCTCCGACCTACTAGAAATTTAGCCTATGCTATGATTCCACTATGCCCTCACCTATATATAAAATAATAGTTAAAAACAACAATCTCACAACCTAACCCCTTACCGAAATCTAGTCTGTTCTATTACGCAATCATCTTATTACATACAAAATACAATAGATTCTTCGTCTTAGGCTACGCGGGTCGAGGCTCAAAGGTTTTTTAGAGGAATAGATCCTTCGTCTAAAGGCGCTGCGGGTCGACACTCAGGATGACAAAAATTTATTAGTATAAAAAGACCCAGCCGATGCTAGGTTTTTACTTATAATCAATGCCAGGGTTTTATCAATACTAGTTTTTTTACTTATAGTAAACATTTTGTAGTTTATATAAACTATACCATATTTGAGGGACTGAGTCGCTATTTTAAAATTGACAGCAAGTCCTCGAGGCTGGAGTACAGGTCTGCCTCTTCCTCGTCGACATCGTCGCCCTTGGATGCCAAAATGTCCTCGATTTCGCCGACGAGTGCTTGGCGCTCTTGCAAGGCCTTATCGTCGTCCCCGAGCATTGCGGCACTACTACGCTCCGAAATTGCGCGCAAGCGGTCAGACAGTTCTTTTTTCGAGAGCTTGCTGGGCTTTGCGTAGTGGACATTAAGTTGAATCTTCTGGTCGTACATGTGGTCGTTGCCGTCGGTTGTCTCAGTTGCGACGGTCAAAAGTTGCTTGCCATTAGCCCTTAGGAACGAAAGCAGAGGCACCAAGTCCCCGTCGCCCGCGATGATTGCGTAGGCATCAATAAAGGGCTTTGTGTGGACCATGTTCACGGCGTCGATGATGATACGGGTGTCGAGTTGCGACTTAGCGCGTTTTTTGTAGCGCATAGTGGGCGTGCTCTCGAAGCCGTATTTCTCAATAACCTCGTCGAATTTGATGTGCTTGCGTTCGTTGAAGCCGTAGACCTTGCAGTAAGCAAGTTTTCCAGTTTTACTCACCTGCTCGATAATGTCCTTGAATACGGGCAAGCTGACCTTTGCGTTGTCAATGTCGATTAAAAGTGCGATTTGCATAATTTTCTCCTTAAATCAATGTGATATTTTTGCGCTTGTAGTAAAAGAGGTATTGTTGGCAGTAGCCACTGTCCGTGCCAAAGGTCGAGACAAAGTAGTCGGCAATGCGATTTCGGCACGTTTCGGTCCCGTGGAAGTCCTCGTGGTAGACCTTGTCAATCCACGTGTCGACTGGAAAGACGTCGTACTTACCTAGCCCAAACAGCAGGATGCAATCGGCGACCTTGGGCCCGACACCTTTTAAGGTTAATAGCGTTTTTCGAGCCTCGGCGGTGTCCATTTTCGGTAAATCTTCGAGTAGCGTGGTAGTGCTTAGCCTCGAAATAGTGTCGACTAAGTACGGGGCGCGGTAACCACAACCGAAGCGGGTAAAGTCCTCAACGCTAGCCTCAGCTAGCCTCTCTACATTAGGAAACGAGTAGCCCCACGGCCGTTTTTCACCGAATTTCTCGGCGATTTTATTCACGCTACCTTGGATGCGCGGGATGTTATTGTTTGCGGAAATTATAAAGGACACAATTACCTCAAACAGTGGCTGACGGAGCAACCTCACTCCACGACCGTAGTCGAGAGCGGGTCCTAATACCTCAAATTTTTTCAGCCTTGATAGTATCATATCATAATTTGTGTCAAAATCAAAATATTTTACAAAGAAATTTGGATTTTCAGTGTTAATTATGTAATTTTGGGGGGCTATCTCGCTAATTTCGGCGCGATTGTCCCCCGAAATGACCCACCAAGTGCCATTTTCACGGCCGAAGCGGAACACCTGACCGCTAGTCAAGACTCCCTCGGGGGTAAAAGTGTCAGCATTGGTTAAAATTATCTTGTCGTCTTCAACTTTGTATTCCATTTGTGCTCCTTAAATTGCTTTTTGTGTCAAGGCCCTACTTAACTTGCATAAAACTCTGCTCGATTTTTTAATATCTAGCAAAACTCCGCTAAAATAACCGCTTTTTAGCAAAAACTCTGCAAAATCATGCGAAAACTTGCTAATTTTGTGCAGAACTCTATTAATAATACCATGCGCAAGTCTGCCGGTATTGTCAAAAGTCCGCTAATTTAATTGCACTTTGAAAAAGCACAATATTATATATAGGCTTATTAGTCTATTTTTGGATGGGGCTTTTGGGGTCGAGCGGGACATCGAGTTTTTTGGTGGCGTAGTCGAGGAGCTCTTTTGACACGGTGGCGATTTGGATGCCGTTTTTCAATGTCACACAATGTAGGCCTGCGTTCTCGCACGCGAAGTAGCCTGGCAAGACGTCCCATGCGGGTGCCATGCGGTTTATAATTCCGCTAATTTTTCCCGCGAGTAAAAAGGTATATGTTACCGAACTGCACCCCAAACTCCTAGCCCCCAGGCAGTCGCGGTAAAGGTCGAGCCAAATTATCTCCTTTACCCTATTCCCGTCGACCAGCCACAGCGAGTGCTCAAGCGAAATTGGTTTTACTACGACCTTTTTGCCGTTTACGAAAGTGCCGACGCCCTTAATTGCCTTTACAAAATAATGTAATGCAGGCACGTTGATAACGCTCGCCACGACCTCGCCATGCTCCACGTATGCGATTTGAAAGCCCCAAAACGGGAGCCCGTGGAAGAAGTTTTTTGTGCCGTCGATTGGGTCGATTACAAAGCACGAATCAGTCAAAGTGCTGTCGCTGTTAAACTCCTCACTAACCAAGTTTGCCTGCGGATAGGCACGCTTGATTTTCTCAATACAGTGCTTCTCAATCATTAGGTCTATGTCGGTAACGATATCGTGGCCCGCCTTTTTACTTGCCTTGTCAGTAGCGTGTGTTGCGCCCGCTTTGTGCCTGCGAATAATGTGCTCGGCATCGTAGGCAAGTTTCTGCATAAAGTTTGCAACTTTTATAAAATTTGTGCTCATATTATCCCCCAATAGAATGACAAAATTATACCACAAACTACAAAAAAACACAAAGGAAAATAGAGAAATTTTAAACTGCATTTTTTCGAAAACTATTGCATAGTATATAAATTTTGCGTAATTTTTGCGAAAAATATAGTACTATGCAAAGTTTTATGCAGAGTTCTACCCCGTTTCGCGTAATTGCATAGTACTTAAATTAGGGAGAGATCCTTCGTCTAGGGGCTAACGCGGGTCGACGCTCAGGATGACCCTAAATATATTTTGTGCGACTACACACCGCGCCAGCCCCAAGGTCCTTTTAAAGAGGCAGGAATGAGATCCTTCGTCTAGGGGCTAACGCGGGTCGACACTCAGGATGCCTTCCCGCTTGCGGGAAGTCTGGCGCGCAAGTGATTGGTATAATTAGAAATGAATGTTTTCGCGCCAGCCCAGTGTCCTTTTAAAGAGGCAGGAATGAGATCCTTCGTCAAAAAGCTCTGAGGGTCGACACTCAGGATGACCCTAAATATATTTTGTGCGACTACACACCGCGCCGTCCTTTTAAAGAGGCAGGAATGAGATTCTTCGTCTGAAGGCTTCGCAGGCGGGCTCAGAATGACCAAGTGAGAATAGCATTAGGCAATAAAAAAACACCGCGTGTGCGATGCTTTTTAAATTATTTAATAATTAAAATTTAAATACCATTTAGTTATTAAAATTAAAATACTATTTAGTTACGATTGAAACAACTTTCTTGTTCTGCTTTGAACGAGAATATTTTACTGTACCCTCGGTGAGAGCAAACAAAGTGTAATCTCTACCGCAACCAACATTAGCCCCTGCGTGAACCTGGGTACCGCGCTGACGAACCAAAATCTCGCCAGCCTTTACGGTCGCGCCGTCGCTACGCTTTACACCCAAGCGTTTTGACTCGCTATCACGGCCGTTTTTACTGCTACCTTGTCCTTTCTTGTGGGCGAATAATTGAATATTAATAAACATTGTTGACCTCCAATTCAATAAAATCGCTGTACTCGCTGTATAAATCACTAATTCCACACATCATGGTGGCGAAAATCACTTGCACATCGTGCATAACTTCCTCCGATAAATCTAGCGGTACGATAATTTCCAAGTAAGCGGTCTTGTCATCCCTAATAATTTCGACGCCAGCACACGCGACGGTTAACATTCCAAGGGCTGCTGTTTGCACAATACTAGATAGCGCACTGCAAACGATATCCTCCCCCTCGACTCCGTAACCTGTGTGTCCCTCGCAAACTATGCGGGTATATAGGTCGCCTTTTTTGAAAACTTGTATATGTGTCATAATTAAACCTCGTAGGTTTATTTCTTTATAGCGTTGATTTTAATCTTGCTATATGGTTGACGGTGTCCCTGAGCACGGTGGTGGCCATTCATTTTCTTATAAATAGCGAGTTGCACCTTCTTGCCCTTACCGTGTTCTAGAACGGTAGCAGTAACACTTGCGCCAGCGACTGTTGGAGTGCCGATAACACTACCCTTCTCGTCGCCAATCATCAAGGGCTCAAATGTAACCTGTGCGTTTACGTCGGCGTTAAGGCGTTCTACAAAAAGTTCGTCGCCCTCTTGCACCTTGTACTGCTTGCCACCTGTTTTGATAATAGCGTACATAATTTTCCCTCCTCATTCCAATCTCGCTAGGTTTAGGCGCGCCAGTCCATTTTATTTATTCCGTCAGCCTTTAATAAAATTTTTAATTAGACTAACAATAAAACATCAATTAGACTAAAATAATAAAATTTCGTATTATTAAAGGGCATTAAAAATATTTAAAGTGCCTCATTTTAACTTAAAAACTTGGCAAAAATGCCACAATTTTATTTTTTAGTCTTGACTAGCGACTTAAATTAAAAGCCCGACCTATGCGGATACGGGTTTTATTTTATCATAAATAACAGGTTATGTCAATATTTTAAATTAGATTAGTTTCACTATTTTAAATTAGTCCTCGCATGCATAGAGCACATTTATGCAAAATTTAACATAAAGCCATGCATGAAATTGTTTGCGTTTTTTATCAAATCTTGGTATAATTAATTGTTTATTAGAAATTTGAGGTAAAAAAATGTTAAAAATTGTACCTGTAAATAATAAAAAACTTTTGAGAAAATTCGTGTCTTTCCCATTGGAGTTATACAAAAACTGCCCTTACTTTGTGCCACCGCTGTATGATGACGAATTGAAAGCCCTCGACCCTAAAAAGAGCGTGCACATAGGCCCTGACGCTATGGCGCAATGCTTTTTGTGTTATCAAGACGATAAAATCGTAGGCAGAATTTGCGGAATAATTAGCAATCTTTATAATGAGAAAAACAACGCCCACCGCGTGCGCATTAGCCGTTTTGACTGCATAAACGACGTCGAGGTTGCGCGTGCACTGTTTGGTGCGGTCGAAAAGTGGGGGCTCGGCCACGGCATGACGACGATTCACGGGCCGTTAGGCTTTAACGACCTCGAGCGCGAGGGGTTACTAATTGAGGGCTTTGACAAAAACCCGACCTTTGAATCCAACTACAACTTCCCCTACTACCAAGAGTTGTTTGAAAAACTGGGGTACACAAAAGAGGTCGACTGGATTGAATTTCAAATACCTATGCCAGACGAAATTGACGAGCGCAACACGCGCATCTCAAAAATTGTGAGCAAGCGACTAAAAATTCACGAAGTTGAGGTTAAGAGTGTAGGCTGGCTAGTCGACAACTATGCAAACAAGATTTTCGACCTTCTCGACGAGGCATATGGCATACTATACAGCACTGTGCCGATTACCCCGAAGGTTAGAAAGAGCCTGATTCCGCAGTTTAAACTCGTACTAAACAAGAATTTAATCAGCGTGCTAGTCGACGAAAACGACAAAATTGTGGCATTTGGGCTGGTGTTCCCTAGCATTGCCGAGGGCGTGCAGAAAGCGAAAGGTAGACTATTCCCCTTTGGCTGGATACCTGTGTTAAAATCGATTAAAAAATTTGATGTGGTAGACTTTGCGCTGATTGCTGTGCACCCAGATTACCAGGACAAGGGTGTAACCTCTATAATTTTCCATAATATGCTAGAACGCCTAATGAAACTAAATGTAAAAATGGCGGAAACCAACCTGCAACTCGAGGAAAACGAAAAGGTTCAGCAGTTATTCAAGCAATACAACCCGCACCTTGCGCGCCGTAGAAGGTGCTATGCAAAGAGTTTAATTGGCAGAGAGTTAAAATTAGACAAGCCGATAAACAAAAACGCGAAAAAGTTAAAAAAGACCGTGGCACCCGCTAAAAAGTCGCACAGGCTGTCAGTTAGACACCGCGCGAAAGTACAAAAGAAACTAAACCAGCCACTAACCACAGAATAAACAAAAAACATCTCTAGACTCCTAGGGATGTTTTTATATATTAATAGTCAAATATAGTATTATATGGTAGTCAATTTTAGCAATGTACACATTTTAGTCAAATATGGTATTATATGGTAGTTTATTTTATCGTTTTGCGAAGTCTTCTATAATGAAAGGCTGAATATTTTTAGTTTAGTATAATACTTTAAAAATTGTTTTATGAATAGTTACATGACGGTGGCGAAGAAGATAAGCACGCCAAAACAGATTATGGAAAGCACGAAAAAGCCCCATTTCATAGGCTTTGCCATGTGGTTCTTCCCCTTGTTTATGGAGAGGGCTAAAAAGAAGAAAGTAAGTAGCAGTAGCCCTAAAACTATAAAGCCACGTAATGTTCCGTCCATTGTCCTGATACCATTTATCAAGGAACTCCAAATATCACCTAAAAGTGCAATCATTTCTTATCCCCCGCGATTATACTTTTCCCTGTCATCTCGGCAGGCTGGTAAATGTCAAGCAATTGTAACACAGTCGGGGCAAAGCAGTCAAGTGCGAATTTGCCTTTGCCAAACCGCCTCGTCTTATCTGTAAGAATCAAGGGGACTGGGTTTAGGGTGTGGGTCGTGCTCCTGCCGTTCGAGGTGCGCATGTCCTCAATGTTTCCGTGGTCGGCGGTAATTAGGCAGTAATACCCCGCTTCCATTGCCGCGAGCACTGTTTTCTCTAGTGCCTTGTCCAAGGCCTCGAGCGCAAGCACTGCTGCATCGAAGTTCCCAGTGTGCCCCACCATATCGCCGTTACTGAAATTGATTAGGACGAAGTCATAAGTCTTTTTTGCGATTTCTTCGGCGGCGATGTTCGCAATCTCGGGTGCGCGCATTACGGGAAAGTCAGCGAAATTGTCGACGAACTTGCTCTCGACCAAAATGCGTTTTTCGCCCTTGTAGGCCTTTTCAACCCCGCCGTTAAAGTAGTATGTAACGTGCGCGTACTTTGTGGTTTCGGCGAGTTTGAGTTGCTTGTACCCTAGTCTAGATAGCCTCTCCGAAAGCGTATTTTTTGGAATCTCGGGGCCGAAGATACAAGGTAGATTTTGCTGGCGCTCGTCGTACCTACACATACTGGTAACGCGAATTTTCGGCATATTTTTCCTATTGAAGCACACGAAGTCGCGACTGGCAAAGGCGGAGCAAATTTGGCGCATACGGTCGGGGCGGAAATTGAAGAAGAAAATCTCGTCTCCATTTTTTAGGCCGTCATACGAGCCAATGACAAAGGGAGGCATAAACTCGTCGCTAATTTTACGACTGTATGTCTTTTGAAAAGCGTCGTAAATTCCGTTTGTGCGCGTACCCGTGCCGTAAGTAATTAAATCAAATGCGACTTGGGTTCGGTTCCACCGCTCTTCCCTGTCCATGGCGTAAAATCTACCGACAATTGTGGCGATTTTACCGACGCCGAGTTTACCTAGTTCGACCTCAATTTCCTCGACAAAGTGCTGGCCACTATCGGGCTTGGTATCCCGACCGTCTGTAAAGCAGTGGACGCAAATGTTTTTTACCCCCGCGCGAACGGCGAGATTGAGTAGATATTTTAGATGCGCGATACTGCTGTGCACTCCGCCGTCGCTAACAAGCCCTGCAAAATGCAAAGTCGTGCCCTTTGTTACTACGCGCTCAAACATCTGATCTAAGGTCGAATTTAGGCTCAAGGACTTGTCCTTAATCGCGTTATTTATACGCATAAAGTCTTGGTAAACGACACGACCAGCACCTAGGTTTATGTGGCCTACTTCAGAGTTACCCATTTGCCCGCTGGGTAGCCCTACCGCCTCCTCACTGGCACTGATAAACGCGTGCGGAAATTCGCTAAGCAACCTATTATAAAAGGGCATTTTAGCGACTTTCATAGGGTTGCCCTCCGCCTCCTCGCGATATCCTACGCCATCTAGAATAATACCTACTACTCCTATTTTGGCCTTCATTTATTTCCTCCTAAAATAAACTCGAAGCAATCTGCATAAACTTGTCCGCGTCAAGACTAGCACCACCGATTAGTGCGCCGTCCACCTGTGCGTTACGCAAAATTGCGTTACTGTTGCTGGGGTTTACGCTCCCTCCGTAAAGTATCGGGGTGTCGTTGTGCCCGAGAAGTTTTCTAATTTCCCCGCGGATAAAACCTACGGTTTCGCGAATCGTCTCAACACTCGCACTTTTTCCCGTGCCTATTGCCCAGACAGGCTCGTAGGCCACAATTATACTTTTTGTCTTGTCTATACCTTCAAATGCCTTTGTAATTTGAGAAAGTAGCACCTCTTTCGTGCTCCCCGCCTCGTACTGTGCCTCGGTCTCCCCGATACACAAAAGTGGCATGACGTCATACTCCTGCAACTTCTTAATCTTTGCATTTACCTGCTCATCGGTTTCGTTAAATAGGGAACGCCTTTCGCTGTGCCCGACTATGCAAAAATCTAGCCCGACGTCGCCTAGCATTGATGCAGAAATCTCGCCCGTAAACGCGCCGTTATCGTGCTCGGACACATTTTGCGCACCAATCCACACGTGGTCTTGAATCTTTGCCATGCCTAAAATGTAGACATACGGCACGGCGAGGCCAAATTGCACATTGCTGTTTTTGGGAATTTTATACTTCTTAACTCCGCGCGTAAAGGCTACAATCTCGCCCGCGGACATGTTCATTTTCCAATTTCCTATGATGTACTTCATAATTACTCCTTATAATTTCTCGCTGATTGCTTGCAGTCCTGGTAGAGGCACGCCCTCGATGAGTTTGAGTGCTGCCCCGCCCCCAGTGGACACGTGGTTAATCTTGTCTTGCAGATTTAACTGCTCGATAGACTTCGCACTGTCTCCACCGCCGACAATTGTGAATGCCTTGGAATTTGCGATTGCCTCGGCCACCTCGTTTGTACCCTTTGCAAACTTTTGGAACTCACTAACGCCTAGCGGACCATTCCAAAAAATTGTCTTTGCACGGCTGATGTAGTGCTCGAAGAGTTTAATGGTCTTTGGACCGATGTCCATTCCAATACCTGTGCGCGGGAATTTTTTAGTGGACACGGTAACTGATTCCGCCGAGAAATTAAACTCGCCAGTTACTACGTGGTCAACGGGCAGAACAAACTTTACGTTTTGCTTTTCAGCCTTTTCAATAAGGAGTCTAGCTAGTTGCAACTTGTCCTTTTCGACAATCGATTTGCCCACATTATTCCCTTGTGCGCGCAAGAAGGTATACGCCATTGCACCGCCGACCATTACGACGTCAGCGACCTCGATTAATCTACTAATAAGGCCGATTTTATCCTTTACCTTAGCCCCGCCCACGATTACGACAAAGGGACGCTTCGGGTTCTCTAAGGCCGAGCCTAGAACCTCCAACTCCTTTTCGACAAGTAGTCCAGCGCACGAAGGCAGAAATTCCGCGACTTTGGTAGTTGAAGCGTGCGCGCGGTGCATGGTACCGAAGGCGTCGTTACAATAAATGTCGGCAAGAGAGGCAAGTTTTTTTGCGAACTCGGTGTCGTTTTCCTCTTCGCCTGGGTCAAAACGCACATTTTCCATCATCACGATGTCGCCGTCCTTCATGGCGCGGACATACTTAAACGTTTCAGGCCCTGCTACGTCGTCGGTCAAAATTACGGGGCGTTTTAGCAGTTCGCGGAGGCGTTCAGCGACGGGTTTGAGTGAAAACTCTGGTTTAACCTTGCCCTCGGGCCTACCTAGGTGGCTGACGATAATAATTTTCGCGCCGTGCTCAACTAGATAGTTGATTGTGGGCAAGGTTTCACGAATACGCTTGTCATTCGTAATTTGAAGATTTGAATTTAGAGGCACATTGAAGTCTACACGCAGTAGCACCTTTTTTCCCTTTAAATCAAAATCGCGCAAAGTTTGTTTGTTAAACATAATTTATCTCCTTTTATATAATTCCAAGTTTTACTGAAATATTCGCCAGGTCCGCGTTGATATCCTCTAGAATATTAATCAGTGCAAAGTAGGTGTCGCTACCGCGAGGATAGTGTCCAGTCTTGCGGTACTCCGAGAAAGTGGACTTTTTATTCTTTTGGCAAAGCGAGAAAACTCTTTTGTTGCACTCCAGCGCGGACTTTAGTTGCTTGTTATCGATATTTTGGCCATTTAGTAGCGATTCTATGAGGACAATGTCCTGCTGATAAAATGCGCCCATTTCATCGAAGATTTTTGTAACGCTTCGGCTCTGCTGGTCGCCTAGCACCTTGTTTTTCTTCACGATGTCAGTGCCGATTGAATAAAGTTTACTCGAACGGTCAGCAAGGTACGAAATGTCGTTTAAAATGTTGAGTAAATTGTTGATTTTAGGCAGTTCGCTCTCGCCCACTTTACTAGACATTCGAATGGTCGTGTTCGAGGTAATCTTAATCACTTTTTCAAAGCCCTTTAATTTACCAGACAGCCCGCGAATGTCCTTTTTCTCGGTTATGCGAGTGAGCAGTTGCAGGTTTAAATCGCGGTTGATTTCGAGGAGCCTGCGGGTAGATTTTAGTAGCGACGGGAACCCTACACTAAACACGTTTACTACGTTGTCTGGAAGTATAAACTCGCTGTAATTATCCTCGGCTGATTTCTTTGCGCGCACGATTTTGTCCATAAGGCTAGATAGGGGCTTTGAAAACGGCAGGAGAATTAGACTGGGGATAGTCATTTGCACCATGTGAACAATAATTAGTGTAAGAATTGCGTTCTCCCCTAGGCCGTCATAGAGCCACGTAATTACTGGCGAGAAATAGAGCGGGAAAAAGATAACAAATGAAAACACTCTAAATAATACATGGAATGTAACCACGCGTTTTGCCTCGACCGACTGGCCAGCGACTGTGTAAATGTAGTCCGACAGCCCCGAACCTACGGCGATTGCGAGCATGCCTAAAAATGCCGATTCGATACTAATGGGGCCCACGAGGGCGCCAAGGACCGTGAGGCTCGCGAACGTGCTGGTGGTAAGTAAACTAATTAAAAAGCCGATTAAGATAACCACCAACGGATGCCCGATTGCGCTCAGGAAATTGTACACCGATTCAATCTGGAAAATTTCGGTCGAATATGTGCCAACTAACTCGATACCCAAAAACAGCATACCAAAGCCGATTAGTGCCTCGGCGACCTTTTGGCCTCGACTCGTGCGGATAAAGAGTGCGCAAAATGCCCCGATTATACAGAAAAGTGTTAAAAATAGCGTGAGGTCAAAGCCCTGGAACATCATGAGAATCATAGATAGCGCGCTACCAAAACTGATACCCAAGATAAAGGCGATACTCTGCCTCTGGCTAATGGTGCCGACGTCGACAAAACCCATTATCATACCACAAACTAAGGTTACCTTTTGCGTTAAAAATGTGAGTCCACCGCCGACTAGATAGCTCCTTATTGGGCTAGTAGCGATACTTGAAAAGTTTTTACCAAAGCGCGAGCCGAGTGTGGTCTCTAAGGCTCTGCTGAAAATAGACATACCGTATAGCAGTATGCCGAGACCAGCAAGAGTCAAAACCACCAAAGAAACTACACTCATAGGGCTTCCCTTTTAATAAAATGTATGTTCTACTTATATGATACTAAAAAATCGCCTTAAAAGCAAACAAATTAAGGCGATTTTTCGATTAATCAAAAGCGCGAGTAAGTGCATTTAATAAAGTTTGGTAATCAGTAATTGTATTCATCTCGGCGCGCAGGGCTTTACTGACCTCGGCGTGCTTTAAATAATAGTTTAGATGTTTGCGCATAAGAGGTATTGCTCGACGCTCGCCGTAAAAGGAAATGGCGAGTTTATAGTGCTCTAAAATTGTCTCGTAAATTGAATAATTATACTCGCGTCCGCTTAAATCTGCAAAAATCTGCGGGTTACCCAAGGCTCCCCTGCCGATTGCCACCCCGTCGACCCCGTACTCTTTTATTTTCTTAAACGCCTCGGGGGCGGAAGTTATGTCGCCGTTACCGATTACTGGAATAGAAACGGCCTGTTTTACTCTCCCAATTTCGTCCCAGTCGGCACGCCCGCTGTAGCCCTGCTCCCGAGTACGCCCGTGCACGCAAATTAAACTAGCACCAGAGTCCTCACACATTTTTGCAAAGTCCACGGCATTGATACTTTCGCTATCCCAGCCGATGCGCATTTTTACCGAAATAGGCTTTTTAGAGTGCAGTCTTGCCGACTCGATTAGTTTGCTGGCCCTCGGCGGATCCTGCATCAGTGCGCTACCCATATGATTTTTTACGATTTTAGGCACGATGCACCCCATATTTATATCGATTATACAAAAGGGGTCGAGGTCGGCAAGTTGCACGCAGTCGCCTAAAATACCCGGCTCATCGCAAAAGAGTTGCACCGCCGTTTTTTCATTCCCTTTGGCTAGCAACTCCAGCGTGTTTTCCGAGCCGTAAACTAGTCCGCGCGCGCTCACCATTTCGGTAACCACGAGCCCCGCCCCTGCCTCGCCACAGATTTTGCGAAAGCACACATCGGTTAGTCCCGCCATGGGGGCAAGGATAAAGGGGTTATCTATTGTTTCACTACCAATTTTCATGTTTACTCCTAAGAACAAAAAAAGAAGCCATTTGGCCTCCCTTTTAAAATTTAAGCATTAACAGCGTCTTTCAAACCCTTGCCTGCCTTGAATGCAGGAACTTTGCAAGCGGCGATTTTAATCTGGGCGCCTGTAGCAGGGTTAATACCAGTGCGAGCAGCACGAACGCGAGCTTCAAACTGGCCAAAGCCTGTCAAAATAATTTTGTTACCTGCACGCATTTCCTCTTGGATAACATCCAAAACTGCGTTTACAACTTTTGCGGTCTCAACATTGCTCATGTTTACTTTGCTAGCAACCGCAGAAATAAATTCTTGTTTGTTCATTACTTAAATACTCCTTTTTGTAATGTTGAAATGAGTATAACACATTTTGCGCATATTTCCAAACGATTTTACTGAATTTTTGTCAAATTTGTGCTAAAATTGGCCTAAAAATCGCTAAAATCGGGGTTTAGAGCCCTATTTAGAGCCGAAAATGGATGAAATTTGGGCACAAAACGAGCCCGAGTTAGCACAACCTGCGACCGTGAAAACAGATATTTTTGCGTGCTCGGGCGGAAATCTGCCACGAATTTGCCGAAATTACTGAGGCTAATTTCCTCTCCGCGCGCGAGTATTTTTGTAATCTCTGTAAACGCGGTTTTGAGGACAAGGTCGACAATACTCTTAGGCATTTCCGTCCGCATAGCAATTAAATGTGTTAATTCCTTTCTATTCATAACAAATTAATTATTGCCATCATTTGGAACTTTAACCACTTTCTTTTTGAATATTGATAGAAGGTTTACAAAGTCAAAGCCAAACGACCACAGCGAAAAGACGTACAATATAGCCCCGCCGATTATACCGAGAATCAGTACCAAATAGCCCCTAATTGGCAGGAGCACTATATTTAATAGATACACCCCCAGCATTCCCGCCCCCGCGAGACTTGGAAGAGTGAGCCTCATTTTGTACCTAAATTTCAGTTTATGTAAGTACATTGCGTTAAATAGGCATGATAATATATAGAATGTGGCGGTGGACAACGCGAGGCCGTAGATATTTATCTCGGGAATTGGCACCAAAATCAGCGTGAGCACGACCTTGACAACCCCTGATAAAATCATATTTAGCATCGTTACCCTGCCCTTACCGAGGGCTTGGAGCGCGCTATTCTGTACTTGCAGTAACGAGCCAAACAAGATTATCGGCGCACCGAGTAGCAATAGATTTTTTGCAATTTCTACATACTGCGCCCCGCCCATGCCATTATATAGAATATTTAAAAGCGGGCTAGCCAGCACGCAAAAGGCCACAATTACAGGTAGGCAAAAGGCAATCGTTACCGTATACGCAGTGCTCAGTTTTCGCTCTATCGCGCCCCTATCCTTTAAACTCGCCACCGCTGGCACAATTGAAATCGCCACCGCTAAACACAGGGCAATCGGCATGTTTACGAGACTGTTTACCACCCCGCTGTCTATTCCCCAAAGAATTGTGGCAGTACTTTGGTCCACACCCGCGTACGAAAGTAAGTTTACGATTAAAAAACTATCTAGCATTATAAGTAGTGGCAACACAATTTGCGTTAGCACAATCGGAGTGCTTGTGCGAATCAACTCCAAAAACACCGCTTTTTTAGTACTATGCACTACATTTTGCGAAGAGTTGTACTCCTTTTTACGCGATTTTAGATAAAATATGCATAATACCGCGACAGTGAGGATTTCGCTGATTGTTACCCCAAGAATTGCGCCAAACGCGCCCCACTCTATGCCGTAACCTAAAAACAAGTAGGCAAAAAGAAGGCCGAACACGAGTTTACCGCCCTGCTCGATGATTTGACTGAGAGCCGTTGGAATCATGTTGCTATGCCCTTGGAAATACCCGCGGAAGACACTCAAAACACACACAAAAAAGACTGCGGGCGCGATTCCTAGATACCCCAAAGTACTCCCCGTGTTCCCTTGCAGTGAGGCAATCGTGTGTGAAAGACCCGCTATTAAGATACTCGCGACAAGGCCGACTACCACCATAGTAATTAAACTGACCTTAAATACTGCACGCACGCCTACGTAGTCGCCGTTACTCAATCTGTTTGCGGTCATCTTGCTAATCGAAGTCGGCATTCCGCTACTGGATAGAACGATGAGTAGCGAAAAGACTGGGAAAATCAGTTGATACAGCCCCAGCCCTTCTGCCCCGAGTATCCACGTGAGCGGAATTCGGTAAATGGCGCCCAAGATTTTTGCAATCGCGCCACCTATAAAGAGTATAGCGACTCCGCCTAGAAAGGTTTGTTGTTTCATACCCTTATTTTTAGCGATTACAATCTATTTATACTTTTTCACTGCCAATTTTTAAGAGATTTAACTCAATTTCCATTTTGCGAATAGATTGGTCTTGTTAAAGGGCCACGACTCTGTTTTGTAGTTGCGTGCACAAAGAGAGGAGTTTTTCGTGGTCGCGCCCTTCGACCAGCACGCGCACGACGTCCTCGGTCCCACTAGCGCGCAAGATTATGCGACCGTTTAGCCCGAGTTCTTCCTCCAAGGCCTGCACATACTCCTCTAACACCCCAGAGCTTACTAGGGCTTTTTGCCTGTCGCTCACGGGGATGTCCGAGGTAACGACGTCGGTACGCTCGAGCCCAACAAGAAGTTTCTCGACGCTCTCCCCGTCCTTAATTAGCACTTTTAGGAGCATAAGTGCCGTACTTAGCCCGCACGATTCCGCACCCACATCGCCAAGTATTATGTGGCCGTTTTCCTCGCCACCTAGGTTGTAGCCGTTTTTAATCATTTCTTCGCGGATAAAGAGGCCACCCACGTCGGTCCGCACGATTTTGATGCCAAGTTTACCTAGGCTCTCCTCCAGCCCGCAATTTGCTATGGTAGTTGTAACCACGGTGTCGCTTTTTAGTAGTCCGCGTTTATGCATGTATTTTGCGAAAATGTACATGAGGTCCGTGCCGTCGAGCACTCGGCCGTTCGAGGTAACCACCAGCACTCGGTCGCCGTCGCCATCGAAGGTAAAGCCAAGGTCGACTTGATTTTTTACGCACTCCACGACAAATTTCTCATAGTGCGTGCTACCGCAGTCGATGTTTATGTACTCGCCGTGGTCGGTGTTGTTGTAGCAATACACATGCGCACCTAGGCGTTTAAACACATAAGGGACAATGTTATACGTTGCGCCGTTTGCGAGGTCGAGGGCGATTTTGTAGCCACTTAAACTCGGCATTTTTAGAGTGTTTAGCAAGTGGTCGACCCAGAGTTTGCCTAGGTCCTGCCTCGAAATTAGCCCGATATCTTCCGCATCGCACCCGAGAAAGTTGTCAATATCGTAGTATATTTTTTCGATGCTATTTTGCTCCTCTAAGGGAATCTTTTCGCCCGCGGAATTATAGAATTTTATGCCGTTAAATACGGGCTGATTGTGACTGGCGGTAATCATGACCCCGCCGTCGACATCGAGCGCGTTTATTAAAAAACTCGTGGCTGGGGTCGGCAAAATGCCCGTTAAAATCGCGCTAAACCCCATTGAATTGAGCCCTGATACGAAGCTAGCGACTATCATAGGCCCAGAGACGCGTGTGTCCCGAGATACGAGTACTTTCTTAAATCTTGCGTTTTTAGACAAATTGACCGCAAAGGCCTTCCCTAACCTTAGGGCTACCTCAGCGGTCAACTTTTCATTTGCTATTCCTCTAATTCCGTCCGTACCAAACAATTTACGCATACACTAACCTCGTGATTTTTTTGCGTACATGGCGGCGTTGGTACCTGCAATTGCGCCATCTGAAATGGCGGTCGCGATTTGGCGAAGGGACTTCTTTGTGATGTCCCCCGCAGCATAGACTCCTGCTAAATTCGTTTCCATTTGCTCGTTTACTACGATGTAGCCGTTGTCAAGCGTTACAGTACCGTCGAGCATTTCGGTATTCGGGTTTCTGCCAATAGCGACAAATACACCTGAAAGTGGCAGAGTCTCCGTTTCGTTCGACACAACATTGCGTAAAACTAGCCCTTCGACCTTGTCCGTGCCGACAATTTCGACAGCGACGCGGTCGAGTTTGAGCTCAATATTGTTCTGCTCCGAACCTAAAAGTTCATCCAGTTTTTTCAGTGTCGCATCATCCGCGCGGAAGCCCTGTCGCCTGTGAATTAAGTAGAGTTTCTTCACAATCGGCGCGAGATACAGCACATCACCTAGGGCCGTATTTCCCCCGCCCACGACCGCAACAGTCTGGTCCTTGAAAAAGGCACCGTCGCACACCGCGCAATAACTCAGGCCCTTACCTACGAACTTTTTCTCGTTTGGCACGCCGAGCCCGCGCGAGTACGCACCCATACTTAATATGATACTTTTGGCCTGGTATGTTACTCCGCCAGCCACGACTTCCTTGATTTTTCCACTCAAGGACACCTTGTCAACGGAGGCAAACACGGTCTCCACTCCTAGTTCGGTCATCTGCTCGAACATGTTTTGGCTCAATGTAAAGCCGTCGACATTTTTAAACCCTGGGTAGTTTGCAATGCTGTTCGTGATTGCCACCTGCCCGCCTACGCCTGCTTTCTCAATCAGCAACGTTTTTGCGCCAGCGCGTGTCGCGTAAATTCCCGCGGTCATCCCCGAGGGGCCACCGCCGATAATGATTACATCGTATTCCATACTAACTCCTATGATACTGCCACTTTTATGGCCTTTTAATGAATATTATATACAAAAAAAGCCAAATTGCAAATCAAATTGGCTTATTTTTTATTTCTATTATGACGATTTTGTGCTTGCGAGTCGTCGATTAGGTAGTTTACTTGCATATTAGGGGCTATTCCAGTTCCCTCGTTTACGGTAATCTTTGCCTCTTTTTTCGCGTGGACTGTGCGCATAACTTTTCGGGCGATCTGTTGTGCGATTAGTATCTCAATCCACAGAGCCAAAAAGAAATTCCTTGGCCAAGCGAGCAGAAAATCGGTGAAAATTTCTGTTGTCACCGTGCCCGTGCTAATTAGTTCGCCGTAGATTAGCCCGAGCCACGTCATTCCAAAGGACATAACCAGCACAGTAAACAGAATTCTAAACAATATTCGCGCGTTGAAGCCGTCGGTCTGCCCGCCGAACTTCTTGCACATAAACTCGGCAAACTTACCTGCGACAAAGTGTTCCATTAACATTGCTAGCACAAAAAACAGCGGAAATGAATAAAGTATCGAGATTATAACTCCGCCATCCACCCTGCCAGCACCAAGTATGATATTAATAGCGCACATAAGCAGTGCCGTGATTCCCGCAATTACCACTCCGTATAGTAGCCCTTCCTTTTGGTTTTGGGGCAAGCGGTCTTCTCTTTGCATTTTATCCCTCCTTTTTACGAGAAAAAAAGAAAGCGCAAGCCCAACTGGACTTACGCAAAACTTTTGCTACTCGTTGATTATGAATTTATTATAACAAATTTATGCTAAAAAATCAAGCATTTGTGCAAATTTTTTTGAATAATCTAGGCATTTTTACACAAAATACTAAAAAACGGAGGATATTATGGATAGAGATTTTGAACTACTTACCAGCATTTATCAAAACTGCGAAACAGCGATAAAGAGTATCGAAGATATTGAGCCAGCGGTCGAAAATGAGGAGTTGCGCGCCGAACTGCGCGAGGAAATGGAGCACTACCGCGAGTTTGCAAAAAAGTGTAAGTCCATAAACCCCGAATTGCCTGATAACAATGCATTTGAAAAAGCAAAGTTGTGGACCTCGATTAAGATGACCACGATGTTCGATAAGTCCACAAGGCACCTTGCTGAGATGCTGTTACTCGGTACAGTTATGGGGACCTTGCAGTGCTACAAGGACATTAGCGATTACAGGTCTTCAAGTCACGACTTACTCGAACTCGCTGGCGAACTGCTACGTATGGAGGAGGGACACTTTAATTATTTAAAGATGTTTTTGCAGAAGGATATATAATTTAGTCGCTTATATTTTGATAAATATATTCCCTACTGCAAATTATTATTTTAATCTTACTACAAATTATTATCTTTTTAACTACAACAAGTTATTATTTAAAAATTATAAAATACAATTTGCGAGCAAAATTTAATAAATGACGTTTACATTAATTACATGAAATTTATATTATTTATACTAATACTTGAATATTATATTATTTGAAACTGAAACGTCATAAAAACAAAAAAGCCTAGGTGCGTGCCTGGGCTTTTTGATTTAGTTTACTTTTCTGCAATCTTGCTCTCGATGTAGTCAACGAGTTTACCAATGGTGTCGAGGTTCTTCGCCTCGTCATCGGGAACAGTGATGTCGTACTTGTCCTCTAGGGCAATGAGCATCTCCACCATGTCAAGTGAGTCGGTGTGCAAGTCCTCTACAATTCGAGAATCTCTCGTGATAGTTTTAGGGTCGATATTTAATTGTTCAGCTAACAATTGAGTAATTTCGTCGTATACCATTACTTTCGTTTCTCCTTTTCGCGTTTGAATATTTTTATTTTATCATAGAATAAAAAAGTTGTAAAGCATTTTTTATACACGTGTCAAAAAACTTTATGAATTTACCCCACGCCTTAACTTAATTTATGCCACCCATTTTTATTTTGTTAGTATTAAATTCTTGTTTGTAGGCTTATTTTATTTGTACTACTTTTTACTAATTATGGTTTATTTTTAACACAACTTTTTACTTAATAGACTTCTTGCCTAATATTTTTAACACATTATTTTGCTTGTTAGACTAGTCGATTTTTTAATAATCTTGTGCGCAAAAAGCGAAATTTAGAGAGTACTATGCAATGAATTTTAAGTACTATGCAATCGTAAAATAATGCATAGTACCTATATTTTAGCGTTTTTTAATAAAAAAAGACACTTTTTTAATAAAATTTACTTTAAGTAGGTAAATTTATAAGTGTCTTTTTAATTACTTTTCAGATAGGTCGAGATAAAGATTTGGGTCTACGAGTTCGTTATCAAGCAATACTTCAAGGTGTAAGTGTGGGCCGTCGTTTGCCTCAGACTTTGCAGTGTCACTAACCTGGCCGATTACGCTCCCCTTTGTAACGGTGTCACCAGCCTTTACTGGTACGTCGTTAGCAAGAGAAGCATATACAACTGTAATTCCACCACCAACATCAAGTTTTACAATGTTGCCCATAAGGTAGTTGTAAGTAACTTCGGTAATCGTGCCGTCCATTACGGCGTAAACCTCGGTCCCCTCTTCTGCTGCGAAGTCAACAGCCTTGTGTGATTGCCATACGTTTAGAGTGCTGTTGTACTGCAAAGCCGTGTTTGAAAAGGTTTTGAGGGTCGTTACCTCAGTTAGTGGGTTTGCGAAACTGATTGTAGGTGTGTCAACAGGCTCAAAATCATCATCGGGCACAGTGGCTCTACCTACTGCGGTTAGTGTAATCACTGTAATTAATACAGCGATACTCAGGGCTAACCCTATCCAATACCCATATTTTTTCATAAATTTTGTAAATGTAATTTTGTTTACTTGCATTTCTCTTTCCTCCTCTGCGCATAATTGTTGACTGCAAATTCACAAAATAAACATATTTTTTATAAATTTTTTAGTTTTATATTTTGTATAACAGGCAACAATCTTTTCTAGGAGCGAGAAATGACCAAGATTTGTTCAATATTATTTATACTTTTAACTATTATATTTTTGTCCCCAACGTTCACTCTTGCGGACATTGGAAAATACATAGACGGCACCTTTTACATTTATACATACGAGCCATTTTTTAGTACAGATGCTACAACCATAAAAAATGGCATGGGTTACATAATTTCGACTGAATCTAAAAATGCTAAAACGGTCTATTCAGCCTTGAATAAATCGAGTATTACGGGGATGAGTTTAGAGTTTGAGGACCATGACTTCGACCTCGAAAAATTTATTGATAAACTTGAAATTGAGATAAAAAGTATAGAAAAACTCGAAAATTTCACGTTTTTTTATGGTTTTTCACCACTTTTTGATGATTTTGTGAATTTGGACAACGAAAATATCAACATTCAAATGGCGATAAAATCTAACACTATTCACATAGGCGTGCCACTGATTTTAGGTAGTATTTAAAATCGAAATAGTATGAATGTGATATACACCGCGCTAGCCTAGTGTCATTTTAAAATAAAAAAATACACTTAAAAAGTGTATTTATAATTTATGGTAGGCGTTTAATGTCGCAGGGGTTTTTGATTTTCTCGGGGCCTACCCAGCCATTGTCGCGCTTTAACTTCAAAATAGGTTTGCCAAAGCCGATGCGGTCGAAGGCCTTGTTGTGCAGAGGATAGAGTTCTTCGATTTTTTGGATGACTTCCTGCGCACTGGTTACGCCCCAAATTTTGTCCTCAAAGGTGTCGTATCTAATCGCGTCGTCAAGCGGGTGGTCTGCGAGTGCGGAACTCCAGCCCTCGGCATTCTTATATGCCAGCACGAGTCTACCGAACTTCCATGCTGCACTTATTTCGTTCAACGTGCCAGAGCCACCACCCACTGCAACTACGACCTCACTGTTACCGATGATTAAGTTTCTAGCCATATCGATACCAGTAGGAATTACGATGTCGGCAAAGTCGTTTGCGGTGTCGAAGTCGTAGGAAGGACAAATAGCAATCGTGTCGCCCTCGCGGTACTTTTCACTTGCGTGAGCCCCTGCGCAAGCGGCACGCATAACCCCACGACCTCCACCTGTGAGCACTCGGTAGCCATTGTCAACTAGAGCCTTCCCTAGTTCAAAGGCCAAGTCCCATTTGGTTTTCCCTATAGCCGAACAATCTTCGGGTTGAGGGCTGGCAGCGTTACCAACAACTGCAACAATTAATCTTCTTTTTTGCATATTTATCATCTCCATTTTTTATTATAGCCATATTAAATTATTTTATCAAAAAAATTAAAAAAAGTATAGTAAAATCGCCCTTGTAAAAGAAATTAGGCATATTTGTCCATACTTTTTAATAGTAAAGTTTATTTAATTTAAAAGAATACTTTGTGGCAGGGTTTAATTTAGGCGGAAAGTGGTCGTGCCGTCCTTGTTGTCCATAATTTCGGCGCCGAGGTCGAGTATTTTTTGCTTAATTTCGTCGGCTTTTGCGAAGTCTTTGGCCTTTCGATAGGCATTTCTTTCCTCGACTAACTTCTTTATAATTTCTTCCCTGTCATCGGCTTTTTTCTCGTCAAGTGAGTCAAAGCACTTAAAAATTCCGTTGATTTTAGTTAAAAATTCGAGAATTTCGCGCTGATTTTGCACATCGTAGGAGTGACTGGTGATTATTGGGTTTGCCATTTTCATAAAGTCAAAGAGGGCAGCAACTGCGTTTGGCGTGTTGAAGTCATCGCTCATTTCTGCTTCAAAACGTTGTTTAAATGTTTGGAGTGCTGTGGATAGCTCCGCATTATACTCGATACCGGGATTGTTTTTGAGGTTGAAGATAAAGTTGTCGATGCGCTCGAGTCCTGCGTTGCTTGCCTCCATTACATTGTCGCCGTATTTTATAGGACTGCGGTAGTGGCCATTTACAAAGAACCAGCGGAGCGCACGGGCACCGTACTTATTCATGGCGTCCTCGATTGTGACGTAATTGCCAGCGGACTTGCTCATTTTGGAGCCGTCTTCGGCAAGTAGCATGCCCGTGTGCACCCAATATGTGGCGGGGGTATTATGTCCCAGAGCCTTGCTCTGCGCAATCTCGTTCTCGTGGTGCGGGAATGCAAGGTCGCGCCCGCCCCCGTGGATGTCGAAGTGGTCGCCTAAGTACTTAGTACTCATAACCGTACACTCGATGTGCCAGCCTGGGTATCCCTCACCCCATGGGCTGTTCCACCGGAGCACACTGTTTTTCTGCGCTTTCTTCCACACAGTAAAATCGTAGGGGCTGTGCTTGCCCTCTTTCACCTCTATTCTCGCTCCCGCGTTCAACGCATCTAGGGTGTTGCCACTCAAAATGCCATAGTCGCGAATTTTGGTTACATCGCAGTAGACGTCGCCATTTAATTCGTACGCATAACCACGGCGAATCATATCTTCAACTGCCTCGATGATGTCGATTATGTGCCCAGTCGCGCGGGGCGAAATGTTAGGTCTAGAACAACGGAGCGAGTCGAGGTAGTACCACATAGCGCGGATGTTGATGTCAATTAACTCCATTGGGTGGACCTTCATCTCGTTTGCACGCAGTTGAATCTTATCCTCGCCCTGGTCCGCATCACCCACGATACTGCCTGCATCCGTGATATTGCGCACGTAAAACACGCGGTAGCCCAAGTACTCGAAGTACGACTTAATCACATCGTACGCGACATAGGTGCGCGCGTGCCCAAGGTGCGGGGGCATGTAGACAGTAACCCCGCAGACATACATCTTCACCTCATTTGGTGTAACGGGCCTAAATTCCTGTTTTTCTCTGGTAAGCGTATTGTAAATCTGCATTTACACTCTCCTAGTTTTGATATTTTTCGAGGTACTCATCGTACGAGCACATGCGGTCGATAATCTTGCCGTCCTTAATCTCAATTACGCGGTTTGCGACACTGTTTGCGAGTTCGTGGTCGTGAGTACTAAATAGTAGCACGCCCTTGAAGTCGACCATGCCCTCGTTTAAGGCCGTGATACTTTCGAGGTCTAAGTGGTTCGTCGGCTGGTCGAGGATGAGGACATTTGCCCCCATGACCATAAGGCGCGAGAGCATACAACGCACTTTTTCGCCACCCGAGAGCACCTTGACTTTTTTCAAGCCGTCATCGCCACTAAACAGCATGCGCCCCAAGAACCCGCGCAGGTATGTACTGTCCTTTTCCTTGCTAAACTGCGCGAGCCACTCGACGATATTAAAGTCGTTGTCAAAGTACGGCGCTGTGTCCTTTGGCAAGTCGCCTCGAATTGTGGTAGTCCCCCAAGAAATACTCCCCTCATAGTCCTTTATCTCGCCACCAAGAATACTTAGGAGTGCGGAAACAGCGAGTTCGTTCTCACCGAGAATCAATACTTTGTCCTCGCGGTTTATGCGGAAGGAAATGTTATCGAGCAAGGTCTTGCCGTCGTGGACGTATGTGAGTTTGTTGACCTCTAAGATGTCTTTTCCTAGTTCGCGCTCGTACTTAAAGTTGATGTACGGGTACTTGCGGTTCGACACGGGCAACTCCTCAATCACGATTTTGTCGAGCATTTTCTTTCGACTGGTTGCCTGTTTTGCGAGCGACTTTTTCGCACCGAAACGGCGGATAAACTCCTTTAACTCCTCGATGCGCTCCTCTTTCTTCTTGTTCTGCTGTTTAATCTGCTGTTGCATCAGTTTGCTAGCCTCGTACCAGAAGTCGTAGTTGCCTGGCCAAAGCGAAATTTTGCCGTAGTCGATGTCGACAATGTAGGTGCAGACCGTGTTTAAAAAGTGGCGGTCGTGGGACACGACAATCACGGTGCCTGGGTAGTTGATGATAAACTCCTCCAGCCACTCGATACTTTTTGAGTCCATGTGGTTGGTAGGCTCGTCAAGGAGCAAGATGTCGGGAGTGCCAAAAAGGGCTTGGGCAAGCATTACTTTTACCTTAATCGCACCATTTTGCTCCCCCATAAGCGCATAGTGAAGGCTCTCGGGTACCCCAAGGCCGTTTAAGAGTTTTCCTGCATCGAGTTCGGCATTCCAGCCGTCCATTTCGGCAAACTCGGCCTCGAGGTCGGCGGCGCGGATGCCGTCCTCTTCGTTAAAGTCGGGTTTTGCGTACAGGGCGTCCTTTTCCTTCATAATTTCATAAAGGCGTTTGTTCCCCATGATGACAGTGTCCATAATAGTATATTCGTCAAAGGCAAAATGGTCTTGTCGTAGTACTGACATGCGCTCAGTCGGCGGGATGTCGATACTGCCCTTACTAGCCTCCAAATCTCCACTGATAAGGCGCAAAAAGGTCGACTTGCCAGCGCCGTTCGCGCCGATTACGCCGTAGCAGTTCCCTGGGGTGAATTTGAGGTTGACATCCTTAAACAAGGGTGCCCCACCAAAAGACAACTCAAGATCGGTAATCGTAATCATACTTGCTCCTTTTACTAAAAAATTGATTTTAGTTATTTTGTCCCTAAAATCAATGTTTTGCGAATAGTTTATTCGATTTTTATTGTGCTTTTTAATAATAGTATACTTTATATTATGTTGATTATTTGTCGCGGATGTCGATTTTTATGTTGAGCTCGCGAAGTTGCTTTTCAGTAACGGTACTAGGTGCGTTCATCAATGGGTCGTAGGCGGACTTGTTTAGCGGGAATGCAATGACCTCGCGCACGTTCGGCTCGTCGAGAATCAGCATGATACTGCGGTCGATACCGAGGGCCATACCAGCGTGCGGTGGCGCACCATATTGGAAGGCATTGTATAACGCCCCGAATTTCTCGATACAATCTTTTTCACTGAGGCCCACGATTTCCATGAGTTTGAGCATGGTCTTGGCATCGTGGTTACGCTCGGCACCGCTGACTAACTCTACCCCATTACATACGAGGTCGAATTGATTTGCAGAGAGTTTGAGTGCGTTCTCTTTGGTGAGGTTCTCGCAACTCATGTTGGGCTTGTTAAACGGGTTGTGACAGAACTGAATCTGGCCCTCGTCGTCAAGCTCGAACATAGGGAAGTCGGTTATCCAGCAGAACTCGAACTTATTAGGGTCGCAGAGATTTAACTCTTCACCGAGAAGATTGCGTAAAATCCCGCTGAGTTTGGTTGTAGGCTCGGGCTTGCCAGCGAGCAGGAAGATACTACTCCCCTCGCGCGCGCCAGTTTTCTTGAGTAAACTTGCCTTTTCCTCGTCGGTTAGGAATTTTGCAATCGGGCTCACGAACTCGTTACCAGCCTCGATTTTTATCCAAGCAAGCCCCTTGCTCCCCGCATCAATCATCTTATTTGTGAGGTTGTCGTAGAAACTACGAGGCTTGCCTGCGATGTCGTGCACGACAATCGCCTTTACAGTGCTGTTCTTGAATGCGTTAAAACCAGTGTTAGCAAAAGTTTCGGTAACGTTTACAACTTCGAGCGGGTTACGTAGATCTGGCTTGTCAGTGCCATAACGCTCCATACTCTCGCGGAATGGAATGCGCCTAAAAGGGGCTTCGCTAACTTCCTTTTTACCGAAAGTTTTAAATAATTCGTAGTAGACAATCTCGCCAAGTTCAAACATATCCTCTTGAGTCGCAAAACTCATCTCCATGTCGAGCTGGTAAAACTCACCCGCGGCGCGGTCGGCACGGGCATCCTCATCGCGAAAACATGGTGCGATTTGGAAGTACCTATCAAAGCCACCTACCATAAGTAGTTGCTTGAACATCTGCGGTGCTTGCGGAAGCGCGTAAAACTTGCCAGGGTGCTGGCGCGCGGGTACTAGGAAAGCGCGGGCACCCTCGGGGCTGTCGGCTGTCAAAATCGGAGTAGCAATTTCGACAAAGCCGAGGCTCTCCATTTTAGCACGCATCCACGAATTAATCTTGCTACGGAGTAGGATGTTGTTAAACACCTCGGGGTTGCGCATATCGAGAAAGCGGAACTTGGTGCGGACGTCCTCACGAATGCGCTTGCTGTCCTCGACCTCAAATGGTAGTGGCTGAGTAACGGGACCGAGAAGGTCGACCTTGTCTGCAACAATCTCAATCTCACCTGTATTTAGTTTTGGATTTATGTTCTCTTCCCCACGGAAAGAAACGCGCCCTTCGACGCTGATTACACACTCACGAGTAACGCCCTTTATCTTAGAATCGTCCTCAACCACGACCTGCACAATGCCAGTCTGGTCGCGTAAATCAATAAATGTTATACCGCCGTGGTCGCGAATGGTGCTGACCCAACCAGCCACCTTTACGGTCTTGCCCTCAAACTCTCTAGTAACCTCGTTACAATACTGAGAGCGAAAAGTTGTTTGCATAATGTCCATCTCCTAAAAAAGTTATCTTTTGATTATATATCAAAATTGATTAAATTTCAAGTATATTTGGCGCAAATGTTTATAAATAATATAAAAATCTTGCCTCAATACGGGCAAGATTTTGTTTTTTATTCCTCATTTGAAGTCAACTTTGGCGGAATAGTGTGCTTTTTACTTGTATCGCCTTTTGCTGGTTTATTGGTGACTTTTGTGGTCGAAGTTTTATTTTCAGCACTTTCGCTTGTTGCTTTTTTTCTGCTATTCTTTTTAAATTCGGTGGCTATGTCGTCCTCTTGCGTAGTTAAAGCGATAGTTTGCGTAGTTTTTGCAGTTTTGCGAATAGTTTTAGCGGGTTTTTCGCTGTCGCCTACCGATTGCATAGTACTTGATTTTTTAATAGTGCGGGCTTTTTTGTTTGTGTCACCTACTACTTTTCCTTGTTTAGATATTTTATCGTCTGCCTTGTTGTCTTTTGTGTTGGTGTCGTCTGCCCCGCTATCTAGTGCAGTGGTACTGTCTTTTGTGATTTTGTTGGTGGTGTCACCTACCCTGCTAACTTGGGTGGTTTCGAGATTTTCGGTTGTTGTAGTGGTTTCCGCCTTACTATCTTGTGCGGTTGTGCTACCGTCAATTAAAGCAGGTGCGGTGTCGTGGTGGCTGGGCTTTTTATAAAACAGGAATACCACTAGCGCGATTATCGTAAATATTGTAGCGTACGGGAATAGCCATTCGTAGCCAAGGGCCTTAAAGAAGAACCCAACGCAAATAGGGGTTAAACTCTGCGCCAGCATACTAGCAGCGTAGTACCAGCCAGTGAGCCTACCGACAGTTTTCTTGCTTGCCATTTCGACGACCATGGGGTAACTATTCACATTCACCCACGCCCAACCGATACCAGCAATACCGATTAGGATATAAAGTAGCCAAGGAATCATTACAAAAGTAGCGATTAATAGTGATACTAGCATTAATACTAGCCCTATCACTATTGTCCACTTTCTGCCCAGTTTATCGGCAATGTAGCCCCCTGGAATAAAGCCTAGAAGTGAACAAATCGTCATCACAATTACAGCAGTTCCCCACCAACCAGTGCCCAGTTCCAAATGCTCGGTACTAAAAGTCGAACCGAAAGTCTCAATCGCGTTAAAAGCAAAGAACCACAGGAAAATTGAAAGCATCAAAATAATTAAGTTGCGCTTGTCAAGTTTGGTCAAGGGTTTATCTTCAGCGAGCGAAGACTCTGCCTCTGCCTGCCTCTCGCCCTCTTCCATTTCGCTAGCGACTTCTTTTGCAATTTTGTTTTCCTTGATTTTAAAGAACAAGATTACGAGTGCCACAATCATTAGTACCGCGGTGAGCGCAAAAGGTATCCAAATCGTGTTTGGGTCGTAGTCAAGATACCCTGTTACCTCGTTTTTATCAGCGGGGAAAAGAATTGCCAATGCACCAGCAAAGATTGCGCCGAGGTAGCCTACAAAGTTTATAATCGCGTTTGCCTTGCTACGTAGGGGCTTTGGAGTGATATCGGGCATAAGAGACACTGCTGGCGAGCGGTATAGGTTCATCGCAAGCAAAATTATCGCCATCATTACAATCATCCAAATGTACTTGTTGTAAATAAATAGAATAGGAATCAGCGGGAACACGATAACCGCCACCACTACCCCAGCGATTATGTAGGGCATGCGCTTACCTAACTTGGTATTCGTGCGGTCGGAGAGTTTACCAAAGAGTGGTAGCATAAAGAGGGCTAATATATTGTCCATAGCCATTATGATACCGACTAGATACGAGTGGTCCTCAGTCGTGCCACCCAAGGTGCGGACAAAGTAGTCACTTAAAAACAGCGGGCAGTAGGTGTTGTACACTTGCCACAGCATCAAGATTGTAAAAAATGCGAGTCCTATGTAAAAGGTGCGCTTGTAATTTAATTTCAGCGCGGGTTTTTGATTTTCCATAAAACTTTCCTCATTGTTTTAATTATTATAGAATAATTATATTAAATAATTAATTTAAAAGCAAGCAAAAATAAAATTAATGCACTTTTTTTAATTTTTATTTAATATGTATTTTAAATTTATATAAATATGTTATTTGAAAAATATTGAAAAAAATACTATTAAATTAAAATTAATAAACTTCAAAACTCACTAAAACCCCAATTTTTATATAACAAAAAACTAAAATTTTTAAATTAAACAAAAAACAAACCAAATTTGGTTTGTTTTTTGTAGGTAATTTAGTAGAGATAGTTGAAATGTTTTAATCGCCAGCAAAGCCACCGAGACGCCTATTAAAGCCGGTGATAGATACTGAACCAGTTGCCTCACCTGAAACATCCACATCGCTACCAATTGTATCTGACCAGAAACATGAAATTGAATGACTATTTGTTGCCATACGAGCTGACCAACTACCACTCTTACCACCTTGTCTTACACTTATAGAAAAGTTCACACTAAAAGTTACTGGTGCTTCTCCTGTATAAGATATGGATGCCTTAGCGTTATAGAAGTATGTGTAACTGCTAGGTTCGGGTGGCTCCTCAGTCTCTGGAGGATCGGTCGAAGGGGGTGACGGGGTATCTGCTGTTAGAAGTGTCGAGAATGATGTTCCTCTTGGATTAAACAGCAGTAATGATGCTGCACTTGCAGCGTCGCCACCACCTTCTGCACCTCCTGCACTTTCGTAGTTTGCACGCTTTCTAACATAACCGCCAGTCCATTCCATTTCGGTGTCACTAAGCACGCTACGGCGGTTAATATAGTCGTATGCACGCGGAATAAAGCGTTGTACACCATCTCCTGGGCTGACTCTGTAACTAAAAGACCAAGTACCGCCTCTACGGAATACCGCCTCAAAGCCTGGTTTACAATATGTGGTGACACTGATTCTAAACCAGTTTGCACTCTGTCCCATTCTTATTGTAGAAATAGAGCTATAATTTGTCGTATTTCCGCTACGGTCAGGAAGTGCGGCAAGAGAGTTATAAACTGCAGCTGCTTCGTTAAATGTCGGGCTACCTGTCATAATCTTCGCACCGCCTAAATCAAAGCCGTAGGACCAACTAGCCCTCATACTTCCCCCGCGCATGTAACTAAAGTCTGTGTAAACGCGGTTGATTACTCCCCAAGAGCCTTGGGCCTCGTAACGTTGCTCGACGTAGCCATTAGTTGATGAAGAGTGATCCCACATCCAAATAGGCTCGGTGTCGCCACTTGGGTCGCGGTTTACACTGCTAGAGTGGTCAAAATCGACCGTTGGGTTAATTGGCGAGTAGAACCAAACATCGGGCGATTCGTATTTTAAACCTTTTTCAAGTAGGTTATGCTCGACCTCGTAGCCGTCGTGAATCGGGGTTACGGTAAACTGATTGTTTCCGCCCTGAACACTGCCTGGGTATGCGGTATAGTGATTGTAGATAAAGTTATATGTGCTACCGTACTCGCTCGAACTAAAGCAGTCGGCGGAATTGTAACTAAAGTAGCCAGTCGCGGTGTAGTGAATTTGGCTCGCACCGCTCTTTCCAATGCTGATTTGGGTTTGTGTAAAGCGGTTGTTGCTGTTGCGGTTGTACTGGTTAATCGTTACTTGCAGACGCTCGAACTGGTTGTTTACGGAGTAGTCAGCACTCATTTTAATGGTCATATTGTCCTGATAGAAACTGATTCGGCTGGTGTCAAACGGCAGTTGTCTGTAATAATTTAGGTACAAGTCTACCGAGTACACACTGTTGTGGATGTGCTGGTTGTTAAAGTCGCCATTTACGTAGTAGCCGAACTCAACTTGAATTCTAAACCCGTCGGAGCCACGCATTTCGGGGTCGAGGACAAGTTCTTGGTAGATAAAGTCGTAAAGTAGGTCCTGGTACCTAGTCGCGGTATTTTGCTCGATTGCAAAGTTATTAAACTGTAGCCACCTATTTTGATATGGATAATACAATTTAAAGTTTGCGAATGTCGGGGCAAGGTTATATGGTTGCCCTGCCTTGTCAGTAGAGGTTTGGTAGTTATACCACATGTTTTGGGAATTGTTAGTAAAGTCGGTAAGTCTCAAGGTTGCCATTGTATTAGTAGACTCGTCGACAAGGGGCTCCAGGGTGATTGACAGGGCCTCGATGTCCATTTTAATACGTAAGTTTACGGTGTAGTCCATGCCTGCTGACTTACTATTAAACCCACGGCCGACATATTCCATGGAGTCATCGACTGCGGCGATGATGTTGATGTGCCAAGTATCGCTCTCGTTTACTGGCAGTAACCACTGGTTGTAATTCTCACGAATTGAACCATTTTGGATACCTGAGGCATTCTCCTCGGGAGTAATTAGGTCGATTTTTAATATGTCGGTAAGATTCTTGATATTCCACTGATTTGTATTATTCGGGCCGATTGTACAAGCGTCCTTTACAACTTGGTTGTCGATACTATAAGTTGCGTTGCCGTCGCGCGTTAGGTAGATGTAGTACTGAACATTTCGGCTGATCGACTGATAGTGTAGAGGAATGTAGGACTGGTAGTGGTAGTAGTAGCCGTTGTAACAGTAGAACGAGGAGATTCCTGCCTCGTAATCGACATCCCAGTTGCACTCGCTCTGGCTAAAATTCGTCTGCACAGTCTCTAAGCGCGCATAGAAGTAGAAGGTGTAAATTCCGTCAGTACGCGCCTCACTTGCCCAGTCGCTAGTTACCCAGTTTAACGCGGTCGACCCTGCGGGAGCGACGGTGCGGATGTCTATGTCGATTCGCCCACCGTGGTACCTACCCGTTGAAGTCTGGGTGCCTGTGCTGTCGTTAATTAGGTCGTACATGGCCTCATACAGACACGTTACCTCGTACTGGTAGATGTCCTGGTAACTTGAGTAGTCTTGCCTCGTTTCGTCGACCGTGTTGCCACTACTAATGGAGGCGTTTATCGCTTCGGTGAACAGCCGTAGCGTTGCGTTAACGTCGTAGGTGCGAATCGTAACGATTTTTTCGGCGTCGTTATACCTGAGTTTAATCTCGTACGTTGTATCGAGGTTTGTCGTAACCATGCCATACTCGAAGAACTGGCCTGTGGTGTTATCGTTGTTCCATAACAGGCTATCCTCCCTAGTATAGATGTACGGGTTCGCGGCTAGGCCTGTGTAAGTGCCTTTACTTACGTCGGAGACTAGGTTGGTGCCGTAATATCTGCCGTCCACCTCGATTCGTTGCATGTTTTCCTCGGTTTGTAGGACGTTTGTCATGTCATCGAAAACGAGTTCCAAATCGGCTGGCGTGTATTGCTTTTGAATAGTCAAGTAATCGAGCGATTCGGACCTGTCCGAGTTCTCGTAGTAGCGGTCAATCGTCATTCTTGAACGGCCGTCGAAAGAGCCTCGGGTTAGGTTGTTAGCTGTAAAGAAGAAGTCGTTTGTGTTTGCTTCGCCTGGGTTTATAATCGGCTTTCTATCGGTGATTGCTGTGAACCTAAACGACACAATGTTAGGAAGGTATGTATCAAGGGTTGTATACATATCCTGCGCACCGAAGCCCTCGGGGCTGTCGATCATGATTTCAATATATGCTCTGCC
>CALWKF010000007.1 GCA_944381215.1 uncultured Clostridia bacterium
GGCACATATATAAGTGTAGAAAATCTATTTTTCAATACTCCCGCTCGCCAAAAATTCCTAAAAAAGCCCAAGAAAGAAGAGAGCGACATAACTACACTGGTTGCTAAACTAATTTTAGCAAATCCTAAAATTTCCTTTAAATATTCAGCAGATGGCAAAGTTGTGTACACGAGTTCAGGCCAAGGGCTACAGGATGCAATTTTTGCTATTTATGGCGCGCAGATTATAGAAAATCTAATACCAATTGATTTTTCAGACGGGAAATACACTCTCTCAGGCTTCATTGGCAAAACTTCATTTTTTAAGGCAAATCGTACCTATCAAACGATAATGATAAATGGTAGGTGGGTGGCAGACAGCATTGTCAATGTTGCACTCTCGCAGTGCTACGAGTCGTACATGATGAAGCGTTGTTTTCCTTTCTGTGTAATTAACCTTACCATGCCGAGTGATGAGCTGGATGTAAATGTTCACCCTAGCAAACTCGAAGTACGTTTCCAAGATTCTCGGGCAATTTTCGCCTTTGTTTACAAGGCGATTTCGGAGGCAATTTACCAAGATTTAACTAAGAAAACCACTGATGAAGTGACCGCTCCGCAGGAAGAATTACCTTTTACTCTAACGCGCGCGCCCGAAGTTTCGCCCGTTAACAATGAAAAAGTTAATCAGGACTTAAATGTTGATTTCGTGCTCGACAGCCCAGCGTTTAAAGGGAATGGGGCAATGCACACTTCTGCCGATTCTGTACTAAACGAGATTGTAATCGAAAAATTAGCAGGTTTTCAACCAATAAATGCACCAAATTTTGGAGTCGAGGAACCTACAAAAATTGACTACACCCCAAAGCCCACTCAACAGCAGTTGATTCAAGACGATGTGGTCGATAAAGATGCCTTTCTATCTAGTCGAATTGTGGGAAAAGTCTTCAATACCTTTATTATTCTAGAACTTGATGATGACCTTTACTTTATTGACCAGCACGCAGCCCACGAACGTTTGCTTTTTGATAGATACGTTAAGCAAGTAAAGGGCAAGGCTGTAACTAGTCAGCCTTTACTCCTCCCATATAATATCGAAGTAAATCACGCAGAAGAGCAGTTTATACTCGACAATATCGAGATGTTACGCTCATTGGGCTTCGATATCGAGCCTTTTGGCAATCTTTTATTTAAAATTTCAGCAATACCTAGTATTTTACCTAACTTAAATGTGGAAAATTTCTTTAAAAACTTTTTAGCAAACCTTAACAACTACACTCAAATGAAGAGTATCGACTTAATTCGTGATAATTTGGCCGAAACTGCCTGCAAGCATGCCGTAAAAGGCGGGGATGATCTAGATAAAGAGGAGTTAGTCAAACTCGTTCGTGAGGTAGGGGACGGGAATACTACCTTGCAGTGCCCTCACGGTAGGCCTTTTGTTGTGAAATTTTCACATCGAGATATTGATAAATGGTTTAAGAGGATAGTCTAATGCAAAAAATTTTAGTAATTGGCGGGCCTACTGCGGTAGGAAAGTCCGATTTAGCCCTTGATTTAAGCGATTTAATTAATATGGAAATCGTTTCCGCAGACTCGGTTCAGGTATATAAGGGAATCGAAATTGCCACTTCAAAACCTACAAAACAAGAGCAAATGAAGTGTAAACATCATTTAATTAACATCGTGTCGCCGTTTGACACTTTTAATGCATATGATTTTGTAACAAACGCCAAAACCGCGATACAAGAAATAGCAGAGCAGGGGAAATTGCCCGTAATTGTAGGCGGGACTGGGCTTTATATAGATAGTTTACTCTATGGTTTTGACTTTGAAACTACTAAAAAAGAGCCCCAATACGATTATAAATTCATACTTTTGAACGATTCGCGCGACAATATCTACCGAAAAATCAACCTTCGTGTCGATAAAATGCTAAATAATGGCCTAGTGTCAGAGGTCAAAGCCCTTAGAAATATGGGTGTAAATTTAGAAAATCAGTGTATGCAGGCCATAGGATATAAAGAGATCTATATGTTCCTAGATGGTGAGATTGAATATAATGAAATGGTGAATCTCATAAAGAAAAATACGCGAAATTATGCAAAAAGACAACTTACATGGTTTAGGCACGAAAAAAATATTGAAGAATGGCAAGTTGCCGACAAGGAAAAACTCCTAAATTACTTAAAGAAAACCTATATAGAATACAAAAAATAGCACAAAATTTTGTGCTATTTTTATATTATACGACATTTTGTAGTAATTATAGAGAGCGAATCAAGCCCACAACTTTGCCAATTATTGAAACTTCGTCGAAGTACATTGGCTCCATAGTTGGGTTTTCGGGTTGTAATCTATATCTGCCGTCTTCTTTGTAAAAACGCTTGATTGTAGCACTATCATCGATGAGTGCGGCTACAATTTCGCCGTTTTCAGCGGTCTCTTGCTTGCGAATTACTACTTTATCGCCATTTAATATTCCTGCATTTATCATACTATCGCCGACAACATTAAGTATAAAAAGATTGTTACCCTTAAATAAATTTGCAGGCATGTAGTACGTATCCTCGAAATTTTCCGTTGCCAGCATCGGCTGACCTGCCGTAATTTGTCCTAAAACAGGAATAGGGGAGTAGTTTTTGATTATTTCTAGGCTTTCTTGTGTGTCAGGTTGCTCAGGCGATAAAATCTCGATTGCTCTATTTTTGTATGCACCACGGCGGATTTTGCCTTGTTCCTCCAAGTAATTTAGATAGTATGTAATGGTTGAGGTCGAGCTAATGTTTAACGCAGTGCACATCTCGCGCACAGATGGCGGAAATCCATTCTTTGCCTTATATTTTTTGATAAATTCGTACAACTGCTCGGTTTTGTTAAATATTCTTTTCTGCATTAAATGAATTTCTCCTTGAATTTTTGATAATTTTAGCACAAAAAACGTCTTATGTCAAACATTTGTTCTTATTTTTCGCGGTAAAAAGACAAATTTTAAGTTATTCTGACCTGAGTTTTACCTTGTTTGCAGCTGACCTGCGTATATCCTCGCTCATTGCAGCGTAATGCTTTTTAGTCGTATTTATATCTTTATGGCCCAACACATCCGCTACAACATAGATGTCCTGAGTCTCGCGATAAAGATTCGTGCCATATGTACTGCGTAGTTTGTGTGGACTGATATTTTTAAGAGGTGTAACAAGCTTGCTGTATTTTTTGACTAAATTCTGTACAGCGCGCGTTGAAATACGCTTTTTTTGCAGGGACAAGAATAGTGCGTGCTCGTTCGGGTCAAGGTCTGGAATGCGTGCGCGGTCCTCTAAATACTTCTTTAATGCATCTGCCACTTCATCCGAAAAATACAGTACAACCTGTGCGCCACCTTTTCGAATCACTTTAAAACCATTTATGCTAAAATCAATATCATCCACATCGAGCCCTACACATTCGCTGACACGTATACCCGTTCCTAACAGTAACGCCAAAATGGCGTAATCGCGTGATTCTGTGTGCCTATGGAAAGCTTGCTGAGTAGGGGATAGTGCATAGCCTGTTTCAGCCATGTCAAGCAAATCTACCATTTCGTTGACTTCGAGCCTCACAATGTTTTTCTCGTGAAGCTTGGGCAGGTCGACTTTCTCCGTTACATTTTTATCAATTTTCTCTTTTTTAAAATAATAGCCGAAAAACGAACGTAGTGTGGACAACTTACGCGACTTTGCCTTTTCATTATTATGATATGTTTTACCATTAAATTCGTATACCGTAAGATAGTCGAGGAAATTTTCAATCTGTGTCGCATCGATTGTGTTTAGGTCCATTAGCGAAATTTGTTTAGGGGTACGGCCTTGAAATTGGGGTAGCTGGGTACACAAATAATGGAAGAAAATCCTCAAATCGTACGCGTAATTTAAGCGAGTCAATGGCGTAGTTTGATTTTCAACTCCTACAAAAAATTCACTACAAAAATAGGGTAGATCTTGTTTGAGTTCACGGATGCGCGTCGTGTTGTTATCATTACGTTCTACATAATATTTTTCAGACATAAAAAACCTCGCTTTAACTTTTTCTTAAATTATAACAAAATCAAGTCTAAATGTAAAACAATTTTTCAAAGTATGCGTAAAATCCTACTAATTTAAAATGAGCCTACATAGAGTTAAATGTGATTTTTGTCGAGTATTAAAAGTTTTTGACAGATAGTACTATGCAAAATATATGTAAGTCTCTGTCTCATTAAATTTAAAATTGATTCTATACAGAGTTGATAAAAATTAAATTGACTTACACGTCGATTTTTTGACAAATTAATTTGAGACAAATCTACATGACCAAATGGTCATCTAAAAATCGAATCTCGGCTCTCAACGCATTTTAAATCGACTCTGTAAGATAACAATCTATATATCATTATATAGAAATAATATGAAGAGCTATTCATTTAATTTAATTAACTCTGTGTCAGCGCATTATAAATCAAGCTAATACAAAGTGATTTTACAAAATGTTATTAGGCCCAAATAATCAATTAAACACGAAAATTTTGTTAAAAAACGCTAAAATCGGGCATTTTACCCGTTTTTAACCCCTAACTATGCGTAAAACTTGTATTTTACGCATAGTTTACGGACATCAAAAAGAAAATGTCCCCCATTATTGTGCAGATTTCTAATTAAAATTTATAAGTATTATGCTACTAAATTATAGTACATTTTAAATTGATTTTATACAGAGTTGATAAAAATTTAAACCCAATTTTACATAGTTTTTTGATAAGGAGCCTTAACTATTTCTATATAGAGAAAGCAAATAGTCGCCTTTTTTTAGGGCTTTTCTACGTACGGCGAAGTCTGGCAAAACGCTCTTGACCACACCCCAGAATAGTTGAGAGTGATTCATTTGAACGAGATGCGCCAACTCGTGTACAACCACATAATCAATTAAATCGTGTGGGACCATAATTAATCGCCAATTAAGTGACACAAGACCGAGGCTATTACACGAACCCCAGCAACCACGCGCGTTACTGAGTCGTACTTTATTTGGTGAAAGTTGCATTAAGTTTGAAAAGTATTCCACCCTCCCCCACAAAATCGGAGCAGCGACTTTTTTATACCATTTAATTAGATTTTTTTCTAAATCATCGCTATATTTTTGAGGGACAATGCAGTATTCATTTTCTAATGTGATGTGTTTAATTTTATTATCAAAAACCACGTGGTAAACTTGCCCGCAAAACAAAATATCTTCGTGATTAAAAATGCTCTTGTTTAAATTTTGATTTTCGAGCACACGCTTACGGTGTAGATTTATCCAATCTTCTTTCTTTGCTATTACGGTTTGAATGTACTCGAGCGAACACCTGCGCGGTGCTTTAATAATTAACTCACCTTGTGGCGAAATCGAAATAGAAATTGATTTTCTATTAGTCCTAATTAAAATATCTATGTTCATTTCCACTCTCCTATTGTGAAAGTAAATATAGCACGATTTTATTTTAATGGCAAACAATTTGCTTTGAAAAATTAGTTAAATTTCCTTAAAACTTGCTTAAATCAATATGCATAGTACCGCATAGTACTATATTTTGTGTATTATGCAATGCATAATACTACAAAATAATTGACAAAATGCAAAGTTTAATATACAATAAGGGAGACTCAAAAGGGAGAAAAAGACTATGAGTGGAAGTCAAATTAACAAACTAATTCTGCAAACCTTACAGACTGGCGACAAGTATGGCTTGGAGATTATTAAGGACATCGAGGAAAGCACGCATGGTACAGTAGTTGTTAAGCAACCCAGTTTATACAGTGCACTTTCTCGTATGGAGAAAAAGGGACTCATTTCATCGTTTTGGCGTGATAGCGAAATCGGTGGACGTCGCCATTATTATTCCTTGACAAGTTTAGGTCAAGAGGAAATTAAAGAGAAAAAGAAACCTGTGGATATGCAGGAGTTTGCAAACCCAGACCGCTTTGCTGTTGAGCCCGAACCTGAACCTAAAATAGAACCTATTATGGAAACTAAAATTATAGAGCCACATGTTGAACCCAAACCTGAAAAAATTATTAGGCAGGAACCTGAAAAACCTCAGGTTGTATTCGAGCAGTTTGACCCTAACAGAATTCAAGATGTTGAAAAACATAGCTTTACGCAACAAATGCGCGAATATGTTGAACCTGAAACAATTGAGGAAATTGCGCCAGAGCCTGCACCGATTCAGCCCGCCCCTACCCCAATTTTTGAGAAGAGTGAGCCACAGCCAAAGTCTGAACCAGAGCGCATAAACTTTAGTTCATACAATGATGAACCCGATGTTGAAATTATTCACGAAGAGCACAAGCCCAGCCGTAATGAAATCAATTATAAGGATATTTTAGGGGACCTTGATGCAGACTTGCAAACAAACGAAGTTACTCCATCCTCTTATGAGAGTATAAAGTCTGAGTTTGTGCAAACTAGAGAGCCTGTCGAGGAAAAACCTGCGCCTAGAAAGCAGTCCGAATATTCAAAACAAATTGCTGAGATTTTACGTTCTGAAAAGAAAGTTGAGGCTGAGGAAAAACACGTTACTGACCTTTATGCTCAGCAAAATAAAGACCTTATGGATGAAATTAATAGGCGTTATAATCTCGGCAAAAAGCCCACACCTGCTAATAACGATCATAAAATTGCACCGACTTCCGTTGGTTACACCCACATCAAGCAGGAAAACATTGTAGTCAAGCCATACTCAAAGACCGAAAAAGTGGCATTTAGCAAAAAGACATTCATTGACAAAAACAAATTTAACTTATGCCGTGCTGGAATTATGACTGTGATTTTTATGATTGAGTTGATTTTGTCCTACTTTTTACTGAGAGATGCTGGGATGATTTATGAGCCACATGCATTCCTATATATATTGTATGGTGTACTAGGATTTACATACTTTGGTGTAATGGCCTTGCTGACATTCAAAGACCTAGATAAAAAGACCCGAATTAAAGACATAAATTGGGGCATGAATTTACTTTATAGAGTGTTGCTTGCTGTAGTCTTAGCAACATTTGTAATTGCAATGTGCCTATGCTTTGGTATGACAGCACCGCTAGAACTTGAATTCTTTACTTTATGGTACATCCCCGCCCTTGCTATTGCTGATTTATTACTTTCATGGGTGGTCGGACTAATTATGTATTCTACAAAAATATTTAGAGTATAACATAAAAAGATGCTTATTTAAGCATCTTTTTTGTTTTAGTTTGTGCTTTTTTCTGTTGCTTTTTTATAGATTTAGTTTTACTTTTTGTAGCCTTTGCATTCTTTTCAATATCATCGTCTTTCGGGCGAGTTAAAGTTTTTTCAGGGAGTAATTTAATATCGCGATTAATACCAAGTTGCATAAATAACCTGTCTTGCTTGCTCATAAACTTTTTCTTTAAGAAAGTTGCCATTTTATTAATAATTTGTTCAATTTGGTCTTTATATCGATATGCAACCCAAAATAGAATAATGAGTGTTACAATTAGTATGGCCCAAACGATGAGTCCCCAGCCACTGAATGGAATAATTTCTCCAGACCCTAGGTAGCAAGTCATAAATATACCAATTGGTCGAGTTAAAATAATTGTTGTTATAAAGAATCGGTATGTCATAGCAGTCATACCAGCGACCAAGCATAACACATCATCAGGAAAGAGCGGGAATAACATCATAAGGAAGAAAATATACTTACCTTTATCGAATAGTAAGGCCGAGTACTTTTTCATAGATTTCTCACCCACTATCCAAGAAACAACTTTTTCTCCAAACTTGTCACCAAGCCAAAAGGCAAAGAGAGAACCAGCCATAATTCCTACTAAACTTAACAGAGATGCTACAAAAGGTCCAAACAAAATTGTACCAACTATTGTTGTTGCCATTGCTGGAAGCGGAATAAAGGTTACTTGCAAAAATTGAAGCAGACAGTAAATTAGGTATTTCCACCACCCTACCTCGCTTAATGCTGCTTGCAATTTATCTTGATCTGTAAGATATGAAATTAAATCGAGGACATCGAACAGATAGTAACCCCATGTAAAAATCGCAGCAATTGCGATTATTACAAAAACGGCCTTTAACCAACCCATTCGTTTAGTAACTAAGAAAACTATTCCTAGTCCCATTAGTAGCCCCGTTGTAATAGAAGCAGTTACTAACAGCCATTTGCTTGCGGTAATTAGGCTACTATAACACCAAATATCTAAGGCACCGAATATGATAATGCACGAAATTAGCAAGACAGAAGTGTGTGTGAATATGCCAGCAGGGCTTTTTTCTACAATCTTTTCATTATTTTTATTTTTATGTGTCATAATAGTATTATATTAAAAAACTTTAATAAAGTCAATAATACTTTACTTTTAATTTTGGTTATGCTAAAATATTTTTAGCGAAATATTAGGAGTATAGGAAAAATTAGGAGGATTTTAACTAATTGAGTGAAAAAGTTTTGAATATTGTGGGCCTAAGCAAATCTTACGGCGATCGCAAAGTGTTAAGAAATCTCAATTTCGAAGTGTATGCTGGCGAGATATTTGGCTTTATCGGCCCAAATGGCGCGGGTAAATCAACGTTAATTCGTATTATTAGTGGGCTTACACCACCTACCGAGGGTGAAGTTTTTATCTGTGGCGACTCTGTACAAAAGAACTTTGAGCGTGCCGTTTCACACATCGGTGTCGTTATGGAAAATTGCCAACTGTATTCGTATATGACGGGACGTCAAAATCTTAATTACTTTGCAAGTCTAGTTAAAGGCATTACAAAAGATAATATAGAGAATGTTATTAGGACTGTTGGGCTCGAAAATCGTATTGATGACCGTGTACGCACATATTCGTATGGTATGAGACAGCGTTTAGGACTTGCCCAAGCCTTGCTTAATAACCCAAAGTTGTTGATTTTGGATGAGCCAACAAACGGACTCGACGTAAACGGAGTCATTGAGTTACGTAGGACATTAAAAATTCTGTCAGCTAAGAATAATATGGGTATATTTATAAGTAGCCACGTATTATCTGAAATGGAGCAACTATGTGATACTGTGGCGGTTTTTGACCGTGGTAGCATTTTGGAAATGCGCACAATGGACGACTTCCGCAACGACAGCGGTGCACAGAAGAGGTTTAGAATTAGGGTCGATTACCCCAACTATGCAGGTAAAATTATTTCGTTAAAATACGGCCTCGATGTAGAGCTTGCTGGCAATTCGGTGCTCATCCCCTACATTCCCGAAAAGTACGACGATATTATTTCTGACCTAATTAGACGCAACTTAACAATTTATGGCACGACAGTTGTTTCAAAGAGTTTAGAGGACATTTATCTAGAAATATTAAAAGAACGCCGTTATGGAAAAATTTCTTAGGAGTAAATCTATGTCAAAAATGAGTAGATTATTGCGTGGAGAATTAAATAAAATTTTAATGCGCCCGATTTTGTATATAATCACGGGTGTCATTGTAATTGCCTTATTTTGTTCTGCCCTATTACTAAATATGGAAGATCGTGGGGATACGATGCTACATATAGACGGAGGCAGCAAAACTGAGGTAATGACCAACTTTACCTCTGCGCCAAATATGAATAAAAGTATTGCGGACAACATTGTAAACACCGCTTTTTCGAGATTAAGTTATTATGAGAGCGTTAACACATCGGCCGAAACTACCGTTACGGCACAGTTAAAGAATTTGATTGACAACTCGGACTCGCGTCGTGGTGCTAGGCGATTGTTAAACGACTATGTTACTAGTATCCAGTATGCTGAAAACCCCGAAAATCCCTCGAACATCAGCGAGTTAAACAACATTCGCCTCGAAATGCTCGATGTATTAAACGACGCACGTACGATTTTAGTAAATGCCACTAATGAGTCTATGCCCACAGTATTGATGCCGAATAAATCTTTCCAAGATTATATAACCTTAATTTCGGATGTCTCGTTTTACTTGCGTGCGGATGGTGCTGACTTAAACTTGGTCGAAACCCACCGCGACATATATAATAATATTAGTACAGCAAACGGCTTTGCTGATATCGAAGGCATATCGTATTTTGACAAGCTCTACTATATTACTAGTAACGATATCACAAACATAACGCTTGCAGATGAGACTATTAAGAATCTAACCACTAAATACGAAACCTCAACAGCTTTTATGGCTGAAACGCTTTCAAATATCACAGCATACAGTTCTGATGAAGATGTTACGACTGGCACATTAAAGGAAGAAATTTTAAAATACTACTATACTGCAAATCAATACTCTACCCTTGTTAGTGATTCAATATATTTTGAACCAGTCAAATATTTTAACGATTCACAAGCTCATGTTTACATCGGTTATAGCGACGTTCATTTGTATCAAATTCAAGAGCGCATTACTACAAATAACTATTTAATCGAAAATAATCTCACATCTAATCAATTTTCATCGGTGTTTACTCCAACAATGTCCTCTGGTCAAGAGGTTGGCGCATTTGACCTAGTTTATTTTGGCCTAGAAATTTGTAGTTTTATAATACTAATTTTCTGTGTCGTACTGGCAGGCGGAATGATTGCGGGAGAACAATCATCAGGCACTCTAAAAGTGCTAGCAACCCGCCCATTTTCTAGGAACAAAATTCTTACCTCAAAAATTCTAGCATCCTTGATTTTCGGTACAATTTTCCTGGTATTCAGTGCGCTAGTTCTGTTTATTATAGGTTTTGCCGTCTACGGGCTTGACACGACACCAATACTTGCAGTATTCAATGCTTCCAGTGCCTTTATAATCTCGCCTTTCCTACTGATACTAATTTATCTTGCACTGTTGATTGTCAAAATTTTGTTCTACGTTTTACTCGCGACTATGATATCAACTGTATTTAGGAGCAATATCGGTGCTGTTACAATTTCGATATTCATCTACTTCTTGACCGCAATTTTTGCAGTACTATTTACACAATCAGGTTGGTATGCATTCCTGCCATTCGCTGGAATTGACTTCTTTAAATTCTTTGGTGGTGCCTTTGCGAGCGACCTAGCGAACCCGCTCAGCATCGCCTTCTCGAGCCCGATGTTCTACAACTCAAGCCTGCTTGCGAGCGTACTGATTGTGTCCGTTACGATGATTATACTAACAATTCTAAGTTACGTTGTATTCAAAAAGCGCGAAATCAAATAAAATTTAAATTTTATCAACTAAAAAAGACACTTAAAATTGTAATATACAGTTTCTAGTGTCTTTTTTAATTTATTTTGTTGTGTTTTTGTTCTATTGAATTCCCATCCATACTAATTTTTATTACCGAGTTGCCTATGTAGTCAAATATTGTGAAATAATCTTTTGCTGTATCGATGCATAGTGTTGTATCGGTATTTGGCGCATCCTCGACTTTTCCACTTAGCACTACTCACTTTCTCCTAAATCTTAAATACTATTCATCCTGTTTTTGATTATTTAAAAAGTTATCAACTTCACCTCGTGCTAGAGCATCACATCGATTATTATACTTATCGGTACTGTGCCCTTTGACCTTATGCCAATATATCGTGTGCTTGCGCGTAAATTCGTCAATTTGTTGCCAGAGGTCAAGATTTTTTACAGGCTTTTTATCAGCAGTTCTCCATTCCCTAGCCCTCCAATCATCTATCCAGTGCTGTTTAAAGGCATTTACAATATAGGCGGAATCACTGTACAAATCAACTTCGCATGGTTCCTTTAACTTTCCCAGTGCCTTAATAACAGCCATTAACTCCATGCGATTATTAGTTGTGTTGTTCTCAAAACCACTGAATTCTTTTTCTATATTATTATAAATAAGTACACACCCCCACCCTCCAGGACCAGGGTTAACACTGCACGCGCCGTCGGTGTAGATTGTTACTTTTTTCATAACTATTACTCCATATTTTATTAATAAAAAACGACCCAAACATACTGTTGAGTCGAAAGTGGCAGGGGAGCAGAGAATCGAACTCTGACCGATGGTTTTGGAGACCACTACTCTACCGTTAAGCCACTCCCCTAAAAAGTATTATAATTGTACTAAATAAAATTGAATTTGTCAACCATATTTAGCAAATAATACCTTTAAATTAGACATTCTCCATAAATTCTAATAAATTTCTGCCAGCAAATCTAGTAGCAACCACAGAGTTAAACTTGCGCGAAATTTGTTCAAGCAAAGGCGGTAACCCATTGTAATCAATATCAAAGCCCACAGGATTGCACTCACCTGTCCCATTAAAATCACTACCGATTCCTATATTTTCATCTCCAATAATTGAAATGATGTGGTCAAGGTGTGTAAGTATTGTTTTATTAGTTGCTGGTCTGTCGCTTAGTAAAGTTGAATATAGACATAGCCCAACAAAGCCTCCGCTATCCCTAATCAAACACAATTGCTCGTCATCCAACGCGCGCGGAATATTGTAGACACTTCTACTACTTGTATGTGAGCAAAACAGAGGATATTTAGTCGTATTCACGAACTCCATAAATGACAATTTGTTTAGATGCGCTGTATCAATTAAAATATGATTTTGTTCCAAAATTGAAATAACTTCACGACCAAATTTTGTTAGCCCTCCGTTACCATAAGCCCCACCCGCGAGGCGATTATCGTAGTTCCAGGTTAATGTTACCGCAAACGGATGAAAAGCTATAATTTCATCTAAATCGTGATAATTTTCAATAAAACCTATGTTTTCAATAGTTGGTACAGCAATTGTGCTATTTTTTATTATATCAAACTTACGCTTCATTAAAGTTAGAATATTTCTAGAACTTAACTGCCGTAGCATTTTTTCACTAACATAAAAGGCCGTAAAAATTTTTACGACCTCGTTATTTATACAAAAATTTTTTAAATAGTTTTCAAAATCGAAAACAGTGTCAAAAGTAGTCAACAAATCGTTGTGAGAATCACAAATCTGCATTATTTTACCTCTTATTTAGCGTAGTCTACAGCTCTTGACTCTCTGATTACATTGACCTTAATTTGCCCAGGATATTCCATTTCCTCTTCAATCTTTTTAGCAATATCTCGTGCTAACAACATTGCCTGATCGTCCGAAATTTCCTCAGGTTTTACAATCACGCGAATTTCTCTACCAGCCTGAATTGCATAAGCCTTTTCAACGCCCGCAAAACCACTCGCAATCTGCTCTAATTTCTCTAATCGCTTTACATAATTTTCAATTGACTCACGACGGGCCCCTGGGCGCGCACTCGAAATTGTATCAGCCGCCTGTACGAGTACAGCTTCAACACAACTAAACTCAACATCGCCATGATGCGCCTCAATACAGTTAATGACCTTCTCGTTTTCTTTGTACTTGCGCGCAAGTTGCGTACCAATGGACACGTGCGTTCCTTCCACTTCGTGATCAACCGCTTTGCCAACATCATGTAACAAACCACCACGACGAGCGACCATCTCATCACATCCAAGTTCGCTTGCTAGCATACCCGCAATAAAAGACACCTCAATAGAGTGTTTTAGCACATTTTGTCCGTAACTTGTGCGGTATTTTAGGCGTCCAAGCGTCTTAACTAGCTCTGGATGCATACCAATAATGCCAGTTTCGAGCACTGCAGATTCACCTGCCTCTTTAATTTCACGCTCGATGTCTTTACGCGCCTTAGCAACGGTCTCCTCAATGCGCGCAGGGTGAATTCGGCCATCTTGAATGAGCTTGGTAATTGCAATACGAGCGACCTCTCGGCGTATTGGGTCGAACCCTGAAATTACTATCGTTTCGGGCGTGTCATCAATAATTAAATCAACTCCAGTAGCCATTTCGATAGCCTTTATGTTGCGACCTTCCCTACCAATCAAACGCCCTTTCATATCGTCATTTGGTAAATCAATTGTCGATACAGTAGTTTCACTAGTCAAATCAGCAGAGTATTTCTGTATAGCATTAGATATGATTTCAGTCGCCAATTTGTGCGAGTTATCTTTAAGCTCTTGCTCGATTTCGCGCAATTTTAACGCAGAGTCGTGTTTTGCCTCATCAGATATCTGTGCGACCAACTTTTCCTTTGCTTCTTCACGGGACAGTCCAGCGACTTTTTCTAATTCTTTTACGATCTCGCCACTCTTTTTTTCTAACTCATCTTGGCGATTGTTTAATTTTTTTTCTTGATTTTCTAACTTTTCCTTGTAGTTATCCAGGGCTTCACTTTTCTTTTCTAACGATTGTTCTTTGTTATTAATAAATTCTTCTCTCTCTAAAAAACGGCTATTTAACTTTTCCATTTCAATGCGACGTTCTTTGAGTTCGTTCTCTGTCTCAGTCTTAATCTTTAAAGATTCCTCTTGTGCTGAGAGTCGAGCTTCTTTTACAATTGTCTTGGCCTCCAAATGTGCATCTTCAATAATGCTAGAAGCGGAATTTTTTGCATTGTTAATTTTCTTTATCACAATTGCTCTAAAAATTAAAATTCCCACTACTGCGCCTACTATAACACAACCTAAAATAGCGACTACCAAAACAGCAGTGCTTATTTGGACACCAAGCAACCCTACAAATGAGTTGAGCATTGGTATTTCCTCTCTTTTAAATTTATTGAAAAATCCTAGGGGATTGATATAAAACTTGCATTTTATATGCCTTATAATTTTAATTTATAAGAAGTAAAAAGTCAAGTTAAATTTTATTAAATAAGGTGTAAATATAATTATTTACAAAATTTTATCAAATAAACAAAAAAGATGCTGTTTAAGCATCTCCTTCTACATTGTTCTCATTTTCGATAACTATATCTTGTGTACTCTCTTTTGGAGCCAGTTCATCTTTGATGCGATCCTCAATTTCTTCATAAACAGCAGGATTGTCAGCCAAGTACTGCTTAACGTTTTCTTTACCCTGCCCGATTTTCTCGCCATTATAGGCAAACCAGCTACCACTTTTTTGAATAATGCCGTATTCCAGTGCCAGGTCAAGAATACAACCCTCGCGGGAAATACCTTTACCATATATAATGTCGAATTCACAAACCTTGAATGGTGGCGCAAGCTTATTCTTAACCACCTTGACTTTTGTTCGGTTACCAATTATCTCATTGCCGTCTTTAATTACATCGGTCTTGCGCACATCGAGGCGGATACTAGAATAGAATTTTAGTGCCTTTCCACCAGTTGTGGTCTCGGGATTACCAAACATGACTCCGACTTTTTCACGCAACTGGTTAATAAAGATAACACATACATTTGATTTGTTGATGTACCCAGTTAGTTTTCTCATTGCCTGACTCATAAGTCGAGCAAGTAAACCAACATGTGCATCACCCATTTCGCCATCAAGTTCTGCCTTTGGCGTAAGGGCCGCTACTGAGTCGATAATAATCAAATCAATACTACCACTGCGCACCAAACTCTCGGTAATGTCCAAAGCCTGCTCACCATTGTCGGGCTGAGAAATATACAAGGAATTGATATCCACTCCCAAATTGCCAGCATATACAGGGTCAAGTGCGTGCTCTGCGTCGATGAATGCAGCGGTACACCCCATTTTCTGCGCTTCTGCGACTATGTGAAGAGCCACCGTTGTCTTACCACTAGATTCGGGACCATATATCTCTACTATGCGTCCACGCGGTACACCGCCAATTCCTAATGCTAAATCGAGAGTCAAGCACCCAGTCGGTATTACGTCCACAACTTGTCTTGCGTTGTCCCCGAGGCGCATGATAGCACCCTTACCGAATTGCTTTTCAATTTGAGCAATTACCTGTTCTAGATTTTTTTGTTTGTCGTCAATTTTTTCTTTTTCTGCCACTTTGTGTATTCCTTTTGTTAAACATTTGTTCTAATTTTCTAATATTATACTACAAAACTTTAAAAATAGGAAGTGTTTTTTCGCAATTTGTTAAAGATTTTTGATAAAATAAGATTAAAAACATAAAATTCGTTATATTTGCGCTCTTTTGATACCGAATACTCATATCTTTTAATATTATTTTCATCTATTACGAGTATCCGAGCACTATTAAAATTCCCCAGCGCAAGAATCAAAAAATCTAAGTTATACTTCTTTAAAATACCACTTGCGCTATCGACCGAGTTTAGATATTCAAAATCGCTATCGGTTATCGGCACAAGATATTCGCAAACCTTAGAAATGTTTTTAAGTTTTTCATCAGCAAAGCCGTCAGTAATCAAGTCATACAGTGCAAAATACTGTTTGCGGATACCAACCAATTCGCTCACACACTCGACTAAATTCTTCCCTTCATCGTTGTAAATAAATTCGTTAAACCGCTGATACATGCACCGCAAAAAATCATCCATGTGCTGTTTCCCTACCTCGTTAATAGGTGTAAAAGTTAATCTAATATCACCAAAAGTCGAACATAGTGCGCAGTCAAAGTTATTAATAAAGTCAACAGAACGAAGCGCGCCCGTCAACTCAAATTTATCAATACCAAAAAGACTCAGCGTCAAAGTCTGTTCGGTGTCATACAATACACGCAAAACCGCTGGGTCTAGGTTAATATTTTGAGCACTCAAATCAACAATACTGCAAAAACGATTCCCATTTTTACAAAATTCGCCGAAAGGAGTCCTTATAATATTAGAGTTATAGAAGTTATTAATTGCGATTTTAATGTTTCTATAACAAGTTTCCTCACAATACCCGACAGCAACAATGGTACTGCTATCAAGGTATTTAGTAATTTCTGGTATGCTCGAGTTAAGGGATAGAAATGTTATCGTATTTATTTCTTGCATAGCAAGACAAAAGTTGGGTCTAATATTAAATGTTATCAATTGCTTTAAAAATTCAGTGTTTCCCTCGTCGCTAAATACCAGTAAATTTGCTTTCATTAGTTATTCCTTTGCCTCGTGATTTTCAGTTTCTTTTTGCTCTTCTTCCTCTTCCTCTGCCTCGTCCTCAGTAATTATCTCATTTGTTACTACCTTTTCTTCAACTTCTTCAACCGCCTCCTGCTCTTTTTTGGGCATAATAAGGTCGCGGTTCTTTAGTGGGTAGTCGATTGCCGACCATGCAGTAACAATCGTTGCAGCAGCGAGTATGATGTAGCCAATTACATAGAACACTGTCATAACCACATCATAGGCCTCGACTCCTGCAATTAGCCCCTTTAATTCGGCGATAAACATAAAGAAAGGAATGTAAATGTATGCAAGAATAGCCTTTATCTTTCCGCTTTTTTCTGCGGCAACAGCAACTCCCTTGGTTGCAGCGATTTGACGCACACCATTTACAATACAATCACGCGTAAATAAAACGGTTAGCGCAATAAGCCCCCAAGGAAACGCAATTGTTTGGTCGAAAACAATTAGAAATAAACTGCAAGTAATCAGCATCTTATCAGCGATTGGGTCGAGTAACTTGCCTAAATCGGTAACCAGCCCGTTCTTTCTAGCAATTTTTCCGTCAAAGAGGTCGGTTACAGCCGCTACAATAAACAGCACAATCGCTATAAACTTCCCATACGGAATAAATGGTGCCAAGTAGAAAAACATAATAAATGGTACAAGGCAAATTCTAATTATTGATAATTTATTTGGTAAATTCATAAAAAACTCCTAATTATAGTTGTCCATCAGAGAATAACTCATTATATTTTGCTTCATCAATCAAGATTTGGCGATTTTTATTTGTAGGGTCAGGCGTCGAGATAAAGCCATGTCGCTCCATTTGGTCGACTATGCGCGCCGCACGTGCATAACCTACCGAATACCGACGTTGAATAGCAGAAATCGAGCCAGTACCCGCTCTAATAAATTCAAGTAAGGCTTTTGGTAAAATCGGGTCGAGTTCATCCCCTCTTTCGACATCGCCACCGTCATCACTTCCGCCATTATGGCCATTACCCTTGCCCTCCAAAATTTGTTTGGTGCGCGCATCGTCAAAGTCGCTGTCGTTGTTGTTCTTAATAAAGTCGACAATATTTAATACTTCGGTATTAGTTATAAATGGACATTGAATACGCACAGGCTCAGGCAAGTTTTGCGGTGCATACAACATATCACCACGACCAAGTAGTTTTTCAGCACCACCCTGGTTAATAATAGTGTTAGAGTCGGCAAAGTTGTTTACTGCAAACGCAATACGAGATGGTAAGTTTGCCTTAATTGTACCCGTAATAACATTTACAGAAGGACGCTGTGTAGCAAGGATTAGGTGGATACCCGCGGCACGCGACAACTGAGCAATACGCATAATTTTCTCTTCTAATTCCTTTCTAGCCATCATCATGAGGTCTGCTAACTCATCTACCACTATTACAATACGCGGTAGTTTTGGTTCGCGCCCCTTGTAAACAGCCTCCAAAGAGTTATACTCATTAATATCGCGGACTTTGAGTCTTTGGAATGTGTCAAAGCGGTCATCCATTTCCTTAATCGCCCAGTCAAATGCACTCAGTGCCTGCTTCGGCTGACAGATTACCTCAGGTGTTAATAAGTGTGGTAAGCCATTGTAACTTGTAAACTCCACGCGCTTTGGGTCGATTAGAATCAACCTTAAGTCATCTATGCCGAGTTTATAAATTAAGCTAATCAGTATTACATTTAGGCACACCGATTTACCCGAACCTGTTGCACCTGCTACCAACAGATGTGGCATAGCAGCTAAGTCGCAAACCTTAATTGTGCCCGCAATATCTTTACCCAGGGCAACAGTTAGAGGAGATTTGCTATTATGAAATTCTGGCGAATTAATGATATCATTTAACCCAATTGTAGCAATTTTTTCGTTTGGAATCTCGATACCAACAAGGTTTTTACCAGGAATAGGTGCTTCAATACGCACACCACCATACGACTTCATCATCATTGCAATGTCATCGCTGTGCTGTGAAATCTTTTTAACCGAGATACCTGCGGGCATTTGAATTTCGTACCGAGTAACAGCAGGGCCTCGAGTAATACCTACAACAGTAGCGGAAATTTTAAAGCTATCTAGCGTGTCTTCTAGCACATGAGCGCGTTGCTTGAAGTCCGCTTCATTTCCGTCTTGCTTACTCGACTGCGTTGTAAGCAGGCTTACAGGAGGGCGAACATACGGGCTCGGACGCTTGTAAGTTGTGGTCGGGTTTGGAGTAGGCTTTGTTTGTTGCATTTCAAGTTGTGTGGTCTTTTGCTCCTGCTCCCTAGGTTTTAGGTCGTGATTAATATTGTTAAGTGGCTGAATGTTTGCCGACGAGGTGTTATTAATCATTTTATTTACATTGTTTATGATTGCCTCACTCTCTGCTGGTGAATGTTGCTCCACATTTATCGATTCATTGACCTTTTCGTCAAAAGATTCAAAGTTAAACTTGTCTGCATTGTGATTAACCTCAGCACTTTGATAACCGCTAGGAGTGTACTGGGTGTTAGTTTGATAATTGCGAGACTCGAAAGTGCTGTTGTTTGTCTTATTTACAAACTCATCAAGCGTTATAGCATCCTCGCGTTTAGGCGGTGTAGGCTGTGCTTTGTTAACAAGGTTTTGGTAATCACCTCCAAACACTTGATTTGCAATATTGTCGTTACTACTCTTCCCAACGGTAACCAATTCATTGTTAGAGTTAAGGCCAAGAGTAAGAGATTCTCCCGCCTGTTTTTTCATGCTCTCAATTAGGCTTTGCTTTCTGCTAATTTGTTTTTCAACATTCACTGCTTCCTCTTGAATGCGGGTGTTACCTTTTTCAATTGGATAACTTACAGCACGAGCATTTAACTTCTTATAATCGCTCATTTTTAAGAAATAATCTACCATAAAAGCTACGCAGATTATTGCACCGATTGCAAATAGTATATACGCGCCAGTATAGCCAAACAATGCGCTAAACCCATAGGCAAATATTCCTGCAATTACTCCACCAGCTGTATTCTTAGAGGCGTATGTATCCCCAAGATACTCCCCCATTCCCATGTAGTCCATATCAGTTAGAGCGGTTTGCAATACACAAATTAACAAGAAGTACAACACACAAATACAAATAATATAATTTTTTGCAATTATATACTTTCGATTAGTGAGTAGCAAAGCCCCTATTACAAGGGCTACCACGAGAACTGGGTACGTGGCCATACCGAATGCACCTAAAATAAAGGAACGGATAAAAGGCAAAAAGTTAAATATAAGGCAAATCAGTAAGAAAACAGAGCAAACCAAAACAGCGATGCCAATTACAGCACGCCTAGAGAGTTTATTTCCAGGACCTCCTACATTTCTGTCGGTATAATTTTGCAAAATAAACCTCCCTTTTGTTTGCTCTATCTTATTTAATTAAATAATATCATTTTTTGTGTAAAAACACAAATAAAACTCGGGTATTTTTTAAATTTCCGCCCCCGTGAGCCATTTTATTCTGTTAGTATTTTAATAGGGTCGAGTTTGTTGTCTTTTGACACGACCGTAACAGTCATATCTTTATTATCAAAATACTTTGTAAATGCGTTATTCATATCTTGTATAGTTATCTTGTCAATAGCCTCTAATTCTTCATCTATATTTAATAGTTTGTTATTGTAAATTAATTTCTCGCCTCCGCTCAATGCCTTCTTTGCTGGTTGAATGGTGCCGAGTACTAGACTGGTCTTTCGTAAGTTCTTTGCGACACTCAAGTCATCTTCATTAAACCCATCTGCGCGTATCTCCTCTAGCACTTCTCTAACCGCCTTATATGTCTCCTCTGCTTTATCAATATTACAATAGAATATAATGCCGTTCTGTGACTTTGCGCAATCAGAGCAGAAGGTACTAATTGTGTACACAAGTCCTCTTTCTTCACGCACCTTTCTAAATAGTCTCGAACTCATTGACCCGCCTAGTGCGCGTATCATACATCTATACGCGGTTAGGTCCTCGCTATCCATTCCTATACCTCTAAATGATATGGTGCTATAGTATTGGTCAGTATCTCTCTTTGTAAACGAATACTTTTCCTTTATGTCTATGCCAAAGTCATCAACTATATAATTAATAGGTGTCTTTTCCTCTGTAGAGCAATTGGGTAAAACATATTTATTTATTAGAGCTTCTACTTCCTCTTGCGTTACATTGCCACTAACACTGATTACGAGGCGATCGGGAGTATAATACTTGTTTCTAAAATTAATTAAGTCCTCACGCTCTAATTTGCTAACTGATTCGACAGTGCCTCCAAGTGGGTATGCATACTCTGTCCCCTGTAATGCTAGTTCCTCTGACTTTGCGATCATTAAGTCCTTGTTATCATCTAGGCGCATCTCGAGTTCGCTGCAAACCACTTTACGCTCTAGCACTAACTCCTCTTTAGGGAATTGCGAGTGGAAAAAGCAATCTGACAATATATCAAACATATTCTCGCATTGACTGGCAAGACCAATGTTATAAAATACAGTCATGTCCTTTGATGTGTATGCATTCACAAAAATACCCAGTTTATCAAATTCTGCGTTTATTTCTTTACAAGTGCGTTTCTCAGTGCCTTTAAAAAACATATGCTCTAAAAAGTGCGCTATACCTCTATTAGTGTCATCTTCATCCTTTCCGCCGACAAGAGTCATAAAGTTTACTGATACCGATTGATTGGTCGTATCGTGATTGTGTATTAATCGTAATCCATTTTTATAAGTTTTCAAGGTGTACATAATTCTCTCCTAAACATTGTTTTTCTTGAATTATACCACTTCATTTTATTTCTGGCAATTAAATCAAATTAAAATATTACTAGATACTGGCACAACATTTAAATTATTTTCAATACAATAGTCAAGTATTCGTGGTAGCGCAAGGGCCGTGCATCTTGTCGGGTGCATGAGTACTAGCTCGCCGTTTGACAACTTGTTTGTCGCCCTTTCGTAGATTAACTCGGTATCTTGATCTCGCCAGTCAATTGTGTCGCGACTCCACATGATCACCTGGTATCCTAGATTTGTAGCGCAAGCAATGGTATCGTCATTAAAGGCCCCCGAAGGCGGAGCAAAGAGCGTCATATCCGCCCCCGTGTATTCCTTTACTAGTTTATGGGTATTGAGTATCTCGCTTTGATTATCCTGGTATGACAACTTATCCATATCCTTATGGAAAAAGCCGTGATTCCCAATTTCGTGGCCCGAGGATACTATTCTCATAAAATCCTCAGGGAATTTGGACACCCAAGTCCCGCCGACGAAAAATGTAGTTTTTACCCCGTATTTTTCTAGTGTCCCTAGCATACTGGGAAGGTACTCATTACCCCAATACACATTTACCATTAAGGACACATTGTTTTTAGATGTATCGCCTTTGTAGAACACTTTCTCAATATTTGGACTAAAAACGCTCCTAACATCATTATTGACAGTTAGCACGCATAAAAAACCTAGTATTAACACAATAATAAAATTTACACCAACTGAGCGAAAAAACTGAAATGCCTTCACGATAATATACCCCCTATACTATCATATTATATCGGCAATTCCTTTATGAAACAATATTGACATTTCCCTATACATTTGGTATAATTATTAATAATAATTAGGTGGTAAAATTATGTTATTTATAATTGCTGGTAGCGCGGGGGCGGGTAAAACTACTATTATCGGGAAAGTTATAGAGCGATTGGGTGCTAAAAACATTAACCGCTTCCCTACATGTACGACACGCATGCCGAGGCCTGGTGAGGTAAATGGGCGCGACTACTACTTCTTCTCAAAAGACGAGTTTATTGAGCACATTAAGTCGCACGATATAATTGAGGCAAAAAAGGTATATGGAAATATCTATGGGACTAATCTCGATGCTATTCTAAATACCTTGCACACCTCGAAAGTTGCAATAAAAGACTTCGATGTAGAAGGCTGCGCTAATGTCAAGCGACGTATAAATCAGGTACTCGAGCGTAAAGGTATGGACCCAATTCCTGTTGTAATGGTGCTAATCGATGCGCCCGATGATGTGCTGGTCGCTAGAATGAAACAGCGAAATGATAACACCAATGTCCTAGAGCGTGAACGAGAATTAATTAAAGAGCGTGTGATTAAGCGCAAAACACAGTATGACTACATAATCACGAACGATGACTTAGAGAAGAGTGTAGATACCTTGTGCGACATCATAAAGCGCGAATATGCCCGCGAATATAATCGCCCACTCCTACCTGTAAAAACTGGTATACCAGCAATAAAATTATCACAACAATACTTATAAAAAATCATACCAAGTACTGGTATGATTTTAATTTATTATACTATTACGAAGTTGACCGCAAGCCCCGTCGATATCATCCGCCATAGTTCTGCGAATTGTAACAGAGACTCCGCGTTGTTCAAGCATCGCTTTAAAGTTCTCAGCCTGCTTATGTGTCACTGTTTTTAGGTCGCGCTCTGTAACCTCATTTAGTGGTATTAAGTTTATGTGCGTAGGAAAGCCTTTTACAAGATTCGCTAGTTCCGCCGCACACTCCTTGGTGTTATTGACACCATCAATGAGCGCGTATTCAAACACGACCCTACGGCCTGTTTTTTCAAAGTAATACCGAGCCGCCTTGATAATCTCGCTAATGCTATATGAATTAGCAATAGGCATGATTGTTTTTCGAAGAGTATCATTCGGTGCGTGTAGAGAAATAGTAAGGATTACTTGTAGGCCCTCTTCGGCAAGCTTGTAGATATTGGGGACCAAACCGCAGGTGGATATCGATATATTACGAGGGGAAATATTGAGGCTCTCGGGGGCGGATACTAGCCTAATAAATTTTACGACATTATCGTAGTTATCCAAAGGCTCGCCCATTCCCATAAGCACGACATTCGTAACTTTGCGGTGCTTCCCAGTCTTTCCGCCCAAGCGCGCGTTTACGGCTAAAACTTGCGACAATATTTCGCCAGCGGTGAGATTTCGCGTAAGTCCATGCAGGGTCGAGGCACAAAACTTACAGCCCATGCGACAGCCGACTTGCGTAGACACGCACAAAGTGTTGCCGTATTTATATTGCATTAGCACGCCCTCAATAATATTCTTGTCGCTTAATTCATACGCAAATTTTATTGTGCCGTCGTGGCTGTGTTGCTCGGTGTATATTTTTAGAGGAATGTCCTCAAATTCGGCAAGCAACTTTTCCTTCAACTCTTTCGAGATATTGCTAAAAGAGGAAATGCTTTTCCCCAAGTTTATATTGTCATAAATTTGTTTCGCTCTAAACTTCTGTTCATTTAGCGACAAAATCATCTGCTGAATTTCATCTAATGTATAATCTTGTAAAATTTTCATAATCATTCCTTATTTTTTAATAAATCTAGTACAACTTCGCGTGCTATGGTAATTCCCATTACCGCGGGCACGAAGGCATTGCTCGAAATGGTCCCGCTGGCCTTAAAAAGTGGCTGTTCTGTCGAAAAGGCGCATTTAACCCCGCTTATACCTAGTTTTTTTAGTTTTTCACGCATAATTCGGGCTAGTGGACATGTATAGGTGTCAAAAATGTCGGCAATTTTGATTTTACTCACATCCATTTTATTCCCCGCGCCCATGGCAGAAATTACGGAAATATTTTGCGCCTTCGCGCGTGAAATTATAGTTACCTTCGCCTCTATATCATCCACAGCATCTACAACGTAATCGAATTTTGAAAAGTCTAAATCGCTAGTGCTTGAAAACTCAATATTAACTGTATGCACCTTGATTTTTGGATTAATGTCTAACAGCCTACTACTACATACATCGACCTTATTTTGCCCTATGGTACTGTGAAGTGCTAGAATTTGCCTATTAATATTTGTAATATCGATAGTGTCCTTGTCTACAATAGTTAATTCGCCAATTCCACTGCGAGTAAGCGTTTCCGCCACATGTCCACCCACACCGCCAAGACCAAATACGGCGATGTGCTCGGTAGAAAGCAGGCCTAGGCCTTCCGCACCAATCTGTAGTTTTAATCGTTCAAACTCCATTTTATCCCTCTAATTTAAACACTTTTTTGGCATTTTCGCTAGTTAATAAACAAATATCGCTTAATTCTACCCCGCGAACAGTAGCGAGCGTTTTTGCGGTAAACACAATATTTTGCGGGACATTTTTTTCGCCTCTATTTAACCCCGCTGGCAACATCGAGGGCGAATCAGTTTCAATTAATAACTGTGCGTCTGGCACTATTTTTGCGACCTCGCGAAGTAAAACATTGCGCTTATATGTCAAATTTCCCGAAAAAGAAATGTAACAGCCAAGGTCGATTGCCCGCTTTGCGATATTCATGTCCCCATGAAATGCGTGTAAAACACAAGGCACATCACGCTTAAACAAGTCAAAAAAGTGCTGGTAGTCCTCTAAATTACGTAAATGCACCGAAATCGGCAAATTTAACTCCTTTGCAAGCGCGATTTGCCCTAAAAATGCCTCAATTTGCTTTGAGTAGTTTGGAAAAGTACTGTCGAGCCCTATTTCGCCTATGGCTACGATGTCATGCCTGTGCGCCTTAATGAAATTTTCGGCGTTTTGATCGTAATTTAGAGCAAATTCGGGATAAATTCCAAGGCCACAAGCGCATTTTTCGTGTTTTTTGCAGTAGTCGAGTGCCAAATCAAAATTTGCGACATCGTAACTAAAAACTAGTGCTTTTTCAATATCTGCCATATCAATTTTGCTATCTTCAATTGCAAAAAGATGTGAATGTGAATCAATAAACATATCAAACCTCGACTTATTATATCATAAACATCGAAAAAGTACAAGAAAAAATAAAAAAGCAAGTAAAAACTTGCTTTAACGAATGCCTAATTCGGCCTTCAACGACCTAAATTTCTCTAGGTCAGTCTTCTCTAAGTAGTTAAGCAAACCTTTGCGCTTACCAACGAGCTTGAGTAGACCTCTGCGAGAGTGGTTGTCCTTTGGGTGCTGTTTTAGGTGCTCTGTCAACTCTCTAATACGAGCAGACAATAGCGCAATTTGCACCTCAGGAGAGCCAGTGTCGCCCTCTTTTCTGCCGAACTTAGCAATAATCTCTTGCTTGTTCATCATATACTCCTTATTTTAAATTTGCCTAAATCAAAGTATTACACGGAGTAACTCTGTAAAACTGTGAAAAAGGTACTTTTTTATATTACCATAAAAAAGGCATTTTGTAAAGATTATTGCTCAAAAAACTTGCGTTTTTTCTCTAAAATTTCTTCAATTCCCATTATGTATTGGCCTAAATCGTATGTGTTTTGAATGCTCTTGCGAGTGTTGTGCAGATTTTTTACGATAACGGTGTTCGTGTCTGCCCCACATCCAAGGCTTGTCGACACTTCCCAATACTTATCCTCTAAGTACTTACATTTCTTGTTGTTTAGCGCATAGCCTACATTTTCAAAACAACCACTCTCAACCTCGGTACAATACAAGAAGTATGGACTAAACCCTAGTGATTTCATAGTGTTACTGGAGTACTCTAAGAGTTTGCGTTGCTCCGCGATTATGTTTTTATCCGTTGTAACCTCGATATTATTCCCCTGCGGGCAAAAGCGCGAGTAAAAATCGATACCAGTTGCCCCCAATTCTACTGCAAGTTTTATGTTGCGACCAAGTTGCAATTCATGCTCCTGAGGTAAACCAACCAACAATTCAATATTTAGGTCAAACCCGAATTCCGCAATCAATTTAAACGAGTCGTAAACCTCTTTAAACTCGTATCTACGGCACAATTTCCTTAGGCTAACCGTGTTAAAAGTCAGCGCGTTTACTATAATGCGCGTTACGTTATATTTTTTTAGAATTGCTAGTTTTTCGCGGGTAACGAACTTGGGATTTCCCAATTCAACATTGATTTCGCTCAACGTATAAGTGCACTTTGAAAGTACTTTTTCAATTTCCTCTGCATCAAGAGCTAATAGATTCCCTGTATAGCAAATCGCCTTTACGATATAGCACCGCTTCGCGATTATTTCGCGAGTTAGCTTTATTTCACGCATAATAGCATCAAAATAATACATATACGCATCAGTATTTTTTGAACGCTGATACATGTTGCGCCGACAATTCACACACCGCCATTCACAAAATGGGAAGTTTATTGTAAGCAGAATCTCGTTATCGTTCCTCACAATTCCCTTATCCGCTCTTAACGCGTGCGCCATCAAGCCCGCCTTTCGATAATCTACATGCTTTTCAGCGAACAAAAAATCGCGAAAATCTTCGTACTGCATACCGCTAATTAGATATTGTTCTGCAATACGTGTAGGAAACTTTCCGCGAAATTCCTCGGTCCACGGAAATTTAGAAAAATCTTTTGGCTTTGGCACAACTTTTGGTATTCTTAATCTTGTCATTTTCCCTCTAATACGATTTCATTATTAATTCGAGTTTGTTATAAAAATAGGACTTGTTTAATTGAGTGGGAGTTGAGCTCTTCATCGCTAAAAAGTAATTCCCCTCTTCCTCATTCACCTCGATTAAATCTAACTGCACAAAAGTATTCAAGCAACATACGAACTGCACATAGTTTAGATTATGGTGAATTTTCTTTAATTTATTATAATAGTTAAAGTCATCAAAAGCAACCAGCCCGATTTTGCTCGCCTTTTTCAAAATGTTGAAGTATTCACCAAAAGTCTTTCGCGAAAGGTCGAGATTTGAAAAAGGCGTATACAAAAATGGTGTCGAAATTGGCAGGTAAACGTTCGCCCTGCTGTTCATATTAAAGAACACGATGTATGCCTCATCCAGCACGCTATCAAGTAGAATTATGCGGTTGTAGTTTTTAAAGTCGTTGTTTAATGACGGGCACAGGCACAGCGTATTATAGCCGTTATTATTAGTTAAAATAAGGTATTCGTGGCAAACAATATTAATAACTTCGCTATAATTTTCGAGAAAATCGCGATAACTCTGCAAGGTGTTAGCAACAATCAAAGTACCATAAAGTTTACTATCCGACTCCAATAACAATTCCCTTAAATTCGCCTTGTCATACGAAAGATACTTTGGTTTTACACCGTGCGAACTGAGGGCCAACTGCTTGATATACTCGCCACCAACTCTCTCGGCACTTATGTTCGGGGCGGCAGATATTTGCAAAGTCTTCACAATACCTTTCGCACTTGCGTTCCCGCGGAACACATCGACCAACAACTCTGCAATACACTCCTTCTTCCCACTTTGGCTAGCGATATTGAAAAATTCGGGGCTATTGAAAGCCAAAAGATTTAGATTTTTTAATTGCAAGGTCAAGTGGTGGCTGTTAGATTTCATAGGCGTAACCGTTACCTTGTCAAACTCCAAACGATATAGCGGTGTGGGGTTTTTACATCCAAAAGGCTCCAAAATCTCAATATTTTTTAAACGGTCGATAGTTACCTCTTCTGGGTCAATATCAAGATCGTACTGGAAGAACGGAGCAAAAAACTCCTCTTCGTACATTTCGTTTACAAGAGTGTTTAGTCTTTCACGAAATTCGTCGATTTTGTCCAAGGCAATAGTCATACCAGCGGCCATAGTGTGTCCGCCAAAGCTTGTCAAAATATCACTAAGTTTGGTTAGCAACTCGTGAATGTTCATGCCTTCAATACTGCGACATGAGCCTTTATAAAAACCGCCCTCTTCGCCAAGCAAAAATGTGGGTCTATTGAACTCCTCCGCAATACGCGCAGCGACAATGCCTAAAATGCCGATACTCCAATCAGATTTTGCTAGCACTATTACCTTTTGATTTGCGAGATTCACCTTTTTTAGTTCCGCAATGCAGTCCGCATAAACGACGTTGCATAAATCTTGACGTTCGGTATTGTACTCTAAAAGCTTAGTAATCAGCCTACGAATCTCATTTTTATCGCGCTCAACGTAAAGTTTTAGGCTGTGATTAGCATCTCCCATACGACCAGCGGCATTTAACTTTGGTGCCAGCTTAAAACTAACATCCTGGCTGGTAAGCTTGTTGCCAAGTTTAAGTTCTTTTGCTAAGGCAACTATACCGTCGGGAAAAGCAGTCAAGGGCTTATCAAGACCTGCCTTTACGATCACACGATTTTCGTCAACGAGTGGGACAATATCTGATACCGTTGCAATCGCGCAAACAGGCAGATATTTTAATGCAGTATCGCGCCCAGCAAGTGCCTCGACAAGCTTTAAAGCAACACCTGCGCCACACAATTCGTGAAAGGGGTACTTCTCGCCTGGTCTTTTTGCGTCAATTATAGGGCAATTTGGCAAAATCTCGGGACAATCGTGGTGGTCTGTTACGATAACATCGACGCCCTTTGACTTAATATACTCCACTTCCTCATACCCGCTAATACCGCAGTCGACCGTAATAATAAGGCTAGGAGTGTAAGTGTTTAGTACAAAGTCAACAGCATCGCGCGTTAGCCCATACCCGTCCGAATATCTATTAGGCAAAAAAGTGTTGACATTCAATCCTAAGGTCTTAAAGTAATCTAGCAAAATGTAACTACTGGTAATGCCATCAACATCGTAATCGCCAAAGATTAGCACGCTTTCGTTATTCTCGACCGCTGTTTTAATGCGTTTTACTACAACGGCCATATCATTAAACATATACGGGTCGTGCATATCACGAATTTGCGGGTGTAGAAATTTAGTAATCTCTGCATCCTCAAAAATCCCGCGAAGCAACAAAAGCTCGGCGACATCACGCGAAACTTTGAATTTATTTACAATATGCTCGATATTTTTTTGAGTGCAATGCTCATTTGTCAGTTTGCGAAACTCCATAACTATTTCCCTTTAAAAAAACCTTCCGTAAAAGGAAGGCTTTTATTTATTCTTCAACAGGCGTAGCGGTCGCATCAACTACCGCAGGCTCGTTTTCCGCCTTTTTCTCATTCGCCAACGCTCTTTGTCTAATGCCATATTTTGATTTCGACATCATAGCGGTCCATAAAGGTGCCGAGATAAAGATCGAGGCATAAGTACCAGCAATTAAACCAATAAGAATCGGTACTACAAACTCAGTCATTTGAGGTATTCCTACACAAGCGAGTAGTAATACAGACACAATCGTTGTAATTGACGTGTTTAAAGTACGGTTTAGTGTTTGTTTTACAGAGAGGTCAGCGATTTCACGGTTAGATAAGTGCTCGAGGCTCGGCTTGCGCAAGTTCTCTCTCACACGGTCAAAGATAATAATCGTATTGTTAATCGAATATCCTAGTACCGTAATCAACGCCGCCACAAAGGTACTGTTGATTTGAATTTGGAAAATAACGACACAAGCGCACATAATTAGCACGTCGTGGAATAGAGTAATCAATGCCGCTATACCACTCAAAAATTCAAATCGTACCGCGATATAAATCATTATAAATATAAGCGCGATAATAACCGCAAGCAATGCGTTTGTCAGCAACTCCGAACTAGTTGTCGCACTCTTACTCCCCGCATTTACCACAGTGTACTGTGGGAAAGCCTCACTGAGGGCAGATACTACTTTGTTATTAATATCAGTCATATCAGCGACACCGTCAGCATTTTGGTACTGAATGGACACGGTTTCCCAAGTCTCACCCACGTATTGTGCGGTAGCCACTTCGAGGTCATATTCTTTCAAAACATCGTTTGCGACATTTTTAATCTCAGTCATTTGGGCGTCAGTGATTTGCGCAGCCCCTTCGACACGGACAATGTTACCACCGGTAAAGTCCATACCAAGATTAAAGCCCATTACGGCAAACATAATTATACCTACAAGTATAATCGCGCCACTGAACATCCAAACATACTTACTAAACTTTGTCGGACTAAAATTCTTTCTAGCCTCTGCAAATTTATGCGAGTTCAACTACATTATCCTCCCTTTTCAAACTATATAGTTTTGCATTTGTAGAATTCAAAGGATAATACATTTTCATCAACCCTCGAGTAACTACCAGAGATGTAAACATACTTAACACTACACCAATGAGTAGAGTGATTGCAAAACCTTGAATCGAACCAGTACCAAGAAGTGCCAGCACTAGTGCCACAACTATTGTGGTAATGTTCGAGTCCATAATTGCGGAGAAAGCCTTTTTAAAGCCAGCACGAACAGAAGGCTCGATACGCTTTCCGCTAGCATACTCCTCTTTTATACGTTCAAAAATTATGATGTTTCCATCGATTGCCATACCAATTGATAGTATAATACCTGCAATACCAGCAAGGGTCAGCTGTACAATTGGAATTGCCTGCAAGAAGAATAGCATCAATATCACATAGAACCCAAGGGCTATGCTCGCCATTACACCCATCATACGATAACGCCAAATCATAAACGCGAAAATCAGCACGAGTGCAACAGCACCTGCAATGAGGCCATAAAGGAGCGCATTCTCACCCAAAGTCGCACTAACAACAGTGTTTTCAAGCAGTGTTAGGTTTACCGAGAAAGTACCACTCAAAATCTGCAGTGCGAAGTCCTCAGCTTCGGCCTGACTATTCATACTACCAGAAATAAAAGTCGTACCGCCAGAAATTGCCGAGTTTACGGTTGGTTGTGAGAACAATTCGCCATTTATGAAGATGTAGATAGAACTACCCTGTTGCTGAGTGGTTAACTCGTAGAACTTTTGAGCACCCTCGGCATCAAATTCGATTACCACACCATACTCATAGTTACCATTAGACGTGGGCTGATATGCAGCATAGGCATTGGTTACGTTCTGTCCAGTAAGTTCTGCCTCAGCATCAGCACTGTTCTCACTCTTAAACTCGAGTCTAGCAGGTGTACCGATAAGGTCAAAAATCTCATCCGGGTCGGACACATCGGGCACCTCGATACGCAGTCTATTTCCTTGCTGAATCGAAATCTGCGCCTCATTATATTGCGCAGTAATCAGCCCAGAAATACGCTCACGAGTGGCGTTAAGTTGCTGTGAAAAGTCTCCCTCAGAATCTTCGAGTGGTGCAGCCTCGTAAACGGCTAAAACACCGCCCTTTAAGTCAAGGCCGAGTTTGATAGAATTTGCAAAACCATTGTAAGTATAAATAGTGCCTGGGATGTCAAACTGCGCAAAGCTCAGTATGAAGCCAAGTACCAAAAATATACCTATAAAAATAAATCGTTTAATCGCTGTTGCTTTATTCATTGAGTAAACTCCTTGTAGATACTTGTCATTATAATATAAATCGGCCGTCAAGTCAATTATTTTAGCGCATTTTTTTAATTTCAAAATCGATTATTGCCATAAAATCACCTTTTTAGTAATTTTGTAATAAAATTTTAAGTCGCGCCATATATTATTGCAAAAGGAGAAAGTTATGGAAAATACAATCAACACAACTGTTAATAGCCGTGGCTATAACATTCTAACGCTTACCAAAAGTGTGTTTTGGGCACTTTCAGTGTCGCTTCTATGTATACTTATATTTGCTTTTGTCGTAAAGTTTACGGCCCTGCCTGAGTCTGCCATTATGCCTATAAATCAAGTAATTAAATTTTTGAGTATCTTTATTGGATGTTGGGTCGCTAGTAAAAAAATCAAGTCAAATGGCTGGCTTTGGGGGCTTGTGATTGGTGCTGTGTATACCCTACTCGCCTTTATTGTGTTCTCGATACTTGACGGCGAATTCCGCTTTACTCTCAGCCTGCTAAATGACTTCGTATTCGGCGCAATTGCTGGGCTAATCTCGGGAATTATTGCCTTTAACCTTAGAAAATAACACAAAACCGCACGAAAAGTGCGGTTTTTTAATTAAATAGCCCTTATTTTAGTCTTTATTTAAAAGAATCATATTTAAACAAAGTCGTGGGAGCCGTTAAGAGAGCCATTTGAGCTCGAATTTGTGGGAATTTCCTCAAAAAGGGCCTTGATAACCTTGCCATTGACCTCGTCGCGACTCAAAACCGCGGTACTTGAGGTGCAAATTACCTTTGTTTCATTGCTGGCGTCGACCCAGCCTACGAACCTGTACCCTGTGTACGCGAGGGCCACAAAGGTAACCGTGTCATCTGCGGTGCCGTTTGCGATGTCGTTACCGACAATGCGCGCTTCCCCTCCAATTCCCGCAGCCACCACAGTGCCAGCCACTCCAAAACTACCACCACCACTATTTGTGGGCGGTACCTGGTAATTGGGCTTGGAGGTGGTAAGGTTGAAGACGATGTTGGTGCTTTCGTAAATGCCTTCAATTTCGAGGGTAACTGTGTTTGTGCTGTCTTTTGCGATGTAGCGAATAGTGCTAAAACCACCCACGCCGTATAGTTCGGCCTTGTAGTATGTGAGCATTACCTCAACATTGTCAAAGCGCAACGAATATACCCATTCATTGTCGGCTGTTGGGCTAAATACTACGCGAATCAGCCCGCTGTCCTCGATGTATGTGCGCGAAAGGCCACCACTGCCACCGCTGGAGGTAATGTTTACGATTTCCATGTCGCCTACATAGTGGTCAAGGGTTACATCGTGCCGAGGGTTTGGCAAATTTGTGAGGCGAATCACGACATAATTATTGTGCACATTGTGGGAGTAGTTAAACTTTCCGCTGGGCAATATTGCTTCACCCGTGCTGTTCTTGCCTTGTAACCTGATAGTTACGCCGTCAATTGTGAACTGGATGTTCTCGTTCTGCTCAAATGTGGCCACAATGTCGACTGCGGTGTCAAAGTAGTTTGCACGCGTGTAGGTCGTGGTGTCTTGGAGTACGAGTGTCGGGTTCGCCGATGTAACCGTGAATAAGGTGTCGTAGTAACCTATTATGTTAGTGTTTTGGATGATGTCCTTTACTACCAAAATTACTTGGTTTTGATTGCGGTAGCAGTAGTAACTTGTGTTCCCTGCTGTGTTAAAGTTTGTGTTTGTAGTGTCTGAAATTGTTATTTGAGTGCCGTTGATTGTAATGCGATTGATGTAGTAATTCTCATATGATGTAAAGGTGTATGTATATTGAGGGCCACCGCTTGCTGATGTTGCCGCGACTGTTGCCGTCGTGCCCGAGCCACTCGACACACTAGGTGTGATTGTGCTGTTTATTGCTGTGATAGTTGTATCTTGTGTAACATTTGTAACTATTACCGTAACTTGATTGCCAGCATTTCGATATGCCTTGTATTGACAACCTGTAGTTTGAGTAAAGTTCCCAGAAGCCGTTGAAGATGCGGAAATCGTAATATTTGCATTGTTGATTGTTAGACCTGTTATGTAATTGCTATTTAATGAAGTGAATACAAAGGTTGCTTGATAGCCAGTATAATAACCATCACTCGTTTTATCTACTGTAGCTTTATCCGCTCCACCATTGGAAACACTGGCAGTAATACCATAATAACCCACCAAATTATCTAGAGCAGATAATGAAATATGACATGCTGGGCGGACACCTACATTACTTGTAGTCAGCACGTAGTCATTTGTTGTATCGCCGCTATTATAATTATAAACAGGTATAACCTCGCGACCATTTATTGATGCTCCAGAGCGGAGCCAGCAAGCTCCATCGCTAGCGGTTTGCCCATCATAAAGCGAATTTGAAGCATTAATATCAGTGAAAGACAAACCCCAAAGACCATTACTCGTAGAAGCGGCTGAGTTGGAAGGTTGATTATAAATCTCAACATGGCTTGGATTCCAAAATTTATCATTATAGGTTGTAGAATCCCAATCCCAACCTTGTGGGTTTACATTAGCTTTCCCGCTACCACTATTAGGATTTGACTGAAGGCCATTAGTGGTTGAATATTTTGTGCCCGAATAATATGCGTTTGCTTGAGTAGCCTGCCAAGTAGCACCAGCCTCTTGAGGTGAAACAACAATCATATTCATACTATTGAATTTATTAATTAAAGCATTACCAATATTTTTCGTAACTTCTCGCAAAAGAGAATGAGAATAATCGTTACGACTAGAAGAATAACTAGTACTACTTGTTTTCCAGCCATTGCTTTCTGTTGCTGTACCATTTGCAAAATATTCTTTTGTATAGCCTCTATTTAACCAAATTGTTAAATAGCCATTTCGTAAATATGTCGCTTGCCATGTAAGAGGCTTACTTGTGTCCATTACACCAGTAGGACTAACATAATACCCCATTTGGAAAATGAAACTATTGGTGGATACTCCTGCGCGGTCGGCAATTTGCGGAGATGTGAGAGTTGTGCTGGTGGTAATTGAATTATATTGTAATTTATTTAAGAAAGCCACCACATTACTTGCATTTAAAGTGCTATTGGTGTTATATAGGTTTCCACTAACAGCGAGGCCTGTTTCGGTCGTTGCACTTGCTGGGGAACGACTCAAGGGGCTGAGGGCAAAGGAGCAGACCGCACCAATTAGGAGGGCGATGCCCAGGATAGCGCAGAGTAAAAATGTCGAACCGCGTGAAATTTTTGTCATAAACTTTCCTCCTATTTTTGCATGATAATTATAATTAGTATTACACTTTACGATATAAATTAATCGATATAACAGAAAAAGTATAGCATTTTGAATATTTTTAGTAAAGCAAATCTTAACTTTGGTAAATTTTTTTATAAAAAAGTGTCTAAAAAATCGCAAAAAATAACTCAAAATTTACTGGTTTTTCCAAAATTATGCTTTTTACGAGATTTTAATTAAAAGAAAAAGTCTATACCATAGTAGTATAGACTAATTTTATTATTTTTTAGACTCGATGCGTTCGAGGCCACCCATGTATGGGCGCAAAACCTCGGGAATCGTAACGCTGCCGTCTGCATTTTGGAACTGCTCGACAATTGCAGGAATAATTCTAGGCGTTGCGAGGCCACTACCATTTAGCATGTGAATGAACTCAGTTTTGCCCTCTTTTGTCCTGTAACGCGTGTTACTGCGTCTTGGCTGGTAACTACGGCCGTTGCTGACACTGCTGACTTCCTTGTAAATGCCCATGCTTGGTATCCACACCTCGATGTCGTAGGTACGGCACATTGTGGCACTGATGTCGCCCGCCGCAAGCTTTGAAATTTGGAAGTGTAGCCCAAGTTTTTCTACAAGCTTGCGTGCCTTGTTTACCAATTCCTCGAACATTGCATCGCTTTGCTCTGGGGTTGTGTACCCAATCATTTCGACCTTGTTAAACTGGTGCCCGCGAATCATACCGCGCTCCTCTGCGCGATAACTGCCCGCCTCGCACCTAAAGCATGGCGAGTACGCAAACATACGGAAAGGAAGCGATTCCTCTGGTATAATTTCGCCAGCGTATAGGTTTACCATGGCACTCTCTGCTGTTGGAAGCAAGAACTGCTTTGCGCCGTCCTCACTCCCTGCCTTGTCTACATAATAAACCTCATCGGCAAACTTAGGAAACTGTCCGCTACCGAAACCGCACTTTTCGTTCAGCATCTGTGTAGGCAGGACAAACTCGTACCCGTCTTTTAGATGTTCCGAGATAAAGAAGTTAAGCAGGGCCCATTCGAGTTGCGCACCAACGCCACGGTATATCCAAAAGCCATTTCCGCTAAGTTTGGCTGCGCGCTCGTAGTCAATGAGTCCAAGGCTCGTACACAAGTCGACATGGTTCTTTGGCTCAAAGTCGAACTTGGGTTTCTCGCCGAAAGTGTAAATCGGCTGGTTATTTTCCTTTCCCCCTGCCACGATATCGTCATCGGGCATATTAGGTAGCCCGTACTGAATGTCTTGCCACTCAGCAGTTAAAGTTTCCAGCAGTCCCTCGGCCTCCTTAATCTCATCCCCTAAAATTCGGGTGGAGTTTATAAGGTCGTCAACGGGCTTACCTTCCTTTTTTAGCTGAGGCACGAGGCTGGATGCTTTATTTCTCTCGGCCTTTTTGTTCTCAATCTCGGTCAGTAATTTTCTACGGCGCTCATCAAGGTCGAGAAAGTATGCAGAATCGAAGTGACAATCGCGTTTTAGAAGAGCCTCCTCAACGCGCTTTGGTTCAGTCCTAATCAAATTAATATCAATCATAATTTTCCCTTTTAAAAATCTAATAAATTCAAGGTTTGCGCCTTGTCAACAGCGGTTAAGAATAGGTACAATCTCGGCCCCTTTGACTTGCCTAAAAGTAGGTTGTATACAATCTCAAAGAATCTCTTCTGCCTAGCCTTGTCCTGCTCGCCATTTAACTTTGGAATCTCGTAAAGCAGTGCCTGCATTTCCTCGGTCGAGAGGTCGTGTGCACTTAACTCACTAGATAAAGTACGAATCCAGCCTTTTTCCTCATCGTTTAGAGTTGAATAGTATTCAGTGTTCTTTTCCGTTAGCAAGTTTGAAATCGATTCGGGCGAATAGTTCTTTAACCAGTAACTGATTTTCTCAAAACGCTCCTCAATTTGCTCACGAGTGCACTTGTCGCCTATTTTGTTAAGCAATTCCACGAGCATATCGAGGTCAAAGTTGACAATCGGAGCGAATGCCGCGATATTTTGGGCACTTACAGGGCACCCCTCGTAATTTTTGCGACAAGAAAGCGCCATTTCCATAATACGATTCACAACTTCGTCGCCCTCGCCTGACTTGTAGAGATTGTACATGCGGTCAAACTCGTGGTACACGCGTAAAACTTCCTCATCTAGCGAAATCTCTAAGTACTTTTCGGGCAAAAAGCGAGTATACAACCACAAAATTATCTCGGGCGAGTACACGCGAAGCATCTTCTCAGGGGTCATAACATTGCCCTTACTACTGCTCATTTTACCATTGGTGCCTTTTATGCCTACAAACTCGTATCCGCGGTACACAGGGGCGCGACCGCCATATATTGCTGAAACCATTTTAGTAGCCACTTGCGCACTACCACCCTCGGTGCTGTGGTCCTTTCCACCAGGCTCGAAGTTTACACCCTCATAAGTCCAGCGCATAGGCCAGTCGACCTTCCACATCAATTTTGCGTTGTGTTGGGTGCGCAAATCAAAGGTGCCGTGGTGTCCGCACTTACACTCGTACTCGAGCACTGCCCCGTTTTCGCTATCTGATAAGATTTTTGTCGTATCCTTTCCACACGCGTCGCAATAAATTTGCACGGGATAGAAGGCCTCGCGCTCCGCCTCGGTCGCTTCCTGAGTCTTAAAACTCATCAGCACGTCGTAGACATCCTTGCGTTTGTTCACGGCCTCAATCATTTTGTCTGCGTACTTCCCACTGGTGTAGTTATCTGCCTGAAAAACGTGTTCAACCTCTATACCCAACTGGTCTATTGCATCAATAAAAGGTTGCTCAAAGTGGCGTGCCCAGCTCGAATGACAGCCAAACGGGTCGGGAATTTTGTCTAGTGGCATTCCTATATATTTATTAAGGCTCTGGTCGAGGTCGGCTGGGACCTTACGAAGTCTGTCATAGTTGTCCCAACTAAAAATAAAGCGAACTTTTTTGCCTCTATCGCGAAGGGCCTTGACCACAAACCAAGTGGTTACCACCTCGCGCAAGTTTCCCATGTGGACCTCACCACTAGGGCTAATACCACTGGCGCAAGTATACACTTTCTGATCGGGATAAGTCTTAATTATCTGTTCTGCAATTTCATCTGCCCAATACATTTTGTACTCCTAAAAATTAAAATTTTGCCTAAACAAAAGGCATATTTATTATATTTTAGCGCAAAGAGGCGATAAAGTCAAGGCAAAAGTGCGAAATACCTTTAATATTAAATTATAAACTTTTGAAAAAACTCTTAACTTTTTCCTAAGTTTGTGATAAACTTAATCTAACACTTATTTCGTGTTATGTGGGAGGTATGCTTATGGCGATGACTCGCAAGGAATTTATGGCAATAATAAAGGTTTACATGTTGTCATTTTTATGCGCGTTACCGATTATAATTGGGCTCGATATTTTAATCAATCAATATGTTTCGCTTGGAGTGTTAATTATGATTGATGTAATTATTCTCTTAATTGCGTCAGTGTGTGGATACCTAATCAACGAAAAGCGCAAAAAGAGTATTGCAAGAAAACGCGAGGAGTTTTTAGCGAGCAAGGGCAAAAACACCAAGGATGAATAGGAGGGCTTATGCCACAGAAAAAAGAAAGTGCTGGAAACGTAGGTCGTAGGCTTCCCTACAACTTTGAGGCGGAGCAAGCGGTCCTAGGGGCTGTGCTGATTAGTCAAGAAGCACCCGCTGTGATTTTGACTGAACTAAATAAAAACGATTTCTATACCAAAGAGCATCAAATCATCTTCGACACAATGCAGACGCTCTTTGTAAAGAAAAATCACACATACTTTGACCACATAATTTTGACTAGCGAATTAGAGAGTCAAGGGCTACTCGAGACCGTTGGTGGCGTGGGGTACCTAATTACCCTTACAAACGTCCTACCCAGTGCCACTAACTACCAGTACTACATCGATATTGTAAAGCGCGACTCTACCCTGCGCCAGTTGATTTCGGCTGGTGGCGAAATTATTGAAAATTCGTACTCAAGTGATGACCGCGAGTCTGCGCTCGGGTTTGCTGAAAGTAAAATTTACGCGATTTCGCAGACCACGGACCACTCAGCCCTAGAGCACATCAAGGGAAGTCTTGAAGAAGTTGTAGAGGACTTCGAGATGTGTTTTCAAAACCCTGATGCCAAGCGTGGGTTGCCTTCGGGCTTCCCAGGCCTTGACCACTACACAAACGGCTTTCAAAAGGGCGATCTAATTATCTTAGCTGCGCGCCCGTCGTTTGGTAAGTCTTCACTTGCTATCAACTTTGTGCAAAACATGGCGATAAAGGATCACAAAACTTGCGCTATTTTCTCGCTAGAGATGCCCCGCGTGCAACTTGCTAGAAGGATGGCAGTAAGTATTGCAAAAGAGACCTGTAAGAGCATCAGCATGGAAAAGGTCATGCGCGGAGACTTAAACGAAGATGAACAGCGCAAATTTAGAAAAGCGGTAAACATCCTCGCTGAAGCACCGATATTTATTGATGAAAACAGTATGAACACCCCTGCCGAAATCAAGTCAAAGTGCATGAGGTTAAAAAATGACCCGACCTGCGGGCTAGATTTTGTCATGATCGACTACCTGCAACTTATGAGTAGCGGGCGTCGAGTTGAAAGTAGACAGCAGGAAGTTACCGACATTTCGCGTAACCTAAAAATCATGGCGAAGGAACTCGGTGTGCCTGTACTAGCCCTCTCCCAGTTATCTCGTGCGGTGGAACAGCGCGCTGGCGACCACAAGCCACAACTAAGCGACTTACGTGAAACGGGTGCCATTGAGCAGGATGCCGATATTGTAATGTTTATTCACCGCCCCAGCCGTTACTCCGACACGAATAAAGACGGAAGCCTCGACCCTACCCAAGCCTTCTTGATTCTTGCAAAACATCGTAATGGTCCCTTGGGCGAAATTCCGCTGATATGGGACGGGTCCTCGACCACGTTTAAGAGTACTGAAAAGGATGCAAACTTGGCGAGCCTAGAGGCAACTGCCCCACCGCCAATATTACCACAGAATCGCGAGGCCTTTGAAAAGGTATCGAAGGAACTTGAGGCGGTCGAAAACTTTGATGACAACATCTTTGACACCGAGCCACCAGCACCTGAGCCTGACTTACCACCACCGCCCGAGGAAATTCCACCTGAGCCTAAGTCTCCGATTGATACTGATGATGACCCAATTTTCGATTAAAAAGAGCATATTTTTACATAAAACGAACTGCACCACCAAAGTTAGATACTTTTAGTGGTGCAGTTTTTTCAATTGTTTATTATTTTTGTGAGGCTTTGATTTTTTCGCGAATATTAAAAGCGTCTAATACGAGTTTTATGGAACCGCGTTTTGCCTTACACAAGGGGCACTCATCCCAAGGCTCGAGGCCAGTAGCCATATAGCCACAGTCGGCACACACCCACAAAGTCGGCTCGGACTTTTTATACAAAGTGCCGTCGCGCATTTGGGTGTGGAGCTCGGCAAAGACCTCCTTATGATACGTTTCAACGCGCATTATGTCTAAAAACAATTTTTCGATTTCGGGAAAGCCCTCTTCCTTTGCGATTGAAGCAAACTCGGCATAGACATTTGCCTCTCCTGCCTCATCCATTGAGGCAAGCCTCAAATTTTCGCAAAGGTCCCACTTTTCACGGAAAGGAAAACCTGCAACTATTTCGATATTGTCAATTTGCTGGTCGTCGCCATCCTGAATAAACGTGTAAAACATGCGCGCGTGATTGAACTCTTGATACGCTATTTCATCGATAATGTCGGCTATATTTTTGTAGCCGTTAATTCTTGCGCCGTACTCAATAAACTCATATCTCGTGCGTGCCTGGCATTCGCTTGCGTAACTGCGTGCTAGGTTTTCATAAGTTCTACTGTCTACTAATTTCATATACACCTCCGCAAGTAATTTTTGATAAAATTTAGTTTTTATACTCGATATCTTGTAAATTTGTATTAAATGTGCTAAAATCTAATTGTTTTTAGATAAAAACTTAAAAGGAACAAATGAAATGAAGTTTTGGAACGATTTTAAGGCCTTTATCAGTAAAGGTAACATCATTGACTTAGCCGTTGCTGTCGTAATAGGTACTGCGTTTAACAAAATTGTTACCAGTCTAGTAAATGACATTATTATGCCGTTAATTACTTGGGGTTTGGGTGCAAACAGCCTTGCAGAACTTTCCGTTGTGTTACAGCGTGATGAAAGCGGAGTCGCAACACTTACGTGGAACTATGGTAACTTTATTCAATCAATCATTGACTTCTTAATCATAGCATTAACAATCTTTATTATTTTGCGCCTTATGATGAAGAGCTCTGCATTAATTAAAGATGCGACAAACAAAATCAAGGCTCCCACAAAGGAAGAAAAGAAAATTCTAAAAGAAAAAGGCATCGACCTGAAAGACAGGCGCGCCGTACACACAGCCCTGGTAGCTTTACATGAGGAGCAAGCAAAAGAAAAAGCCCAAAAAGAGCAAGCCAAAAAGGACGAGGAGTACAAAAACAGCACCGAAGGCCTACTTAAAGAAATTCGCGACCTACTAAAAGAGCAGAACGCGAAAAATGTGGAAACTAACACAAGCGAAAGCAAAGAATAGCGGTTACCCCGCTTTTTCTTTTGCGTAAGTTGATACATAATTGTATTTTCAGTTAGGTTAGAATAATTATCTTCCAGGTGCGCCAGTGTAACTTGCATAATTGTGAATTTTGCTGGTTTCGGGCTCGACGACTACGGAATTTGCTGGCGCGTACTTACTAATTGTATTGGCGGTATTCACAGGCTGGCTGACGGGATTGAGTTCTACTAAAATTGTATCTAGCCCAATCTTGCAAATGCACTGATAAGGTATAAATATATCTTCGCGCCCTTTAAAAAAGCCCGAACGATTCCCTGGAACCACGACCCCTAAAATGCGCGCGCTGTTTTGCTCAAAAATCAAGTCGATAATATGCCCTAACCTGCGTCCGTCAGTTAAATTAATCACGACCTTGGCGCGCAACTCACTAAAACTTATTTCCATACTACCCTCGCAATCATATAAGTAATATATGCGACTTTATAATTTTTGATAACTCGACAATTTTATTACAATAAGCTAAAATTTTGAAATTTTTGGGTCTAAAAATCTTTTTTTTACGACAAAATTTAACAAAATATTATAAATTTTGACAAATTGACCGAATTTGGTCGCAATTTTTTGATTAAAACTTGTTAGTATATAAGTAACCTAATTTGGACGAATTTTATAGTTTATAATTAGGAAAAACTTATCGAGGTGGAAATATGACATTAGGTGAAGCTTTTACAATCCGTTTTAATTCTATCTTAAAAAGTAAGAGAATTACATTGCACAAATTTGTTAAAAAGAGTTGCATTCCTCGGTCGACTCTAGTAAATGTGCTAAAAGGCAACACAAAGAACCCTTCCCTTGCACTTGTTTACCAAGTGGCCGCAGGTTTTGAGATGACGGCATTAGACTTTTTAGACGACCCGATTTTCAACCGTTATGACATTGAATATTAATTATAATTTAAAACAGATTATCAAAAGAGATTATCCAATCTCTTTATTTTTATATTTAATAAAAGAGCGTGCTTAATTAAACAAATAAAAAACATTTGAGTAAGTAAACAAAAAACACAGGGGGAACCCTGTGCTAAAAGAAGATTTGTCTTTTAAAAGTAGTTTAAATGAAAAATAGATGAAATGAAAAAATTTTAAAGAACACAAAAAACAAAAAGGAAATGTCTTAAAGAGACATAATTATATTATCACAAACAAATATTTAAAGCAAATAAAATTACACACTTTTTTAAAAAAAATTTATTTTTTTTTGAAAATAAAAAAACACCTATATTAAACCACAACTCAAAAATTGAATAATTTGGGTGTGTGATTCAAATATGGTATAAGTGTTATTTTATGCTCTCTCAACATACTCCCCTGTGCGGGTGTCGATTTTGATTTTTTCACCATTGCCAATAAATAGTGGCACTTGGACAGTGAGGCCTGTTTCGAGTTTGGCGGGCTTGTAACTAGCCTTTGAGGTGTCGCCCTGAATTGCTGGCTCTGTTTCGGTAACTTCGAGTGTAACAAACAAAGGTGGAGCGACCGAGAAGATTTGATCTTTAAAAAATTTAGCAGTAACCGTCATACCGTCAAGCAAGTATGGCAAGCATTCCTCAACTAAATCTTTGTTGTATGGAATTTGGTCATAGGTCTCGGGGTCGAAGAAGTAGTAAAGGTCGCCGTCGTTATATAAATACTGCATTTCCTTTTCTACAAACTGCACTTTCTCAAACTTGTCAGTAGGATTAAAAGTATTCTCTACATTTGCCCCAGTGTTTACGTTACGCATTTTTATCCAAACTACTGCGCCACCGCGACCGTGTTTGTTGTGCTCGAAATCTAGAACAGTGTAAATTTGGCCGTTCCACTCAAAGCACATACCTTTTCTTAATTCTGATGCTGAAATCATAATAATCTCCTTGTAAAATAAAAAGTATATTTTATAATATCATAAATTTTAGTAAAAATCAACTATTTTATATTCATATAGAGGTCGCGCATAATTTTTGAGTCGCGCGCTTGGGTGCCAGCGGACTCACTAATTATCACGGGCTCCAATTTTAGCTCATAAATTGCTTCGAGCATAGGTAGTGGCTCGGGACCGTATACTGTATCATCAAACGTCAAGTGCTTTATCTCGCCCTTTGCACCATACATAATCTTTGAAAAATGAATATGCAGGTCGCGCATTTTCTCAAAGCCAATTTTATCGATACCCTTTTTTAGTATTGCCATAAAGTCCTCTTTTGTTTTTAGAGCACCCTGCATTACGCAATTTATGTGCCCGAAATCGAGCGTAGGAATTAGGCAATCACTCCAACTGCAAATTTCGAAAATTTCATCCACTGTCCCCATTTGAGTGTATTTTCCCATGGCCTCGGGGCACAGGAAAACTCCGCTCTCGGCCTTTTGAAATTCGTGCACGAAGTCGAGAAAGTTGTCCTTTAAAGTTTTAAAAGCCTCCTCGCGCGAAAGTTTCAATTGTGAGCCAATATGAAAGACGCAATGCCTGCCGTTTAATTTTTTAAGTCCCTCCACACTATTCATCATAAATTTGTAGTTATTCTCGCGCGCTGTATCACTAGAATTTACAAAATTTATATAAAAAGGTGCGTGAACGCTAAATTCGATATCGTATTTTTTGCCTTCGGCTAGAATTTTCTCAGCAGTTTTATCACTCAAAAACTGCCCTAATGTAAACGAATATTCAAAGGCATTCAGGCCCATTTTATTTAGCCATTCTGGTGCTTCAGCAGTTTCCTTGTGCCCTTCCTCATAAAAGGCTTCGCTATTGCCTGATGGACCAAATCTAATCATCTATACTCTCCTCTTTAGATTATGTTCTTGATTAACCTCGCAAATCCCCAAAAAGTCGCCACCAAAATAAGTAAGATACAAACCTAACGGCTGATTAAGTGCCAATTTTCTGCCGTTACTGAAATAACTAAATTCCTCATCCGTTAAATCAAGTCGATTGAGCTCTAAAAAGGCCTGTGGAATAGGAATAATATCCTCCTCAGTCAAAGTTTCGAATGTGGTTGAATTTTCAATATCAAATACCCCAAACTTTGTGCGACAGAGTGCCGTCATAGTAGCCTTAGTATTCAGCGCATTTGCTAAATCACGGCACAAACTCCGAATATATGTGCCACTACTACATTCAATCTCGAATTCGAAAGTCCCTTCGCCTTTAGATTTTAATAATGTATATTTATAAATTTCGACATCACAGGTGCGGAGTGTAACAACTTTGCCTTGTCTCGCTAAATCGTAGGCACGAGCACCATTAATATTTTTTGCGCTATACATCGGCGGAAGTTGCTTAATTTTGCCTAAAAATTGAGGTAAAACCGCTGTAATTTCCTCTAAACTAGGTATTTTTTGCGATTCGGCAATAATACTACCCTCACTATCAAGTGTATCAGTTTCGTAGCCAAAAGTGAATTCCGCTATGTAGGTTTTATGCTTATTAAGTAATAGGTTAAAGGAGCGTGTTGCATTACCTAAGGCGATGAGTAAAACGCCACTAGCCTGTGGGTCGAGCGTGCCCATATGTCCAATTTTAACATTTTTAGGCAACTTTAATAGGTGTTTTACTTTTGATACAGCCTGAGCACTTGAAATGCCAACAGGTTTGATTAAACTGATAAATCCGTTCATTTTGTTATACCCAAAACCGTTTTTGTTTGATTAAGTAGAGCACGCAAAAGCTTGTTATACTCGCCCACCAATTTTAGCCCACTAGCGCGTGTGTGTCCTCCGCCGTTGAATTTCTTTGCAATCAGCGAAACATCTACATCGGGGGATGCTGTACGCAAGGAAATATGGAACTCGCCCTTTTCGGGCTCAAATATATTAATTGCTACCTTCACCCCAGCAATTCGTTGCAGATAATCTACAATCATTTTACTGTCTGTGTACGAAACTTTTGTTTCCTCAAAGTCAGTATTTTTTAGCAACGACACTGCAATTTGGCCGTTCTCATAAAATTTCACACTATCAATCGCGCGACGAAACATCTCAAAGGCCCCCAAACTGATTTGCATGAAATAATTTTGCACAATCTCGTCGGGGTGTATGTCGTAAACTAAAAGTTTTGACAAAATTGCAAAAGTTGAGGAATGTGTGTTTGAGTACACAAAGCCCCCAGTATCTGCATAGATACCCATATAAAATATGGTGGATAGTCGCACATTTAGAGTAAAATATGGCTCGAACGAGCGAAACACCACCTCACACGCACTCGACTCACCTTCGAACACTTGGGATGACTGCATATAGTACGTATGGTCTTTGTGATGATCGATTGCAAAAGTGAATTTTGCCTTTTCAATTAGCCCGATTACGCTACTCGGCAACATATTCTTCTCGGGTGAGTCGACAGTGATAACGACATCATATTCATTCGTTGGCTCGAAGACGAAAATATTTTCCTTTATAATAGGGGCAAACGAAGAAGCAAGAGGTTTTTCAAGTATTACATCAGCGATTATTCCCTGTTGCTGTAAAATCTCCTGCATGGCAAGGCACGAGCAAATGCTATCATAATCGGGGTTTTTATGACCTGAAATAGCCACGCGATTCGCATGGCTACAGATTTTTATTAAATTTTTTGCAAAAGCCTTAGTCCTCACTACTTTCCTCCGACAGATTTAGTGAATCAAGCAGTTTGCGCATTTTTTCGCTATTGTCGTACCCCTCATCGAGTTTAAAATGTAATTCTGGTGTAATGCGCAAGTCGACTTTTTGAGAAAGCAGTTTACGAATAAACCCCGCGCTGTGTTGCAAGGCATTGAAGATGTTTACCTTTTTCTGTTTATCCTCGCTGTAGATACTCACATAAATCTTACAGTGGCTAAGGTCGTTGGTCGTATCCACATTTACGATGCTAATAAGTCCGTCTTGTAGGCGTGGGTCGCGAATTTCCTCTGATAAAATTTGACTCAGAGCCTTCTTAATTTCGCTATTTACGCGCTGTAATCTCGTTTCCTGCATACTTCCCTCCTCTAATCTCTCTCTACCTCGACCATAACGAAGGCCTCAATAGTGTCTTCGAGTAAGATATCGTTGTGGCCTTCCATTTTAATACCACACTCCATACCAGCGACAACTTCTTTTACATCCTCGCGGTCGCGCTGTAGAGTGGTAATCGTGGTCTCGACAATCTTTTCGCCCTTTCTAAATAGTCTAATTTTACTATTCTTTGTAATTTTTCCGTCCTTTACTATACAACCAGCAACGGTACCAATACGGCTGATTTTGAAAGTACGAATAACCTCTGCATGGCCAATAATTTGCTCCTCAAATACAGGGGTGCGCATTGCCTTAATCTTCTTGGTAACATAATCGGTGATTTGATAGATAATTTTACTGAGGTAAATCTCAACTTTGTCATGTTCGGCAAGTGCTTGAGCCTTTGCATCGGGTTTAACATTAAAACCAACTATCAAGGCATTTGCGTTCCTAGCGAGTAGGACGTCGGTTTCATTAATAGTACCGACACCGCCGTGAATACACTCAACTCTAACTTCCTCATTATTAATTTTATTTAAAATTGGAGTGAGTGCCTCAAAGGAACCTTGCACATCGGTTTTAACAATAATATTGAGTACTTTTTTCTCGCTGTCGGCGGACTTTGATAAAAATTCCTCCATACTAAACACATTTTTAGCGTTAATTTTTTCTTGCTGAATCTTGCGCTTGCGCTCTGCAAGGACATCTTTACTCAGCTTTGGATCAACAGCATACAGCTGGTCCCCAGCATTTGGCACACCGTCAAGGCCTAAAATTGACACAGGGGTACTAGGTGGTGCCTGTCTAATAGTTTTCCCCTTGTCGTCAATCAATGCGCGTACCTTACCTGCGTGCACGCCAGAAATTATTGTGTCGCCAACTTTCAAGGTACCATTCAAAATAATCGCGGTGGCAATAGGGCCTTTGCCCTTGTCGAGTTTTGCCTCTATTACCATACCAAGTGCGTGACGCTCTGGGTTTGCACGCAAGTCATTTAGGTCAGCAACGAGCAATACCATTTCGAGTAGTTTATCTACACCCTGTCCAGTAAGTGCGGAGATTGGCACAAATATTGTGTCCCCGCCCCACTCCTCTGGCATTACATCGGCCTCGGCTAATTGTTGCTTTACGCGGTCAAAGTTGGCCTCGGGCTTATCCATTTTATTCACTGCCACAATCATAGGAATTTTAGCGGCCTTTATATGCTTTATTGCCTCCAAGGTCTGTGGCTTTACACCGTCATCACCAGCGACTACCAAAATTGCAATATCCGTTACACTCGCACCACGCGCACGCATTGCGCTAAATGCCTCATGGCCCGGAGTGTCGATGAAGGTAATCAACCTGCCCATGGTTTGAATTTGGTATGCGGAAATGTTTTGGGTAATACCGCCTGCCTCTTGACTCTGAATATGAGTCTTGCGGATAAAGTCAAGTAGACTTGTCTTACCATGGTCAACGTGACCTAGCACCGTAACAATTGGAGGCCTTGTCACGCTGTTTTCATCTGCGACACCATCCACAACACCAAATTCCTCTGCCAATTTTTCCTCTGACGATTTTTCTAGTTTTTGTTCTAGCACTACGCCTAGTTCACTGCAAACTAATTCGGCAGTGGTAAAATCAATAGAGGAATTCACATTCGACATCATCCCTAGTACCATGAGTTGCTTCAAAATTTCAGCGACGGACCTACCCGTTTTTTCGGACAATTGCTTTACAGTAATTGTTTCGGTCGTGATGACTGCATGGTCAATAGGCGCAGAAACAGTCTTAGGTTGCTCCACCTTTTTCTTGTTCTTCAACTTACGGTTAGAACGAATTCGCTCCTCAATAGAGTTCTCTTCAAGCAGACCTCTGCGCATCATGTTACGCTTGTTACTACGGCCTGAATCGTCGTAGTTACTCTTGCGCTTGTCATCCTTGCGCTTGTCGAAAACGCGTTTCGTAGGTTGAAGAATGTTGACCTCGGGTACAATATCCGAAATAACTGGGCGCGCGTTGTTGCTCTTTTGCGGTTGGTTCCCACCCGTGCGCTTATTTTGCTGAAAATTATTAGAGTGGGTATCCTTCTCTTGCTTGTTAAAACGCCCATTTTGAGTTCGATTTTTGTCCCCAAATTGCCTAACCATTGTTCCCTTATTCACGGGCTGTGGCTTAGTATCCTCTACTGGTTTTGCAACCTCAATTTCTGCGGGTTTTTCCGTCTTTTTGTTATCAAATTCGCGTAGTAGGACCCTAATATTTTTTGCAATCGACTCTAAATCGGATCGCATAGACTCGGTGTCCTTGTTCATTTTGATGAGATTTTGGTTATTAATCTCCGAAATGGTACGCAAATTATCGAATGTAACGGTTTTTTTGCCTTGATTTTGATTAGTCAAACTAAATCTCCTTATCTAAAATATGTTTAATTTGTGATGCCAAATGCTGATTTGAAATTCCTACTGCTTTACAATTCTCCGTATTTAACGCTTGGTCCAGCGTCATGTACTCCATTTTGTGCAATGGTATTTTTTTATTTATGGAAAGGTAGCACATTTCCTCATAAAGATTATCCGAGGCGGTGTCGCAAACTAATAAATAATGTATTTGATTTATTGCTTTTTTTATGTTATCCAGTCCATAAATGATGCCGTTTGCCTTCTTTGCGAGGCCTAGATATCTACAAATCTCCATTTCCATTGACATATTCCTCCAATTTATCGTAAATAGTCCCAATATCGCATTGTAACGCGCGCTCTAGGGCCTTTTTCTTTCTGGCAAGGCGAATTACTTCGAGAGACTTCGAAATATATACTCCCCTACCACTGATTTTTTTGAAGTTGTCAATCTTGATGCCATTCTCGGTTTTTACTAACCTAATTAGTTGTGATTTTGGCAACATCTCTCTTGTCGCGCAACACATACGAAGTGGCTCGGCTTTTTTATCCATTATTAACTCCTTAGACTCCTTGAATATCCTCGAAGATATCAATGTCGCTGTCGGGATTGTCGCTATCAAATCTTGATGTAAATTCCTGAACTTGCTTGCTCTGCTCCTCTTTTGCATTACTCGACTCGCTCTTTACATCGATTCGCCAACCAGTGAGTTTTGCGGCCAGGCGAACGTTACCGCCGTCTTTACCAATTGCGAGGCTAAGTTTGTTGTCAGGCACAATAACCTTGCTGGTCTTTGCCTCTTGATTGATTTCGACGCTGATAACCTCGGCAGGACTTAATGCATTTGCAATGTATTCAAATATGTCATCATCGTAAAGCACGACATCGATGCGCTCCTTGTTACCAATCTCGCTCTGAACGGCATTTATACGTGCCCCATGTGCACCAACAATTGAGCCAACTGGGTCAACATTTGGGTTCGTACTAGCGACACTGATTTTAGTCCTAATACCAGCATCACGCGCAATACCCTTAATAACCACATCGCCAGACTGAATCTCAGGTACCTCTAACTCAAATAGCTTACGCACAAAACTAGGTGTGGTGCGTGTTACTTGAATCTCTGCATTGCCAAAAATATTGTCGTGCACGCGCTTAAATAGTACCTTTATGTGCTGGCCAATCTCGAGGTTCTCGCCTGGAATGATGTCGCGCTGATTTAACACGCCCTCTTTTTCCATACCGCTCAATTCAACGTAAACATTTTCGTTGTCCTTTCTACGTACAATTGCGGTAGTTAACTGATCGTTTTTACTATTCATCTCGGCACTCAAATTTTCGCGCTCGGCCTCGCGAAGCCTCTGCATAATGACCTGCTTTGCAGTCTGTGCAGCGATTCTACCAAAATTCTTTGGCGTAACCTCTTCGGAAATAGTGTCGCCTACCTTGTAGGAGGGCTTAATTTTCTTGGCTTCTTCAAGACTAATTTCCTTATCGGGGTCCTCGACCTCATCCACAATAGTCTTATATGCGTAGACTTTTATGGTGTTTTTCTCGGGATTTAGCTTTACAGAAGCACTACGAGCCTCACCAAAGTTTTTCTTGTACGCGCTAACGAGTGCACTCTCCAATGCGGAAATAAAGAACTCCTTGTCAATTTTCTTTTCCTGTGCTAATTGATCTAGTGCTAAAAAGAAATCTTTACTATTAATCATTTAATCAAAACTCCTGATTGATTATTAAAAGTTATGAGTGGGCACAACCCACTCATAAGTCTTCGAAATTATTGTAACACAAAAATTCATAAAAATCAATAGTTTTATACACTAATTATATCAATTTTATAAAAACTTTTGCAGTAGCATAGGCATCGGCTAGTGCGCGGTGGGCATTTACAAGAGTAATATTTAAGGCTCTAACTACTGTACCGAGTTTATAATTGCTAAGACTCGGCACCTTGTCCCTCGCAAGTCGCAGGGTATCAATCTGCTCGTTATCAAATAAAAGGCGCAGTCTATTTCCGTTATTAGATAAGAATTGATAGTCGAAGTCGATGTTGTAGGCACTCAAAACCGAGCCATAAGTAAACTTATAAAAATCGGGCAAAACTTGGTCAATTGAGGGCGCATCAACAACCATTGAAGTATCAATATGCGTAATCTCGGTGATTTCCTCTGGAATGGGTTCGCCTGGGTTAATTAGCGTTTGAAAAGTTTCGATAATCGAGCCTTTTTTAATCTTTACTGCGCCTATTTCGATAATTTTACAACTGCGAGCATCGAGGCCTGTAGTTTCAAAGTCGAACACAACAACAGTATCATGTGTGTCCCAGTAATCTGTCTGCTTTTCGGTTAAGCTAAACAGGTCTATTTGCTGAATTTCACTGACTGGCTTGGGGGTAACAAAGTAGTATTTTGAGTTGACCTTGCGGTATACCCGTTGAAGTTCTTTTGTCTTAACCTCGCAGTTTGCCAAGCCCTGAGCCTTGATATTCAAGCGGTCGTTAAAAATACTCACAGTGCCACTTACAATCAACTCGGTGCCCTCGGTAATCTTTTCGAGTTTTTCGACATCCTCGTCCTTTGGGAAAATTACAACATCGACCTTCCCGCTCGGGTCGCGCAGAGTAAATGTAAAACGTTTCCGCTCCTCTGGCTCTCCACCATCCACTCGTGATTTACGCGTAAAGGTAGTAATCATTGGCGACAACACTGTACCTGCTAAAACGACAGTCTGCCCGTTTTCGTGTGGCAAATCAGTTATAAGTATCGGGTGCTCCCCCGTATACTTTCCGTAAATGGATGCGCCAGCCTCGACCTCGAATTTATTTATCTCCTTTTCTTTTTCGAGGCAATAATTTAGGCTCGTGGTGGCGTCTTCAGGCTTTGAAATTAAGTCGTCAAGCGATATATTTGTTTCCTTTTCCTGAACCGATATATCGAAGTTGATAAAAAACTTGTGCTTCATAAATTTTTCTAATGAGGAAATAAAGCCCTTATTTTCCAGCACTTGTTTCGTCATTGTATCACAATGGAACACAATGCTTGCGCCCTCATTGCTTTCAAAAATTTCGATATCCTCGGGTGCAAACACGAGGCTGAGTGCCTTATACTCGGTATCAAAATATTCCTCAATTCGCTTTCTAATAACATCTGCATCAAAGCAACTCTTATTAAATTTCACAGTTACTGCGCAAAGGCCATTTATATCAGTAGTGATTGTCGACTTGATACTTTCGCGCTCTTCATCTGTGAGGGGCGCAGAGTCGGGATACACAAAATTAATGGTGCACTCATCCCCACTTTGCGAATAGGTACAACTATCCAACTTTAATTTATTATCGTCAAAACCTAATTCTTTTAACTTTTGTAATGTACTCATTTTTTACCTCAAATAAATAAATGATAAATATCTACAAACAGGACTAGGGCAAACAATATAATCAGCCCCGCAAAATGAATGTAGCCCTCAACCTTGCGGTTAATTGGTTTGCCCCGAATCCACTCAATTAGCGTAAACAACATTCGCGAGCCATCGAGCGCGGGTATTGGCAGTATGTTAAATATAGCGAGATTCGCCGCGATAAAAGGTAGGAACACAAACAGGTTTGCGATATTTTGTTGCGAATACTCGGCAATAGTCGAGATTGTGGTAAACGGCCCGCCGACATCCGCAATGCCAATACCTCCTGTAAGCAACATCCACAAGAAAACTAGAACCTTCCACGCAAACGCGGCTGCGAGTGGCACACACCTCGAAATCGCCTCGACAAAGTTATGCTGGTACGGCACTGTTGAAAAACCGACATACAGTCTAGTTACATCAGTTCCATCGGCATCCGCCTGAGTATAGACGTAGAGGTTTGCCATAATCTCTTGCGTTTCGCCATCACGCTCGATTGTTAGACTTAGATTATTGTAGCACTTATAGGTAATATCGTCAATCGTTACCTCGGTAAAATTCGCCTTTTCCTCCTCGGTCATACTGCTGTAATGCTGATTTAAGAGTTCGTTTGCGGTGTTATCAGTGATAAAATCGATAGTTACCCCATCAATTTCGCGTATTATATCATTTTGTTGCAAATTCGTTTGAAAATCGGGGTTGACTTCGTTAATTTTAGGGATATCATAGCCGAAGCCGATTAGCAATATAAAGGCAAAAATGATAGCAGAGACAAAGTTGAAAAACACGCCACCAAATTGGACAATTAGGCGTTTCCACGGCTTTTGATTGTTAAAGGCCTTAGGGTCGGGGTCATCTTCATCCTCCCCTGCAAATGCACAATATCCGCCCAGTGGAATGATACGAATGCTAAACAATTCGCCCGATTTTAGTCGCTTTTTAAAGATTGCCTTTCCAAAACCAATCGAGAATTCCTCGATTTTAAAGCCAAGCCACTTTCCAAAACTATAGTGGCCAAACTCGTGGATGGTAATCATCAAAAGTAAAACTAAAATCGCTAGCAAAATGTATCCAATCGTCGTCATAACACTGGCAAAACTAGCGAGCATAAAAACCAAAAGTCAACCCTCCATATGCAAACTAATGCGGTACCTTAACAGCCCGCATTAGTAATATTTTATTCAATTTATACAAAAAGTATTACAAAGAAAATGAACACAAAGACGGCATTGACAAGCAGTCCGTTGCACCTATCCATCACGCCACCGTGGCCAGGAATCAACTGACTGAAGTCCTTTACAACGGCACGACGCTTGAAATACGAACTAAACAAATCGCCTGCCATATTAAATATTCCACAGAAAATACCGCCGATAAAGAATGTCCAAATATTTACATCGATACCGCTAGAATTAAAAAGCATATTGTATGGCGCAAATGCATTAAAGATTGCAAAAACTACAATGCTACCGATAATAGCACCAATAATTCCGCCGATGAGCCCAGTCCAAGTTTTCCCAGGACCCAGCTTTTCCATACTTATTTTAGGGCCTTTTATTAACCTGCCAGTCAGCATTGCGAAGGTGTCGGCACACATACTGGTAACAAACAATAGCACCAACCCCATGAGGCCAAAGTCGACCCCGCGTGCTTGGAATGCCGCAGCGGTTTCCGAAATGCTCATTTGTCCAAAGTGATTGATAATAAAGGCAAAACTAAACAAGAATGTCGGCCACAGACACACAAAAATTGTGTTCATTGCCTTTGAGAATGAGTAGTACGCAAGTGAGCCCTGGAACCCATCACCAACTCTTAGTTTATTGCCCCATTTGCTAAAAATCATAGGAGTCGCAAAGAGTATTACGAACATTACCACTAAAATTGCCAAGCAGAATAATACAAAGTAGTAAAAATTCAGGGCACTATTTGCACATATTGCAATCAGTAAAAAGCAAAGTATCGGGTACAGCCCTACTGGTGTAGTCCAGGTAGGCCTGTCCATTTTATGAAGCAAGTTTTCTACCTCATAGGCGCAGAAAATCATAAGCGCGCCAATTAACAAGTCGAACACGTAGTTGTTCAACTCACGCAAAAAGAAGCACCCCACTAAAACAATCAAAATAATTGCACCCGAAATGATGCGAGGCCACCACTTTGCTGGGGTGTTTGCTATTTTTTTATTCTCCATTTTTTTCTCCTAGGTTTTTAAATACTACCGAAACGACGCTTGCGTTTTTGAAAATCAATCAGCGCAAGTTGTAGTTCTCGCTCCGAAAACGCGGGCCAGTATGTCTTTGTAAAGTAAAATTCGCTATATGCCATTTGCCACAGCATAAAGTTGCTAACGCGCATTTCCCCACTCGTTCGAATGATAAAATCTGGGTCGGGCAGGTCGCTAGAATACAAGAGTTTACTAAATTCTGCGGGGTTTGAGATAGGTTTACCTTGTTTAATCGCCTCATTTACAGCGCGCAGAATTTCATCTCGGCCACCATAATTTATGGCAAGATTTAGCGTAAAACGGTCGCAATCTTTCGTTTTTTCGATGATATTATTAATAGATTTGACCAAATCTGGTGGCAAGCGCGTATAATCCCCCGACACCACAACCTTTGCCCCACGGCGCAAAAACTCCTCCGCATCTTCATCTAAATAATCGCGCACGATGTTAAAAATGCCGTCTATTTCCTCTTGGGGGCGCTTCCAATTCTCAGTCGAAAAAGTAAAGAAAGTGGCGTATTTTATGCCCAAATCATAGATATGTGTAATAATGCGTTTTAGATTTTCGCAACCTGCCTTGTGCCCCAAATTTCGGGGCAAGCCACGCTTAGTCGCCCACCTACCATTGCCATCCATAATGATAGCAATATGCGTGGGCAAGCGGGACAAATCTAATTGTTTTAATACGTGTAATTTACCTGCTGGCACTTGCTACCCCTCTTTTAGTTTTCATTTAAAAGTACTATATGCGAAAATCAAAATAAAATACACAAAAAAGTCTAAACTTCCGTAATTTCCTTTTCTTTTTGCGCTAGCATTTTGTCTACCTGGTCGGTAAACTTGTTTAAGATTTTTTGAACCTCGGTCTCAGCCTGTTTTAGCTCATCCTCGGTGATTTTTTTCTCATTTTTTAACTTTTTGAACTCATCAAGGCACTCGCGTCTGCCGTTTCGCATGGTTACTCGGGTATCCTCGGCGAATTTGCGCACCATTTTGACAAGTTCTAGACGACGCTCTTCCGTTGGAGCGGGCACAAATAGCCTAATTACCTTGCCGTCGTCGCTAGGGTTTAGGCCTAGGTCGCTCGTTTGGATAGCCTTTAAAACCTCTTTTAGCATACTAATATCCCACAGCGAAATTGCGATAGTGCGTGGGTCGGGCGCGCTGATGTTTGCCATTTGGTTAAGTGGCGTCATGGTGCCGTAGTAATCGACCATAATTTTGTCCAAAATTCGAGGGTTTGCTCGACCTGCGCGCACAGAGTTTAGTTCGCTACCGAAGTGGTCGATGCTCTTTTGTAGTTGTTCATTTAGTCCCTTGTAAAGTGATTCATCATATTCGTTTAACATAATTTACTCCTTGAAATATATAAATATATTTTATCTTAAAATTAATCATTTGGCAAATGTTTGTCAATATAATTTGTAAATTAATTCCTATTAAATTAAAAAAATAACCCATAAGGGGTTATTTTAAATTATTCGCCTCTTGCTTGTTTTGCAACTTCCTCAGCGAAATTGTCCTCGCGCTTTTGGAGGCCCTCGCCTAGTTCGTAACGAACAAATCTGCGAACATTAATCTTTTCACCAGTAGACAAAATGACTTCGTTGATTATGTCCTGAATAGTCTTGGTAGGATCACGGAAGTACTCTTGCTCAAGCAAGCAAACTTCCTTGTAATACTTGTGGATACGACCTTCGACAATCTTTTCTGCAACTTGCTCGGGCTTACCTTCGTTCATGGCCTGTGCCTTGTAAATCTTCTTCTCGTTCTCCAAAGATTCAGCATCTACGTCCTCTTTGCTAACGAAAAGTGGCTTGCAAGCAGCGATTTGAAGAGCAATGTTGTGAATTAATTCTTTGAATGCGTCGCTTTTTGCCACGAAGTCAGTCTCAGAGTTAACCTCAACTAGCACACCGATTTTTCCACCAAGGTGAATGTACGCCTCAACTGCACCTTCTGCAGCGATTCTGCCCTCTTTTTTAGCGGCAGCAGCCATTCCCTTTTCGCGGAGCCACTTTGTAGCCTCGTCCATGTTGCCATTGCACGCCTCAAGCGCGTTCTTACAATCAAGCATACCCGCCTGTGTGCGAGCACGCAATTCTTTAATGTCGTCTGTTAAACTCATATTATCCTCCCAAATTTTAATTATTCAGCATCTGCTTTCTTTTCTTGTGTCTCTTTAGGCTCGGCAGTTTTCTTTGTTGCAGTCTTTTTAGGTGCCTTTTTCTCTACCTTTTCAGCCTTTTCCTCAGCAGACTTCTCTTCACTAGTCTCAGCTGGCTTTTCCTCTTTCTTTTTGAAAACCTTTTTAGCTACCTGAGCACCCTCGTCATTAACGGTCTCGGTAATCTCGCCCTCGGTTTCCTTCTTCTCAACTTCAGGAACGTTGCCGTTCTTAGCCTCAATTACTGCGTTTGCAATGGTCTCAGCAATCAAACGCACTGACCTAATTGCGTCGTCGTTACCAGGGATAACTACGTCTACAAGTGTAGGGTCGCAGTTTGTGTCTACAAGGCCTACAATCGGGATGCCAAGGTCGTGAGCCTCTTTAACGGCGATGTGTTCTTTCTTAAGGTCAACTACGAATAGTAGACCTGGAAGAGCGGTCATGTCCTTGATACCACCGAGGTTGCGCTCGAGCTTGTCGCGCTCGGCCTTCATTTTCAAAACCTCTTTCTTAGGGAAGAACTCGAACTCGCCAGTCTGCTCCATTTTGTTTAGCTTGTTGAGTCTGTCTACGCGAGAGCGAATGGTTTTAAAGTTTGTTAGCGTGCCACCTAGCCAACGGGTGTTGACGTAGTACATGCCACAACGCTCAGCCTCTTCCTTGATTGCGTCGCAGGCCTGCTTTTTAGTGCCTACGAAAAGTACTGTTTTACCCTTTGCGACCATGTCGCGAACGTAGTTGTATGCCTGTTCAACCAGCACAACTGTCTGCTCCAGGTCAATAATGTGTGTGTCGTTACGAGCACAGAAAATGTACTTACTCATCTTTGGGTTCCATTGTCTGGTAGGGTGACCAAACTGAACACCAGCTTCGAGTAATTGTTTAATTGAAATTGCCACTATTTTATCCTCCTTGATTCGTTTTTAGTCCTCCCACCCGCGTTAAAGCTCTTTGGCTCAACCTAAAATTAGGCAACGGTGCCAAAAATGGCGAATGGTGCGAATTTCAATAACAAAATATTATCATAAATCTTTAAAAAAATCAAGGGCTTGAATATACTTTTTTACTTAAATTTATATATTCTCAGCGATTTTAAAGTGCTAATATTATAATGAATAAAAAACAATGAATCTAAGGTTCATTGTTGTGATATGGTGGTTTTTGGCATTTAAGTTGTTGTAGTTGCAATAGTTTTAAAAAGTATATTTAATTATATTTTAATAAAATTCTTGGTTTTGGTCGTTGTTGGTGTCGAAGTTGGCGTTTGATTGGTCGAGGGGGACAAAAACGGCGGTGATTTTTTTGTTGTAGGCCTCGGCTTTGGTGAGAACGAGATTGTCGGTCGTGCCTAGGTTGTTGCCTTCGCCGTCTTCCCAGTGCGAAAAGCGGTAGCCGTTTTGCACGAGCCGTGCAATGAATGTAATTGTGTCGTTATCGCCGAGATTTTCGAAGTCGTCCCCTACTATGCTAGCGACCCCACCAGCCGTTGCTGAGACTACTATACCGTTCGCACCACCACTAGCACTGGGTGGTGAAAGAGTTTGCTCAATATTGGTAAAGTATAATGTTATCTCGACATCATCTATCACGCCCGAAACCTCAAAAAGTACACGAGAGGCGGAGGCGTTAGTTAGATATGTGATACCTAGGCAGGTATCATCAGCAATTAATGTGCCACTTAAATATTCAATATCTTGCGGGGGCCCGCCGTTTATTGATACCGAGTCGAGATAATTATCTGCGGTAAAGTCGAGTTGATGTCGTTGGACAATATCATCGGTTGCGGTGTTATTTATCGCAATTTCGGCACCACTATTGCTTGTGGTAAAAATAACCTGTGGCAGTCTAAAATATGCGGTATATGTTTCGCTTTTAGTAACTGAAAAAGTATATGGGTTTTCGTAGATTTTGTTCCCGCTACTATCTTGCCAGTAGTCGAAAATATAGCCATTTATGCCTGTAGCGGTAATGGTGGTGGTACCGGTGTAGTCGTAATCGAAATTGCCACCGCCTGAGACCATACCTTGTGAGGAATCACTTGACTCAGCTCTAATACTCATACTTAACATTTTGTCAAGATTTAAGTGAAGCGCTGCCCGCACCCCGCGGCTATTGTAAACATAGTAAGAGCCAAGCGAAGAGCCGGAGGAATAAAGGGAGTAAGCATTGCGCGAAGAATAATAGTCACCAGACCGCGACCACCAATTAGTAGAAGCAGAACGTTCTGTTGTGGATAACTCCCAAATACCTAACTTAGAATCACTTGTACCTGTCTCTGAAAGGCTGGGAAGCCAGAGATAGTCATTCCCCCACTGCGTGTAGTATGTTTTAGTTTGATAAATTCTATTACCAGAATAGCCTGAGAGATTCGTTGCGAGAGATTCGTTGTTTAGAGTGTATCCTTGTGGGTTATTGCTACCTGTTAGTTGGGCTTGGGTTTGATACCATACATTTTTTGGCTGAACAAGATAGTTTGTTAGACCTAGCGAGTCTACAGTAAAGAGCGCATATTTGTGGGAAGAGCTTTGAGTTGCTTGAGTTACACTTGTAGGATTTGAATTATTGTTGGCAATTTTTACATATGGTCCACCATTATTTAAAGTAACCGCACGAATGTGGCTAGTACCATACATACTAGTTGGATAGCCACTAGTAAAGCTATTACCACCATAGTTAGAACTACTATTTCCGTATGTTGCAGTGCCATCATTGTTAACCATTAAAAGTGTTGCAATGCGGGCTCCTGTGGTATCATTTGTACGAGTCAAATATACAACTATCCAATCATAATCGCCTATAGTAACCTTTATATACTGATCGGCATATTTCCCGCCGTATGTATACCAACGAATGTCTGCAGCAGTCTGGCGGGTCGTATTTACCCCATTTATTGTACCATCACTCGATATGTAACTTAATAATTGATTTAAGTTTGTCTGATTAAAAGACTTTGATTCGCTATCCCAAAGTTGAGGTACACTTATCCAATCTCCAGCAGGTTCTGGAGTAGCGTTAACTATGCCATTTGGGCTAAACAAGAAAGCGGTTAAAAGTGTGGCTAGGCAAAAAATGCTGGCAATCGCCACAATTACTCCAGTTTTGACCTTTGATAATCTCATACTAACCTCTCCTATTTTTATTAAAAATTAAATTTTTGCTTCTAAATAAATTATAATTCATAATTGCAAATCTAATTAACTCGTTCTAAAAACATTAAAGCCTACTTTTTATAGAAACATTATTAAAACATAAAACTATTATAGAGTTATATAGATATTCTATATTATTTTAACAATTTTCAAGATTTTTAGCAAATTATTCGAAAAGTTTTAGGAAATTAAGGGTTGTAAAATACTGGAAAAAATACTACCTTATGAGCAGTTTTTCAATATCAAATGATATTATTAAACAAAAAAGAAACATAATTTTAAATACCCACCCCACTACAATTAAAAGTTTACCATTTTTTATTCTAAAAAGGATAAATTACGAGAAATTTGCGTAAGGTAATGTTACGAGAAATACCCGTACGAAAATAATGCGTAAGTTAACTATTATGATTTTATTTATAGTAAACTTATAGTTATGAGTATAGGTGAAATTATAAGGTTGTTGCGAATAGAAAACAATATGTCGCAAACTGCATTAGGTAATATATTATATGTATCACAAGATACAATTTCGAGTTGGGAACTTGGAAAAAGCAAGCCCGATTTTGACATGTTGCGAAATATTGCAATCATATTTGATATTTCTTTGGATGAGTTAATGGATATGGAAAACTATCGCAATGAATGGAGTAAAAAACAAAAAGAACAAGAATTAAAACAGCAGAAAAACTAAAAGAGTAGACTTTTAAACCTACTCTTTTATATAGTTTTACTCTTCCTCGATTTCCTCTTTGATGTTAACATTGTGGTAAACATTTAAGGAAAGCACAAAAAGCAGTCGAAGATGTATGCGTGCTTTTTGTGGTGTGCAAAATGTATACCACCCCAAGCATATCGCTATACTAGACTAACTACTAGTCTTCTTCGACTTCCTCCCTAATATTCACGTTGTGGTATACATTTCTTGAAAATTTGAAAAGCGGACAAGTAAGCGTGCGTGCTTTTCAAACTGTCAAGGTGTTTACCACTCGGCAAGGCTGTCGACCAAACTTACTATTAATCTTCCTCATTCTCTTCTTTAATGTTAACATTGTGGTAAACATTTTGTACATCGTCATTTTCCTCGAGGTTGTCGAGCATTTTCATAAATGATGTGTACTTGTCGTCGGGCAAGTCCATTGTTTGTTGCGCAATCATTTCGAGTTCTGCTGAAACAATTTCAAGGCCTGCCTCGGTGATTTTGTCGCGCATGGTAGCCAAACTCGTTGCCTCACCTATAAATGTGTACCCCTCGGTATTGTAATCGAAATCATCGGCACCAGCATCCATTGCAATCATCATGACATCATCCTCAGTAAGCCCTGCCTTTGGCTTTGTAGCAATTACTGCCTTGCGGTCGAACATAAAGGACACGCTCCCAGGGCCACCAAGCGCACCGCCTGCTCTATCAAAAATGTGGCGGACATCGCTGGATGCGCGGTTCTTGTTATCGGTCAAGATGTCGCAAATTACGGCACTACCGCCTGGGCCATAGCCCTCGTACATCATTGACTCGTAGTTCACGCTCGCGCCCTCGCCACTTGCCTTTTTAATACTGCGCTGAATGTTGTCGTTCGGCATGTTGTTTGCACGCGCCTTGGCAATCACGGTCGCAAGTTTAGGGTTTGTCGCAGGGTCAGGACCGCCCGCCTTAACGGCAACTGCAATTTCCTTACCGATTTTTGTAAAGATTTTTCCGCGCGCCTGGTCGGTTTTTTCCTTGTCGCGCTTTATGGTTGACCACTTACTATGACCTGACATAATTAATTCTCCTTATTTACAAAATTTACTCATAAGTATCCCGCCAGCGACCGCTACATTGAGCGATTCGACAGAATTTCGCATTGGAATCGAAACAACACGGCTTGCAAGCGACCTAATCTCGTCGCTGACTCCGTTTGCCTCGTTTCCTAAAATCAAACCAATGTTTTTTTCGCTTTTCCCGCTAATTTCGTCGCCCGCCATATCGGCAAGCAAGATTTCGTGGTTTTTGAGCCTACCTAAATCCTCTAACTCCGCGTCAAACAGCACGACATCGGCGATAGTGCCCATAGTAGAGCGCAAGACCTTGTCGTTTAGGTAATCTACGCACTTATATAAATATATGAATTTAAAATTAAAAGCGAGTGCAGTGCGGATGATTGTGCCTAAATTCCCCGGGTCCTGAATATGGTCGAGAATTAAAAAGTTTGTTTTTGGCTCGGTAAACTCGCGCCTAGGGATACTCACCACGCCCACGATATTCGAGGGAGTTACGGTGTTTGACAAAACCGCCAGTACTTCTGGTGTCGTCTCGATTTTCTCGCACTCGGGCAAAGGAAATGCAGGCGGTGTGGAATAGAGTGCATATTTAAACTCGACTCCGCGCGCCACCATTTCGCGAACAAAACGCTCGCCCTCGATTAGAACTAACCCCGTTTCCTCGCGGTACTTCTTCAGCTTTAACTTGTTTAGGCTAACAATCAGCGGGTTATTGCGACTTGTGATTGATTTTTCCATAATTCCAAAAAATAGTTTTACAAATTTGCAAAACTATTTTCTCCTTAAACTTATTTAGCCAATGCTTTCTTAGCGGTCTCGACAAGGGCGGTAAAACCAGCCTCATCGGTAACTGCCATGTCTGCTAACACCTTACGATTTAGGTCGATGTTAGCGAGTTTTAGGCCGTGCATAAAGTTGCTGTAGTTGATGTCGTTTAGACGGCAACCAGCGTTAATACGCGCGATCCAAAGTGTACGCATGTCGCGTTTCTTTAGCTTACGGCCAACGTATGCGTAGTTTCCTGAACGCATAACTTGCTCTTTAGCAGCCTTAAACTGCTTTGACTTTGCGCCGTAGTAACCCTTAGCTTTCTTTAGAGTCTTGTTTCTTTTCTTGATCGCGTGTAAGCCATTTTTAATTCTCATAGTTCACTTCCTCCTTAAACCTTAATGGCCTTTGCGATTTTTGGCTGGTCTGCCTTTGAGACAGTGTCGCCTGCGCGAAGACGCATTTTTCTCTTACTTGATTTCTTTGTCATAATGTGGCTACGGTATTGACAACCGCGCTTGATGACGCCATTCTTGTTCATTCTAAAACGCTTTTTAGCCGAACTTTTACTCTTCATTTTTGGCATAATCTTCTTTTCTCCTATCGATTTATTTGGTATTTTTAGGGGCTAGAATCATAGTGATAATTGAACCCGAAAGCAATGGTTTTTGGTCCATTACGCAGTATTCAGACAGCATTTCGTAAAACTTGTTCATGTTGTCGATACCGAAGTGCGCAAAATTTGCCATTCTACCGCGCACACCCTTGATAACGACACGGACCTTGTCACCATTTTGTAAAAATTTCGCCACTTGGTTAGCCTTGTATCGCATATCGTGCTCCTCAATGCGCATGGAAAGCTCCATACCCTTTATATCGGCGGCCTTTTGCTTTTTCTTTGCCTCTTTATCGCGTTTTTGCGCGATAAACTTGTATTTGCCGTAGTCCATGATTCGGCAAACGGGCGGTTCGCCATTAGGGTTGATTGCGACTAGATCAAGACCCTCATCATAAGCACGAGTTAGCGCTGTGTTAATATCCACAATGCCTAGTTGCTCGCCCTCAATACCAAGTAGGCGCACTTGTTTTGCAGAAATCTGCTCATTAATAGGTAATTCCTTTATGACCTTATCCTCCTAAAAATTATTGAACAAAGAAAGAAGTGGATAGACCTACTACCCACCTCTAAATATCAAAAAAAGCGATATCGATTACCAATCTAGGAATCCCGACTGGTGAGAAGTGAGTACTTCTTCTTTGCTACATGCGAATATTTTAGCACTTTTATATATGCTTGTCAAGGGTTTTTAGTAAATTTAGAGCAGAACAAAACGGAAATTTTATATTTTCTATTGTCATAACAAAGTTAAATTTATTTAATCTATATTATATAATTTGTAAGCTTTTAATTAATTTCTTTATAAAAAATTATTGCATTTGCTGTTGAGATAGATTGTTAGACCTTTCAGCAAGATATTTTAGCACATCATCGCCTTCAAAACTCGTACGCCAATTCTTAGATATTTCGTATTGCGAGTTTTCTTTGTTAAAAAAGCTACGATATTGTTTAATTAAGCCTGCTTTTAGCAACGAATTAATTTCTATTAAGTCTTGGGCACTCACCTCGGACTTATTTAGCACTGAGGACCTATTTTGTTGCTTTTCCTGAATTTTTAGCATCAACTTTTGCTGACGGTCACTCAAGCGTTCTGCTTTGTTTTTAATCGTTTCACTATACACTGGCGCAACATCTTTTATGCCCTGTGGAGTTAATCTGTATACAACTTTCATACAATTATTTTTCTTATCTTCCACAATATCATACTCAACCTGCTTTTTAGCAATTAAGGTCTTTAAAGTCTTATTAACATAATCCGTAAGCAAATCTAATTTACAACAATAAAATAAATATTTGTTACTTAAAACATCATGCAAGAACCTAGAATCGCATTGTTTATCATGGGTAAAACATTCATATAAGCAAAATAAAACACCTCTTTCAAAATAAGTATCATTTAAATTCCCCATTCTTGCCTCAAACACATCATTGGTATTTTTAAAAAGATAATTCAAAGCATACCAACCAAGCCCTGTTATTTTCCATTTAAATTGCTCAGCCTCGCCATTTGGAACGCCTACTTTTTTAGGATATATTAAATTTGCTTTATATAAAACCTCAAAAACATCTGCATATTTCTCCATTGCGTCAAGGTCTAATTTATTAAAATTATTTTTTGAAAAATATTTAATAAAAATTATTCTTTGTTCTTTTGTTAAACTCTCTAAAGCATTAAATATTTCCAACTGATAATCAAGCCGAACTTGGTCTACCATTTGAGGAGAAAGTTTGTACATGGCTACAAAATCATTTTTTACCTTTATAAAATTATAAGTAATAACACCTTCAACAAAAAGATTTATCAAATTTTTTCGAATCTTAGCAGAAACTTTAGACCTCTGTTTTTTACTCATATCTTTAAAAGCATATGCTTTATAAACTCTTTTGGCAATTGATTTAAAGTCTATCCCTCCATCTGAACCTTTACTATCGTATAAAGCAAACAATATCTGTTTTCTTAAAAAATCATCACTTAAATCTTGGATATTCATAGCATATTTCCCTTTTTAAATATTTTTTCCTATTATAACAGAAATATAAAAAAAGTCAATAATTAATTTTATAGGGTTCACAATCAAAGATGAATATCACAATTAT
>CALWKF010000008.1 GCA_944381215.1 uncultured Clostridia bacterium
AAACCAAAAGAAAAATACAAACCTAGTCAAGAAAAAGAAATTGCAAAACGAGAATTTTTAAGTTGCACAGCAAGTTACAACTATGTGAGTTATGTTGATACTGGTTCAATAGACAATACCCCAACAGATTATACAAAATATGTTGGCAACAATGAAAAATCTTGTGGAGCATTTAGCAAAGATGGACTTTTGACAGATGAGCAAAAAAGAGAGTTAAGAGAAAAATTAAGAAATACTCAAAGTTGTATTTGGGATATGGTAATTTCATTTAGGGAAGAATTTGGTGAAATGTATTGCAGAGATTATGAGCAAGCATATAACTTTATCAAAAAAAAACTACCTAAATTTTTTACTCGTGCTGGACTAGACAAAGACAACATCATCTGGTATGCAGGGCTTCACGAGAACACCGAGAACAAACATATCCATATATCATTCTTTGAGAAAGAACCAAAGTTTTATAAAAACAATAATGAGCTTGTTTTTCACTCTGGCAAAATACCTAAAAATGTTTTGATTACAAGTAAAGCAATTTTCGAAAAAGCATTAACAAATAAAACGGCGGAAATAGTTAAAACAAGGAAAGACTTGACAGATAAATATGAAATGTTTTCAAATTCGATAACTCTAAAAAAAGGACTTAAAAAGCAACTCTTAAATTTGTATGATATGATGCCTAAATCTGGTCGTGTAAGTTATGATAGTAAAAATATGGAAAGTGCAAAATCTTATGTTGATGATATAAATAGCAATTTGATTACAAGTGACAAAAATTTACAAAAAAGTTTTTCTGGTTTTTTATATGAACTTTACAAATTAGAAAAATGGCAAAAAGAAAATTATAAGTATATTCCAGATGAACACAATGTTGAAATCTACAAGCAAGACATTATGCGAAGATTAGGAAATAAAACAATTCAAACAGCAATAGAGATTGGTCAAATTAGAGATAAGATTTAAAGTATAACAATTCATATAAAACGAGATAGGTATTACAAAAAACGCCAAAGAAAAAGGCAATGGCAATATCTTTTTGATTGCCTTGAATACTATCATAATCAAGAGATTTATGAAATGGAAAATTTCAAGCAATTCTATAACAAGTTAGAGAGATATAGAAAACGAAAAGAGTTTGAAATGTGATTTTTATATGAGTTGCATGGATCCCGAAAATACTTGCTTGCAAGAATTTTTGGGAAAGAGGAAAAGTAAATCGTTGGAGCGAAAAAAATCAAAAAATATTTTTGTTTTAGAGCGAGTCAGATTTTGCTTTGACGATATACAGGATAAGCGGAAGAAACGCTTTAAATACAAAAAAGTAACAAAAAGACTTATAAAATAAGCATTTTTACTATGTTACATTTTTGACTCAAAACTACTTCCTTTATGTTAAGCAAGTGTGAAGCCCACTTCTTCTTTTTTATGATTAAATCACAGTTTGAAAATTTAGAAATAGAGATTAGAAATAGAGAGGTTAATAGAAAATTTTTATTTAGATATAGAAAGAAATTTTAGTTTGTGAGGAGGAACAAATGAACAATACAAACATTAACATAAATGACTTAATACAAAATGAAGTGAATAGAATTTCTTTGAAATATAGTAAAGATTTTTTAGACTGTGAGGACCTTAACAAAATCACTGGACTTGGTAGAGATAATGTGAGAAATCTTATGCGAAGTAAAACTTTTCCAACAACAAAAGTCGGCAAAAGACAAGTTGTGAGTGTGCTTAATTTTGTGACTTGGCTAACTCTCAACAACACTCAAAGCGAGGTGCAAAATGGCTAAAAAGAAAGCAGTGAAGAGAACTCGTAGAGCAAATAATGAAGGTTCTGTATTCCAAAGAAGTGATGGTTGTTGGGGCGGAGCACTAACGATGGGCTATGATGAAAATGGAAAGATTATACGAAAAACAATTTATGGGAAATCTCAAGCGGAAGTTATTAAAAAACTTTCTGAAATTAGTGGAAGAATGAAAAGTAATTCTTACGATTTAGTTGAGCAAAATGACCTAGAAACTTTAATGTTTGAATACCTTATGACTTTTAAAAAGAGTGCTGTAAGCCCACGAACTTTTGAAGGCAACATTAGAAATTTTAAACTGCATATTGCTCCACTAATAGGAAAAATGAAAGTTTATGAAATAGATAATTATGCTATACAAAAATTAGTTAATAATTTAATGGAACAAGGCTATAGCAATGACACCGTCAAAAAATGTAAACACTTATTAAATCAATTTTTTGAATATGCAATTGATAACAAATGGATACTTGTCAATCCTACACTAAAAGTAAAAATTAAAGGCAAAAGGAATATTTATCAAGCAAACGATGATGAAAAATATAAAGCAATGCCACCAGAGATAAGAGATAAATTTTTAGATGCTTTAAATAAAGATGAAGCAAATTTTATCAAACCACTTTGCATTACTCTTATGTTTGCTGGACTTCGTATTGGTGAAGCACTTGCTCTAAAATGGAAAAACATAGACTTTGATAACAAGACAATAAAAGTAGAAAGAGCAATAACACAAGTGCCTAAATTTGATGAAAAAGGCAATATTACAAACCGAATAACGGTCATTGGTGATACGAAAACAACTTGCAGTGTAAGAGAAATACCTGTTGCCGATATTGTAATAGAGACTTTAAAACAATGGAAAGACAAACAAAATCATAGGCAACAAACCGACCCTGCTGTGACTGCAATTTTAACATCTCCTACATCTTTTGTGTTTGCTAATGATGATGGAAGTTATAGGACTTATTCGGGAACTAGAAAGATATTTGATAGGTTTAAACGAAGAAATGGGTTAGATAAATTCAATATTCACTTTCACGGATTAAGGCACACATTTTCTAATATGCTTTTTGAAATGAACGAAAATCCAAAAGTTATTCAACAACTTTTAGGACATAGAGATGTTAAAACAACAATCACAGTTTACAACTCCGTCAATAGCGATTATGTAAGAGAAGCAACTGACCGACTAAACACTAAAATTCATGAAAAGCAAAAAGAACAAGTCGAGGAATTCGCCAAATATGATATGACCGATGAAGAAATTGAACAAAGGATTAATGAACTTGAAAGACTGAAAGAGGCTAGAAAGAAAAAAGAAAAAGATTTTGAGATGTAAAAGTAAAAATAATACAAATTATAAACAAAAACAAGTCAAAAACTGATATAAAATAAAATTATCTGTATTTTTTTTGCGAAATCGCTTGACATAATATTTTTATTATGATATGATTTTGTTAAATAAGGAGGTATTTATGCTAAAAAAGTTTGAAGTTCAAAATTTCATGGGGTTTAAAGATAATTTTGTATTTGACTTAACGACAAACAAGAAATATGCATATAATTCTGAAATGGTTGAAAAGGGTACTATTAAAAAGGCTCTAATATTTGGCTCAAATAGTAGTGGTAAATCAAATTTATGTTCAGCATTGATGGACATAACATTCCATATTGTTGATAAAGAAAAAATAATGATACCATCTAATATTTATCTAAATGCAAATAATAATGTTCCATATGCAATTTTTAAATACCATTTTCAGTTTGGGAAAAAACGAGTTGTATATGAATATGCAAAAAAGTCCTGTTTGGAATTATGTTATGAGAAATTATATATAAACGAAGAACAAGTTTTGGAATACAACTATTTTGATTATACGCATAATTTTATAAATTTGCCTGGAACTGAAAACCTTAATAAAATTCAATTACAGCAGCAATTATCAATGATTAAATATATATATAGTAATACAGTTCAAGATGAAAAATCTGACATTAAACAACTTGTTGAATTTGTTAATGGTATGCTTTATTTTAAAAGTTTGTTAGATGGCAATAGATATATGGGATATAGATTGGGCTCCGACGATTTAGCAAGTTTGATTTTAAGTAAAAATAAATTATCAGATTTTCAAAGTTTTTTAAGAGATATGGGCTTAAATTACAATTTAGTGCCAATGAGAAATATCGCAGGTTTTCCTGCCATAGGTATTAAATTTTCTTCTGGAAAAATTGTTGAATTTTCACAAGTTATCTCATCTGGGACTAAAACTTTGTGGCTTTTTTATTGCTGGTTGCTTGAATTCTCAAATTTAAAATTCTTAATTATAGATGAATTTGATGCTTACTATCATTATGATTTGAGTTTTAAAATACTTAAACTTGTTAACAGACATGAGAATTTACAATCAGTACTAACAACTCACACTACCTTTTTAATGAGAAAAGAAGTTACTAGACCTGATTGTTGTTTTATTATAAAAGACAGTTCTAAAATTTCGCCTATTTGTAAGTTAACAAATAAAGAAATACGGGATTCTAATAACATAGAAAAAATGTATAGAGATGGGGAATTTATATATTGGAATTAAATAATATAATCTGCAAATAAAAAATACTACCACCTACAACATGGGAGTGGCAGTAATTTATGGAAATAGATTCCGAGTTCATATTCCATATCTATTATAACATATTTGTTAAACATTATGCAATAATAAGTGACAAAAATGATTATAAATTTTTATTTGCATAAAAAATCTTCTTTCGTTAGTCGATAAAACATGTTGCGGAGGAAATGTAGGAGAATAAATAATGATCAAAGTTAAAACTGGACAAATCGTTACTCAAAGTGGGCAATACAGACCTGTTGGAAGCAAAACAGAAGTAACATTTGTTGAAGGTAAACGAGTTCCACCAACTTCAAATGGAACAACAAAATTTGTTATGGTTGATAAAACAAAACACAAAAAATAGGAAGGAGAAATAAAAATGTATACACGATTATTAACTTATGACTTGAAGAATGGCGATTCTTATAACTATGAAGAGTTATATGATTACTTCAAGGTAGTTGACGCAAAAAAACTTACTGAATCTTCTTACTTAATTAAAACGTCTATAAAATGGACTGAATTTGAGAAGAAGATAAGGGATTTAACTAAAAATGGCGATAATGTTAAATGTGTTGTCATAAATCAAGATAATAAATTAGATGTTTTCAACATTAGATAATTTGACAGCAATTGACAGCAAATATGTCAGTTTTAGGCAGTTTATAAAAGATTTAGGCCGATAGTTAATTTTTTGACTATCGGTCTATTTTTTGTCCCTACTTTGACAGCAATTAGCCCTAAAATTGACAGCAAACGATTTTTTGATAAAAAATTTGTAAATTTTTAGTAATAAAGAAAACCCTTGAAAGTGCCTATTTTACTAGGTTTTCAAGGGTTTTATGAATGGAGCTGATGACGGGACTCGGACCCGTGACCTCTGCCTTACCAAGGCAGTGCTCTACCAACTGAGCCACATCAGCATTAGATAAATTTATTATATCTTAAAATCATGCTTGTGTCAATAAAAAGCGAGATATTTTTTGCAAAATTAAAGCATTTTACGCCCATCTACCCTTTAACGCTTGTATAAAGCTTTGTTTTTGCAAGCCATTGGCGACCATTTTCCAACTTTTATCGCCTTATGTAAAATTATGTTTCGAGTTTAAAAATTCGGTCACTTTTAGCAGAAAGAGAAAAATTTTCGAAATTTATTTATTGCGTAAATACATTGCATTTTCCAAATTTCTTTAGGAACATACTTTACTTAATAAAAAAACAGCAATGTTACTCAAATGTTGTATGCACCAGATAATGTATCTACATTTACCCCATTACTTGAAAACATCTACGATACCCACGGCAACTTGATTGCTGTAAATGATAAGGTTTTCGTGAAGATAATAAGCCACTCAACAAAACGGTTACTTGGGAATATGACGCAGGCGGGAATATTCTAAACCGCTTTGAATATGAGTATACAACTGCAAACGATTTAAGCGAAAAAACACCTATTATTATTCCATACTCTTATGCTACTACTGGTATTCGTGATAGACTTATGGAATACAAAGGCGAACAGTTTGAGTATGATGAAATTGGTAACCCAACAATTTACCGCGGACAATCGCTAACTTGGAGCCACGGCAGGCAATTAGACGCCTATGGTGATATAGCAAGTTACACATATAATGCTAGCGGTATTCGTATTGGCAAGACTGTAGGCTCTACAACTACTCAGTACTTTTTAGGCGGAACAAAAATTCTCGCTCAAAAAGATACAGTAAACGCAAGTGGTACTCCCGTACAAACCTTAATGCAATTTATGTATGGCATAGACGGAGTTATTGGCTTTACACTCAATGGCTTAAACTACTATTATAAAAAGAATTTGCAAAACGATATTGTAGGTATTTACGACAATAATCTACAAATTATTGCAAAATACGACTACGACGCGTGGGGTAATCATAAAATTAGTTACTTGGATAATGGCAATTTTGTTGACTTTGACCCTACAAATTCGTATAATGAAAGTAATACTAGTTTGTATATTGCTTTGAAAAACCCGTTTAGATACCGTAGCTACTACTACGATTTTGAAACAGGCTTATATTACTTAAACTCTCGCTATTACGACCCAGAAATTGGCAGATTTATCAACATTGATGATATAGAGATTTTGGACACAACAAAAGGTTTTGCTAATGGTATAAATCTTTTTGCTTATTGTTTAAACAACCCCATTAACGATGCTGATAGTAATGGGAACATGCCTAATTGGTTAAAATGGTTATTGGGCGGACTAGCTTTTATAGGTGCAATAGTTTTAACGGTAGTTTCAGGTGGCTCACTCGCTCCTGTATTTATTGGAATGGGTGCTAGCATATTAGGTTCAGGACTAATACAGGGAGTAATAATAGCTAGTAGTGGCGGAAGTTTTTGGAGTGGCTTTGCTAGCGGTGCCGCTGATGGCGCTATGTGGGGCGGAATTTTCGCTTTCGCTGGAGCAGCAGTAAACGCTATTAAATACTTTGCTACAACTACTAAACTTTATAGAGCTGTAAGTAATACAGAATACTATTTAGTCAAGCAAACAGGTAGATTTTCTACAACATTTGGACATATGGAAGGCAAATTTTTTGCGACAACGAAAGCTAATGCAAACCTTTGGAAAAGTCAAATGCATGCAGATAAGATTATTAAAATTCGAATCCTAAAAAAGGGTTTAACTAGTGAGGCTGTAAAGTTTTTTGATAGATTAGACAATATTGGTCCTGCTTATTATTTTTATGATATGGAGTATTTAAATTCCATAATAAAATTAATAAAATTTTTATAAAATGGAGTAATAAATATGAATGAAAAATATTTAGCAAGAATTACATGGCTGTCAGAAAAAGATGGTGGAAGGAAAACGCTTCCACAAGGCAATGACTACGCCCCTATCATCGTTCTTAAAGATAAAGAATTCAGCCTACACGAGCCTAATTGGAGCTTGTTTGTTAAAAATGTGGAAATAATTAATGATTTGGAAACGATAGCAGAAATAAAATATTTATCCAAGTCAGCTCCAAACAATTTGCGTAGTGGAATTGAGTTTAAATTATATGAAGGAGCGAAAAAGGTTGCTTATGGTAAAATTTTATAAGCTATAAACTAAAAACTGATAATATTTTGACAACAAAATAAATTTGACTTTGACCCTACAAATTCGTATATTAATAATAACGATAACTTGTATATCGCATTAAAGAACCCGTTTAGATACCGCTCGTACTATTACGATACCGAAACAAAACTATACTACCTAAACAGCCGCTACTACGACCCTGAGATTGGAAGATTTATTAATATTGATGAGATAGAGATTCTAGACACAACAAAAGATTTTGCTAATGGTATAAATCTCTTTGCTTATTGTTTAAACAACCCTGTTAATGATACTGATAGCAATGGAAACTTATCTTGGTGGGAGAATTTATTAATTGCTATTGCTGGAGTTGTGATAATAGTTGGCTTAGCAATAGCTACCATAGCAACTGGTGGAACTGCTGCTGGTATTGCTGGTGCAATCTTTGCAGGAGCCTTAAAAGGCGCTCTTGTAGGTGCAGCAATAGGAACTGCAGTAGGAGGAGCTATTGGATATGCTGTTGGTGGTATAGATGGAATGTTGACAGGTTTGGCGATTGGATTTTCTGGCGGGGCATTGATTGGTGCTTTGGTCGGAGGTAGTATAGGTGGGCTTACCTATAGTCCACTAAAAGCGGCATCTAATGCTGCCTTTAGGGCTACACCAGCAAAAGGTTTTAACATAACAAAACATTTATCTGATGCAGGAGGGAAATGGAGCAAATTTAATTCTAATTCTGTTGATGAAATAGTAAAAATGGTACAGCAAGGTTTAAAATCGCCAAATGTTATGTTTGGACCTAATAACTCTAAATCATGGAAAATGATAGTTGATCTAGGTACTACAATAGGAACTAAAGGACAATCACTCGTAAAAGTTATTGTTGGATATGGAGGGAAAATATGGACGATGTTTCCAATTTTATAATCGATTACACATTAATAAGAAAACCCAAATTCAAAACGCATAATATTTTTGCTTATGCAGCTAAAATTGATATAAGTATTAACAGTAATTTATATCTTTCAATAAATGATTTCGCAATATGTGATTTTATTTGTCAAATAGAGCAATGGCTAAAAAGGCCACAGACCAATTTTGAATTTATTCCACAAGATGGTACGGATGTTGTATTGAAATTTTCTAAAGTTGAAAATGAATATATTATAACATCACAATGGACTAAAAAATTAGAAAAACTTGATTCGGAAATGTTGATAAACTACTTATTTGCTTTTATTAAAAAAGCAAAAAAAGATTGTAAATATTATATTTTTAATGAGTAATAATTAAATGATGTTAAAAAAGTTTAAAATAGATTTTACTTTAAATGAAAAAGAATATAAACATAGTAAGGATATAAATAATTTTTCTGCAGATGTATGTATAAAAGTGGATGATAAAACATTGTTTGAGAGTAATATATTCATATTAGATTTATATTGTCAGCTATGTAATTGGATTGATAAAAAAGATGATTTTGTTTATGATTCCGATGATGATGCAGGAATGGGCTTGCTTTTATAAATTGTGATAATTATTTCCTTATCAAATCAGATTGGTCCAATATAAGTGAGCAACTGTATATTGCTCCTAATTTATTGGTAAATTCAATAAAAAATTTTTTGCAAGAATTTGAAAAAGCATTCTATAATAAATTTGAAATTAAAACATCATATTTTTTAAAAAAATATTACGGATCACAGTTATAAAAAATAAGGTAACTTAAAAGTTACAGAATCTCAACGCATACAAAACAATTAAATAAATTAATAGAAAGAAGTAGCTTTTAAGTACTCCTTATTTTAAAATACGCTAAATCAAAAAATTTACACAAAAAGGAGTAGAAAATGAGTGAAAATACAAATATTGAATATACACCTTTTATCGATAGTACGGGTGCTAATTTAAATAGGAGAAAACTAAAGATAGTGTCCCAAACCCCGGATGAAATCATAGTTGATATTGAAAGATGCGATACATCAACTGTTGATGGAACACCATTAAATGCAACTACATTAAATAATAAGTTTAACGAAATTGAATCTGCTTTAACGGCTCACGAATTTGGTAGTGTCGTTAAAGTTAATAATGCAAAAGTGGATGAAGTTACTTTTAATAGCAATCCACAAGAACAAATAACCAATGAAGTAAATGCTAGAACTGAAGCAGACAGTAATTTACAGGCGCAATTAACTTCTGAAGTCAATACTAGGACAAGTGCTGATTCTAATTTGCAAAGTCAGATAACGAGTGAAATAAATACTAGAACGAATCTAACAACAAGTTTACAAAATCAGATTACTAATTTAAGCAATGAAGCTGTAAAACTTTCAGAAACACAAACTATCACTGGTCCAAAATCTTTTGACAGTATTACTTGTAATAGTTTAAATGTAACAGGAAGTATTGAGCAACAAGAAGTTTACATTCCCTATTACAATAATAGTTTAACCTTAAATTTAACAGTTAACTCGGTTTTGAGGGCAGTATATAAAAACAAGAGTAACTCATTGCCATATTATATCCTAAAATTAAAGAAAAATGACGTTATTTCATTAAGTCCGACATATTCCGCTAATTATACTACGACTGTAACAAAAAAAGATGGTACAACAATTTCTGTTGTACGCGAACAAAATTACACCATTACTGGTGATGAAATATCTATGTACACTGAGGGTTTACCTGACATAAATTAATTTAAAACAGCAGTAAAATTACTGCTGTTTTTGTTTATAATCATTGATAATAATTGCCACTATTGGAAATCATTTACTATTTATTTTTAAAAAATAATTTCATAACAGTATTGCTAGTAATTAATTTTCATCATCTTTGTTATTGTTATCATTTAAAAATTTTTCTTTTAGGAAAGATGGATCCTTTGAAATTCCAGCTAAGTAATATGCTATGTTGGTATCTATTAAATAAATCATAATTTAATTATAGCATATTAAAAATTTTATTCAAGATAAATTTTTAACTTATTCAGTCCTAAACCGGTCTAGGCAGTTTAGTTCAGGGCGGTTTTGGTGATTTTTATGGATTTTGCGATAATTGGCTCCAAATGGTCCCGAAACTTTGAAATTAAAGTGGGACCTTTTGGTTTTGTAAGGGCTAAAAGTGGCTTAAATACTGGTGTTTTGAGTGGTAGAGCACAACCCTAATAAAATAGACCTCTTCCTTGGTAAGGCAGAGGTCACGGGTCCGAGTCCCGTCATCAGCTCCACAGGAAAAAAGAGTTCCGTTTTACGGGACTCTTTTGTTTTTGATAAAAATATGTGGTCGATAGATGTGTGTCGCGATATTTGGTAGTCGAATTATTTTCGCAAGCGGTGAGTTTAGGTTGTTTTTTATGAAACTGGTGTGAGTTAGTTTATTTTTAGAAAGTGGTAGAGCGAGTTGGTTTAGATTTCATAAAATAGTTGGATAGCATAGTTTAGTTTTTATAATGTTGGGGAGATTAGTCTGTCATCTTTGAAACTAATACAAAAAGGAACTCTACTTTATGTTCATAGTTCCTTTTTATTTTTTATTTTGCTAGTTTCAAAAGGGTTAGCCCTTGCTATCTTTTATTTTACAAAATGAGGGTGACATAGTTAAATTTAACAAAAATAAAGGAGACTGGCATTGTTTAATTTTTATAAATTGGGGCGGTGCAGTTTGTTTTTCACAAAAGTGGGGGATGAGGCATATATGATTTTATGAGTTTTTTAGAAGGTTATGAGGAGAATTGTGCGAGGTTTGTGCGGGCGGGGGCGGAAATTGTAGAGATTGGCAAGACTTTTTTAGGCAGGTCGATTTATGCCTTTGAAATCGGCTGTGGTGCGCCTAAAATTCTTGCACAGTACGCCATTCATGCGCGCGAGCATATTACTTATTTTCTAGCGTTAAAGCATCTTGAACAACTGCTTGCCACCCTCAAATTCGGTGGCGGTACGGTGTATTTAATTCCCGTTGTGAATATCGACGGGGTGGCTCTGTGCCTTGATGGCGTGGACAGCGCGGGGGAATCGGCGGATAACCTTATTGAGTTGAATCGTGGCACCGATTTTAGCCTATGGAAAGCCAACGCCCGCGGGGTCGACCTCAACGTAAACTTCGATGCTAGGTGGGGGAGTGGCGCGAAAAATGTTACCTCGGCGGGCCCCGAAAACTACGTAGGTTCGAGCCCAAACAGCGAGCCCGAAACTATGGCACTTATCGAGTTTACGAAAAGCATTAGTCCAAACATCACGCTGTCTTTTCACGCAAAAGGCGAGGTCGTGTACTGGGACTTTCACCAAACGGGCCCCGCGTACTTTCGGGACAAACGCTTGGGCAGAATTATCGCCGAGAGCACGGGGTACCGTCTATTAAGTTCTGGTAAAAGTGCTGGCGGGTACAAGGACTGGTGCATACAAAATTTAGGTATACCTAGTTACACAATCGAGGTGGGAGCGGAAAATCTCACGCATCCAATAGGGCAAGAGCATTTACCGCAGATTTATTACAAAACGGGCACACTATACCAAGACATACTAAATCAATTTAATAAAATAATTAACACATTCCCGCAAAAATAAGCCACATAGCATACAAATTTTGCTACATAGTGATAAAAAATTAACAATTATTAAAAAGCAACAATAATAAATAAATTTTAAAAAATAAATATTAAAAATAGAAAAAAGTAGGAAATTTTCAGCAAATTAGATAAAATTAAAACAAAGACTAGTAGATAGTCTTATTTTTTCTTGTTAAAATATTTGCAAGTTTTTCGTTTTTTAGGTATAATATGCATATTAATGGAGTGAAAATGGACAAACACATTAAATTTATGAAAGAGGCACTCAAAGAAGCGAAGAAAGCGGAAGCAGTATCCGAGGTGCCGATCGGCGCGGTCATCGTTTGCGAGGACAAGGTAATTGCACGCGCGCACAACACGAAAAACCAGCACCGAAACGCCTTAAAACACGCCGAAATGCTGGTCATTGACAAGGCGATAAAAAAGCGGGGCGACTGGAGGCTAACGGACTGCGATTTGTATGTTACGCTCGAGCCGTGCCCGATGTGCGCGGGGGCCTGCATAAACGCGAGGCTCCGTAGCGTGATTTTTGGTGCGTACGACGAAAAGGCCGGGTGCTGTGGCACGCTGTATAATCTGCCCGTAGACCCGCGCTTTAATCACAGGCCCGAGGTTGTCGGCGGGGTCATGGAGGCGGAATGCGCGAGCATTTTGAGCGACTTTTTTAAAAACTTACGGAAGGGGGCAAAATAATGGTATTAAGTATGGATTTGGACACGGAAATCTCGACCGAGAGCCTAAATGAGATTGACACGATGTGGGCGCGCGCTCGGGAGCCGATTGACAGCGATGTGGCGGTGATAATTTTAAAAATTCACCACCCTGCCTTTACAGGTAAGACTCGCAGTTTCGACACGAAAATTTGGGGCAAAACTATGACCGAGTGGGTAACGCTCGCGTTTGATAAGTGCCCAATTCTCGAAATTGAAACCACCTCTCAGGCGGACATTTTATCGACAATTAGGCCATATTTAACGGACAGCAAATACACAGCGGTCTTCTATGCTGACACACCCTTGCTTACCCGAAAAATGTTTATAACTTGCCTTGATTACACCAAAACCAAGGGCATGAATGTCTGCAAATTCGAGCGCGGGTACATTTTTCGCACCGATTACTTGCGCACGGCCGAAAAAATTTACAGCACGACCCTGCCAAACTTTATGGGCTTGCAGGACTTTATGGTTGTGTGCGATATGGATACATTGTCGAAGGCGCAGGCAATTTTGAAACGCCGAATAATCGACTTCCATCTAAAAAACGGCGTGCAGTTTATCGATGCCACTTGGATTAGCGTGGATGCCGACGTAATCATTGGCGAAAATACCGTGATTTATCCGCAAAATGTACTGCAAGGCAAAACTATTATCGGCGACAATGTTACTTTGCAAGTGGGGAACACTATAATAGATAGTAGTATCGGGAACGGGTCAAATATCATGCACAGCGTAATCATAAACAGCAAGATTCGCGACAATAGCAAAATCGAACCTTTTAGTTATATAAACAAGGGAATTGTGAAAAAATGAGTGGTGAAGGGTACCCTAAAATCATTTGGCTGAATCGGTATTTAATCAAAATGGCAGTGTTTGTGCCGATGATTTTTATCGAAATCGCGCTACTAATTATTGCGCTTGTCGGCGAGTTTACCCCGAGCGATTGGAACGCATACTACATCGCTGCACCTGTGATTTTTGTGGCCTCGTTTGTAATTTACTTTGTGGTGCGAGGCCTGTATCGTGCGAGGCTCGAGTGTTATCCCGATAAAATCATGGTGGTGCGGGCAAAGTCTACGATTACTTACGTGGTGGACAAAAATTTTAAAATCTACTTTCACAAGTCTGATTGGGAAGTAGTGCCCGCGGATATACCCGTACCATTCCGTACGGGCGATGAAATCTTTTTTGAGAACACTGCAGTGCCCGATTCGCCGAAGTTTAGTGCGCGCTTGAATTACAAAAATTTTGTGATTTTAGCGGATATGTACCCTAACAATGTTGAGCCAAAGTACAGGGCGTATGATGCCCAAGATTTAGAAAACGAAATCAAAACTGAAGAATATAATGAAGATAATAGGAGGGAATTATAATGAAATTAGTGGTTGGACTTGGAAACCCGGGGGCGGAGTTTGACAACACCCCTCACAATGTGGGCTTTGAGGCGGTAGATAAGCTCGCAAAATTTTACGGCGTGGAGTTTAAGAAGAAAAAGAAAAAGGGCCTAATTGCTTTAGCTATGGACGGCGACACCGAGGTGCTACTCCTAAAGCCTCAAACCTTTATGAACAGCAGTGGCGACTGCGTGTTTGCGATTGCCAAAAAATTTCACATAAAGGACGAGGACATTTGCGTAATTTTGGACGATGTCGACCTAACTGCTGGGCTCGCGCGCGCTAGGACCTCGGGCTCGAGCGGAACGCACAACGGGCTTCGCTCGGTAACAGCGAGGCTGGGGACTACTGATTTTGCGCGGATTCGCATCGGCGTAGACTCGGCTAGTCGCGGGTCGGACCTTGCTGAGTACGTTTTACGTAAAATGGACAACAAGACTCGAGTAAATGTCGAAATAGGTATTGACAAAGCCGTTGAATATGCTAAAATGTTTATAAAAAATGGTGCAGTATCAGACACCAAATAGGGTATTCGACAAATGCAAAATCTATTAAAAAGTACAACACTAACCGAAATTGCTAACACCACACACTCACGAAAAGTGAGTGTTTTTGGCTTAAATTTAGGTGAGCGCGCATTGCTTTCGAGTATGATGGGGCCCATTTGTTACGTGAGTGCTGACGGCGATGTCGAGACTCTAGCTCGCGAGTTTTCGAGCCTCGGGCGCAAGGTTGCAGTCTTAGATAATTCGACCGATGACTTTTGTCTGCATATACTCGAATTCGGCGGGGTGGGGCTCAATGCCCAGAGCGCGCTTTTTTCGGCAATTAATCACGACATTGATACCTTGATTGTGTCGCCCGAGGCACTGATTGCGCACTATGTTCCGCGCGAAGTTTGGGCGCAGAATACTTTTAATATTGAGGTAAATGCCGATATCGACCCCGAGGTTTTGAGCGCAAAGTTAGTTGAAATCGGGTACAAGCGCGTGGACAACGTCGAAGAGGCGGGCCAGTGGGCTAGGCGCGGGGACATTGTCGACATTTTTCCACTAAATTCGCCTCTGCCATACCGCATCCACTTTTTTGACACCCAGATTGAGAAAATCACCACCTTTAATGCCCTCACGCAGTACTCGATTGATAAAGCCACCAGCCTTACGATTTGCCCAAATGGCTTTAAATTCCCCGAAAATTTAACTGCCGAGGCGATTGAGAGTTTAGATGCACAAAAGACGGTTATGCAACGTCGTGCAGGAAAGGCCAAAAACCCCGCAGATTTCTTGGGAAATTTGGAGGCCATTGACCACGCAAAGTCGCTACTAAACTCTGGGTTCCCCAGAGAAGCTTGGCAGTATTTGTGTTGCTGTCTGCCGAGCGTGTCCTTAGTCGAATTGTTAGGCGATTTTACCTTCGTTTTTGACCAGCCGAAGCCTATTTTTTCGGCGATTCAACAGCATACCGAGGTGTGCAAGACCAATATCGATGAGGGAATCGCTAGCGGGCAGTTGTGCCTGCTCCACAAAAATTGCATACCCGACTTTGAGGCTTTGTCTGAGGATGTAAAAAAGGTGCCTGCCATTAGTTTTCAGTCGTTCATGACCCAAAACCGCTTTTTTAACCCCGAGGCCGTGTTCAATCTCGACACTCTGCCCGTGCCAAAACTTGGGCGCAGTTACGAAGATTACGCCACAAGTTTAAATGAATTTTTAAACAACGGCTACACGGTCATTCTCACCGCAAACGACGCGACCCAAGGCGCGGACATCGCCGAAAAATTAGGCAGATACATCCGCACAAACGAGATTGCCTCAACCCTCGATGCGCGCAAAAATGTGGTAAATATTTTTGTTCACCCGCTACTATTAGGCGCGTGTCTAGTTAAGGACAAAATTTTACTGCTTGGTAACCGCGACAGCCACTTTATAAAACCTAAAACCAAGTGGGACAAAAATATTGTCAAGGTAACCGACACGTTTACTTTGCCCGAGCAGGGCGATTATGTCGTGCACGCGATTCACGGAATAGGCGTGTGCGAGGGGGTAACCCAACTCTCGATTGGCGGGGCAAAGCGCGACTACATCGTGGTTAGTTACAAAAACAACGACCGTCTGTATGTGCCCACCGAACAGGTGGACATGCTGGGTAGATATATCGGCGGGGACAAGGCTCCAGCACTCTCTAGTCTCGGTGGGAATAGTTTTGAAAAGGTCAAACAGCGTGTCCGCGAGAGCGTAAAGCAACTGGCCTTTGACCTCTTAAAACTCTACCGCGAGCGCGAGAAGAGCAAGGGTATCGTTATGCAAGTAGATGCGAGCACACTCGCTGAATTCGAGGCTAGTTTTAAGTACACCCCGACACCCGACCAGGAAAAGGCCTTTAACGACGTCTACCACGACCTTTCTAGTGGCAAGATTATGGACAGGCTCATTGTCGGTGATGTCGGTTACGGGAAGACTGAAGTTGCACTGCGGTCTGCCTTTGTAGCAGTTATGAGCGGGTACCAAGTGGCCGTTATCGTGCCCACAACCATTCTTAGCGAACAGCATTTCAACACCTTTAACGCGCGCCTCCAAAACTACGGAATTAACGTTAGATGCCTAAACCGCTTCCGCACCGCAAAAGAACAGCGCGAAATTATCGAGGAGGTAAAGAGTGGTAAGGCGAACATTCTCATCGGTACGCATCGGGCGTTGAGTAAGGACGTGGCGTTTGATAACCTAGGCCTACTTATTCTCGACGAGGAGCAACGCTTTGGCGTCGGCGACAAGGAAAAGTTGAAAAATATCAAGAAAAATGTCCACGTGCTCACACTTTCAGCCACTCCTATTCCTAGGACGCTACACATGTCGCTCGTGGGTATTCGCGATATCACGACCATTGAGACCCCACCCTTAGAGCGTTTGCCTGTACAGACGATTGTATCGCAGTTTTCGTATAACCTCGCTGGCACCGCGCTTCGTCGCGAAAAGGCCCGCGGTGGGCAAAGTTTAGTCGTGTACCCGAGGGTCGAGAACATCGAGAGTTTTGCTAACAGTTTGCGCGCCGAACTGGGGTCCGAATTTACAGTTGCCGTGGCACACGGACAAATGGATAAAAACGCGATTGAGGACGTAATGCTCGCCGTTTACCGAGGAGATGTCGACGTGCTGGTGGCGACGACGCTAATCGAGAACGGAATCGATGTCCCGAACGCGAACACCTTGTTTGTAGTATCCGCCGAAAAATTGGGGCTTTCGCAACTTTATCAGTTAAGGGGTAGAGTTGGGCGGAGCGACAGGCTCGCGTACGCGTATTTTACCTATATGGATGAGGGTAAACTTACGGGTAACGCGTATGAGAGGCTGTCTGTACTCATGCAATACACAGCCCTGGGGAGTGGCTTTAAGATTGCCATGCGCGACCTCGAGATTCGGGGTGCTGGAAATATCTTGGGCCCCGAACAGCACGGTCAAATGGAAAAGGTCGGCTACGATATGTACTGTAAAATTTTGGACAGCAGTATTGCAGAATTAAAAGGCATACCTACATATGAGCCTCAGCCCGTCAAAATCGAGGTCGACACCGACGCCTTTATTCCAAACGACTTCATTACCGACAAGGCGCAACGCATGGAGGTTTACAGCGCGATTGCAAACATTACCTCATCTAGCGACTACGAGCGCGTGCGTGCTTTGATTGAGGACAAATATGGCAGTGTGCCGAAGGCAATCGAGGGGCTACTTAATGTGGCTCTTCTTAAAGCAAAATGTCAGAGCCTCGGTGCCGTGCGTGCAAGCGTTACGCGGGAGCACAGCAATATCTACTTTGCTGACGCCGAAAATTTATCAATTAGGCTCGAAAAATTAAAGGGCAGGCACCCCGATGTTATAAACAAGGATAATATGGCAATACTCAAACTTGACAACCATAACCTCGATATTTCGGGTATTTGGACGCGAACTTTTGCGATTTTGGACAATTTACTGTAAAAAAGTCATGCTAAATAATTGCCAAAAGGCCGAAGTTGTGCTAAAATAAACGTACTATGAATTTTTGGAGATGAATCTTGGCTAAAACTACTACTAATAAAAAGATTAATGTATTTAAGTATCTTGTGCTGGCACTATGTGTGCTTCTTGTTCCCATGCTCGCAGCGTGTGACTTAGTAACTGTTAATGTGGACAAGCAGTTGAATATGGTGGCGGCAAGTTTTGATAATGGCAAAGTTGAGGTAACCCGTGAGGAGTTAATTATTACCTATAACAGTATCGGCAACAGCCGTTTTGACAACTCTAGTACTCCTACACAATCGGGTATTGAGCAAACACTCGAACTCGCTCTTAACCGTTCGATTTTAACCCAGTTTTTGACCTCCGACGACTTTGCTAGCGAGCGCGAGAGATTGGGGTACGACAAAATCGAGCTTACCACCGCGCAGAGTAATGAGATTTGGCGCAATGTCTACTCGTACCTAAACGACACAATCAGTTCTTACGAAGACGACTTGCGTAGTGAGGACGGCGTAGAGATTACTGAGCCTACGGAGGAAGAAACCGAGGGCGCGTACACTCCTTACGAGAAAACCTACGAGATTATTTACGATGCTACTACCGATTCATATAAAATACAAAAGGTAGAGACCGAGGTCGAAGTGGAGAATGAATCAATCGCGCTTTTTGACATCAGTGCTGACCTTACATTCTCTCAAAAGGCCGAAATTGCGTACAACACTTTCCGCGAAAAGTACTGGGACTACACCGACAGTGTTATAATGAACCCCAATGCTCCTGACCCAAATGCAGACAGTTACAGCGATGAGGCGTGGAACGATTTTATTTCGGGCCTGCTTCGCTCCGAGGCTGATAGAAACCTGAGCCGAATTAACACCGAGGCATTCTTGCGTGAGGTAGAGCGCATTTACAACATCTACTACCAAAACGAGATTTTAACCGTATTCCAAAACAACTACAACGAAACTCAAACCATCACCAATCAAATGGTGGTAACCAAGTTTAGAGAGTTATACAACGCGCAGTACGAGGAGTTTAACGCAAACCCAGACGCTTTTGACGAGGCTATTCCTACAACTGGTGAGTCCGTTTACTATATGTACGACCCGACTGGCTACTTTAAAGTTAACCACTTCTTAGTTAAGTTTAGCGATGAGCAGAATAATGCAATCGATGCCGAAGAGGCTAAACTAAATGCAGGTCGCATTACCCTTGACGAGTATAACAAGAATGTGGCCAAAATTAAGTCCCAAACTCAAGCATACAACCGCGAAACTGGCGAGTATGAGAGTATGGACACTGTATACAGAAACTTCCAAAACGCAATGTCTGCTGCCCAGTCCGAGGCGCAGAAGTTGGTAGTTTTCCGCGACTTTATGCACAGATACACCCAGGATGATGCAACACTTAACGCTGACTCTTGCTACTACATCCCGCTAGACGAGGAAAAGGACACTATGGAGGAGAACTTCGCAAACGCTAGCCGTGAGTTATACGAGACTAGCAAGGTGTGTGTATACTCTGGTTGGGTAGAGACCTCTTACGGCTACCACATCATCATGTACACTGGCAATGCCGAGAGTATCTCACCACTTGGCTCAGATGAGACCGTTATTTTAAATCTCGACGCATACCGCCTCAATCCCTTGTATAACAAGACTATGCTAGATGCGATTGTCGAGCAAATCACTTTGAGCAGTTACTCGACTTACGAAACCACTACCATAAACGCGATTCGTGAGGGTAAAGAGGTCGTAAACTACACATCAAGTTACTCGGACCTTTACTAGAATAGAGAGTTTGTGTACTAGCAAACTCTTTTTTCTTTACAAAAAACCGCTATTGTGGTACAATTTTACATGTGATTATTGTTTAGATTTAAGGAGTAAGTCATGAAATATTCAGGAATGCTGATTACATTTGAGGGCGGGGACGGCAGTGGCAAGTCCACCCACGCGGAACTTTTTAAAAACTACTTGTCTGGAAGAGGCCTAGAGTTTTTTGCCACAAGGGAGCCAGGCGGGACCGACTACTCGGAGGCCGTCCGCGCGCTTTCCAAGGATGTTCGATTCAGTAATAAAAGCTTGATTAGTGAACTACTGCTTTTCGAGTCCGCGAGGGCGGATATTGTGGAAAAGCGCGTGATTCCCGCCTTGGAGGAGGGGAAAGTGGTGATTATGGACCGCTTTTACGACTCGACCACCGCGTACCAGGCTTTCGGGCGGGGAATGGACCGCAAAGTTGTAGAATCTCTAAACATGCTAGCCGCGCACAATTTGGTCCCTGACATCACCTTTTATATGCGTATTTCGCCAAGCGATGCTTTTGCACGTAAGGGGGGTGCAGATAACGACGTTATGGAAACAGCGGGGCTCGATTTTCACGACCGCGTGTTACTTGGGTTTGACACGTTGGCAACCGAGAACCCAGATCGCTTTGTTATACTAGACACCACTCAAAAAATGGCCGACGTTTTTGCAAAAATCCAGGCTACATTTGAGGAGAGATGGAGTAAAAAGGGGAGATAACTTGAACTTAAACGACTTTAAAAACACCGCCGTTTGCCACGATATCGAAAAAAGGAGGCTGGGGCACAGCCTATTGCTTTTAAGTAGGGACACCTATGCCTTGGAGCAGTACGCAAAATTTTTAGTCAGCGCGCTAATGTGCGTGGGTGAGGGTAAGCCGTGCGGGGTGTGCTCGGAGTGCAAAAAGTGCCAGCATGGTAACAACGTCGACGTGCTTTACTACCCGCGCTCCAACAAAAATATGAACTCCGCCGAGATTAACGAACTGATTGAGGCGACTTTTAGCGCGCCATATGAGGCGGACAAAAAAGTTTTTGTCATCTCAAACGCAAACGGAATCGACGCGGGCATGCAAAATAAACTCTTAAAGACTCTCGAAGAGCCACCGCACAACACCTTTTTCATCCTCACCGCTACCGAAGATAATAATATTTTGCCAACCATAAAGTCGCGCTGTCGTATCGTGCGCGTGCCGAGAATTGCCGACCCCGAAATTGCTGAGGCATTAAAGGCTAGCGGGGTTGCGGAAAATATTATTCCTCTCGCTATTGAATACTGCGACCACAACTGCGCCCTTGCCAAAAAGTACGCTGAGAACCCCGATTTTGCGGACTTGGTTGCGCTGGTTGAAGATATTTTTACCAATTTTCGCAAGTCCTGGCAAATGCTGGACTACGCCTCGAAGTTGTACGCGTATAACGAGAATTTTGAGGACGTCATCGAGATTTTTCTCAACGTAATTGCGCGTGCAGTGGCCTTGCTATCGGGCGCGGGGGATGCAAACGACAGCCTTGCCCTAACAGTTGCTAGGGAGTTTAGTGTCGACTGCCTGATAAACCTTAACCGCGAGTGCCTAGGTTTTGTCGAAAAAAGACGTCGAAACTGCAATTTTAACTCGCTAATTGATTCATTTTTATTCACAATTTTGGAGGTAAGACATCGTTGGCCAGTTTAGTTTATGTTAGATTGCCCGATGCACGACTATTGCCCTTTTCGAGCTTAGAGGAGTTAGTTAGGGGCACGCAGGTTATCGTAGACATCGACGGCATTTTAGAGTTCGGCACGGTCGAGTGCCTAAATATCGAGTCCGCCGAGGCAGTGGGCGAAATTTTGCGCGTCGCAACTCCCGAGGACGCCGAAAAGCAGGAGCGAATTTGCGCTTTCGAGAGCGAGGATAAGGACGTCGTGCGCGAGAACCTCGACCGCTTGGGAATTGAAATGAAGTTGGTGGCGGTTCAACGCTCGTTTGACGGCAAAAAAATTTTAGTCATGTACACCGCAGAGGACAGGGTCGACTTTCGTCAGTTGGTAAAGGACCTCGCGGGAATTTTTCGCATGCGTGTCGAGATGCGCCAAATCAGCGAGCGCGACGAGGCGAAGTTCCGCGGTGGCTGTGGCGCGTGTGGGCAACCTCTATGCTGTCGCCGTTTTCTAACTATCCCTCGGCAGACCTCGATTAAAATGGCGAAAGTGCAAGGCTTAGCACTCACTCCCAACAAAGTAAACGGCGTTTGCGGTAAACTTATGTGCTGTCTGCAATACGAGTATTCCCAGTACCGCGAGGCTCTCTCGAAACTACCGAGTATCGGGAGCCTGGTTGAAACAAAGGAAGGCAAGGGCGAGGTCGCTTACCTTGATTTAGTACGTGAAAAAGTGGCAGTGCGCTTAAATAACGAGTCTCACTATATCGTTAAATTTGACCCGAGCGAGATAAAGGTGCTGGTCGAGGCTAAGGCGGTTGAGGACAAGGAGGGTGAGGATGACAGGTAAGGTTTTTCTAGTTGCCACTCCGATTGGGAACCTCGGCGACATGACATACCGCGCGGTCGAGGTTTTAAACTCGGTCGACCGAATTGCGTGCGAGGACACGCGCCACTCCTCGATTTTGCTCCGCCACTACGACATCCATAAACCTACTTTCTCGTACCACAAGTTTAACGAGCGCAAGGTGGCTGAGGAAATTGTAGAACTTGCAAAAAACGGCGAAAATATTGCAGTAATTAGTGACGCTGGGATGCCGATTATCTCGGACCCAGGGGCTATTTTGGTGTCCAAACTAATTGAATGCGAGGTGCCCTTTGAGGTGATTCCTGGGGCAAGTGCGTGCGTTACGGCCTTGGCACTTTCGGGAATTAATGGTAGTGCGTTCGTGTTCGCGGGGTTTTTGCCCGAAAAGCACCAGGAGCGCATCAACTACGTAACTAAACTTGCGCGCGCCGAGGCGACACTTATTTTCTACTCTGCCTGCCACGATGTAAATAAGGACCTTGCCGACATTTTTTCCGTGCTGGGTGAGCGCAAGGTCGCCATTTGTAACGACATAACTAAAAAATTCGAGGCAACTTTTCGTGGTGTTTTGGGCGAAATCGATATTCCTGAGCCAAAGGGCGAATTTGTAATCGTGGTCGAGGGCGGAGCACTCGAAAACGAACTAAACTCTCTGCCCTTAGAGAAGCATATCGAGTACTACCTAAACACTGGCGTTACTCGAATGGAAGCGATAAAGCTCGTTTCTAAAGACCGAGGCCTTAGCAAAAGCGAAGTCTATAAAATGCAACTAACCGACAAAAAATAATCACATACCCGCAAATTTTAATCACTATACATACAAAAATCATATTTTGACAAGGGAAAAGCCTTGTCTTTTTTTATATTTGATAATTTTCTGCTAAAATTAAAATGATGTTGATAACCCGCTTTTATATTAGGAATTTCTATGTGTATTTTTATCACAAAATAGCCGATTTAGTCTTGTTTTGCCGAAAGCGAAATTTATATATTTTTATTGTTTGAAATGTTATTTTTATATGTTATTTTTATTTAAAAGTACGAAAAGGAGGTTATGATGCAAATAATCAAGCACGTGCGTGGTGAGCGTTACATACAGATGTGTTTAATGCTTGACGAGGTAGAACAATTAAAAATCGAATTATTAGAAAACGAAACAAAACAAAATTAATTTTTAAAGGGGTAAATTATGACAAATTCAAAAAATTTAAGTAAATTAAAACTATTGGCAGTGGCTACTATTTTGGGCCTAATTAGTATTCTATTTTTAGCGGGGTGTGGCGGGACCGAGTTGCGAGGGACTTGGACACTCGACCGCATTGTAACTGATTCGAGTACAATTACTGCCGACACCGAGGACAAGGGCGAGTACGGCGATGACTTTAACAATATTCTAACCTTTGCCGAGGACGGAAGCGGGACGGTGAAAATTCGCTCGGAAACCGCCACCACTTCGGAGTGGGTGCAGGATGGTAATAAGGTAACCATAACTGTCGGCTCTGACGACTCAACATACACGCTCGACGGCGAGGAACTGATTTTTAAACAAGATAACGTCAAATATTTCTACAAAAAGACAACTCAATAATAAATTAAAATCAACTCCGTAGTTAATTGGCTCGATAACAAATCAAAGACAACTCAATAATTAAGTGAAAAACTTAATTTAAAATATAAACATAATAAACTTACCAATCTATTTTAAGTATCAATAAAGAAAAGTCCTAATAAACTTGTTAAAATTAAACATCAATAAAGTTTAGTATTTTAACAAATTAAAAATAAAAATTCTTTAATTTATGTATTAGCAAACAAAAAAACGGCCTAATTTTAAGTTTTAGGTCGTTTTTTCGTATTTTTTAGAAATGTATTCTGCTTTTTGACTTGTGCACTTGCCTTAGGGTACGCTTTTTGTGGCCAGTTTTTGCACCACCACGAATGTTTAAGTTACCACTTTTGGAGTTGGAGCGTTCCACATTGCCAAAGACAATTGCGCGCTTTTCACGTGATTTGATGTTTAGTTTTTTGCCAGGGTTTGAGGGCCTACTTTTATTTTGCGGTAAGGCAAGCCCGTTAAGTGTCAGCGTCGACAACGTGATTTTAGACTTGGTCTTTTTCTCGATTTCCTCGAGGTCGCGCACTTGCTCTGGGGTATTGAGTAGGGTGTACGCATTCCCGCTTTTGCCAGCGCGCCCCGTACGCCCGACACGGTGAATGTAGTATTCGTTATTTTGAGGCAGGTCGAAGTTTATTACCGAAATTACGTCCTTTACATCGATACCGCGCGCCGCCACGTCGGTGGTAACCAAAATGTTGTTCGGCTCCGATTTGTACTCATTCATCACTTTTTTGCGAACATTTTGTGGCATATCGCCATGCAGTGCCAGTGCCATAAAGCCCATTTTTCGTAGGTACACTTGCATGCTGTCCACCATTTTCTTGGTGTTGCAGAAAATTATTGTGCGTCCGCGTGGCAGTTCGGAAAGCAAAGCGTGCAATGCTCTCTTTTTCTTGTCTTTTGGACAGATAAAGTAACTCTGGCGGATGCTCGAAATTGTAGCATTAGGCGTGCCCACTTGAATGGTCTCGGGCGAGCGCATGTAGTTTTTAGTCAGTGCCATAATGTCCTTGGACATGGTTGCGCTAAACATTATTGTCTGGCGTTCTTCGGGCGTCTGCTTTAGTATTGATTCGATGTCGTGGATAAAGCCCATATTGAGCATCTCATCCGCTTCGTCGAGGACGACGGTTGACACGAGCCCGAGTTTTAGCGTTTTCCTAGAAATGTGGTCGAGAATGCGCCCAGGTGTGCCGATGACGATATTCGCTCCGCGTTTAAGGGCGTAAATTTGGCGTTGCATATCTGTGCCACCATACACGCTAATCACGCGAATTTTTGAGTTTTTGCCGATAATTTTACGGAATTCGTAGTGAATCTGCTCCGCTAGTTCGCGGGTAGGGCAGAGGATGAGTGCTTGGACATAGTGCTCGTTTGTTACTTTTTCGAGTATCGGCAGAGCAAATGCTAGCGTCTTGCCCGTACCAGTTTGAGATAACCCTATTAGGTCTTTTCCTTTTAGTAGCTCTGGAATTGCACGCGCCTGAATTTCGGTGGGCTTATCAAAACCCTCGCGATGTAGTGTAGAAACAAGTGAGGCACTTAGCCCCAAATCATTAAAAGTTTTCATTTTTTACTCCATTTTTGTTGTTTTTTTGATTAAATTACCAAGATTTATTTTTTTATTTTTTAAATTCAAAATTTAAACCAATTTTATAAATAATTAAGATATTTTAATTAATTTTTAGTAATTATTAAATAAATTTTAAATATTATTATTTTGAATTTTTTATTAATCTTAGTAAATAGATTTATTTGCATAATTGTATGCCAGCACTTTATCAATCAACAAAACTAAAATAAAAAAGAAAACTTGTTTTGCCAAGTGCTCTTAATAAATCTTTACTATATTACCATAAATTAAACCTTTTGTCAATACTCTATTCAGACTGATGATATTAGTATTAAAGCCTGTTTTTTGCTATTTTTTAAGTACTATGCATATACTATGCAAGTACTATGCAATGAAAAATACGTAAAAATTATTAGAAAATCATAATAAATATTAATATTTCATTAAAAATACTAAAAAATTATAATAAATTATTAAAAATAAAAATTATATAAAATTAATTTAATTATTTATTAATAAAAAATAATTAATTAATAGAAAAATGCAAATTTAATCTAATTATATTAATTATATATACAATAGAAAAAAATTAAAATAAAATCAATTTTATATTAAATAAATATAATAAATAAAAAAATTCAACCTTTTAGTTGAATTTTTTATAAAACAGTTGTATTTTTAGTATTTAGTTTGCGATGTTAGGTAGTCGACATCTTCGTGTGCAAGAGTGTCCTGTCGCTTCTCAAGATTTGCAATTTCGGCTTTAATTTTGTCGATTTCCGCCTCTTTTTTCTTCGCGATTTGTCTTGCTACAATTTCCCAGAGAAATTCCTGCATACCATTTTCAATCGCCACGGCGCAAGGGGTAGGTGTGTCATAGTTTGGAATGTAAATGGGGTTGCGACCAATTAAATTTACCGTCTTACGCTCGAAGCTCTGCATGGCTTCAGTTTTGTCAAAATACAAATCTTTTGTGTTGCTCGACACAATGCTACTTTGGTTTTTAGCGACCGGTATTTTCTTTGTCACTTCAAAATCATTCTTGGAGTTTTTTAACACGAGTGAGTAGTTGTACTTTTCTATGTGCTTTGTTCCAAACTCATCATTGAGTTCGGTTCTTTCTTTACCATCCAAAACTACATCCAAAAAGTACTCAATGCCAGTTTTTTCTTTTAGATAAGCTTGTATCTCGTGCGCCAATTCTAGGGCGTTGATTTCAAACACTTTGTTATACGATTCAATAATTGCGGAATTGTGCTTTGCTACGTAGTAATTTTTGATTGCATCGGGCTGATTACTTTGCGCCTTTTGCATGTCGTGATAAATTTTTAATGCATTTACTGTTTGATCATTCAGTGCTTTAAGTTCGTTTAAGTTCATAAGTTGCTCCTTCAATGGTTTTGTTATATTATACCACTAAATGCAATTTATTTCAATAAGTTACGCTGTTTTTTATTTTGTAATTTTTTAGCTTATTTAATAATTATATTTGTACTGGAAATAACAGATTCAAAAAAGAACAAAGTTATTTGCAGGCCTCGTGAAGCGCGCCCTCACATACACCGACAAGCCCTACGAATTAGTATAACTCTTCTTTAATATCTTTTATAATATAAATCGTACCTAAATACATATTTTTTATAGAAAAAAGCCCGCAAAATCGGGCTTTTAATGTACCGGCGGAGAGAGGCGGCGATTTGCGGAATAAAAAGTTGCTTAGTACGCAAGTTTTAGCAAATCGGACAAGACCTCCGTGTCTTGGCGGGCGTGAAAGTGAGTGTAGAAGAAAAGTTTTAAAATAGTTCAAAAGTAAAATAAAAGCATAGCCCGAACGGTGCGAACCCGTGAGTTCGAATCCGCATTAGCTGGTTAAAAAAGTTTTATTGGCGGGGAGCTTTTCGATGGAATTTTTTATGAATTTTTGAATAGTTTGTTTGTTAAAAATTTTTGTAGAATAAAATCTTTGTTAATATTTTTGCCAAATCTTTCTATGAAAAAATTTTTTAATAAATTTTTTTATTCAATTTTTTTGTTAAATATGTTTTGATTGAATTTATTTTCTGGTAAAAAATATTATTTGTCGAAATTTTGATAAGTTTTTCTATTTTTGGCAAAGCCACATAATTTTTTAAAAAATGAAAAAGGTAATTCACTTATTTAGATATTTATTAATTTTTTCCTCCAACATATCAGAATGCTGCTTTACAGCAGAAATAAATTCAAATTCTGTTACATTTTTTCTGCTTTTGTTTAATGTTTCATAATCTAAAGAAATGTTGGCAATTTGAGGCAATACAGCAAGTTGTTTTGCAATTATATCCCAGTCAATTGTTCCACTGAAAGGAGGTATTGTGTGTTCATCAACCAGCCCATTGTTATCATGAAGATGAAGAGCAACAAGTTTATCCCCAAAGTATTCTAGATATGGAAAATCTTTATCAAAAGCATTTTGATGACCTGAATCAAAGCAAAACTTTAACATTTCGTGATTTATGTTGTTAAAGACGTCAACTATAATTTTTCTTTTGATTAAATTTTCAATGGCAAGGGGAATACTTTTTGTTTTGCAAAAATCTAGAATTTCATAGAGCCTTTTTTCACCAATTTTTGTATATTCCCCGACCAAATGAACGACAACACTTTTAAATTTATATTTGCTTGCAGTTAAAACATCGTTTATTATGCTTCTTTTTATTTTCTCACCAATTTCATCATCTTGCCAAAAATGTGGCAGTTCCTCAGTTGTGTATGTCATGTGAAGACTGGATGGGCTAAGTCTAACTTCATTAAATAACTTTATCTGTTGTTTAATTGTTCCGTTTTCGTGGTTAAACTTGCTGTCTTGACTTGCGATAATAGAATCAAAACCAATTTTCTTGATTAAATTCGCTCTTTCTGTGGTGTCGCTGATATACCCAAAAAAGAAAGAAATTCCTTTGTTCAATTTCATTTTTATTTTCACCTTTAAAGTTTGTTTTTTAAGTTTAACATATATAAAAATTTAAATCAAATTTTTTACGGCTTATTTTTGTTTTGTTTTGTTTTGTTTTTGTTGTGAAGCGGTTGAGTGTCGATTTTAAAATTAGAGATATAAAACAATAGAATAATGACAAGGCTTAACAATCAAAACTACCGGCTTAGCCGGTAGTTTGCACTAGCCCCCTTAGGGCATTTTGCAGCATTGCCGTAAACGGCTCTGAAGTTCCGCCCCTAGCTCGGTTTTTACTAACTGCCCCTAAAGGGGCTTTTCTTATTTGTTTCCTCTTACTGGCACACCCGTAAACGGGTCTATAAACTCTTTCATTGTTAATTGTTCATAATTATAATCTTCTTGCAATTGATTCCGTATGTATTCTTGTATTACCTTCTTATTTTTCCCTACCTTATCAACATAATATCCTCTACACCAAAACTTCTTTATCCATACCTGTATTTTAAATTCACATATTTTTCAAATATCATTAAACTACTTTTCCCCTTTAAGTACCCCATTACTTGAGCAACACTATATTTAGGTGGTATTGATAATTACATATGTATATGGTCTGGACATGCTTCAGCCTCTATTATTTCTATTCCTTTGTACTGGCATAACTTTCTTAACATTACTCCAATATCCCTTTTTATTTTACCATATATAACTTGTCTGCGATATTTTGGCGCAAATACTTTTGTGTCTTGCAATTACATTTTGTGTGTTAAACAATCTATGTCTAGTTTCATAGACAAAACCTCCTATGGTATTGAGCAAAGCGGCAAAACTTCGCTCCTATTTTGCCATAGGAGGTTTTGATTTGCAAAACTATAAGTTTTTTGGAACCACGGGCACAGCCCGTGGTATTCGATTTATCAATAAAAAAGACCAGGTTAAAAAACCTAGTCTTGAACTTTAACTTATTAAATTTAATAGTTTACGCAATATTTTATTCCGTTGACTTCATGCGAGAATTTTGCTACAAAAGACTTTAATATTAGCAAAGAATATAAGGAGTGTTTATTAAAGATAATATAGCATAAAAAATGCCCAACATATTGTTGGGCTATATTATTCAAATTTACTTTTTATTTTTGCGGAAGCGACCTAAATCATCTCTATCAAGATTTTTCCAGTTTTCACTTGGTTCAATATCAGGCTTTTTATAAGACATCACAAGCCCAAAACTATCTTGTAAAAAGAAAAATACGCAACCTAGTTTTTTATTCCAAGGGTGCGTACAATTCCGTTCTGGCGGAGAGAGGCGGATTCGAACCGCCGGTGCCTCATCAGCACACACGCTTTCCAAGCGTGCACATTAGACCGCTCTGACATCTCTCCAAAGGGTAATAATAGGTTAACCTAAAAATAAGTTTTAGTCAAGTAAAATTGTGAAAATTATTTCAAATATTCTAAAATTGCGCGGTATTTTTGTACCATTGTATCAAAGTTGCAACCAAAATTTGCGGGGCTGGGTGAGGGGAGATAGATGCTGGTTTTATTAAAAAGTTTGGTGTAAAGTTTGGTTGCGGTTTGTCCCGTGGTAAACGTAGCCCTAATATTCGCAATGCTAAAAATTTTATCTAAATCATTAGGTACAACATTAGTGATACTTGAATCGCTCGCGCCGTGAATCTCGCATTCTTTTACAACGTCCCAAAGTGCGATTTTTTTGTCTAATAAAAACGCTATTTTCCCGCTGTTATTTTGAGGAATTTTTTCGTTAAAAATTGCGGATAAAATTTCCCAAAATCTGTTGCGTGGGTTACCATAAAACATATTATTTTTGCGCGACAGTGGCGAGGGAAAAGAACCTAAAATTAGCACCCGACTATCATGGTTGAATATGGGGTTAATTGTGTGAATTAATTTTTCCATATAGTAATTATAGCATATTTTTTAAAAAATGCAAGATCTATATTAAAACTTCAAAAAGTGCAAGAAAGTGATTAAAAATAAGTACTATGCATATAAAATTTGCTTTTTTAGTGCATTTTTTATGCAAAAAAAGGTACTATGCAATGAGTTTTTGTTAATTTTTAAAGAATTGTTCATTATATTTTACAATATTTGATTCAGGTGCAAAACTCTTTGAGAGCTCGTGAAATTTCCGCGCCTCTTCAATTTTTCCTAGCCGATAATAGCAAACGCAAAGTTCCACGGCTGGTGTAAAATGTGTATACTTTTTTTCTATCCAACCGCTCGTGTTATCGGTGCAATTTAAGGCTAATTTATACCAAAAAATTGCGGTTAAATTATCGCCTAAATTTTGATAAATTTTACCAATTTCGCAACAAGTTTTTCCACGTGGTTCGGCATAGCAAAATGCATTGAATAGAATTGATTTTGCGCGCTCGATTTGCTTCTCTTCTAAATAGCACTGAGATAGTATAGAGCAAGCGTCTATTTTATTTTCAATCCAGCCCTCGCTCCTTAAAAATTTCTTTAATATTTTAATGGCTTTTCGATATTTTTTGTTAAAATACAATTCTCGTCCGTAGTAATATATTGCTCGTGGCGAAAATTGGACCCCTTGCTCCTCTAGTTTTTGGTAAATTTTTAAATTTCGCTGGGGAGTGGCTGGGCGAATTTTCTTGTGGTGGATTTTTATGTCCATGCGCAAGACTCGACCCGTAGGCGTTATGCATTCGTGCACAGGCTCGCACCACTTCATGGCGATGCTGTTTTTAATAAAGCGTTCACGGTAGTAGTAAAAATCGGGCTCGCCACGACTATCGACGCTGGCAACATACTGGCACATTATCATGTCTGGGCCCGTTGAATAGTCAAATGTATTTTTCAAGGCAATGATTTTTTGTTGCTCGGCCTCAGGAATTACGTCGTCAGCATCCAACCACATGAGGTAGTCCCCGCTAGCCTTTTCAAAACTAAAATTTCTTGCTTTTGAAAAGTCATCACACCACTCAAAATCATAAACATTTTCTGTAAAACTACTCGCGATTTCCTTTGTGTTATCGGTACTGCCTGTATCTACGACCACAATCTCATCGGCAAAGCTTGTAACGCAATTCAGCGCGCGGGCCAGCACCTCGCTCTCGTTTTTCACAATCATACAAACACTAATTTTCATCATATTAGTAGGTTATGAAAGAGTGCCTAAAAAAGTGTAATTTGCGCTTTACGAAATTTGTATCAATAAATTAGCGCTTTTATAAAAACTTTTCATATAGTGCTTGACAAAATGGCGGTTTTGGTTTATTTTTAGTAAAAACTAAAAAGGATTGTTAGAAATGGAAAAGAACAAAGTTGCACCGGATGTATTTTTAGCGTCTTGTGTTTTGAAATTCGCTCATGAAATAGGCGATACGCGCGGTGTTACATATGCCGAAATGCTTAAGTTTATCGGCAAATTTGACAATTTTCGCGGGCTTAATGAGAATGTTTTGCGAGCAATTTGCGACAAAACTATGTTAAAGTTGGAAGATTACGATATTTTGAAGCATGAATGGCACAAAATTAACGGCGATTATGTCGCAGTTTATAGCATTCGTGATGAAATGAAGGGCTTGGTGGAAAAACATTATGCCAGCATGCTGGAAACGATTTCCGACTCCCTTCAATACGACACAAAAATATTTTTGCAGAAGCAATTGTTAAATAAAAATTGTGAGTTTGATATTTACTCATCGTATCGTAATTTAGACCAAATTATTGATGCCGAGAGATTTCTCTTAATAAAAGAGAGCGATAGGGAAGAAAACTACTTGAAATTTAAGTTTGAAGTTACTCCGATTGGGCGCGACTGCTTGGAAACGATGTGCAAACTCAAAGAAAAGCGTTCTAAAAACAACTTCGAGCCCCTCTATTTTGGTGATTAAAGTACGAAAAAGCGCAAAAAAGTGCGCTTTTTTGCATGTTTTGACGAACTCGCATAAAATTTTAACTTAACGAAGAAAGTATTATGCGAGGTGATAGTATGAGTAAAATGTCTATTCAAGGGCTGGCCATTTGCGTGATTGTCGCGCTGTTGGTTTGCGCAATTCCTTTTGGCGGAGCAAGCGGAATTGTGAGTGCTGACACCGTGGAAAACGAAATAACAGCGACAGTCATAGGCGAGTCGAGTATAAAGGTTGACCCAGATCGCGCGAATGTATCTGTATCAATACAAAATGTGGATATGGATGTCAACGAGTCGAAAGAAGCAACTCTAAATCTATATGCGAGCGCGTTAGAATGTCTGCAAGTTTGGGGTATTGAACGCCCTGATGTAAACGTGTCCTATTTCCGCACTTATCCAAGCTACGACTACCAGGAGTGCAGAACCTTAACGGGATATTATGCTGTACTAAATTTTAGTTTTATGGTAAAAAATCTCGATAATTTAAACGAAATTCTCGACCAATTATTTAATGTAGGCATTACCACAATCGACCACATTAATTTCGAAGTAAGCGACATTAGTGGTATTTATAATGATTTGCTTGCCCAAGCACTCGACAACGCGCACGACAAGGCCTGCACTTTACTAAACAAAGCGGAAGTTGAGTTGCTGAAATTTAGAGAGGAAAATGTTTATAATTGCACGAGTGTATACAAGAGCACTTTTGACGCAACCAATATTGATTTAACTAGCCAAATTACACTGTCTGCAAAAGTAACTGCTACCTTTAAATAATAAAAAAATCATAAAAAAACACGTTAAAATTCAATTTTTAACGTGTTTTTTGTTTGTTAAAATTCATTTTTTTTAATTTAAATGCATTTTTAGTGCATACATAAAAGTCATCATCTTTTATATTATTAAAAAAATCAAGTTGATAAGGTTTTTCATCTGTTAGTTTAAAGCCAAAGCGGGTATAAATTTTCTTTGCTATCACGTTGTCCTTGTGTACCCATAAATAAATATTATCATTGTTTTTGTTAAAGAAATCGGTTAATAAATATTTTATAAGATTTGTAGCAATATGTTGATTTTGATATTTTTTAGCCGTATTTACGTCCATAATATAATATTTCTGCGTTTCAGGATAAAATCTAACAAAAGCGTAAGCCACCGCTTCGCTTTCATAGGAGCACAATATCATATAAGTATTATTTGACGTGAACATTTCATCATAATGGTCGTAAAGTTTATTGAGATATTGTGCTGGCGTCTCCAAGATTGCCGAAATGTTTTCTAATACTTTTGACCTGTTTTTGTCATAATTTTGTTTTGTAATTATAGTATTTTTAATAATTTCCATAACTTTTCAAATTCTTTTTCTTTTGAAATTTTCCGTCTTTTTTGTAAACTACAAATTTTTGATTTTGATTCTCGCTCAAAACTTTTGCGCGGGCAAGGGCCTCTTCTTTTGTCTTTTTGCTGTCGATAATTCGCTCAGCACCGTCCTTTTTAATGTTCCACTTTTTGTTTACGCTGTCATAAACGACGCGGTAGAGTCCTTTTCTTTTTTGTTCATCTTCCATTTTTCTTTCTCCTTTTGTTTATATTATAATTATATCATATTTTGCCTAAAAGTGAATACTTTTTTTAAAATTTTTTTGATTTTTTATAGGTTGATAATTTTCGAAACTATAAAAATAAGTACTATGCATTGCATAATACCTATTTTTTTGTGTAATTTTTGCGTATTTTTGCCCATTTTTTATGTATTTTTTAGTATTTTTTATATTAAAAGGGTAAATAGATATATAATTAAAATGTGCGCGGGGTAGAAAATGTAAAATAACCATTTGAGAGAGTGCTTGCCTTTTTCGCCGTTGTAAAGCATGAGTAGTGGCAGTGCGAGCAGTGCAAACAGGCTTAGGTAACTGCCGAAATTAGTCATGTTTGACACGATAAAGTTGGACAGCCAGTCAAGAATCATAAGTAGTGAGGCAACACACCAGAGCCACACACGATGGTGCTTGAAGTCGGCATTGTAGAATATGTAAAAGGTTGCGGTTAATAACACTCCGTAGATGCCGTACGATACTGTAATACCGAGTCCATCGAGCACGAACACAAGTAGCAAAATCGCGATTATCAAGACAACATAAAAGGGAGTTAGGCCCTTGTCTTTTTTGATTTGGTCGATTAGTTGTAGAACCAAAAGCGATATGAAGAACGTAAACAGAATATTCAGGTCGAAAAGGTTGTTATTTAGCGCGAAGTAGTAAATCGGTTGCGTAATGATTGCAAACGCAAGTAGTGTGAGCGCGTACCGAGCCTTGCTGTGGGTGTGTCGCCAGCCCTCAGCGATAAAAAAGGCGAAAATCGGGAACGATATTCTGCCGATTACTCTCAACACGAAATACAACCAAACGAGCCCCCACGACTCGAAAACGGCTTGGCCAATAATCGCGCCGATGTGGTCAATAAACATCGTAATAAGCGCAATCCATTTTAGTGCCATTCTATTAATTTTAATCATATTTCAATTTTAATACAACGCTGTGAAAAAATCAATTTTTTATATACAAATATTACAAATTTCAAAATGTTTAAAAAACAAGAAATTATTAAAATCAGTGGTATTAAACTTGACTTGGAGTATATAATCAATTAAAAAATATTTAATAAATCAGCATTTTTCATAAAAAAGTGCAAATTATTTGCATTTTTTCTTGTTTTTTGATAGATTTATGCTAGATTTTATAAAATTTATTGGAGGCAAGCATGCTAACAGGGCTATTCGTTGGAAAATTTCTTCCGCCACACAAGGGGCACAAGTTCGCAATTTTAGAGGCGAAAAAGCAGTGCGACAAGCTGTATTTGGTCGTTGGCTACGAGCCGAATGTTACTAAAGAACTTTGCGAAAAAGCGGGTTTGCCGACTATTACCTTGGAGCAAAAGCTTGCTTGGTGGCGCGAGGAGTTGAAGGGCGAAAGCGGTATCATTATCCTAGGCGAAGACGAGACTGGCATCCCCGATTACCCAGCGGGCTGGGAAGAGTGGTCAAGGCGCACCCAAAATCTAGTAGGAGAGCGGATAGACATAATTTTCGGGAGCGAAATCGGTTACGCCGAATACTATAAAAAGTATTTTCCAAACAGCAGGTATGTTTTACAGGATGTGGACCGCAAAAATGTGCACATCAGCTCGACCCTAATTCGCGGGAATTTGGCCAAAAACCTCGACTACATCATCGACTCTGCACGTCCTTTTTTCGAAAAAATCATAAAAAACAAGTAAAACGAAAATATTGTAAAAAACAAACAAAGTCATTATAAAATTGAAAAAATAATTAAGAACTACATTCTACTGAACTGCACCCCAAAAAGTGTCCAACTTTTGGGGTGCGTTCACTTAGGTAATATAAAAGGAACTTTACAAAAATAGCAAAGTTCCTTTTCTTATTTTCTGCTAGTTTCAAAAGTTTGTGATTTTTGAGGTGTTTTTTATACTAGGCGGTGGTGGTTGATCGTGGGCATTTTTCCTGTTTCAGTAAACTCAATTGTGGCATAGGTGCCCGTCTGTCGGTCCTTGATTGACCCAGGGTTGACGAAAACCACGCCGTTCCGCGTAAAATACTCGGGCTTGTGCGTGTGCCCAAATAAAACTATATCAGCACCCTGCTCAAAAGCGTATTTTACAAGCTTTTCGGGGTCCTTTTTGCAGTCGAAAAGGTGCCCGTGAGTGTACAAAATCACGCGCTTGTCATACTCGACCTTGCCGATGTTCCCAATGCGCCCATTGAGGTCGCAGTTTCCACGCACGGCATACATTTGCCCCGCAAACTTGATGTCCTCTAGGTCCGCAAGGCCGTCGCCTAAGTGAATTAGCACATCGGGCTTTTCGCGGTCAATCGCCGTGAGAATTGTGCCCACATTTCCGTGGGAATCAGATACAACTAAAATTTTCATACTTAAATTATATAAAATCGCCCGCCTTTTTGCAAGCAATTTATTCAAATTTCCGATATTTTTTGACATTATACACATTAATCATTAATAATTGTAAAATTATAAATTAACATTGCCAAATATTTTGATTAAAAATTTTTTAATTTTGCCTTGTTTATTTTAGAATGACAAAATCTATTTTAATTAATAATAAATTCTGCCTTTTTAAATCAATCTAAAATTTTTTAATTAGTATTACAAAAATTAGATTGGGTAAATTAAATTTCACTTTTTAAGCGGAAAGTCGATAATTTTATGCTATTTTATTCAATTTGTTTCTAGGTGTTGTTTTATAAAAAAATCGAAAAACTTAAATTTTTTAACAAAAAATGGCAAAAATAACAGAAAAATTTGCGCTTTTTATATAAAAATTGAAGAGTTTTCGAAATTTAGCAACTTTAATTTGACAAAAATAGCGCGAATTTTTATAATTATTTTAATTATAAAAAAGTAGTAAATCTTGGGTTTATAGACATACTAAAGGGGGAGGTTTTCGTATGTACCCGAATTACAAATTACGTCGATTTAATAAGGTGGTTTTTGCGGTGGCCATTCTTATACTCCTTGTGGGCGGAGTGCTTTTTGCCATTCCTACTTTCGTTGCCCCCGCCAGCGAGCCCGTCGAGGCGGTAGATACTGATTATTCTAGCAATACTGTAAATCACTACTACAATGGTACCACCTCTGGCTATAACAAATATGTTTATTGTTGTGTGTATGTTAACTGTGATAGTTTGGGTATCAGTGGTAATAGTTCTATAACTTTTCCAACTATACAGCGTTATTCAACTTCTATATATATATCAAATTATTTAATATCATCCTCATCATCTGCAGATAGGACTGTTTATTGGTATCCCACTTCCTTTAATTTAACTATACGCCTTACTGGTTATTCATGGGTAAATTCAATTACACAATTTTCTGCTACTTGGGGTTTTTCTTACTATTCGGATGGCACAAGTTGGGATACTGCATTAAGTGATGCAAAAAAAAAGGCGGGGAATACTAGTTATGGCGGTTCAATGACTTATACCAGGAGTGGAAGTAATTTTACTACTTCAGCATCTTTTTCTGATGCTGGTAGGAGTAATTATTTTTATTCAGATCATGGCAAGAGTAATTCTAGATATGCAGTCCTCTATATCGACCTTGAAAAGCCCGCTAGTAGTGTGCAACAAATAGCCTACACACTTTCCTTTGACTCAAATAATGGTAATACAATTAACAATACAATAACTACATATTATGGTAATACAATTGGCTCTTCGTTACCTACTCCTTACCGCAATAGTTACACCTTTGATGGCTGGTATATTGGTAACACAGAAATCTCTTCTTCGACTAGATGGACATGGACCTCAGACCAAATCGCGCAGGCGCGCTGGACCTTTAGCGGACCGACTTTGAGCGCAAGTGTCGGGACCGAAGGCGGAGGCACGATATCAGGGGCAAATACCGAATACGAAAATGGGGCAACGGTGCGAGTCCAAGCAATTCCAAACGAGGGTTATGCCTTCGACTACTGGATGATGAACAACAATAGGATGACGGATAACCCTCTTGAATTCGTGATTACTACGGACACTACACTCGTGGCATACTTCCGCGAAGTACCCGTGGTCATTGTATCCTTCACGGGCGGGACTGGGACAAGTTCTAGCCAGTCGGTGGGGACGATGCATTACGTTGTAGCGACCCCGCAGTCGGGGTATTATGTCAGCACGATTACGGTTGACGGCATTTCGTTCCCCGTAAACTACTACGAGGCAGTTATGTACGGCGCGGGTAACGCGAACAGAGTTACATATTTTGCCAAAGACTCGACCAATTCAATTTCAATGTCCTTTGACTACCTGTGGGGGCGGACCGAAGTCGTGATTAACCTAACAACTGTGCGGCCGCAACTGCAAGTGCCACCCAGCACGGGCGGGGGCTTTGGAGTCTCGGGCGTCGTGGCGACTGCGACCTCGGGAGGTGAGGCGCGAATAACGGGCTTCGATACCGAGGACGAGTACGTGCATTTTAGCGCAATTAGTTATTCGGGCTACCGCTTTGCAGGGTGGACCGCGAGCGACGGCACAAACCTAAGCGCGTACGGAGCGACCGCCGATATACCTATGAATTTGGTAAAGGACAAGGTGATTACCGCGAATTTTGAGCCCGACCCCAGCAACTCCAGTAGCGACATCAATGACTCAAATCACAACGCGGGCGACGAATTTAATTAATGATTTTTGATTAAAATTTGCGAAAAAAATTAAAATTAATGTGTTTTTATTGAAAAAGCTGTTTAAACTAATATTTAATAACAAAATTAAACTTAAAAAATTTTCTTTAAGTTAAATATATTGCACTGGCGAACGCCAGTGCTTTTTGTATAATTTGCCTTTTAAAATTTTTTTCAGTTTTATAAATTTTGTATCATTTGGCAAAAATTGGAAAAACTGGAAATTTTTTAAAAATTTTGGCGGGCATATTTAAAAAATTCGATTTAAATTATATAATAAAGGAATGTACAAGACACTAAGACCGCCTTAACTTTTGCACTTTTACACAAAAGACAAGTTAAGGAGTATAAAATGACACAAAAAACAACAAATTTTTATAAAAAAACGCAAAAAATTGTTAAAAAACCGAAAATTTTTAATAAAATTACGATTTCTAGGCTGGCGCGGGAGTGGTTGGCTGAAAAGCGAGCCGAGGTAAAACGCTCCACTTTTTCGACCTACTCGATACTAATTAATCGCCATATAATTCCGTATTTTACGACCGTGCGCGTCGAGGATGTTGATATTCAGCAATTTGTTAGTGACAAAACGACGGAGCTAAGCTCAAAGACGATAAAAGACTTGCTGATAATACTAAAAATGATTTTCCGTTATGCTAACCGAAAGTACGGGGTGGTTTGCCCTGAAGTTGCGGTAAAATTCAAATTTAGCGTGGGGGAGGCTGAGGCCTTTTCGATTGATGAGCACCGCCAAATTCTCAACTACATAAGGGGCAATTTTACCCTCAAAAATTTGGGAATTTACATCGTTCTCACGACAGGCATGCGCATTGGCGAGGTGTGTGCGTTGCGCTGGGCCGACATCGACACGCGCGAGGGAGTGATAAGGGTTACCAAGACCTTGCAACGCGTTTATGACCCCGAAAAAAGATGTACGCAACTCGTGCTCGACAGCCCAAAAACCAGCTCGTCGGTGCGCGAAATTCCAATTTGTTTTGACCTTTTGCGAGTGTTGAGGCCGTTAAGTAAGGTCGTGAGTGCTGACAATTTCGTGCTAACAAACACAATGTACCCGCTCGAGCCTCGAACTTACCGCGAGCACTATCGTCGCGTGCTGAAAAACTTGGGTATCAAGTACCGAAAATTTCACATCCTTAGGCATAGTTTCGCCACTCGCTGTATTGAGAGCAATTGCGATTACAAAACTTTGAGCGCGCTACTCGGGCATACAAGTATTGCCACGACCCTCAATTTATATGTACATCCCAACACTGCACAAAAGCGCAAGTGCATTCATAAAATGCTAAAATCGCTAAATATTTAATTTATTCAATATATTAAAATGAATCTTTATTAGTTGCAACTTACCCGCAAAATCTAGTCACTATGTCGCAAAATTTAATCACTATATTTTATGAAATTGCACTTATAAATTTTTTCGGCAATTATTAAAATTTAAAACAAAAGGCTGAATATAAAACAAAAAAAATACTCTTATATTTTAAGAGTATTTTCTATTTATTTAAGTATCTTTTATTTATTTTTTTAGAGTTTATACGAGGGAATTTATCTGGTGTTTTTCAAGTTGTTTGGGTTTAATTATTGGTATTCTCGAAGTTGCTAAAATTTATTTTTTCGCGTTTTGAGAGTTATTTGAGTCGATTTTATTAGTATTTTCGGCGGTGCTTTGGCTTGTTTCGTCAGTATTTGGGGATGTGTTTGAGTTTATTTCGTTAGTGTTTTTAGAAATCGGCTTAGTTTGTTTTCTCCGTATTTTCGATGATGTTTAAATTTGCTTCTTCGGCATTTTGAGAGGCTGTAGCGTCTTGATTGCTTGGGGGTGTGTCTTCGTTTTGTTCCGAAATACTTGATTCAGTATTTTCAGTATTTTCAGTATTTTCAGTATTTTCATCGATTGGCTCGTTCTTTTGATAAAATGCCGAAATAATAGTACCAGCGACTAGCAAAACGCCCATGATGACAGCGATTATATAGGTTATCGAGTCGCTCTGGTCGGTGAGGCCGTACGAGGTGCGCACGCAAACTATTGCTATAACTCCCGCAATCAACAGGCCTATCCAAATAGGGTAGAAGATTTGGCCAAAAAGTTTGCGCTTTTTCGGGTCTTGCCAGATGTTAAGGTTAAACCTGTGTTGTTTTGTAGGGGTCTCTAGGTTTTCCTGGGTGTTTAATTCGGACTTCGCCTTGATCTCTACGGCTTCCTGATTTTCGATATTTAAATTTTTGTTTTCCATAGCTATTAATATACCATACTTTCCTTTATTTTTCAAGCCTTTATTGAAATTTTATGCAATTAGACTAAATATATTCACAAGTGCCACTTAAATACACTTTGTACTAGTATTAAACTCTAATATAATTAAAAATTTAATCATTTAAATGGAAGTAGGATAAAAATCAGCCTTATCGTGTATAAAAAAACACCAAAGGTTGGTGCTTTGGTGTCTCAAACTACGGTTTTGTATTTTTCTTTGACTTCTTCTACAATTTGCTTCATTTCCTTGTAAAGCTCGTAGGGCTTTTCGACGTGCGAGAAATTGTAGCCGACTTGCTTTGATGTGGCCATAGGGCTAGACATACTACCGAAAGTGATAGTGCCCGTCTCTTGCTTTAAAACTTTGTCGACAAAGCCGACTTTGACATTCAAGGCCCCCACGTAGCGCATGTCCAAGCTCTTGAAATCGATGCCGATAATTCCCGAACGGATGAGGATGCGCGAATTCGTGTATGCAAAGTAGTTGTTGCGGTAGTAGATTTCAGCAAGAATTCCAGTTACAATAAACACAAGCACGATTATGCCAACCGGTATCAAATAGTATTCCCAAGGGAAACCCTCTTCAAAGCAGAATGGTAAAATCGCGACAATTGCTATCCAGACATTTATCCAAAAAGCACTTAAAAACCAGTATACAAAAAGTTTAAGTTTGTTGGGCTTGATAACGCGCAAAACCTGCTCGTTTTTATCTAGCACGTTGTCGAAAAGTTCGGCGTTTTTTATTCCCGTTACCTGCTGGGTGTTTTGTTCCTCTGTCATATATACTCCTTTAATTTTATATTTTAATTATAATATGAAAGGCTGAAATAAATCAACTATTTTTAAAAACATTTTTCGTTATTTTTAAAACATTAAAAATTGTAGGGCTATTTTTTAAAATTATATGCTTTTAAATTATGCAAAAATGAGGTAGTAAAAAACAATTAATTCTCAACGACCAAAGTAAAATTTATCTAAAAAATAATGCATAGTACCTAATTTTTCGCTATTTTTTCACAAAAATTCAGTACTATGCAATCATTTTTAATTATTTTTTGCAGATTCTTCCTTTATTTCAGGTGTATTTGTTTCTGTAACTTTTTGGTTTTCAAGCGAGTAGTTTTCTATCTTCTCTTCATCATTGGGTGGGGTAGCGTCTGCGTTCGTTAATTTTTCATTCTTTTTCGTAGGTGTTTTTTCATTTTTAGGAGTATTTTCTTCATTATATAGGTTTGGGTATTTTTCGCGCAGGTGGTTTTGAAGGTCGATTTCATCCTGATCGGACACCCCTTCGAGCACGTCGTATTTTTTATTAATGCGCTTTAAAAAACTTATCCAAATTTGAATGGCGATAATCGTTAAAATTGCAAACACGAGCCCCACAGGGTACCACTTTAACCACAAGAAAAATACGAGGGTAAGGGCTAGCAAAATGGTGACGGACACGACGCTCGCAATCACGCTTGACGAATAACTTTTGTCTTTTTTAGAAGGGGTATTGCGGTAACTCTCCAAAATATTGTGCTCCTGAATGGCGCGCTTTTTAGCCTCTTCGACTTCGCGCTGAATGTCGCGGGCGGGTGTGGTGTCATCGTCGATAGTTGCGTCAAAAAACTCAACATTCTGTGCGTTTTGGGGTGGGTTAGTGTCGGTTTTTTGCGACTTAGTGTTGTTTTTTATCAAAGGCTCGTTGTATGAAGTTACTTTTACAGTGCCGTCGGGTTGAATCTCAGCACTCGATACATTTCGGGGATTTTTCTTGTTATTTTCCATATTTTTTACCTTTTTTGGTTATTTTTTCATCTTTTCGGCTAGTGTGTCTAGTAGGTTAAGGTTATCAGTGCTCAAGGTCGCGGGCATTTCGCCGTCTTCTAAGTACCAGTTGTGTTCATCAAGTTTGTCCTCGGAAATGGCGGATAGTGCTAGTTTAAAATAGGTTGCCTCGCCCGTTGCTACGACTTCACCCTCGGGCGTTTCTAGGTAGCCAACACCTTTAAACAAGCGACTGTTTTCACTCACAATTTTGCCCCAGCAGTGTAGGTCGGTTTCCAACGGGGTGGGCTTTAGGTAACGAATTTTTATCTCGCCCGTAACTCCCCACTGGTCGGGGTTCTTTATCATGACTGCTCTGCCCACAGTTTCATCAAGCACCGCGCAAATCATCCCGCCGTGCATACGTCCAGGGAAGCTCTGGTGAAAGTTCTCGTTGTGGAAGACTCCGCAAATTATATCCCCCTCGCACTCGTAAAAACGTACTTTTAAGGACGAATCATTGTCCAAACCACATACAATACATTCCTCACTATTATTCTGCTTTTTTAGTACTTTTAGTTCCATTTTACCTTGCTCCTTTTAAGTCAAAATTTATAAAAACTCATAAAAATTGCGAAAAAACATCAAATTTTATTAATTTTTTGCACTTTTTTATAAATTTTAAGCATAAATCTTGTTTAATTATATACGAAAAATTTAAAAAAGTAAAAGCAAATTACATACCTTCCACCATTTAAACAAAATTATTTTATATGTATAAATCGTTATTGACAAGCCTTTATATTAAATGATATAATTGTTTAGAGGTATGTGTTTATGAAGATAGATTTTTCAAAATATATAGAGACATTTGAAGAAAAAATGTATTTTACTCGAGAAGATTATGCGGTTTTGGCAATGCTTTATAGTTATGGTATTCGACAAAGTCAAAATGAAAACAAGTCGATGCTAGAATGTTGTTCGTTCTTTGATAAAGGTCCACAAATGTCTAATACTCCCGAACAAGATGCCGAACTTCATAGTCTCCGCTCGTATTGGCTTAAGCAGGTTACGGCGGCGACGCAATTTGTGTTGTTGAGTTTTACCATAGATTTGCTTAATAAAAAGTGCGTGTTTTATGATATGCCTGTAAAGGGTGAACCGATAAAGGAAAAGAAAATGTCCCCAGAATTGGCGGACTTATATAAACCATATATCGAGAGCGGGGAGGCGGTCGACGAGGTAAAAAACCTAGTGTGCATAGGCGAAATGTCGTTTGCAAATTTGCAAGACATGATTTCGGCTTGTGTCGAGTATGATGCAAAGTGCACGCAAATTAAAAACATTGTCGAGCGTTCTAGCCTAATAAAAGAAAAACCTCGTAGCAAATAAAAAATACGAAAAAATCATAAAAAATGCGAAAAAAGTGATAAAATTTGCATTATTTTATAAAAAATCACACTTTTTATACTATTTAGGTGTGATTTTATTTTTTTGTTTGATTTAATTTTTTTGAATTTTGATAAAATGTGATTGGTGGGAGTTTTTTTTAAATCTTATTTATTAATTGTTTTTATGATATAAAAATTTAAAATTTGATAAGGCAGAATTTGAGGCTTTGAATAAACAAAAATATTTACGCGATTGCTTGACAAAAAAATGTTACCTTGGTATAATGAATACACTTGCAGGTGTAGTTTAGTGGCAGAACACAAGCTTCCCAAGTTTGATATGAGGGTTCGATTCCCTTCACCTGCTCCAAAATGAGTACGGAACAAAAATTCCGTACTTTTTTATACAAGTGAAATGTCAAGGGAATCGAACGGGCACGCCCGAAAAATTCCCCAGTGGGGAATTTTTAGTGCCCCGGCATGAAAGTACCACCCCTAGGTTTAAAAAAGTGAGAGGAAATAAGACAGCGGGGTGGTTGAGATAGATTTGGGGTGGTACGGCGTGATTCCCTTCACCTGCTCCATTTTGTGTATCTTTTTCGCAAATACTTCGTTGCGCGCAACTTTTAGACCGCTTATGTACGTCATTGTACACCGCGCGTCCTAAAAGTTGCTTGCTCCTTGTCTTTGCGAAAAATCTAAACAAAATAATATAGAGTATGGGGTAAAAGCCTCGTACTTTTTTATACAAGTGAAATGTCAAGGGAATCGAACGGGCACGCCCGAAAAATTCCCCAGTGGGGAATTTTTAGTGCCCCGGCATGAAAGTACCACCCCTAGGTTTAAAAAAGTGAGAGGAAATAAGACAGCGGGGTGGTTGAGATAGATTTGGGGTGGTACGGCGTGATTCCCTTCACCTGCTCCATTTTGTGTATCTTTTTCGCAAATACTTCGTTGCGCGCAACTTTTAGACCGCTTATGTACGTCATTGTACACCGCGCGTCCTAAAAGTTGCTTGCTCCTTGTCTTTGCGAAAAATCTAAACAAAATAATATAGAGTATGGGGTAAAAGCCTCGTACTTTTTTATACAAGTGAAATGTCGAGGGAATCGAACGGACAAATTCCAAAGTGTCTAATTTTTGAGGCTCACTCTAAATAATATCCTCATATTTTCTATTTTCGGGGAAAAACAAAACACTTTAACGGATTTGGTTAAAGTGTTTTTATGTTGAGGTAATATTATTTATCTAAGGGCGCGCCACAGCACTCGCACTTTTTGGCGTTTCCTTCATTTTTATGTCCACAATATTCGCAGACCTTTGGCTTGGTGTTTTCAAGCTCTTTTTTCAGTTTTTCTTTCTCAATTTCGTGTTTTAATTGATTGATTTCTTGCTTCATTGCAACCTTTTCTTCATCGCCCTCGAAGTAGTCCTCGTCATAATCTCCTAAATCATCTTCATAATATTCGGGCGCGGGTGGTGGCGTGGATGATTGCGATTCCCCGAGGTCCTTTTTCCGCTTGGCACTAGGGCTAAAAAGCAGTAACAAGGCAAGCACCAAGAACACTATTCCAGCGGTATTTTCACCAAACGAAAACAACATTATCGTAACAAAGGCACACACAAACCCAAAAAATCGCAAAACACAACTGCTTTTTTTAGGCGAATTGTCGTCATTAGAGTATTGAAAATTTTTCATAATCAACTATCCTTTGTAAAATTTGCACAACATCTAATATAATATATAATTTTATTAGGGAGTTAGTCAAGGAATTTTATCACTTTATATAAAAAGAATGGCTAGTTTATTCAGTGCCATTCTTTTAATATCACAGCCCCCAAATGAAGGTGGCGATTGTAACAAACGCCATTAGGAAAATCGTGATGTAGATAAAGATGTTGTCGAAGGTGCGTGGCTTGTGATAACTATCGAGTTCGCTGTAAATCATCGTGTTGATTTGATTTCGGCCGAGTTCGCGCTCGAGGTGGGGAATGGAAATTTCGCCACTTTCAACCTTTGATTTTAGGTCGGTTGCGCTCGCCTTGTTAAACAGCGCGTAGAGGTGAACCTCGTTATTAAAGTCAATGCTTTGCTCGTGCTCAGTCCCTTTTACGGCGTTGTATAGATTTTTCTTAAAGGAGGCAAACTTGGCGCGCTTTTGCTCGATAAACAGCCTCGAGAGCAGAATTGTGGTCAAAATCAGCACAACGGCAAGGATGAGGAAGGTAACTAAGAAACTTACTAAAATGTTGCTGTTTGCGAGAAAAGACGAGAAGTTGTCTAGCACATTCCCACCAAACCACCCGTACGCGCTCGAATAGTCGGTGTAAATGGAGCAGAAGTTGACCGTGCCGTGAATGATCATGGCGGGGAAGATGCTACGGCTGATAAATGTGCAAGCCCCCAGCACGAGCCCTACAACAAACGCGTGGCCAAACTGCGCTACGTTCATGTGCGCCAGCGCAAAAATCAACGCCGTGAGTAAAATCGCGCGTTTTAGCCCATTACCCTTCATACTGCCGAGCAACAACCCACGGTGCGCCGTTTCTTCGCAAAAACCAGGCATTAGCGAAGTCGTGATAAAGGTAAGGATAAACGCCGCCCAAACGGGGAGTGAGGTCGTGGCGGTGCCTGTTGAGGGAGAGTACCCAAACAGCGCAATCAAGGTGTTCCAAAACGAAGAGGCGTAAATCACCACAAAGTACATCAACACCCCGAGCCCTAACGAGATTAGCACGGTTTTAAAGGAAACTTTTTTAAAAAAGAAGTGGTCCGTAGTTTGCTTGAATGTCTGTTTATTCAGTATCATCCACATCACAATAGGGAAGCCCGCGAGTATCACGACTTGCACAATAGTCGAGAATAGCACGTCGCTAAAAATTGGGTCCATTGAGTTAAATACGCCCGTGCTCCACAAAATTCGCGCCCCTAAGTAGAGCACAATCGAAATGAAGTATATCAGCCCCGCGTAGAAGACCTTTTTATCTGTGATTAGTGGCTTTTTTGCTTGTGTAACGTTGTTTTTCATATAACTCCAAAATTACTTAATGAGAATATTATTAAAAAGATTATTCCTGCAATGATTGGTGGCAAGACCAAGCGATTGCGTGCGCCTTTTTCGAGTACAGGTTGCACGTCTTCTGGGTCGGGCTCGGTAACCGCGTTTGCCTTTTTCCTAAGTAGCCTAATAATTAAGTATATTAGCGCAACCGCCCCCGCGACACAACCAAGGGCAATGAGCACTTCCCACCACACAAACTCGGCCCCGCTGTCCTGCGAAAAGGCCATAATGAGAATTGAGGTCGCGTTGTTTAAAAAGTGCATGATAATACTCAGCCAAATGTTGCGCGTGTAGTACACGACTAGGCCGAAAATCACGCCTAAAATAAAGGTGTACGGCAGTTGCAACAGGTTCATGTGCATCAGGCTAAATAGTAGCGCACTGATTAGCACTGAAAACCACATTCCGTATTTTCGAAGCCCGTTTAATATAAGTCCGCGGAACAAGAACTCCTCGCAAACGGCTGGAACCAGCGCGAGTGTAACGATTGCTAAGATTACAAACCCAGCACTGTCTAGGGGCATGGGGAGGGTCTGGTCCATTGAGTAACCCAAAAGGCCTAGAAGTTGTTGCCACAAGTCGATAATGGGGTAGAACAGGAACACGCACGCAACGCTCACGACCGCGAGAATTAGGTAGATGTACCACGGAGAGCGCGCCTTTATTCCGCTTGCCTCGACAAAGTCCACCTTCTGCGTATGGCTAATTAGGTAGAAAACTAAAAAGAACGATAACTCCGTCAGCACGGACACGATTACTAAAAAGACCGTGTTGTTTGCGAGTTCCCCCTCGGGCCCTCCGCACGCGACGATTATAATGGAAGCAATGATTGAGAAGATGAGCGGTGCGCCCAGTCCCCATAAGCCTCCCAGTGCCGAATGCTTGATATTGTATCTTTTGTCCATTTCGCACCCCGTTAAATTGTGTAATATTATTATAGCAAATACGGGCGCATATTTCAATCATTTTGGCAAAAAAGTACATTTTTTCACTTGCTTTGCGCCTTTTCCTTGCGCAATACTAGAAATTTTAGCAGTTGGTAAATCACTACAAAGGCTAGAATTAACATAATTATTGTCAGCATTAGGTCGATGTAGTCCTCCAGCCAAAAGCAGAATATCGCAACTAACGAGCAGTCAATAGTATTTGCTACCGCTAGCGCAAGTATACTCCGCCAAAAGTCGAGTTTAAGGACCGAGCATAAGGCTCCCGCGGTCCACACACCCGAGAGCGGAATGGGGAGCGCGCAAAATACAAAGGCGATTAAAAACCTACCCCACATGGCACTTTTTTCAGTCTTTGAGGTGGCTAGAGGTCGTGTGGCAAAGGATATATTGCTTTGATTAGGTGTAACTGTCGCGGGGGCGGGGGTCAAAGTCGCTTTATTTTCATACACACGCGCTTTTTTTAATTCTCGTTTTGCCTTTCTGTTTTGCTTCTTTTCTTGCCTTTTTGCCAGCCACTCGATTACCGCCTTGTCGCAGTGCGCGAAGAGTTTTCTAAATATCTTGATTTTTTCTAGCAACTTGCGGAAAGGTAGGAAGATTGTCACCGCCACAAAGGACACAATAATTCCGCCCAACACTGTTGCCAGCCACGCCATAACAGCCGACAAGGCTGAGTCGCCCCACATTCCCGCGCTCATGCCGAGAGGAATCGCGCCCTTCGACTCGATTAAGGGCACCATAGACAGTGCCATAGTAACTAAAAATACCCAAAAAGATGATATTGCCATAGCATTATTATATTATTTTCTTCTCGCTAAAATAACTTGCTACGCAAAAACAACAGCAAGCATTTCTACACAATAATATATCTAAATACTTCCACACAAAAACAATTATCGGCACTTGCTGGCACTTTTGGGTAAAAACATCAATTGCACTGCCATAAAAAGCAACTGCCTGCATTGCTACGCAAAAACGATTGTCAGCACGCCGATTAAAATAAGGTAGGGAATAAAGTAAAGCAGATTCATTTGCTTGACTACTTTTTTCATGACAATCAGTCCAAGTAGCGCGCTAAAAAAGGCCGTTACAAAGGCGATTATCGTGCCCACGACATTGATGTCTGTTAGTATCGTACTATAATCGGCAAAAATGAGTTGGTACACGAGGCTCGCGATAATTATCGGTATCGACATCAAAAAACTAAAATCGAGGGCCTGCTGTCTTTCCACCCCAGCGACCAGCCCGAAGGAAAGTGTCGTGCCACTGCGACTAAGCCCTGGAAACACGGCAAAGGCCTGGCTTATACCCATTATGAGCGCGGAGCCATAATTTAAGGGCCGAGCCTGTGTGCGCCTCGACATTACGACCGCAATACCTAAAAACAGTGCCGTGAGCAAGAACCCAACACCCACCATTACGACACTATTTAGCACCGTGTTGACAAAATTGTTAAAAAGTAGCACGAAAATGACCGCGGGCAGAGTCGCCACAATCAAATAGCGCATAAGGGTGCAAGTGGGGTGGGTAATGAGATGCCAAATTGTCTTGCGGTAGTAGAGTATCACCGCGCCAAGGGTGGCTACGTGCAGTAAAATATTGAGGAATAAAAAGTCCCCTTCCATACCGAAAAAATACTCGCACAGAACTAGGTGTCCGCTACTCGAAATCGGCAAAAACTCCGTAATTCCTTGGACAAGGCCAAGCAGAATTGGTAACCAAAAGTCCATATCGCCTCCATAGCACTATTATATACCGAAAAAACTAATAAATTACTTATTAATTAAAATCATTTGATTTACTTGTGAAATTTTGCGCTATTTGATATAATAGAAGAAAAGGAGTGAGTAGTTATGGCATTTAGGTCTGGGTTCGTTGCGGTTTTAGGCAAGGCCAACGTAGGCAAGTCTACCTTGGTCAATGCTCTTATTGGCAAAAAAGTGTCGATTGTGAGCCCCAAGCCCCAGACTACTAGGAACCAAATTTTAGGCATCGACAACGGCCCCGACTACCAAATTATCTATATCGACACCCCAGGAATACACAAGTTAAAGAACAACCTCGACCGTGTGATGCAACAGGCGATTGACGAGGCGACAGTTGACGTGGACCTGATTCTATACGTCTTGGATGGTAGCCACGATTTCGACGATGCGGACATCAAGTTAATCAAAAAGTATGCTGGCAGTTCCGCTACTTTGTTTGTGGTGGTTAACAAGGTGGACCTCGGCACATTTGAGAGCATTTACCCGAGGCTTGACAAACTAAACAAAATCGAGGGAATTGCCGAAATATTTGGCGTGTCCGCAAAAACGGGGCGCAATCTCGATGACCTAAAAACTGCGATAATTGGTAGACTAAATGACACAGTTGAGTACTTCCCGCGCGATGTGTATTCAGGACAGGACGTCGAGTTTAGTGTATCCGAGTTGATTCGCGAGAAAATGCTGTGGCTACTTAATGACGAGATTCCGCACGGGGTGGGGGTCGAGATAGACAGCCTAAATAAAGACGGCGACCTAACTCGAATTTCTGCCACAATCTACTGCGAAAAGGAAAATCACAAGAACATCATAATCGGCAAAAATGGTGCCATGCTAAAACATATCGGGACCGAGTGCCGATTGGCTTTGGAGAAAATGCTAAAATCGAAGGTTTACCTAGATTTGTTTGTGAAAGTGAAGCCAAATTGGCGAGATAGAGTAAAAGTTGCATAAATTTGACTAGAAATATATAAACTAAACGAAAAGAGGTGATACAATGGGCGAGATAGAATACGAAAACGAAGCAATTAGCAACAGAATAGTGGACAACAAGCTCCTAGATATTACGTGGGACAGGTTTATGAGGTCTGGCGCGGTGCTCGATTATCTCTTATATTCGAGTATTAAGAATGGAAGATTGCTGGATCTCGCCCCGCAAGCCGAAGTCGAGCGCGAAAGAAAGGACAATATTCCCAAAATAGAAAAAGGAATCGAAAATAATGACGCAAATGATAACTCAAGGAGTCGTGCTGAAAGCGATCGACTACTGCGATAGCGATAAAATTATTACAATTCTCACTCCCTTACATGGGCGAATTACCGCGATTTTAAAGGGAGTTAAAAAGGTAACGGCGAAGATGAAGTTTGCCTCCCAGCCATTTTGCTTTGCCCAGTTTAAACTGGCGGGGCGCGGGGAAATGCTCACTGTTGCGGGGGCTACGGAGATTGAAAACTTTTTTGACATCACTCAGGACTACACCACCATGATTGCAGGGAGCGCGATTCTCGAAATGGCGGACATGGCGAGCGTCGTTGACGAGCCTGATAACCTGCTTTTCTCGGGTCTTGTGCACGCGCTAAAAACCTTGGCCACCACCGACACCGACCCGACCGTTGTTATGATGCGGTTTGCCCTCGGCGTGTTTAAAATCTCGGGGTACGCAATGAACCTCAAAACCTGCAAAACTTGCGGGAAACCTCTTAGTAGCGACATTGTGCGCTTTGATGTGGACACGGGCGAGTTTGTGTGCGTGCACTGCTGTAAAAATCGCTATATTCCCGTATCCTCGCGCACGGTTGAGGTGCTGTATAATATGTCGAGGCTCGAGTTTGAGGAACTGGGTAACATTGTGATAACCTCAACCGAGGCAAGCGAATTTCGCCAAATTGTCAACGCGAACTTGGCACTGCGATTTGGCAGACAATTAAAGAGTTTTAAATAATTAATTACACCACAATAAACTCAAAATTCACAAAAAACACGAAAAAATCGCGAAAAACACAAAAAATTAATAAAAAATTTTTAATTTAATATAATTTTTATAGAAATATTATGTTTTTTGTGTGAATTAATAAGGCTAATTATATAAAATAACAAGGCCATTAAAATACAAAAATACACTCCAGTAATTTTGGAGTGTATTTTACCTAAATGGGAAGTTTTTTATGTGCTACTATCTGTAATTGTTGGAATGTCAGTTTGAGGCGCGGGGGCGGTTTCGGTTGGGTCGGGCGGAACGATTGAGTTTAGGTCGACATGGTAGTGCTTTGGGTCGTTAGGGTCTTGGTAAACGGTGATTTTACTGCCGACTGCTACGGGGTACTTGCGGTTAAAGGGTGCGCTGGTGTAGGTCGCGGTGTAAATTGAATTTATCGGTTCGCACTCGATTAGGTTGTTCACAATTCGCCCGTTCACGCGGTACGAGGTGTCGGGGAGCACTCGCGTAATTCTGCACTCGATTGCCTGGCCGTTTTTTTGAGCGGTCTTGGAGCCCTTGCGACTCTTAATGCTTTTCAGTAAGGGGAAGAGGGCGATGAGGAAAAATAACATGCCAAAGCCAAACAGCACGCACGGCAGTATTATTTGGATTGTCGTGGATTCAAGTTCGGTGGGGTTTTCTCTATTTACTTGCACGCTGACCGTGTCGCCGATACCTACGCCCGTGGTCCAAAAGTTAGTGCGGATGTTTTCGTACAACACACCCTCGTACTCGTAACTCACGATAAAACGGCTGTGGCTTTCGCCGTCGCTGTCGCGGTAGGTTTCAATGTCGGTAACCGTCGCATCTAGGGCAACATAATTTTTCGAGTCAATTCCAAAGTAAATTGCCACTGCCACCCCAACCAGCATTATAAGCCCGCCAACGATTACAAACACCCACAAGATGTTGTCGTTCGCCTTGCTTTCCTTTATTTTCATACTCACTCCTTTTCAGTGGTTTAATTTTATCTGGAACAGGTTTTTAATAAATTGTATTATTGTTTAGTCTTTTTCGCTTTTTAATCTATTTTATCATAAAATTCGACAAAAGTGAATGAATTTTAAAAATTTTCACAATAAAACATACTTTAATTTGACATCCACACCCCCAATAAATTATAATAATTTCGAAGAAACTTTTCCACTTTTCCCGTTTCGCCCGAAATAATTTTTTATAAGTTTTTGTATTTTTTTAATAAATAGAGTAAAGTTTTTATTCTAAATAAAATAAAAATTGAGTACACTTTCAAATAATTTTGAGAGTGTATTTTTTGTGCAATTTATTAGTAAATTTTTAAATTATTTTCACGACAAAGATTAATCTAAATTTATAAAAAATATTGCATAGTACTTGCATAGTACCTTAAAAAACGCAAAAAAAACGAGAATTTTTCTCGTTTTTTTGTAATTTTTAATGGTTTTTTATGCTTTTCATATAAAAAAGTAAAATAAATAATTAATTAAAAAACTAAATTATTTACATTAAAAAAATATTTAAATTTTTTATATAAAAACATTATTTATTACATCAAAAATACAATTTTTTTGCATAACAATATTAATATTTATAATATAGAAAAATCAATATTTTTTTACATTTTAAAAAACAATTTTTTATATTTAAAATCTTTTCATATTTAATTAATAATTTTTATTAAAAAGTTCAATTTTAATATAATTTTTAGCAATTTGGATGTTTGATTATTTTTGTTCTTTTAAGATTTTGCCGAGGTCGTAAGTTTTACACGAAATAAGAGAGACAAAGTCCTCTTCGTGGCTGACAAAAATGACCGTACCTTTGAAGTCGTTTATCGCCTTTGCAAGTGCCTTTTTTGAGATTGGGTCGAGGTGGTTTGTCGGTTCATCGAGTATGATAAAATTAAATGATTGTAGCATAAATTTGCTGAGTTTTACTTTGCTCTGCTCACCACCGCTCAAAGTTTCCAGCGCGCGAATTTGGTATTTCCCAGCCAGCCCCGCTTTCGCAAGGCTCGAGCGCAACTCCTTAACCTCGACACTCGGATACTCTTCGCACAACTCTTCAATCGGCGTGCGGGTGGGGTCGTCCCACTTGATGTCCTGTGCAAAGTACCCAATTTTCACAAACGGATGTAGCGTGATTTTCCCACCAAGCGCGGGAATTTCGCCGAGCAAGGTTTTTAGCAGAGTCGTTTTTCCAATACCATTAAAGCCACTGATTCGCCACTTTTCGCCGTTGCGGATGATTAGATTGATGTTATTTAGTAGCGGGCGGTCGTAGCCGATAGCTAGGTTATAGGTTTTTAGCACCACATCGCCAGCCAGCGGGGTGTATAAAAAGCGGTATTTGGGCACGGGCGGAACCTCGTTTTTAGCAATCGGCTCGAGTTTGTCTAGTTGCTTTTGTCGGCTCTGCGCCTGCCTTGCGGTAGCCGTGCGCGCACTGTTTCTTGCGATAAAATCTTTGAGTTTTTCAATCTGCTGTTCTTGCTTGCGAATGGCGCGCTCGGTCGTTTTCTCTTTTTCAGCGCGCTGGCGAACATAACTCGAATAATTGCCCGTGTATCTTACAATATTGCACCGCTCCACACTCCAAATTGTGTTGCACACGGCATCGAGGAAGGTTGTGTCGTGTGAGACGATTAAAAAAGTGCCGTCGAGATTGTTTAGATAGTCTTTCAGCCACTCGATGTGCGCGGTGTCGAGGTGGTTCGTGGGCTCGTCGAGGATAAGCAGGTCAGGTGCTTCTAGTAAAAGTTTACACAGAATGACCTTTGTCCGCTGGCCTCCGCTCAAGTGTTTAATTTGCGTGTCGAGGCCAAGGTCGGTAACCCCCAAACCGCTCGCCACTTTTTTAATGGTGCTGTCGATTGAGTAATAGTTGTGAGAGTCAAGGTACTCAAATAGGTCGTTTGCCTGCTTCATAAGTATGTCAAATTCGCTGGGGTCTGCCGTAGCAAAACGTTCATTTATGGCGTTATATTCGCGCTCTTTTTCGCGAATTTCGGCAAAAGCACTCTCCAGGTACTCGTAAATTGTGAGATTTTCATCAATTTTTGCGTACTGGTCGAGCCAGCCGACGCGGTAATTTCCCTCCCATTTTAATGTCCCCGAATCGCAAATAATTTGCCCCGTTAGGATGTTGATTAAGGTGGTTTTGCCACTTCCGTTTACGCCGACCAGTCCGATTTTGTTGCCCTTATTGATTTTTATATTGACATTTTTATATAGTTCACGGTCTTGAAAACCGTGCGATAAATTTTCTATAATTAACATAATTTTCGTTCCTTTTACGATTTTTTTATAAAAAAATGATGATTTTTTTATGTTTTTTCTAAAAAAATACTAAATTTAGATAAAAGAACCGAAATCAGTTTGGACAAGATGGTATAGCAAAACTAGCTATACTCAAAAGCAACATAGCATAGTTTTCCATATTCCACCTCCGTTAATTTATTAACTAATTATATCACATAAAAAAGCGTTTTGCAAGTCCATACTAGCACCTTAGAAAAATGGTTAAATTTGTGGTAAATTAGGCTTTTGAAATGTAATTTTAAAAAATGTTGAAAAGTTAACAAAAATGTATTAAATTTTAGTTGACAAACTGTTAAAAAATCACCATAATTTCTAGTGAAAAAAGTGAGCGCGTCAAAGGGAAATTTGGACTTTTGCGGTAAAAATTGTTTCGAAAACGCTGTCGAGAAAAGTAGGGGGGTACAATGAACGCATATTTATCAAAACTAAAAGAGTCCGCAATTTCCGTGCTACCCATAATGTGTATAGTGCTTCTGCTGGCACTTTGCTTTGTGCCGATGTCGTGGCAGATGATTGTGCAGTTTTTGATTGCAGTCGTGTTGTTGATTTTTGGGATGTCGTGCTTTACGCTGGGTGCCGACACTGCAATGCTTCCAATTGGGCAAAATATTGGTAGTTTTTTGAGTAAAACGCACAAAGTTTGGCTGATGTTGCTCGTGGGCTTTTTAATGGGGGTTGTAATAACGATTGCCGAGCCTGACTTAATGGTGCTAGCTGAGCAAGTGTCTGGAATAAATAACTGGATACTAATTATGGCCGTCGGCATCGGTGTCGGCGTGTTTATGATGTTGGCGACCATGCGTACGCTCTTTAAAATTCCGCTAAATATTATCCTTACCATTTCCTATATAATTATATTTGTGCTTTCAATCTTCGTGCCCGCGGAATTTGCGCCCCTTTCGTTCGACTCTGGGAGCGTTACAACTGGCCCGATTAGCGTGCCGTTTTTAATGGCATTCGGTCTAGGTCTTGCAGCAGTGCGCGGGAGTAAGGCTGGGAGTGATGACAGCTTCGGCCTCGTAGCCCTGGGGAGTGCTGGGCCGATAATTGCCGTTATGATACTCGGGCTGTTTGTGGACCCCAGCACCCTAGTGTCGAGCGAAAGTAGTGTAGTTACCATTCCCGAAAGTTTTGGTGGAATTTGCATGAGTTTTCTCGAGGCACTGCCCGAGCACATCGGCCAAGTAGCCCTAGCACTTCTACCAATTCTCGCAATTTTCTTGCTTTTCCAATTTATTATGCTCAAACTCCCTGCAAAGCAGGTTTTGCGTATTATTGTGGGTATAGTGTTTGTTTTTGTAGGGATAACGCTGTTTTTTACGGGGGTAAGTGTAGGTTTCTTGCCCGTGGGTACTACAATTGGACAGAGCATAATTACGGGCGAGTATTCATATTTATTTATTCCAATCGCGTGCATAATCGGCCTAGTTATAGTGCTGGCGGAGCCTGCTGTGCACGTGCTTACAAAACAGGTTGAGCAGATTACCGACGGCCGAATTTCATCCAAAACAATCTTGTTTGCAATGTGTATCGGTGTTGCTGTGAGCCTTGGCCTATGTGCTCTGCGCGTGCTTTTCCAAATTCCAATTTGGTATATTTTGCTCCCCGCATACGTGATTGCAATCGTGCTGTCCTTTATCGTGCCACCAATTTTTACTGGCATCGCGTTTGACTCGGGCGGTGTGGCGACTGGCGCAATGGCCACGACCTTTGTACTACCGCTCATAATGGGGGCGTGCACGGCGTTAGGTGAAAATACCATGCTGTACGGCTTTGGCACGCTCGCTTTTATCGCGGTTACGCCACTGCTTACAATTCAAATTTTGGGTCTAATTGTCAAGATTATAAACAAGCGGAAGGTCGACAAGGAGGAGGCGCTTATCGAAAAGGATGTGCGCGCCGACATTGTCGAGTTTGATTAGGAGAAAACTATGTCGAAAATGAAAAAATCGCCCTTTAAATTGCTCATTTGCATCGTGGACCAGGACAAGGCGGAACTGGCACTCAAAATTCTAAAAAATGCAAAAGAAGGTTTTAATCTCACCTCTTTTGTGCAGTCGGAGGACCGTTCGCGCGCCTTTGACCTTATGGCGCTTAACCGTCGGGACTGCGCGATGATTACGGGGCTCGTGCGCACGGAAAATGCGACTCGAACACTACAAGGGCTCGATTTGGTGCTTTGTCCCGATGAGGACCGCTCGTACGGAATTGCAATGACCGTGCCATTAAGCAGTATGAGTCGCGAAATGCTCAATTATTTTTTAAGGCGACAAAAGGAGGGAGTGTAGATGTTTTTAAAACAAGAATTTAACCTAATTATTACGATTATCGAAAAGGGGTTTAGCGACCCCGTGATTTCGGCATCGAAGAGTGCGGGGGCGGAGGGGGCGACCATTATTACCGCACGTGGCACAGGCATTCACGAAAACGATACATTCCTAGGTGTTGCCATTCAGCCTGAAAAAGAAATTGTAATGATTTTGGTAAAAAAGGCGATTCGTAAAAAAGTTATGCGCGCGATTTGTAAGGCTTGCGGGCTCGACGACGAGGGCAAGGGAATGACGTTCAGCATTCCTGTCGATGAAATTGGTGGTATTTCTCACCTTATGTCCCTCGCTCGTGGCAGACATTCTAACACCGAAAAGAAAAGTGCGGACAAAGGAAAAGGCGCAAAAACAGAGCCCAAAAAAGGAGCAAGAATTTCGGCGGACGAAGGTAAAAAAGACGCAAATCCACCGAAAGCAGAAGAGAAAACTGACCCCACAAAACAACAAGAAAAAGACACCAGCAAATCGAAAGCGGAAGAGTAAACCGACTCCTCTAAAAATTAAAGCCACTAGCAAACCGAAAACAGAAAAGCAAACCAAATCCTCTAAAAATTAAACCATTAGCAAACCAAAAGCAGGAGTACAAACCAACTCCCTAAAAAGACAAAAAAAGACACCGGCAAATAGAAAGTGGAAGAGTAAACCAATTCTCCCAAAAACAATAAAATACTCAAAAAATTAAAAAAATACATAAAAAATGCAAAAAAAATTGTGAAAAACCATCAATTTTCACAATTTTTTATTAATTTTATTGAATTTTAAATGTTTTTAATTTTTTTGCGTGGTTTTCTTATTATGTAATTAATGCTTGCAATAATTATAAATAGAATAGGAATAGCAAGTTCGATGTAAATGAGTAAGTCGTTTTGTGAGGAGGGTGTGCTAGTTTGTGGGGCTGGGTATACGAAGTAAAAGGTGCCCAAAGTGTCGGTGTTGAAGGTGAGCATGCCGTTTTCGTAGGTGTAATTTATCTCGGTTAAGGGTTCGGTGAGGCTGTTATCTAGTGTGAAAATTTTAAAGTTTTCCGTGAGGTTCGGCAGACTGCTCATTTTTATATTCAGTTCGCCAGTCTGCGAATTTGTTTCTATATTAATCGCAAAAATCAGGCTGTATTCCTCGAGAAAAGTCGCATCAACTTCGGTTTCTTCAAGGTTTTCAACACGCACTTCGGCCATTTCGGCAATCGCGCCGGAGAGGGAGAGTGTTAGGCCGTTATTTGTCTCTGCAGTTATCTCGTTTGCGGAGATTGTGTAGGTCGTGGTTGCGTTAAGTAGTGTGAAGTTTTGGCTGTTGCAGACGGCTCTGGCCTCGTGGGTGCCGAGGTTTGCGGTTGCTCCCAGCACCTGTACTATGGGTAGAGTGTTCGGGTTAAGGTTTGTGTCGTCGTACTCGAGGGAAAAGGTGGGCACATGTACTGTGCCGTCGTAATGAAATTGGGTGGTGGTCCAAACAATACGGCACTCGCGGGGTAAAATTGTATAAGTGTGTGTTGCGTTTTCGAGTGCGATGTTCGGGTTGTGGCAGGTGGCGGTAATCGTGTACGTGCCAGCATCAGCGGTACTCGCGTTGGTGAGAACCTCGAAGTTGTATCCAAAGTCTTCGTAATCAAACATTGGTGTAACTATGTATCCCGTATAGGTGTATGTGTCCGTTAGCCAGGTGAGGGATACTGTGCGCTTTGAAATTGTGTATTCGGTGCTGTTGTTGGTTAGAGTTATGTTGTTGTCTAGGCTTTGGAGGTGCGTTGTATATGTCCCTGCATTAACCTCTGCGCCAGTTTGCGTAATGTTTAGTTTATACTCAAAAGGAAGGGTATAGGTGTATGTTGGGGCAAACGGGGAGTTATCAAAAGTGTGCTGGGTGTTTGTCCAGGTGAGGGTGAGGGCATACTCCGTTATCTCGAACTTAGTTGTGCGGTTTTCGAGGTTTATGTTTTTGTCTTGGCTCGATAGGGTGGCCTCATATGTGCCTGCGTTGGTCTCGCTTCCTGTCTTAATAAGGCTCACCTCATATTCAAATGGCAAGGTGTATGTATACTCTGGGAAGAAGGGTGCATTGTTAAAGGTGTGCTGGGTGTCTGTCCAGGTTATCTCTAAACTATACGGGCTAATTGTGTATTCTATGCTGGGGTTGGTTATTTTAATGTTGTGGTCTGTAAGGCTTGCAGTGGCCGTATATGTGCCCGCTTGGGTTTGGGGCTTTGAAAGGGTGAGGTCGATTGTATAGTTAAATGGAATTGTATACTCAATACTAGGTATAAATGGGGAATTATCGAAAGTGTGCTCGGTATTGCTCCAAACAAGGGTGAGGTTGTATGGGGTAATTATAAAAGGCGTTTCAGGGTTAAGTATTTCTATGTTTTTATCCTGTGTAGTGGCCCTTGCTATGTACTCGCCACTGTATGTCTGCGCTCCCAAGACTTGTATATTTAAGTTATATTCAAAGGGCAAACTATACTCAATACTTGGTATAAATGGGGTATTGTTAAAGTTGTGTGTTGTATTCTTCCAGTCTAGTGTTAATTGGTATGGGGTTATTGTTAGGGTGGTTGTGTGGTTTAGGAGTTTATAGTTCGGGTTCGTGGTGGTTGCGGTGATTGTATACTCGCCTGCACTTATTCCACTGTTTAGGGTAATGGTGGGTTTAGACATACCCTCGGGGAGTTGGTAGGTATATTTTGGGCTCAAGGGTGTGTTGTTAAATACTTGTGTTGTGTTTTCAAAGGCCAGGGTTATCTCGTACGGGTGGATTATAAACTCTGCTGTACCGTTCTCTAAAATTATGTTTTTATCTTGCGTGGTGAGGGTAACTGTATAAGTGCCCGCATCGGTATACTTGGTCCCTTGCAAACTTATTTTATACTCAAAAGGAAGAGATATAGAGTACTTAGGAGCTTGTGGCTTGCCTGAATACGTGCCCTCTAAATCTTCCCAATAAACAGACACATTTTTAGCAAATATTTCATACTCGCATTCGGGGTTAAGTATTCTTATATTATCATCTTTCGTGCTGGCGGTGGCCAAGTATTTCCCCGCGTTCGTTTGTGGTTCGGATAACTCTATATCTATATTATACTCAAAGGGCAGGGTATATTTAATACTAGGAAGGAAGGGGGAATTATCGAAGGTGTGCGTTGTGTTTTCCCAAACAAGTTCGAGGTTGTATGGAATAATAGCATATGTCTTTGTATCGTTTAGAAGCGTTAGGTTTTTGTCTTGAAGCACTGCCTGGACCGCGTGCTCACCCACATGCACTCCGCCACCCTTGTATTGTATTTCGGGAAGGGTGTATTCTATGTCTAGGAGTATATTCGCCTTGGGGTAGAGGATAGAGTTGTTAAAGGTGAGGGTGTCTGTATTCCAGGTGGCGCTAACCTTTCTTGGAGTGATTAAAAGGGATATGGTGTCTATGCTGAGGGAGTAGTTCTGCGTGAGGCTGTCTACTAGCTTAATTTTAAGGGTATACTCGCCTGAATTTGTGGGTATAGGGTCTAAAAGTGTATATATAGTGCCTAAATTGTCTTTTTCTAGGATGTTATCTAGACTTAAGGAAAAGGTGAATGGGAGGTTATCGAACACCTTGGAAAACGAGGTCTGCTGGATGCTTATTTCGCGCTTTAAAATCGTGTATGTGCTGGATGTTTTGGCGAGGGTATAGTTGGGGTCTTGTATCGTTGGAATAATACTATATACCCCTGCGTTAGGCAACGAAATACTCTCGTTAAATAGAGAAAAGGACACGGGTATTTCCTCACCGTTAATGCCAGGACTAATTGAGTATGTTATGTCTTTTAAGGGCTCCCCATATACGCTGGTTTGCGAGGGGATGGTTATACCAAGTTCGTACGGGGTAACCTCGAAAAATACGGT
>CALWKF010000009.1 GCA_944381215.1 uncultured Clostridia bacterium
ACGCACCCGCTGGCCGAGTTCTTGTGGTGGACGGACGAGAATGGTACGATAGTTTCCTACGATGCGACCATTACCATTCAAAGCCTTACCGCGAACACTACACGCATTGCAGTTTTTCGGGCTAATGGCACGGCGGTAACCGCGTATAATGGTGGGGAAGTGCGCGCCCGAAGTAACGGCGAGCAAGTAACTCTCACCGCAATACCTTATGCGGGATGTGCGTTTTCCTCGTGGGTGGTGACTAACGGCACCCTAACACTTGAAAACCCCAATAGTAGCACAATCACCTTGCCGCTAGCCACACTGAATGGTGTGGTGCTAAGACCTACCTTCACGGGTGGAACGGCGGTAACAAACTCGCCGCTCGCAAAGGCGAGTACGGGTGGCGAAGTCCGTATGAATATAACTACTCTAGATAACACGGACTACATCCACCTCTCGGCCGTGCCGTATTCTGGGTATATATTCGCTGGCTGGTCCGCAATCAGCGGTACTGGTGAAAGCATAGACCTTAGTGCATACGGTGCAACCGCCGACATCCCACTCTCTTTGGTAGAAGGCGCGGTGATAGTGGCAATGTTCGAGCCGATCAACTCAACTGACCACGAAGGTACTACCGACAACGGCTATGTTGACATGGACTAAAATCGTAAATTTTACGATTTTTTGCCCGATTTAATACTAATGAATGAAATTATAATTTATCTTCATGTAAATAAAATAATTTTTATTTTTAAATATTTTAACCATATACACACAAATTCGCACTTCTTATAAATTAAGAGGTGCGTTTTTATATTGTTTTTACCGCACAAAATTAGAAAAGAAAGCAAAAATAATTGCTAAAATATGGGCCATGTGATAAAATAATCAAAAAGGTTGGGTGCATTATGGCAAAAATACGGTTGTTTATCGATATGGGGTCCTCAAAAACGGTCATTTACCGTGACAAAATGGGAGTGGTGCTAAACGAGCCCTCAAAAGTTTCAGTTAGAAAGGAAGAGGACAACACCCAAATAGTAGGTTACGGGCAAAAGGCCACAAAAGGTGACAACATCTACATAGTTTCTCCTATAATGGAGGGGGTAATTGTCGATGAAAATATCGCCACCGCAATGCTTACGGAGTACATTAGGCGTGTAACTGTGGACTCCTCAAACTCTCGAATCGAGGCCTTTATGAGCATTCCTTGTGGCGCAAGTGCTCAGGACAAGGAGAGGTTCTACCAGGTCGCATACTCGTCAAATATCAGTAAACTCTGGCTCGTGCCCGCTCCAATTGCCGACTTATTAGGGTGCGGAATCGGCTTTGACGACTTCGAGTACTGCGTGCTAGCGGACATCGGTTCTGGCTGTACCGACATCGCGATTTTGAGCCAAAACGGCATTGTCGACGGCTTCACGATTAACATTGGAGCAATAAACATCGACATGGCAATCGTGTCCCACATCCAGTCCAAATACGGCGTAAAAATTACGCTAAATTCAGCACTCTCTCTAAAAGAGCAAATCGGTAGCCTAATTCCTAGCGGTAGCAAAAACCTAACAGTTAATGGCACCGAGGTTCGCACTGACATGAAAAAGACCATTACCGTAACGGGCTTCGACATCCTCGATGCACTGCGGGAGTACTACCAGGTGATTGCTGACTCGGTTTCGAGCCTACTTTCTGCCAGTGAGTACCAGGTCTACCAAAAGGCCTGTGCCCAAGGCGCGATTTTTTGCGGAAACGGGAGCAAAATTGAAGGGCTAAAAGAGTACATGCAGGAAACTTTGCGTATACCAATTTACGTGGCAAACGGCGCACGCACGGTTTACGGCATGCAAAAATTGTCGCAAGACCCCGCTTTGATTAGAAAATTGTTATAACGGCACTTGTTGTGTCGAAAAGAACTAAGGCACCTTGGTTCTTTTTTCTTTTTTTAAAATTTTTGCTAAACTCTATAAAAAAGGAGGGAGTATGGCTAGAAAAATCGTGTTGACTGGCGGGAAGGGCGGAGTTGGTAAGACTACTTGCTGTGCGCTCCTAGGGGCTGGGCTATCGAGCCTCGGCGCGAGGGTCGTGATGCTCGACGTCGATATCGGGCTAAATAACCTCGATGTTGCCGCGGGTATTGACACCAAAGTTTCCTACGACATCGTAGATATTGCCGAGGGCAAGTGCCGTATGAGACAAGCCCTCGTAAATCATCCCGCGTTTCCGCTCCTTTACATATTGCCCAGCGGGCACAGTCTAAACGTCGGCAAAGTTACAATCGAGGACATGCAAAAAATTATTGGCGAATTAAACTCATCCTTTGACTACATACTAATCGACTGCCCCGCAGGCATCGGGAAGGAGTTCTACCGCGCCATTTATCTTGCCAGCGAAGCGGTAATAGTTACGACCCCAAATATCGTTGCGATTCGCGACGCAAACAAGGTGGCGAGCCTGATTTTAGGTTGTGGAATAAGTAATCTAAGTTTAATCGTAAACCGCGTGCGCAACGATTTGCTCGCAAAACGCCTAATGCTGAATCCCCAGGACATCGCAAAGAGCCTAAATATAAAGCTTCTCGGCGCAATTTCGGAGTCCGATAAAATCACGGTCAGCGCAAACAAAACGGGCAGTGTCCTAGACGCTAGCCCCGAGGCAACAAGGGAATTTAACCGAATAGCCGAAGACATACACCTAGGCAAAAGGACTGAAAACACCTTCGGGTTTTTAAAAAGGAGGAGAGTATGAATAATGAACCGCGCGGATTGGGACGCCTAAAACAAGTGCTGATTAATGACAAGCACTTTTGTCCCGATCGCTTAAATGATGTCGTGTCTAGCGATATCTTTAAGGTGCTGTCAAATTACATGGATATAGATAGTGCCGACTTGCTATCAAAAATCTCAATCGACGAGCAGGGCAACTACGTGCTTCGCTTCAAGGTCAAGTGCAAGCGTTTAAAAATTATGGGGCTACTTTCGTAGGTGGCGTATGAATTTAAATTGGTTATTTAAGGCGGTTATAACGGTGATTTGCACGGTTATCGTAATGCTGGTCATCGACACGCTAGGACTTACAAACCCCATTAGCGAAGCAATCAATGAGCTCGACGACATATTCTATGTTAATTTAGGGGGATAGGTATGAAAAAATTTAAGTTTTCTATTCATCCGCTGTTTTTGGTGTTTGCAGTTGCACTGATTTATTTGGGGTACTTTTATATCCTGCTTGCATACGTGCTTACTATTATTTTACACGAATTTGCACACGCCTTTGTCGCTAATAGACTAGGGTACAGACTAAACCACATCACTCTAATGCCACACGGTGCCTCACTCTCGGGGCAGAACGCTTTTTTTAGCGTGCGTGACGAAATTTTGGTCGCAATCGCAGGACCTGTTCTAAATTTAGTGCTAGCAGTTGTAGGGTGCGCACTCTGGTGGATATGGCCTGAATCGTACCCAGTAACTGAGCCGTTTGTCTACGCAAATATGGTTACCGCAGTGATAAATTGCTTGCCGATTTTTCCGCTCGACGGCGGTAGGGTAATGCTAGCCATGTTGAGTCGAAACGGCAATCGCACGTCAGCCGTAAAAAAGATAAAAATCACCGGAATTGTGGTTTCATGCGCGATACTAGTAGGCTTCGTCATCACCGTATTTTTTGTACCCAATTACACAATGCTGGTGTTTGGCTCCTTTCTCTTCGTTACCGCTCTTTTAGAGGACAAATCAGCCTACTACTCGCACATGAACCTGTTAGAGAGCAAGACCCCATATCTCTCTCGTGGCCTCAAAATTCGCGAAATCGCAGTGCCCGAAACAATAGAATTATATAAACTCTTTAACGCCGTTACGCCCGACAGTTTGACCGATTTTAATGTTATCGACAAAAATTATAAAATAATCGGCAAAATTACCGAGCCCGAACTCGAACGCCTAATAACCCTCTATCCTGCAAATACAAGGCTCAGCCTAATCATAAATAATTAAAAATGCCCCTAAATTCTCGGTTTTTTTAAAAAATATTCAGGAATTTGCATAAAAACACTAAAAAATGTTTGACAAATCAATAAAAATACAAAAAGGGTATTGAAATTTTTTAGGTTTTATGCTATAATAAAACCGAAAGAAAACAAAAAGTAGTTTTTAGGGGGGGTATATATGGCTTTATTTAAAAGAGGAAATGAAAAAGAACAGCTTTTAGATGAAATCAACCAAATGTCCGAAGAGGAATTCGAAAACTTTGAAAAGAACGACTACGCAAAGAGAGAAAAGCGCGCTCACCGCGTGCTAGTTGGTGCTACAATAGCCTGCGTTGCTTTACTTGCAATGCTGGGTATTACAGCTCTATTTTGGGGCGTCGCTGCCTACGCAATCGGCTTTGCTGCAACCGCAGTTGCTGGTGCTGGCGCAATCACCATTGGTAGTAGTTGGCTTGCGCGTAGACACTTTAGAAAGTACCGCAAGATGAAAGAGGCTTATGCAGAGGCACAGAGCGGTAAAACAAAGAAGGGCCGTGTGCTTTCTCCTGAGAAACAGGCTGCTAGCAGTCATCAGGCATCTAAAAATGCAGAATATCTTGCAAAAAGAGGGAAGATTTCGGAGCGCGTATATAATAAGTACGTTGAGGGAGACAAGAGTGCGAGCGCACAGGCTAGCAAGGGACGCAGAGGTCGCCACTCTACCAGTGAGGAAGTTAGCACTGCATTGAAGACTAACAGAGCGCAAATGAAGTTTAGAATGGACCAAAGTCGCGACTCATTTATTAAAAACGACCTCGGTAAATATCAGGTTAGCCCAGACAAAACTGGTAAGGTAGAGGTGCTCGTACAAAAGTATAACGAGAACACAGGCTTTGAGCACAACAGCGAAGGGAATCCTGTATTCGAGCCCATGGTAACATATGACTGTACATCGGACATCGATTTGCTGGCTACCCAAAAGTGCGTTGTAAACAGCTTGGCAATCGGGAACTCCGAGTACCCAGTTTGCATGCGCGTAACAGTAGGGGGCGTGCCAAAAGTTTTTAGGTTCATGAACCAAGATAACGTAAACTCATACAAAAGCGAGTCGGATGCTAGAATCGATCAATATTTGGCTGAACACTTAGATCCTAGTAGAAGAAAAGAATCTTCTAGCGAGATAGAGCTAAACGATGAGCACGAGTCTCCTACACTTTCACTTTAAATAAATATCAAACTAAGGGATAAACAAAAATTATGTTTATCTCTTTTTTATGCTTGCCAATATAATAATTATGTAGTATAATTATGAAAAACTAAAAGGAGCGCGTATGTCACCTAATCCTACTGCTTTTACTATTTTCGGCCTCGATGTGCATTGGTACGGCATAATTATAGCGTGCGCACTGATTTGTGCGTTAGTTTTGGCATACTTTATCGCTCCTATGCGTGGGTTTAAAAAGGATGACCCGTTCGAGTTAATTCTGTGGCTTTTCCCGCCCGCAATCATTGGGGCAAGGCTATACTTTTTAATATTTAACGGCGGTCCATGGGGCTGGGATGCATTCAAAATTTGGGACGGCGGAATTGCGGTATACGGAGCAATAATCGGTGGCGCAATAGGCGCAGCATTATATTGTATTTTTAGAAAGCGCAACTTTTTTAGCGTCGCTGACATCGCTGCACCCTGCGTAATCTTAGGGCAGGGAATTGGCAGAATCGGTTGCTATTTCTCGGGCTGTTGCTACGGTGTTACTGTTACCGATCCCGCAATGCAGTTTTTCCCAGTTTCAGTATTCGTGCACGGCGAATGGCACTTGGCGACAATGTTTTATGAGTGCTTTGCCGACCTAATTATCTGCGCGATTTTGGTTATCATTCTCAAAAAAGTGAAGATTCGCGGAATAGTGCTTTCGGGGTACTTAATTCTGTATGGCATTGCCCGCGCCGTTATCGAGGGCTTTCGAGGGGAGTCGCTAATGGTAGGCTCCTTGCGCGTCAGCCAAGTGCTGAGTATCATCTTGATTGCAGTCGGGGTGGCATTAGCGATATTCCTAATCATAAAAGAAATTAGAGATAACAAAAAACCAAAAGAGGTGCTGATCGGTGGAAAGGTTTAAAAGAGAAAAAGACGGCTACGCTCCGCGCGAAGTCGACGACTTTTTGGAAAGAATGCGCAACGAATACAACGAAAAGATTCGCAAGCAGAACGAGCAGATGTTCAAGATGAATCAGGAAATGAACGACCTTAGATATAGTATCGAGGTCTATAAGGAAAAAGAGCGCAAAATTTCAAAGGCGTTAGTAAAGGCCGTTCAAAAGGCGGATGAAATCACCGCTTCTGCTCGCAATGTTTACGACTTGGAGATAAAAAGAGTTCAATTACTTTATAAAAAATGGGAGAATGTGTTGAACGAATTGAGGAGTAAATTCGCAGGGCTACTACCAGGCGAAGAAATAGATAATTTGGTGGGCGACTTCCAGTACGCGCTCACTGTAACATTAAATTCGCAGTTGAATGAGAAAGGCGAGAGGGTGTACTCAAAATCAGTGCTCGAAAAGATGCAACACCGCACGCCATCCATTACACAGGACGGGAAAATCGACCCCGCTGTTACCTTGAAGGAAAACGAGATAAAGGTCTACTACGACAGCGAAGGCAGGCGCATCCAGTCGATTACTCGGCAGAAGCATAACGACGAGGAAATCACTCTTGCCGAAAAGTTTTTGAATGGCGAGGATGTCGAAATGCCCAAGAGTTATGGCGAGATAGGCCCAAATGTCCTCGAAGTTCCGCCAGCCGAGTTTACCCGCGCTCTAAATGAGAGCAAGGACGGCTTTAACATCCAAGAGGCCCTGCACCCGCAAGAGTCTCTGCGTGAAATCTTGCGCGCCTTCGACCTCGACACCGAAGAAGTTAATCCCGAGCCCCACATGAAAAGATAATTTGCGCCCAATATTAATAGGTAGTAAATCATATTAAATCGTACTCACATGAATAGGTAGTTATTAGCAATGTGGATGGGTAGTTATTAAAAATAAGTGTAGTAATTAAGAATATGAAGAGATAATAATTAACATTTTTATAAAGTTATATTGCTCCACTTAAAAAGATAATTTAATTCGCAACTTCCATGCTACTATTCATTCTATCAGCATAAATTTTCTACATAACATAATTAATTTAATTATAAACAAAAAACAGCCTTGGGGCTGTTTTTTGTTTATTCCTCATTTGCAAGTTTAGTGAGTTTGGAGTAGAGTAGGTCGCTGTCTTGCTTTGCCTTTTCGAGTAGTTCTTGCGCATGTGCTGGGTTCTTTTTAAAGAGGTTTGCAAATCTACGCTCTTTCTTCAAAAATTCGATAAAGTCCCCAGTGGGCTTAGGTGAGTCGAGGATGAGTTTATGAGTTACTGGGCTGTATCTAAACAAGTGCCAGTAGCCACACTGAACCGCCTCACGCATAACCTGCATGCCGTTCGACATGTCAATTCCGTGATTGATACAGGTCGAGTACGCGATAATTATCGACACGCCGTCATATTCGCACGCCTCTTTAATGGCAGTGAGTGCCTGATTCATATTCGCCCCCAAGGCAATCTGCGCGACATACACATCGGGGTAGGACATCGCCATTAAGCCTAGATTTTTCTTGCTAGTCTGCTTACCACTGTCCGCAAATTTTGCGACCGCTCCCGCAGGAGTTGCTTTGCTTGCTTGACCGCCAGTGTTACTGTAAACTTGGCTATCGAGCACTAAAATATTGACATTTTTGCCACTCGCTAACACGTGGTCAAGCCCGCCGTAACCGATATCGTACGCCCAACCATCGCCACCGATTATCCACACGGTCTTGTCGTTAAGGTCCTCACGCCTATCCAAAATCTCGCGCATAAGGGCTTGGGCCTGCGCATTTGATGTTGGCAAGTTTTCCTCAATCGCACCAAGTAACTGCACGCTTGCCACTTCGCTCTCATCAAGGCTCTTAGCGTTAAACCACTCGGCAATGTAGTTTTCTAGTATTGGTGCCTGCGCCCGCAAAGCCTCGAGAGTGGTGGCAATTTGTCTCTTTTTGCTGTCTAGTGCTAGCCTCATCCCGAGCCCGAACTCCGCGTTGTCCTCAAACAGACTGTTTGCCCACGCAGGCCCGTGGCCCTCACTATCTACAGTGTACGGGCAACTCGGGAAACTGCCACCGTAAATACTACTACAACCGGTCGCGTTAGCAATCACCATTTTGTCGCCATACAACTGCGTAGCCAAACGGATGTACGGGGTCTCACCACAGCCAGCACATGCACCGCTAAACTGGAAGTGCTGGGGCGCAAACTGACTGCCTTTTACCGTAAACTTGTTAAACACCTTCGGGTTCTCAATTTTTTCGGCAAATCGGTAGTTCTCAGTTTGCTCCACGGTCTCTTTGTCGCCGTCGCTCATAACTAACGCCTTCTTTAATGCAGGGCAGACGTTCGCACAACTGCCACAGCCCGTACAGTCAAGAGGGGAGATTTGGATGCGGAACTGCTTTCCCTCGAGCCCTTGCGCCTTGATTGCCTCAAAGGTCGTGGGAATCTCGACGCCGTCCTCAATCAACACTGGCTTAATCGCACCGTGCGGGCACACAAAACTACACATATTACACTGAATGCAGTTTTCAGGTATCCACTTGGGGATATTTGTGGCGATTCCGCGCTTCTCGTAACGCGCCGTGTCGGTGTCAATGTGCCCGTCCGCGTTAAAGGCACTGACAGGAAGTTTGTCGCCTTCGAGTCTCGCAATCGGCTCCATAACGGACCTCGCAAACTCCGTCTTGTCCGCATCGTAGGTCGTGGTAATCTCGTTTAGCGCGTTCTGCCAAGAGGTAGGGATGTTTATTTTCACAATCTCAGCCCCGCCCGCATCGATCGCACGGTAGTTTTGCTCAACAACCGCTTCACCAGCCTTGCCGTACGACTTTTTCGCCGCATCTTTCATGGCAATGACCGCCTCATCGTAGGGGATGATGTTGGAGAGTTTGAAGAACGCCGACTGCATAATCGTGTTGATTTTGCCTTTTAGACCCAGTTTATCTGCAATGTCTTGCGCGTCGATTATAAAGAGCGTTATGTTGCGCCTCGACAGTTCACGCTTGAAGGAGGCTGGCAGTTTGTCCTCAATCTCGCGGGGCTTCCAATCGCAGTTTAGGAGCAACGTCCCGCCGTTTTTGAGTTTGGAAAGGAAGTCATATTTGCCAATGTAGCGCGCATTGTGGCACGCGATAAAGTCCGCCTTGTCAATCTCATAAGGTGCCGTTATCGGGTGCTTCCCAAATCGCAAGTGCGAAATCGTTACACTGCCACTTTTCTTACTGTCGTACACGAAAAAGCCCTGCGCATAGAGCGGGGTCAACTCGCCAATAATTTTAATGCTGTTCTTGTTCGCACTGACGGTCCCGTCGCTACCCAGCCCGTAAAATAAGCACTGCGTCATGCTCTCTTTTAGCGAAAATTCGGGTAAAATTAGGCTCGAGCCCGTCATATCATCAGTTATTCCCACCGTAAAATCACGCTTTCCATTCGGCACACAGTTTTGTATCACCGCCATTGCGCACGCGGGGGTAAAGTCCTTTCCGCCAAGGCCGTACCTGCCACCTAGTACAGGTAGGTGAATACCGCGCTCCGAAAGCACTGCACACACATCGAGGTACAAGGGCTCGCCAGCACTCCCGCCTTCCTTCGTGCGATCGAGCACCGTTATCGTGCGTGCGGAGCGGGGAAGCACGCTCAAAAACTCATCCGTGTAGAACGGGCGGTACAGCCTAACTGTGATTATGCCCACTTTGTCGTTGTGGTCCTTATTATACTCATCCGCCACACGCTCGAGGGTCTCCGTGCTACTGCCCATGGACACGATAATGCGTTGCGCATCAGGGGCCCCGTGGTAACTAAACGGCGCGTAGTGCCTGCCTGTCAACTGCTCGTATATTTGGCACGCTTGCTTAAAGTACGCCCCAACGCTCTGGAAGTAACTCTCGCTCGCTTCGCGGTTTTGGAAAAAGACATCGGGGTTCTGCGCCGTGCCAAATTGCCTAGGCGTGTTCGGGTTCAGCCCGCGCTCTTTAAAGGCCTTGATTTTCTCGAAAGGAATAACCTTTTTAATTTCCTCGTTGTCGAGCACCGAAATTTTATTGATTTCGTGCGAAGTGCGGAACCCGTCGAAAAAGTGCAAAACTGGCACGCTACTGTTTAAGGCCGTAATCATCGAAATGAGCCCTAAATCATAGCACTCTTGCACGTTTTTGGACGCAATCATTGAAAAGCCCGTCTGCCTGCACGCCATTACATCGCTGTGGTCGCCGAAAATGGACAGCGCGTGAGTGGCCACCGTCCTCGCTGCCACATTGAATACGCACGGGAGCAACTCACCAGCAATTTTGTACATATTGGGAATCATTAGTAGCAACCCTTGGCTCGCCGTAAAGGTGGTAGTTAAACTCCCGCACAGCAAACTCCCATGCAAGGCCCCAACAGCACCGCCTTCGCTCTGCATCTCGACCACTTGCATGCTCCCGCCGTAAATATTAGGTTTTTTCGCCGCCGCCCACTCGTCGCAAGCCTCCGCCATAGGCGAACTCGGGGTAATAGGGTAAATTATGGCAGTTTCGTTGACCGCGTACGAGGCCATTGCCGCTGCCGTGTTTCCGTCTGTCGTAATTGTTTTCAATTTATCTCTCCTCCAAATTTATTCTAATGCGATTATACCACTTTAAAAAAAGTTAGACAAATATTTTAATACAATTTGCCAAAGTTAGATTACCTATGTTATAATAAAAATATGAAGAGAATTTTGATTTTAATTCAGTTTTTGGGTACAAACTATTCGGGCTGGCAAACCCAACCAGGCTTAGAGACTATTGAGGGCAACTTAGAGCGCGCCGTTTTCGAGACCACGGGCGAGCGGGTGACAGTCCACAGCAGTGGCAGAACGGATGCAGGAGTCCACGCCCTCGCTATGCCCGCGCACTTTGATACAAACACCCGTATAGTACCCGAGAATTTATACAAGGCTCTCAATGCGCATCTGCCTAGTGATATTAGGGTACTTTCTAGTCGTGAGGTCGACGAGCACTTTCACGCGCGCTTTGATGTCAAGGAAAAGACCTATGAGTATCACTTTTATACGAGCCCAATGCCCCTGCCGTATTACAGCACCACCAGCGCTTGGGTAACTGCACCCTTCGACTTCGACCTCGCCAAAAGCGTCGTTAATGCGTTTGTCGGTACACACGACTTCGTGGGCTTTGCTAGTAGCAAAACAGAGGTCAGTAGCACAGTGCGCACGATTACCAAAATTTCGCTAACAAAAAAAGCCCCCAACCAGTACTGCCTCTCAGTTACGGGCGACGGCTTTTTGTATAATATGGTCCGCATAATCGCAGGCACTGTTATCGAAATCGGGCAGGGGAAAATCGCCCCAGATTCACTCCCAGACATTATCGAGAGTCGCGACCGCAAGCGCGCTGGCCGTACCGCCTCCGCCGTCGGCCTAGTCCTAAAAGCTGTAAAGTATTAAGGCACATCAAAAGTGCTTTTTGTATAATTTTTTATTCAAAATCTCTAAATTTGCCTTATTTTATTCAACATATTTCCTTTTAATTCAATCAACAAAAAAAACGAAAGCCCCCGCTTTCGCTTTTTGTATATTAATAATTTTCTAACCCTAGCACTACATTAGCACTAACTCCAAGCACGATACATATTTGTTTGACTTGCTCATAATCAGGTTTTCGCTTGCCTTTTTCCCAATAACATACGCAAGTAGGTGACACGCCGACCTTTTTCGCCAGCGCCGTAATAGATAAACCTGCCTCCAGCCTCAATTCTTTCAGTATATCTTTAAATTCTCTTTCTTCCATTTAAAACTTCCATAACCTTAAATATCTTCAAAACCTAAAACTATATCACCAGACACATTAAAAACGATACAAATGCGCTTAATTTGGTCATAACTTGGTTTCTTTTTGTCAGTCTCCCAATAACTAACACAAGCTTGAGTAACACCCAATTTTTCGGCAAGCTCTTTTCGACTCAAACTAGCCTCAATTCGCAAGGCTTTTATAATTTCGTAGAATTCCATATTAATATTTTTAACAAAAGTTAATAAAAAATGCTTGACTTGTAACTACTGTTTATATTAAAATAGTATTAACCATAGTTAAAAGTGGTAAAAATAAAAAAATTAAACAGAAAACTGCTTAATTTTGTAAATGCTTAAGAATAAAAAAGGTGAGTATGATGTTAATAAGATAAGAAACGTTCAAATCAGTAGGGGGTAGATAGATAAAAGGACAGTTAAAAGTCGTTGAAGCCTAACAAAAAGTCTCCTGAAACATAACCGTCCAAAGCCTTGCGAATTTTTTGTAATTGTAAGTAGTTTGGCAAGCGTTTTCCACTTTCCCAAAGGCTGATACAAGATTGAGTTACGCCAATTTTTAGAGCAAATTCCTTGACATCCATACCCAATTCTTGCCTAAGACCTTTTAGAATGTCTTTAAATTCTAATTTATTACTCATAAATTTAATTATAACATTTGATAAAAAATTTTTGTTATTTTATGACAACTGTCATAAAATAGTTGCTATTTTCTATTAACTTATGCTAAAATTTTATGACAATTGTCAAAAAACATTGCTTTTCCACAATTTTCCAATGTTACACAAAAGTCTTTTACATGACAATTTCATAACAATTTATTATAATTATTAAAGAGTTAGGTCTTATTCTAATAGGTTATGGAATTTTTATAATTAACAAACATTTGCAAATAATAAAAAATAGGAGGGGAGTATGACTACAAAAAGTAAGGTATCTATGATTTTTGTGGCTTTAATTTTGTTAACTTCCTATTTAATTTTTTATATTTTATTTTTTGCTCACAAAAATGAGCCAGTCGAGGCAGCCACAAGTGCGTATAGTAACGAAGTGTCGGGCTATGAGTATGTTCCAATGTATGGCCAATTATATTTAACTACGGGCGATTTTGACTGTACAATTAGTATACCAGATCCTGTGCTTTGGGGCAACGGTGAAGGTGCTATGCCTTATCTTATGTTTGTAATGGAATGGCAATATTTTACAATAATACCCTCGGAAATCTATGTTTGGAATGATGATGTTACTTCGTTTACAGTAGAATTTATAGGCTCTTCTAATACTAGTAGCTTAAGTAGTGCAATGAGTACTGCTATAAATGATTTAAATAATGGTACTAACCCAAGTATACATACTACATCAGTAACAAGAAGCGGGAATACATTTGCGTTTGAAAATGCTATTAATCATTATGCAGAATATTATTTTACACCCACATCTGGTCCTAGTAATATATATTTAGCTATTGCTGCAAGTATAGAGATACCCGACAATGCATATATGATAGTTACGCATTCATTGACCTTTGACTATGCTAGCGGTAGCGGTAATATTTTGTCAGCGGAAGGGGAACGACTAGAGGGTACAGCCGACTATATCTCAAATTCCTCAATCGCTGTCTCAGCCTCCCCAAGCGACGGCTATATATTTGACCACTGGGTGCTAAACGGCTCCACTCGTACCGAAAACCCGCTAACTTTTACCATAACCCAAGATTCCACCCTTATGGTATATTTTAGACAGCCAGTCGAAATAACTTCTTCCAACAACGGCTCGGAGTTCGCGACCTTTAACACCGAAACGCTCGACCTTTCATACCGATATAATATAACTTTTACCACCGATAACTACCTCTACAGCGCAACGGTGAACACAGGCGCCGAGCAACGAATCGCCTCGATGAACGGCATGCTAACGGTCCCAGACAACTCTTGCACCGCCATAATTTACTACACCAACGAAACGGGCTCGCGCCTCTTCCTTGAAATTATTGGAGTAACTGGCGACGTAACAATCAACCTCACTTTCTCAAACGTTTCGCAGAGTTTTAGCCCCACGAGCGGGGGTGGTGCCAGCGGAATCGTCGTGTCTGCAACCGAGGGCGGAGTCGCAAGCGTCGTGGGGGACGACTTCGAAAACCTCGCCGATGACGACGAAATTCTCTACATCGCAAAACTCGCACAAAACGGCTACCAGTTTTCCCACTGGGAGGATGCGGAAGGCAACATTCTAGGCTATACCGACAACCTCCTCCTCACCAAAGCCGAAGCCTACAACACCAAAGTAATCGCCGTCTTCATCCCCACCAACCAAGAAAACACCAACTCCACCACCGACACCCAACCAACCGACACCCCCGAAATTATCTAACCGCACTAAATAGCCTTTATACATTATACATAAGAAATTTTAAAAAACAATCCACTTTAAAAGTAAACTACACCTCCAAAAGCTGGGGTGTGGTTTATTATTTATGCAAGTTATTAAATACTAATAAAATTCCTGCCATTTTAAGAGGAAATTGGGGCTGGCGCGGTGCGATGACGTACTTCCAATATATTCAGGGTCATTCTGAGCCTCGACCCGCGAAGCCTTTAGACGAAGGATCTCATCTCATCCTCTTAAAACAAACGTATTTAAATACAAGCACTAGTAGATATCTATTAGTGCTTGTTTATAATATTGGTCTGTTTTTAAACTCCAAACCGATAAAATTTAACATTTTGCCTTTAATAAGTATCTAAAACCCACAAAATTCAATAATTTTTCGTCAATATACATTTTTATTTGACACATGATACAAAATAATAGTATTATTATAGATAATGAAATTGTGCTGAAATAATTTTAAAATTGTTAACAACTTAGGATTTAACTTGATAATTTTTCTATAATTTATACAATTAAAAAGATAAAGGATGGCACATATGTATCAAAATTTCAAGTGGCAAAGATTTAATAAAATAGTTGTCGTTATCTCTATTTTGATTCTTTTGCTAACGAGTATTTTTGCTGTTCGTGTTTTTTTCGCCCCTGTAAGTGGACCTGTCGAAGCGGCTGAGCAAGAATATCAAGTTGCTTATGCAAGGCATCGCTATACTGGTACCTCTACTCTGTATGAAGATTATTGTTATTGTTATGTTTTTTTAACATGTGATAATTTAGGTATAAGTTCGATTACTTTTCCCACACTTAAATATTATAATTCAAGAGGTGAATCTATATCTTCCTCATCAACTGATACATCCATTTACTGGCGACCTTCATTAAATTTAACAATTAATTTAAGTGGATATTCTTGGATTAGTTCAGTTACTTCTTTTTCTGCTACTTATGGTCGTACAGCTTTTGGCGCTAGAACTTTAGATGATGCAAAATCTACAGCAAAAAATAATTTAGGAGCTTCAAAATATGGAGGAACAACAACTTTTACGCGAAGCGGCAATTCGTTTACTTCGACTGTAAGTCTTAGTTTTTATTCTACTCATTTTAGTTCCAACCATGAATTTTATTCGGTTTTATACATTGATTTAGAAAAACCTACTGATAGCATTTCTGCTAATTCATATACTTTAACCTTTAATTATAATGGCGGGAATATTTTAACCAGTTCTAAGACAGTTACATACAATTCTGTTATTGGCACTTTGCCTGCTCCAACTCGAGAAAATTATATTTTCGATGGTTGGTATATTGGTAGTACAAAACTAACAGAAACAAGAACTTGGACCTATACATCCAACCAAAAAGCAACTGCTCAGTGGACTTTTGATGGCTATACACTCGCATATAGTGTCGATAATGATATAGGTGGCTCTATCGTAGGAGCAAGTACACAGTATGCCAAAAACTCCTCAGTCACTGTCACAGCCTCGCCGGCGGAGGGCTATGTATTTGACCATTGGGTGCTAAATGGCACCTCCGCGACCGCAAACCCCTTGACCTTTACAATCACTCAAAACAGCACCCTTGTCGCATACTTCCGTGAAATACCGAATGTCACCGTTACAATCAGTGGGGACATCCAGTGCGACATCCAAAAAACAGTGGACAGCGATGCCTTTATCGTGGTAACTCCACCCACCAGCAACTATGTTTCCAGCATTACCATTGACGGCAAAGTCTTCCCAATTCAGTACTACCACGCGAATGTCTATGGCGCGGGCGAGGCACACCTAATTAGTTACACTGTGCGCGACACCTCCAACACTTTTTCAATCTATTTTGAAAACCTCTTTGGCTCCAGTACCCTGGAAATTTCGCTCGTGAACGTAAAGCCGACCTACCAAAACCCGCCACTCGGTGGGGCGAGCGTTGAGGGCGTGGCCACCCAAGCAACCGTTGGTGGCGAAACCCGTGTGACTGGCGTTGACACTTCTAGCGCGAATGCCACCGTGCACTTGAGCGCAATCTCGTACGCTGGCTATGTGTTCACAGGCTGGACCGCTAGCGACGGCACCGACTTGTCCGCATACGGAAGTAGTGCAGACATCCCATATTCGCTAATCGAGGGCAAAATAATCACCGCCAACTTCACCTCCACCTCGAACTCCAGCGCAAACGGCATCACCGACAACCAAGACGAAGACGGCATCCCCGAAATTATCTAACCGCACCAAATAGCCTTTATACATTATACATAAGAAATTTTAAAAAACAATCCACTTTAAACTGCACCAAAACGGCCACTTTTAAAGGTGCAGTTTATTATTTACGCAAGTTTAAAAATACTAAGTTTCACTCTCTTTGTAACTAATAAAATCACTTGGTCATCCTGAGTGTCGACCCGCAGCGCCTTCGTAACTCAGCGTATACGAAAAGTAACAATAGAAACATCTAGCATGCCGCTGCCCGAAGGATCTCATCCTTTCCGCTTTAAATAAGCCTCGACCCGCGTAGTCTTCGTAATTAGCGTATACGAAAAGTAACAATAGAAACATTTAGCAAGACGCTGCCCGAAGGATCTATTCCGCTTAAAAAATCCTCAATAAATTACAAACAATCATTCAAAGTAAGTAGTCTTACTTATATATAATCGGGAGTACGCCACGCACTGTGCTCTCTGCACAAAATAATCTTCTTCTTTTGCGCCTCACTTTTCGATGCAAATCACCAGTGTTTACTGGTTTTTTTATCGTCATATTGACTTTATAAGGTTCCCGTGATATAATTTAACAAAACGAAAAGAGGAGATTTTTATGGAAAACGAAAACAAAAAAAACTTGAGAGCAATGCAATTTGACATTGAACACACTGCTCGCAAAAGACATGTTAACCGGTATGGTTCATCATTGTTATTAGGCTTAGGGAGATTCGAGGCAAAGCGCGTGCCAAGGTATATGGACTACATTTTTGATGAACTGCTTGAGAATGCCGATGTTTTATATGAAATGGCGCGAGTGAATTTGGATATAATGGAAGAGGTTATTAGATTTAAATTCGGTAGCCTCGACAACGATTTTGTGGAGGCCTCTAGGCGTGGCGCGGAGGTGAAAACAGCTGCGTATAATCAATCAAATCAGCGCTTTAATGAGATTTTGGAGTACGCTCTAAATGGACACAGTTTTAAACTTGAGGATGACCGGCTAGAGTCTAAAAGACCTATTTGGGCGATCGAGCAAATAGAAGATATTTTTGCATATTTGCGTGAAAGGCAAAAGGTGCAAAACGATGAAATGGGTGAGAGAAGTATTTACGCTCAGTGTTTATCGCAGGTTGTGAAAAAGAAATATAGCGAGTCTATCAATTTTGATGACACGGAATTTTGGCGTCTGTACGCTCAGTGCATTTTTGATAAAAATGTATTATCAAGCGAACGAACAAAACTTTATACTCTGCAGAAAAAATACAAAGATGATTTGGAGCGTGAGGCTTTGCTTGATGAGAAATATCCAGGCAGACATAGTTTTGGTTGTGATTAGATAAAAGTGGAATTTTTATAAATTTCAGCCTTTTAACTCTTGACAAATCACCAAAATTTTATTATAATATTTCAATCTATTGAAAATATTGGTGAATTAGCCCCTCGCTGATGCTTGGTAGATAAATTTATGACTTTTTCGGAGGAAAACTCATTATGAAGACTTATATGCCAACACAGTCGCGTGAAAACGCAAAGTGGTGGATCGTGGACGCTACAAACGTGCCCCTCGGCCGTCTCGCTAGCCAGGTAGCCGCAATCTTGCGTGGTAAGAACAAGCCTACCTACACACCACACGCCGACATGGGCGACTATGTAATCGTCATCAACTGCGACAAGGTTGCTCTGACTGGTAACAAAATTAACCAAAAAATGTACCGCTACCACACACTTTACCCAGGTGGCGACCGCGAAATCGCGTACAAAGATTTAATGCAGGACCGTAGCGACTTTGTCGTTATGCGCGCCGTAAAGGGTATGATGCCCAAGAACGCATTGGGTAAGCAAATGCTCAAGAAACTCCGCACCTACAAGGGTGAGAACCACGAGCACCAGGCGCAAAACCCTCAACCTTACGCTATCAAAGGAGGTAGATAATTATGGCAGCAAAAGCAATTCCTAACCCATACACACATGCAACTGGGCGTCGTAAATCATCTATCGCCCGCGTGCGTATCATTGCAGGCAAGGGTAAAATCACAATCAACAAGAAGGACATCGAGGAATACTTCGGCCTTGCAACTCTTAAACAAATCGTTCGCCAGCCATTGGTTTTGACTAACACCTTAGATAAATACGACGTGTACGTAACAGTAAATGGTGGTGGCTTTGGTGGACAGGCAGGTGCCATTCGTCATGGTATCGCTCGCGCACTCGAGAAAGCAAACGCAGACTTCCGTCCCGTTCTCAAAACCGCAGGGTTGTTAACTCGCGACCCACGTATGAAAGAGCGTAAGAAATATGGTTTGCACAAGGCGCGCCGTGCTGTACAGTTTAGCAAACGTTAATCGCGAACGTGGGCAAGAGCCAGCCTCGAAAAAGAGAGGCAAAATACAAATCATGTTGGGAAGACCGCATGGTTTGTTTTTTTATTTAGTTGGGCGAGGCTGTCTATTAAACCCACGTATGAAGGAAAGAAAGAAATACGGTGATGCGCGCCGTGCAGTACAGTTCAGCAAACGTTAATCGCGAACGTGGGCAAGAGTCAGCCACTTATTACTTGGCTTTAATTATGACTATATCTTGGAAACAGGGTATAGTTTTATTTTTAGTTTGCTGGGCGAGGCTGTCTATTAAACCCACGTATGAAAGAGCGTAAGAAATATGGTGATGCGCGCCGTGCTTTTAGTATCACAAGCGTTAATAAATAGGGTCGTTAGCCAGCCTAAAGTAGGATAGAAAATCAGTATAAAAACTCACGCAATTTTTTTATTTAATTTAAAAAACTTGAATTTTCTATATCGTATTGAATTTGCCTATATTATGTGATATAATTGAACAAAAGACAAAGAGGTGATCAATTGACACATTTAAGAGATTTTATTGTAAGAACACGTCTTGACAATACTGACGAAAATCAAAAAACAGGTAACTCTGCGTTTGATACCCAAGATTATGTGTTCTTTGAAACATATGATGAAGTGAAAGGCATAGATTCAGATAAACGTTATGTTTACGCTTCAGATTACGCTGTTATGAATTGGGCCCCCCTTAGCGGAAAAAGGAAAGGTCCTAAGGGTAGACAATCGACTTGGCATTGGCTGCGCTCGGCCTACGGTAAGTCTCATGTCGACTGTGTTACTGATGGAGGCTCGCTCACCTCTCACAATGCAAGCTTCCAGAGCATCGGGCTGTGTCCAGCTTTACACCTTAATCTCTCATCTGTAATCTCCGCGCGAAGCGCGTCACGCGACTTTAAAATCAAGCCTTTTAAGGATGAAAATGGCAAAATTTTATATTACACTATTGAATTTGGCTCTTATCCACAAGATAAAGCAAGAAATAGTAGTGAATTAGAAAAATTATATAATGCACGTAAATTAACTCCAACCGGTAAAACCTACACTGGATATATGAAAGAAGACGGCAGTTTTGAACAAAACCAGGAGTTTGAATATGGTGATAAAAAGTATGTTAGAGTTATTTCAAAAAAATATGATATTGACTCTGAATATAAGGACAAAACAAAAGCGCCAGAAGACGGAACTCCTATGTGGGCCAAAGTTCAACCAATCAAATGGAAAATAAAAAATTGGGATGAACTTCCAAGGTCTATTAATCCTAATGGAAATGGAACTGCTAAAACTATTTATGTAAAATCTGAAGAAGTAATTATGTCAGGAATTCCTTTCTATCCAGAATATGACAAAACAGAACATACAATGTGGCAAAACAGTCTATTGCGCGCGTTTTTTAATGACTATGATTTATACGAAGAATTGAGTAAGGGAAACGGAAATAAAAGATATAAAGCGGATAAAAATTATTGTTTCAAAGGTAAAGGCTTTCTACAAGAAGCGCTTGATAGTTCTTTGAGCATTTCTTCCGCTATCACACAAGAAGATGAAAAAGAACGTACACAAGAGTCACAAAAGCGTTGGTCAAGGCTCGAAAAACTAAATCCAGACAAGACCCCCGCAAAACTCCGCAGAAGAATGACCGATACCGAAATGATTAAGAGCTGGATTGATGCAGGGCAGTCAGTGTTGCTTCGTGGTCCCTCTGGAATTGGTAAAACTGAGAGAATTAAAAAGTTATATCCAGACCTAATTTATATTAAACTCACAAATAATATGTTCCCCGAAAAAGTCGTTGGCTCTATGAACCTGCAAACAGGACAGGCAATTCCGCCAGACTTCGCGAAAACTGCGCTGTTGTCCTGTGCAACGGAAGAGGAGCGCAAACTAATTGAAGAAAATATTCAAAATCTTTATGAACTTGCAGACACGATTTACGAGCGTTCCAAATCAGCAAAAGGCAAAGTTGTTATTATGCTTGACGAACTTTTGAATGTAAAGCCTGCTGTTCAATCGCTTGTTTACACGCTTGTGCTTAACCAAATTGTGGAAACAGGGAAAGGGCTAAAACTTCCCGCAAATACCGTTGTTGTAGCCACTGGTAACCAGAAAAAATATTCAACTGTTGCAGAAGACTTAGCCGAGCCCCTCGAAAAGAGGTTTGACCACATCTTAGATATGGAGCCGAAGGTGAGCGAGTGGCTTTACGAGTACGCTATTCCTGAAAAAATTCATCCATCAGTCATTGGCTATATATTCTCAAAATATTATGAAAATAGTCGCAGTGATGAATTAGGTAACATAGGTTACTTTTACGAAGAGCCCGAAGTCGGCGAAAATCATCTCGATAAAAATGGTTGTCGTGGCAGAACAAACGACCCTCGAGGCTGGGCCTCGATTTCAAACACCTTGTATGCCTTGGAGGAAGATTTAAAGAATGGAAAGTTTGTAGGAAAAGATGTCGAGGCATTGGTAAGGGTTTCAATTGGCTCCAAACTTCGCGAGGAATGGGCAGAGGAATTCTTTAACTTTTATAATTATCCTACTCTTACTGTTGAAGAGATTGTTGAAAAAAGATACACCAAGGCAGACTTGCCTGCTGATATTAACGAAAAATTTGCAACAATGGCGGGACTTTTAAATGCGACACCAGAGCAGGTCAGCGCTTGTCGAAAATTTATACGCAAACATTGCGACCCTGAATATTTGTCTGTTTTCGATATTTATTGGGCAGGTAATGATGAGGAGCGTATGGAAAAAATCGTAGAACTAAGGGAACTTTCTGCTAGCAAATCAGAGATTGAGGGGGTATATAGATGATTAAAGAACTAATAGATTTACAGCGCAATTCAAAGGCAACTTGCGCGATAATCGAGGACTCGGACAGCGGGAAATTATTGCCAACAGTTTTAATGAAAGCAAGTGTCAGCGATAAGTTTCTTTTTTCGAATAAACCGCCTTTTGCAGACAAAATTGATGAAAAATGCGCAAAAAACAAACTATGTTATTTTGTTATCAAGGGAATTGATGAAATTTCAACGGAGCAACAAAATAGATATGTTGGACTTGTTAAAGATAGAGAGTTTAACGGGTATGCTATTCCCAATAATTGCATTTTAGTCTTTACCGTGCAAAATAGGTCTAATTTAAAAAAAGTGTCTAGTGAGTTATATCACTTTGCCGTCGTTGCTTTTTAGTTTGATATAATCTAGTTTTATACAAAAGGAGTCTGTTATGAAATATGATGTAAAACTATTGGAAAATGTCAAAAAGTTGATGCTTGTTCGCTTTCCGCGTTTTGCCTCTCAAATCTCTTCTGCAAAACTAGAATATAAGACAGATTTAAAATATCACACAGCAGCAACTGACGGGAAAAATATCTATTTTGACCCAGAATATTTTGCGAGCTTAAATGACGATGATAAACTTTTTATCACAGCCCACGAATTTCTACATATAAAATTTGAGCACATGTTTAGAATGACTGATAAAAATGGACAAAAGCGAGATATAAGGCTATGGAATATAGCAACAGATGCCATAATAAATGCAAATTTAGAGAGGGACGGCTTTAAAATAAAAGAGGGTTATGTCAATATGCCCGAGGCCCTAAATTATAGCGCCGAAGAATTTTATGAAAAACTTTTGGCAGAAAAACAAGAACAACAACAATCTGGAAACGGACAAAATCAAGGTCAAGACGCACAAAATAGTCAGGGCCAAAACACCAGCCAAAATAAAAATCAAAGCAGTGAGCGAAACAACAGCGAAATTACTGAGCGAAGCAAACAAGAAAGTCAAGCAAACCACGAACAACAAAAAAGTCAAAGCGACCAGCAAAATACAAATACTTCTAAAAAAGATAAAGACTCTACCAAAACAGGCGATTTTTCCAAACTCATTCAAAAACAAACTGGACAAAACATGGATAATAATACACAATTTGCTGATGACCATAGCTTGTGGGGAGAGAGTCCAGAGCAAGAAAATGAAGTTAAAAATGGTCAAGTAGGTAGTAAGCTAATCTCAAACGCTCAAAATAAAGAAATTGATGAAAAATTTGAATTTCAGCAAAATCGGGAAGAAAGACGCGAACTAGCAAAACGCAGTATACAAAGTTTATGGAATCAGGAACTTAAAAAACTTGAGGATAGGAATATCGAACTTGGAGATATTGGGGAAGAAAAGCCGATTCTCGACTGGAAATTGTTGCTCAGACGCGAGGTCGAGAAGACGGATACTATTTGGTCACAACGCAAATCTATTGCCGAAAATAATTATGCGTACAGGCTCGAGGAAATAGACGAGGATGATGAAGCGGAAACCGAAGTTATGATAGATGTCTCGGGCTCCGTGTCAAATGAAATGATTAGGTCCTTTTTAAGACAGTTAAAACCTATATTAAAAAATTCAAAACTTAAAGTTGGCTTTTTCGCAGATTTTGCTACAAAAGAATTCCAAGAGATTAAAAAAGATAGAGATATTAATAACCTAAAAATTTACAGGCCAGGTTATGGCACTAATATGGATACAGCAGTTAGAACATTTTCAAAAAAGCCCGAGGTAAACAAAATTATATTTACTGACGGTTATCCAGGGCAGGAGCCGAAGCAGGACTTAAAAGACGTAAATGTAATTTGGCTTGTATACGAAAATAAAGACTTTCATCCATGTTGCGGTAAAGTCATCAATGTAAATTTAAAAGATTTTCAAGATTTAAATGCAAAGAGAAAAACGGACGAATTAGAATTATCAAAATAAATTATATAAGCTTTTTTAAAATGCATGATTTTTTCAAGTTTGCAATAATACGAAATTATATTCATTTCAAGTTTACAAAAGCAGAATATATGTATATTTTATATTTGTTAAATTTATAAAAACACAGATTTCACAAAGCTCATCATGTAGTATAGTTCTGCGCAAACGTTAATCGCGAACGTGGGCAAGAGTCAACCACAAAATAATGCTTTATAATATTACAAAAACTTTAATCGTGCAAATCCGCACGGTTTTTTTGTATTCAAAGTCGGGGTAGAATATTAATATAGTTTTATTTTTTTATTTAATTGGTGGGGAAAATTTCAGAAAGTATAATATATATGATGTAGCATAATTTTATAAAAAATATTTAATTTTTAAATACAAAAATTAATAATTTTTAGGTATTATGCAAGTACTATGCATAGTACTATGCAATTAAAAAACATTGCATAGTACTATTAAAATAGTGTAAAAACACGTAAAAAATGCGATTTTTTAAAAAATACAAGCAAAAATATGGTCGATTTTATAAATTTCTACACATTTTGACAAAATGTATTTAAATGTTAAAAAATGTTGCTAAAAATCGATTATTGTGATAAACTAAATTTATAAAACTTTTTTTGGAGCGTGGTTGTGACAGAGTTATATATTAGCCTAGGTTGCATTTTAATAATGCTTGGCTTTATCTTTGCATCATACAAATTGAGTAATAAAATAATGAGACTGGTATTAAAGATTGCGAGCCTTGTTTTGTTTGCATTCTATTTTTATTTTGTGTTCCAGCCTGACTTTATTGAGTCGGTTACAATCGGCGTAAACAATATTTTCTCCAATGCCGAACTCGCGTGGATAAACATACTCCGTTGGTTAAATAATGTCTGCGTGTTGGTTGCGATTCTCGCTCCGTGGTTTAAAGTTAAAACATTCGATAATATCCTTGCCTTTGTCGCTCCCGTTATATTTATTTTAGATGTTGTTTTTTACCGACTTCACTGCGAAGCTCTTTTAGGTGCGGACTTTGCCTTGACCGACACAAACGCAATTTTGTTTGCGATTGAAATTGGTATCATGGGTGCCTTTGCTGGATATTACTTGTTTAGAAAAATCAAGGACCGCGACTTTAATAACATCTGCAAGCAACTAGGCCTTATGGCGGGAATCTTGCCACTACTCATGCTTTCCGTGTTCCCGCAGAACTTCCTGTTTAACTTTTTAGGTGAAGTGGGCGAGGGTGTTGAGGACTTTACACTCGTGCACCGAATCTACATCTACCTTGCAGTGCTTTTCCCTGTAGCACTTACGTTTCTTTTTCGCAAGGCCGACGAGAGCATCCGTAGGTCCGTGCTTGTGTGGATCGCAATGGCAGGCTTTAATCAGTACTTCTTTACTTACACGTTTAACATGAGTCTGGGTGGCCTCCCGCTTCACTTGTGTAACACAGCAATCGTGCTCATAATGATTGCCTACATATTTAAGTGCAAGCCCGTGTTCTATTTTACGTACTTCGTAAACGTTATCGGCGCAATGTTTGCGATTCTGCTACCTAATACCGCGACACCGATGACTGCAATTTCATCTTTGCACTTCTGGTTTAACCACTGGTACGCCTTTTTCGCCCCGATTCTGGGTATCACTCTTAAAATTTTCCCGCGCCCGAATTTCAAGATGATGCGTGGCGCAATCTATATATTCACAATCTACCTTGTCGCAATGGCAGTATTAAATGGCGTCATTAACGCAATGGGGTACTCGGTCGATTACTTCTTCCTGTATGAAAACTTTATCGTAGGGAAGTTTGAGTTCCTCCGCCCGATAAAGGAGGGCTTTGTGTGGTCGTTTGCCGTGGGCGACGGTACCGCGCGGATTTTCTGGCTGTATGACATAATCGTGTGGGTGGCGTACGTCTTCATGATGTTTATTACGTGGCTCGTGTACTCGTATTGCTACAAAATCAGCGACCACTACGCAGAACTCCGCGCGCTGTATAAAATCGACCTACTAGGCATCCGCGAATTAAAGAAAAAGATGAAAGGTCGCCCCATTACCGAACCAATCGACCTAAAAGGAGTAAATATGATTCAGTTTGAACATTTTAGCAAACGCTACGGAAATGCCAAAAACTATTCCGTGCACGACTTTAACCTAACCGTAAATGACGGCGAAGTCTTTGGCTTTTTAGGGCACAACGGCTCGGGTAAAAGTACGACTATAAAGTCACTAGTCGGCATCCAGTCGATTACCGAAGGGCGAATACTCGTGTGTGGCTACGATATTGAGAAGCAACCGCTCGAGGCAAAGCGACTAATCGGCTACGTGTCCGATAACCACGCTGTCTACGAGCACCTAACAGGGCGCGAGTATATAAACTACGTCGCCGACCTGTATGACGTCAGCGCCGAGGACCGTACCGCGCGCATGGATAGGTATGTCGAGATGTTCAACCTAAAAGACGCTATCGACCGCGAAATCAAAGGTTATTCGCATGGTATGAAGCAGAAGGTTATGGTCATTTCTTCATTGATTCACGACCCGAAGGTCTGGGTGCTGGACGAGCCACTAACTGGTCTTGACCCCACCAGCGCATACCAAATCAAGCAGTGCATGATCGAGCACGCAAGGCGCGGAAACATCGTGTTCTTCTCGAGCCACGTCATCGAAGTCGTCGAGAAAGTGTGCGACCGCATTGCTATTATAAAGAAAGGCGAGTTGCAGGGTGTTTACAGCCTCAAAGAACTCAAAAAAGACAACATTTCCTTAGAGGAGTTGTATCTAGGTAACATGGAAGGCACTACCACGACCGACATCGAGGTTAGTGGCGCAAAACTCCTAGACGCTAGCAAATCAGCCACGCAAACCTCGGGGGACGAAACCGCCGAAACTTCCACCCAGCAACCAAACTCAGCCAACGAGTCAGTACAATCGAATTCGGTCAAAAACATGCAACAACTCGACTCAACCGAAGACCTAACAGCACAACAGCCTAAATCAACCAAAAACTCGGCGCAACCAGTTTTGGCCGAAAACTCACAGCACCCCAACTCAACGAAAGCACAAACCGAACAAACTAACTTAGCCGAAGAATTAACACAAACAAACTCGACCAAAGAACAAACTCAACAAGCCAATTCGACTGAAGAAACCCCGCAAGCTGATTCAACCGAAGAACAAACAAAAAAGGCCGATTTAACCAAAGAACAAGCAAAAACGACTGGGCCGAACACAGAGGAAACGAAAGAAATTTCAAAAGCCGAACCCGACTCGGGAAACAAGCATTCCTTTATACAAAAAATCAAAATTCTAAAACTAAAAAAGGCAAAACCTGCCGAACGAAAAATAAAAATACCACCTAAAAAGACAAATTCACAAGATAAAGGGGAGTAGTAATGCAAGCATATACGAGGATGCATGCCTTAGTTGCAATGCAGTTAACGAATCGTAAAAAGTTCAAGAAAATGAAAAGTAAACTACATGTGCTCGTTTACTTCCTTTTGCGTATTCTGTTGATTGCGGTAGTGACTCTCGTAGTCGGCGCAATAATGTATTTGTGTAACAACTTTTTCAGTATTGAAATCAACCAAAACCTGCTCCTATTCTTTATCGCATTCATGCAAATTATTTCAATATTCGGCTACACACACAGTCTTGTAGATAATTTATATTTGAGTAAAGACAACGCAATTTTACTGCAATTTCCCGCACGGCATAGCGAAATTTTTATCAGTAAAATGATAGTAAATTACATCGTCGAGTTTTCTAGAAATTTAACCTTTATTTTGCCTGTTTTAATCGCCTTTGGAATAATGGGGCGGACTCCAATCGACATCGGCTACTGGTTTGTAATCCCGCTATTACTTATTGTTTTGCCTCTAATTCCGCTATTTTTGGGCGCGATTCTCAGTATCCCTTATATGTACATCCGTAGACTACTGAAATCAATTCCACTGCTACAAACTTTTGTAGGGCTGGGACTCTTAGGCGTAATTGTTTATTTGGGTATTAGGATTTTACAACTTATCCCAGTGCCTCTGCGACTACTCGCACTGTATACCGACTTTATCTCGTGGCTAAACGGCTTTATCGCCACCGTTGACAGCTACCTATACGGCTTCCAAAACATCGTCAACTGCCTGTTTCCTACGCGAACGGCACTCGACTTCGTCATAACTATTGGTATAGGCGTCGTAATCGTGCTCCTCGCATACGTATTGGCAATGCCTCTATTTTTTAGAATCATCAGCCATTTCAGCGAGCGTTCAGTCGAAAAACGGCATGATAAGGTTAAGCCCACAAAACAGCGCACCGTGTTTGGCTCATACTTTTATAAGGAGTTAATCACAATCGTGCGCACCCCAGGGAAGTTGTTTAGTTATCTCTCGGGTATAATCTCGTTCCCGTTCTTGCTGTGCGCGATAAACTACATCTTTACCGCAATCAACACGAGTAATATCGGCCAGTCGCTAGTAATCGGCTTTAATATAATGATAGGCCTCGTGCTCGCCACCGCAAACAACTCGAGTATCGCCACAGCCATTAGTAACGAGGGGGCGGAGTTCGCAGTTTTAAAGACCGCACCGAGTAAAACATATAAAATCGTCTGGTCAAAAATCTGTGTACACTTCATTTTTAGCACGATTTCGATAATCGTGGGCTTTATTTGCCTAGGGGTCGTAACTGATTTGCCCGTCGCCGCAGTGTTCTGGTTGCTCCTTGTATTCCTATTAATTAATACGGGGCACATATTCTGGAGCATTCAGTTTGACCTATTAAATCCAAGGTTAAATGACGTCGCCCTAAAGGGTAGCGCGTATAACAATCCCAATGTCGGGAAAAGTATTCTAGCAGGGCTCCTCACGGCGACAGGCTTCTGCGCATTTGCCATATTCTTCATGCTCGATAGTTACTTGGGTGGCTGGGTAAAACTTATTATCGCCGCCGCAGTGTTCTTCGTGCTAAGATTGTTACTTTTAATGGCAAATCTAAAAGTCTACTTTAAACGAATCGAATTTTAGGAGAGAAAAATGACTAAAAAAGCAATCGTCGCCATCGAGTTTGTCGTGTGCGTGCTGGCAATTGTCATAATCTCGGTTTTTGGACTCAACCCCGAAACGTGGCGAGATTTCGTGCCAGCAAGTAGCCTGACTATTACAAACGAATCGAATGCGCAAACTGGCATCACCGTAACTCGCGAAACCGTGAATGGTCGCGAAATCGTGTACGCGAAAATTCCACGAGGCATGCGCACATATCAAATTTATTGGGTAATTGGCCCAGAAAACGCCACAATACAGCAAATTTCCTTTACATCTGCCGAAATAAATGCTAATATTATTTCCGTGGATGATACAGGGCTTGTATCATTTTTGACTACTGGTACTCAAGGGGCGACTGTGGTGCTGTCTACCACCGATGGCACTAACAGACGCGCAACAATCGTTATCACCTTTGATATCGGTAGCGATGGCGGAGACATTCCATTACCATAAAAAATTTTTGGGGAGAAAAAGAAATGAACAAAACAAACAGCATAGTAAAACCTACTATAATAGTCGCTTTTTCGGCAGTTTTGCTACTATGCGTATTTATGCTTGTCGCATGTGGCAAGCAAATTAGGGAGCTCCAGGTCGACCTTACTAATGTCGAAACAACCTATATCGTCGGCAGAGCGGACGCCTTGGACCTAACTAACTTAAAAGTAAACGTCATCTACGACGATGACTCCACCGAGGTCGTAGACACCACTTCTAGCGACCTTACAATTGATACTAGTGCAGTTAATCTTAACACAGAGGGCACATACACTGTAAAACTTCAATTTAAGGGCGTAAATGCATCCTTTGATATCGATGTAATTGGGATGTTGAGAATTGACCGTAGCGCAATTCCTACTAGCGTCGCATACGGTTCCGAGCCCGACTGGTCTAACATCAGCGTCGAGTTTTACAACGAAACCACAGGTGAATATGACGCAGTTAGCGAGGGTAACTACGTTATCGACACCTCGGACTACGATGGGCAAGAGGTGGGTACTCACACAATTACAGTTACATACCAGGACTACATCGTAGCCTTTACTGTAACAGTGCTCGAATCAAACTCTAACCCCGATGCGCCACTTATGGCAATCGACGGCGACACTTACGTGATTTTTAACAACCTTACATACACCCTTACAAGTGGCACAAATCACAAACTATACCTAGGCGACAACAGTGCGGAGGCAACCGAGGGCTTTACCTTGACACCTTCTAGCACTGGCGCAACTCTAAACATCTCTAAAAACGGCGACTACGTGCTACACTACACAAACAATAGTGGCATAGAGCGTGAACTAAACTTTAGGTCAATCGACTACCTCAGCACCTTTGGTGCAGGCGAGGACTGGTCAATTTACCGCAACACCGTATCTCAATTAGGCACTCCTGACTCGGAATTTTTAAACCCAGAGGAGCAACCATACCTTGTGGGTACTGGTAGCCCATTCCACTTTGATTTAAGTATGATGAGTGCTGGTGCAAACGGCTCTAACGTTGTGGCTAGTGAGGACCTACTCGTATATACATTCTACGTTCAGTCTGACGATACTTGGACCGAGATTACCGACACCTCAACTTTATTTACACTCGATGGCCAGGACTTCACATTTAAAAACGGAAATGACGGCGCAAATCTAGGCAAAGTTTACAGAGTAGTTGTAGCGCCAAGGTACCAAAGCGACCGCACTCCTGCTGAATTCGTATTCACTCTAAACGACGGTGTAAACGTGTTTACGAACGACGAACTTAGAGAAAAGTTTGCAGACCTCAACGTGCAAACTATCAACATCCACCGCATCATTGTGGTTACTCTAAACAAGGATGAGCAGTTTAACTCAGATGGCTCACTTGTAAACATTAGTATGACAAACGATAGAGTGTTAGACTCTACTGAAGCAGCGAGCGAGCAAAACTTGCTTACCACTACTCGTGATGAGTGGTTGGACCGCGATCTTTGGGTAATTTATAATACCGATGGCACATTACTACACAACTACACTGGCATACCTTATGTTAGATTTTCTGCCAACAAGGATGATGACAACTTAGTTATCAATGGTAACTACATGAACATTGACGGCGCAAAGCTACCTTTAATTAACCCAGCAGCAATTGAGGCATTGGGTGCAGAGCGTCGCGGTCAATCTACGTATTTAAATGGTGTAACTAATCCTTCTCCAAGCGATATGTACACTGTAAACTCTCAGGTTAACATTTTTTCAACTGGCATTCAATCTTCAAATTATGCAAAAAACATTGCTAATGCGGAACAAGCCGTAAGAGATTACTCTGGTGAAGACTTAGCAGAAGATGCTAGTATGGAGAGTTTTAACCTTCTCGAGAGGAACAAAACAACATTCAACAATATCTCAATTGTTTCAAATGGTCAAGTACCGGGCGGTGACTTAAATAACCCCGACAATGCTGAAATTGTTAAGCAGAAATCGGGTAGTCATAGCGCAATCAAGACCCAAAACGATTTAGTTACTAATAATGTAGTTATTCGTTATGCGTGCATTGGATTATATAGTTCAATGGCTGCAGTTGATATGGATGTAAACTACACTTATATTAGCGACACTTGGGCTAATGGTATTTACTACTACAATGGTGCCGTGCTAGATATGAGCGACACTTATGTAGGTGCTTCTGGTGGTACTGCTGTTTGGCTAGAAGACCAACACTATATGAATGGTGGAGTATTTGACCCATATGTGATTTATGACAATTCTGTTGTTATTGACAACTACGTATCAGGTACAGAGCCTTGGTTTGTGGCTCAAAATGTGAGTACGATTGTTGCAGCAAAATTAACCGAGATTCAACAAGCAATTCTCAATTTATCAAACAATGAAAAAGACTTTATAATTAAGAAAGAAAATGCATCAGGAGAGGAATTTGGGGTATTTAATTTTGCGTTAGTTATTGTAAATAAATACTCTATTCCAGATAATGTTTCATCTTCCACCTCTAATGACTATCCTAAATATAGTGCTCGTTATTGCTTTGACGGGCAAGTTATTAATCGTCCGTATAATATAGCAGATAGTGGCGACCCTCGTATTCAGGGCGGTTCGTTTGCTGGTGTATTGGATGAGTATGTGGGCACCGAGGCATTTTTAACCGAGGCTACTCTTCAGGGCAAAACCGTAGGTGGCGCATTGCAAGCAACAATAAAAAAGATGCAAGACGCTAGCGGTACTATTACCGAGGAGGAACAAACTGCTTTTAATAATGTGACAGGAAACACTCCAGGCTACGAAGTAGCAAAGGCAGTTTACGATGCTGTGCTTGCAAAGGCAAAGGGTACACCTGTCGAACTTAGCGAAATGGCTCAAGTTGCTTTCAAGTATATTAATGTCGATATAAGTATAACTAGCCCAGATTTCGAGGCAATCACTGATGCTGTTACACTTGCTACTGGTTACACTCAAATGTACAAATCATTTGTAGACCCAGACAACCACTACATTGAGATAAACACAAATGTTCCAACACAAGGTCAATTAATGATTGTAACTGAATTCTTCGATGCTGAAACCAGTACAGCAACAGACCAAGCCTAAAAATAAACAGTTAAAATACAGTATAAAAACAAACGGCCTAAAACACAGCCCAAGCAAACAGCATAAAACACAATTCTAAAAACGACCGCTTAATACAGCTTAAATACAGTATAAAAACAAACGGCCTAAAACACAGCATAAAAACGACAGCTTAAAATACAGCCCAAGCAAACAGCTTAAAACATAAGCTTAAAAAACAAAAGGATATACCAATCGGTATATCTTTTTGTTTTATCTCAAAATCAATAATCAATAAAATTACTTGCGGCTGGCGCGGTGCGAAGTCGCACACACGATAAGTAAGTGCGTAACCATATTAACAACAGAATAGTGCGTAGTTGTATTATAATAATTACTTGGTCATCCTGAGCCCGCCCCGCTTCATCCTCTTAATAAATACTAAAATCACTGTCATCCTGAGCCCGCCCCGCGAAGCCTTCGACGAAGGATCTCATTCCTGCCACTTTAAGAGGATACGCGACAGGCGCGGTGTACAATCGTTTCGAAATATCACATTTATTTTTGCACTAACTTTTGGCAAACAATCACTTTAAGAGGCCACTGGGCTGGCGCGATAGCATTCTTTTCTAATTATGATAATCAATCGCGCGCCAGACTTCCCGCAAGCGGGAAGGCATCCTGAGCCCGCCCCGCGTAAGCTCTTAGACGAAGGATCTCATCCGCTTAAAACTAGGGAATATGCAAATAAAACCACTATTTAAAAAGCAAAGCAAACAAAAAAGAGAGCAGTGCTCTCTAAAAAAGTAGTCGTACTAAATAGTTTAGTAGGGTGTTCGCTGGTATCACATTTTCAACTGTACCAATGCAGTAACTTAGTGGCATAGGCCCCAACATTCTGCCGTCTAAACTGTTGGCCCTGTTATCGCCTAGGAAAAAGAAGTAGCCTTCGGGTATCGTGATTGACCCGTCCGCGTTTTGTGGAATCGTCGTGCGCCCCCAAGCATCCTTCCAGTCGTCCCATGTCGATTGCGTGTTAAAGGCCTCATACAGCCCGTTCCAAATTCGAGTGCTGATGTAGTCCTCTTCAAGAAGTTTTCCATTCACGTAAATTTCCGCAATTCCGCCATTGCTCCTCATCCGCACCGTGTCCCCAGGCAACGCAATTACGCGCTTAATAATCGACTTTTCGTTGACTCCGCTGTGTGAGTTTTTCGATTCAGTCATGTCGATTATTACGATGTCGCCGTAGTTTAGATTAGTATCGCGGTTAACAATTGCAATGTCGCCAGTGTACGAGGGGTTATTGTTTATTCCAGGGAGCATTGACGAGCCGTCGATTAGTTTGATGTAGTGGAAACTCAGCCACCACACGCCCATAGCGAGTATTATCATAATCGCAATCGCCGTCAACGTGTTCGCAAGGTCAATATACCGCTTATACCTAGGGAAACAAACTTGCCCCCTCTTTGCCTCCAATTTTTTATTATAAAACAATTAACGAACTACCTTTTATTAGTTTCTATCATACTCTGCAGCGTAGTTAATAAGGCTGTCGTCAATAACTTTCAGTGCCGCCTCAATGCCCTCTACACTCTTAATCTCGGTTACTTTGTTCTCGAGTTCCTTGTAACGCTTGAAGAAGTGCACCATCTCATCAAAAACGTGCTTTGGTAGGTCGTCCATGTTGCGTACGTTCTTAAAGAAGGGGTCCTTTTTAGCAACGGCGATAATCTTTTCATCCTGCTCGCCGTCGTCGACCATAACGATCATACCGATAGGTCTAGCCTCTACGAGCACGCCCGAAATAAGTGGCTCGCTCGTGATAACTAATACATCCAGCGGGTCGCCGTCGCCACCCAACGTGCGGGGGATAAACCCGTAGTTTGCAGGGTAAACCATGCTAGTGTTGAGCATACGGTCAAAGGCGATGAGGCCAGTTTCCTTGTCTAGCTCGTATTTTACTTTGCTACCTTTACCAATTTCAATAAAAGCGGTAAAGTCGTCGTGCTTTACTCTATTTTTTTCAATGTCATGCCAAATGTTCATAATTTTTATCTCCTTTGTTTGTGCATATTTAGTATTATATCACTTGCATAAATTTTAGGCAAGCAATTTTTTATTTATCTGTCCACTTTTATATACAAAATAAGGCGACATATTGACAAAATGCCACTTTTTTGGTATAATTATATTAGGAAAACAAAAATCTGGGGGAATAGAAATGGAGATATATTATAGGCCTTATAGGCGCAACATTCGCGAGGTCCTGTCAATTCGCGAAAATGCTCAGCTTTTTAGCCAAAACTTGCTCACACACTTGCGCAACATTAGTACCCACGTCCGCAACACCGCGCCCAAGGCAAAACGCGCCATAATCAACGCACCCACAAATGCCTATCATGTGGGCTCAGGCCTCCGCTTTTACACCAAAGTCTTGATAAAATACACCCGTAAGGTCGTAGGTCTCACACCTTTTCTCGATATGTACGACGCAGTGCTCGGGTACTATGTGAAAGATTTTGTGAAATTTATGGATGATGTCGTTAAATGGGGCGTCATAAAGACAAACAGCGCGCGTAGAAAATACCGCGCCCGCCACTTGACAAATAGTGGTGAAGCCCCCGTGATTGTTAACATCGGCCTAAGTAGCGACTCGCGCGACAATATTACATTCTCGGGCGACTTTAAACGCGTCATTTCGCGCAATCAAAAAAAGGGCGGGGTAGTCATTATCAACTCCGCTGGCACATATTATGGTAGCGCAGATTACGCCGAAAAAATCAAGGGCAGGGTCGCTCTATCCAGCAATAACGGCGCCCTAGTTACCGCAATGACCCCTAGCGGACACCAAATCGTGCTCCAAGACAAAAAAATCCCCAGCGACACCGTAAAGGCCCTTTATACCTACCTAAACCAGCCCACAAACCGCGAACTTATGAAAGACTACTACATGGTAGTCGAGGGCGACGTCGACAACGGCGTTACGGCAGTCGATTTTGCAGGGGGCAAGGTCCGCCTCAGCAACTCAAAGCATGTTAGTACCAGCGAGGCCGAGGTTTTGGCTTCGCTAAACAACGCGTACGGAGTCCGCTTTGTCGCAAAGGCAAGTTACGACCTGAATCGTGGCGAGGGCAAAAGGGGTGGCGCGCCGAACGTAAAACTTGACAAGGGCGCACAGGCAAACGCAAGGCTCGCTAGCACTGGTGCCTCGATTTTGGCAAGCCTCCCAGAACCCCTGTTTTCACAGTTGTCAAAAAACGTCGACGTGCAATTCGGCAGAAACGGTAGCGTCGACCTAGTCCCAAAAGATTGTAGCAAGCTCCGCGCCGCCGAGCTGATTGCCGACTACTACGGGCTCGACCGCGGGCAAATTCTAAATATCGCCACATCCGTAAACGATGTCTGCGCTCCCGTGTCGCTAAACGCAATCGCCGACAGCCTCAAAAAAGGTGTCGACCCCAAGAATGTGGCAAACGATTGTATTAAAATTGACGATTACTTGATTGAAAACAGCGACCGTTTGTGCATCCCCGAGGGCTTTATCAAGAACTATAACCTCAAAAACCTTACCACCAAGTTCGACCACGACCTAGTTGACGCCAATCGCCGTCGCCACGAGGAAATTCTCACCCGCGAGTTCGACGCATACGTCAATGAGGAGAGGGAAAAGTTAAGCCAAATCGTCGAGGCCAGCAGGCAGGAACTCGACGCAATCGACCTCAGCACCGAAGAAAACAAGGAAAAGCACCAGGCAATCAAGAAAAAGGTCGAGTTCGCTATCAATACCTTTAACACAAATGTTGCAAACAAGCGCGCCGAGCTCGATGCCCGCCCAATCGAAAACGAAATTCGTAGGTCCAAATACATGGGGGATAACTTCTTCGACCTCGCTCGCAAGATAAACGGCTTGTCTAAAAACACAAACTACCAAAACACTCCGCCCACACCCACACCAACACCGAGCCTCTCTGCCTAATTCCCAACACTATCACCGCCAATCAGTTTAAACATACCCGCACATTGCAACAATCAAAAGCAGGAAGAACCAAAAGCAATACAATAAAAATAAAAAGCGGAATACCCAAAAATCAAAAGCAGTATGATTAAAACCAAAATAGGGAAGAACTAAAAACGGAAATAATCAGAGCAGAAATAATTGAAAAGCGGTCGAGTGAAAAAGTAAAAGTATTAGAGTTTAGAATACTAAAAAACAAAACCCACTTTATAAATATAATATTATATAGGAATAGGCCCCGAGGGGCTTATTTTTTTGTCATTTTTTGTTTTTTTGTGTACTTTGTCAATTTTTGCATACACTTATATCGTAAAATGTGCCAAAAACATTTGAGTTTTTTGTTGCCTTTTGTTAAAATTAGTCGTATAGATATAAAAAATGGAGAAAAATATGGAGAAAAACGAACAGAAAGGAGAAGAGGCTCTCACCGCTAGACAAATCGAGCACAACACCCGCGCTGAAATCATCAACCAAGAACAGCCCGTCTACGACGACGTCGATATTGTCTACAACCCTAACGCCCCGCGCTCTACACTGAACCCCGAAATAATGGAACAGTACGACCAGGCCAAGGAACCCAGCCGTGAGCAAATCAAACTCCGTGAGTACAAGCAACGCCAAATGGAAGAATTTACCAATAACTACTCCATTAGCCAGGTAATTCCTTCGGGCTGGACCACGTTCTTTAACGTCGTGAATACAATTTTCTTGACCTTGGCACTCGTCATCGCCTTTTTCGTGGCTTTCGGCCTGCTGTTTGGACTGCGCATCGGCCTAGTGCCCACAAATAGTATGGAGCCCACCATTCCCGTGGGGAGCATGGTAATTCTGCGCCCAGTCGACGGCCTCGAGAGTATCCACCTAGACGATATCATCAGTTACCAAAAGGACGGCGTGTCATACATCCACCGCGTTGTCGACATTTCGCCAGCATCTAGCGACAGCGAGGCTCTAATCGTCGTAAAAGGCGACAACCCAGACGTCACTGGCACCGACTACGTGCCACTGCGCATGGTCGAGGGTAAAATGGTGCTAAGTATCCCAGTATTAGGTACCGTATTCCTCTTTATTAAGGAAAATATCATCCTAACCGTCGCCGTAATACTTACAATTATTATCGCAATGCTCCTAATACGCAGTATCGTCGAGCGCAAGCACGCAAAGGCAGAAATCGAGCGATTCCTAACCTTAAAGGCCGAGTACGAGCAAGAAGCCGAGCGCAAATTCATGGAGCAAAAGCGTAAAGAGGATGAGCAGGTGTTCAAGGAAATTATGCGCACCCAGTATGGTACGGAAGATTCGCAAGGTGCCGTAGACGATAAGTCTATTCCAAACAACTACAATAACTCTAATAATTCCGCGGGAAATGGCGGGACCAGGGCGTAAAATATCAAAAAGTCCAATTTGGGCTTTTTTGGTATATTAACAAAATAAAATCACAAAATAATAAAAAAAATACCAAAATTTCTTAAAAAACGATAAAATCATTTTACTTTTATGGTGAAATAATGTAAACTTTTCATAAATGATGAAAAAAGGGGAGGGGCAAAGTGAATAATAGCAAGACTTTGAAATTCAAGATTGCTACCACTGTTATTTTTGCGATTTTTGTCGCAGTTTGCTTGACTGCTGGTATAGTGTACGCAGCCTTTGCTGTTCCCACGACTTCCACAGTTACAGGCGTCCCAACAGCCCGCCTATATAGCGAATTATGGGGAGGGGAGAGTGATAATTCTCCACTGACTTCAATTACAGCAGGCAAAACAGTCTACGTTTCCACCACTGGTAATGGTGGCAAAAATGTAACCAGCCCGTATTGCGTAATGCGTGTTGCCATTTCGCCCACTATTCCAACAACCAGCTCGCCCGCAGATATCGATGACCTCTTTACATTTAACGATGCCAATGCATGGACATTGCAGGACAATGGCTGGTATTATTACAATAGTTTGGTAGGGAACGGCAGTACTAACCGAATCTTCGTCGGCACGGCTACGGTCGCTTGCCATATGGTAGTCGAGCTCATGCAGTTTGCGAGTCAAAGTGACGGCTTTGCAGAACTTTGGTCCCCGCTCGCTGGTAGAAATGCCGACACAAACATCTCAAACTCTACCACCACCAATGGAGTGACTATTAATAGTTCAAACTGGATGGGTGACGGTCGTTTCGTTCCATTTAACGCAAACAATGTGCAGTTTACAACCCATAACGTCGGCAATACTGTAAACATCGACGAAGTGCTCGTGTCCAATGTGATTACCAGCACGATTGGCGAGGGTACCAGCACCCAAACATCAATTAGGTCGCTAAACACCACCGCTGGCACCGATTATATGAAAATTTATAACAATAGTCTTGTTCCAGTAGCCTTTTTAATGCAGGTTACTCCTTACATAATTTCAGTTACCCAGTCGGGCGACGATTACCAAAGCAACTTAACTTCACAAAGTATCTCAATTAGCGCACTTTCATTCAACTTTGGGAGCGACACCTCGAACTTAACATTCGGTACTTATCAAAACGGTAGTTTGTACATGATTTCAAACCAAATCGTACAGCCTGGCGAGTTTATAAACACCTTGCCCGACTCAGTTACATTCACTCCCGCCACCGCAATTAATGGCTCCACATCCACAATGTACGCACTCTATATGCGTATTACTATAAACCTAATCGACATCGACACCTTGGAGTATAGTATGAATATGTTTGGTAGCAACCCCGATGCCGTGGACGACTATGGCTTTACAGGTTACTACCCAATTTGGACTGCAAACATATCCCTTGCCACCAGTCTAAAAAGTAAATACTACACTTGGCTGGATAGACTCGAGACCAGCTTGCCTAGTAGCCTAACAATGCCGAGTTATGACAAACTCGTCGACGAGGGCGATATCCAAAACTTTTCACTCGACAGCATAGCTGTACCGCCCGCTGAGGACAGCCCCGATAATGACGGGGGTAGTGCTGGCACTGCAGATATTTCACTAAATACATTTTAATTAAAAGGAGGGTAGCAAATGGCGAAATTTGAAAAATTAAAAACCTATAATATACTCGTGTTTGCCTTGGTCCCGCTCTTGATTATTGCCTTGGTCGCCACTGTTACTCTCGCCGCAATGACCGACAGGGCGGAAGGAAACAATGTAATCGAAATCGCAGGCGCGGGCACTTTGACGACCACGTTCGTGGCTGGGGGCCTGTACCCAGGGAGCACCTGCAATGTAACCATGAAGTTTGAATACAACGACACTAATATGCCAGCAGGCAGTTCCGTGGTCCTCGATGCCGACACTTTTCAAGTGACTAATATTAGGTACTCCACAAATGACGGCACCAGTTACACCCCCGTAAATTCGGGGAGCTTGGCTACATACTTAACTTGCGTGCTCGCTAGCGATGTAACAGTGCAAAACGGCTCCTCAGCAAACGGCGTGGCCCAAATTACTGTGGGCCCTGGAACAGGTGAATTCATTGCCGTCAGCCCAGCCGACCGCCTCACATACTCCGTGACCCATGTCCAAATAGAATTTTCAATAAACGTAATATACGGCTCCTAATGAATAATTCGTAACAAAATGCACAAACTAGCATCGACCGAAAAGCCAAACTAAATAATATTCGAGCGAAACCTCGTTAAACTAGGGGCTTCGGCCCAAATGCTCTGCTAAGCATTTAGCGGGGCTCCAAATGGGTAACCATTTGGCCGAGTGCGCGCGCGACCCAAAGTAAAATGTATAAGAGAAATCTTATAGGTGGTTCTTTTTACCAAAGGTTAAACGCAATCTCAAAAATTATCTATCGAATAAACAAGTGTGGTGTTGACGCCTTTAATTTGTAACACACCGCCGTACGGCAGTTAACAAAAGGGCATCACTAAGGTATCAACTAAAGGCTTGTTTAACCCTAATTAAAACTTAAAGGAGTTTTTAAAAATGACAACGCAAAAAGCTCAATCTAAAATCAAATCATCAACCGTTGCAATTACCGTTTTGTCTATTTTGCTAGCAATCGCTGTCGTTTCTACAATCGTATTGGCAGCGTTCACTGCTACACAAAAAGCAAGCACAACTATTACGTTCGGTGGCGGGTTAACAATGACAATGAATATGTCTGCTAACTCTGACTTCCAAGCAGTTACTGATGACACAAATCAATCTGTAACAATTGAAACAACTGGTCCATTCTCTAAAGATGATGTAACAATGCCTGCTCTACAATCTAAAACAAGTGAAGCAGCATATGTTGGTTGGCAAATCGTTTTAGACTCAAACAACTCAGGTTGGACATATGATTCAGGCACAAAGACTTTTACTAACACAACTAAACAGTTAAAAGTAGTTATTACTACAGGTGCTGCTGTAACAGTAAGTGAAAGTGAAGATGGTGTATTCTACTTCACTGATGCTACAACTGCTAACACTTACCAAAACATTTTCGAGTCACTCGTTGTAAGTTCTACTACAGATAATGTAAATGATATTGCTGGTGAAAGTGTTCAAATTGCTTTCAACTTCAAGGCTGAAACTGTTGCTGGTGGTGGTGTTCCTGACAATGTACAAACATTTGCTTAATAATTTGTGAATTATAACAACTCTAGGTTTAACCTAGAGTTGTTATTAATTATGATTAAATCATAAAAGAAGATTTTTGTTAATTAATTCTATATTGTCAAAAAATAACACATAGTCGCTAAATTTTGTCAGTATCTAATAAATTTTAGTCATTTAATTAATAATAAATAAATAATAATATATTGTAAATTATTATGTTAATTATTATTTGACTATTTATATTCTAAAATTGAAGTACCCTTGGAAACTTCCAAAGATGTTTTGATTAATAGAAAAAGACAACACAATTAAATGTGTTGCCTTTTTTAGCCTAAATTAAATTAAGCAGATTCAACTTCACCAGTTGAAATAGTTGTCCAGTTTGCCTTAGCAACCTCTGCCTCGAGAGCGGCAGTAGCATCAGCACCAGCGTAAACTGCTGTAATCTTTAGAGTAAGAGTAGCAGTCTCGCCACCAGTCAAACCACTAATAGCAGCAGTTGAGTAAACTGAGTTAATAGCCTGTACTAATTCAGCCTCGGTGCTTGCGTTCAAACTGCTGATAACATACCAACCGTCCAAAGCGCCAGAGCCTTCTGTAGCATTGCTGCTAGTGCCAGCATAGTTAAGAGTAGTTTCAACATCAAGAGCAGTATCTTCGTTTGGTGTTCCACCAACATAAAGGGATGCAGTACCAGTTTTCTCTAGTTTAAATGCAATAGCAATAGCAGCTTTAGAAGTGTTTGTAATTTTAAATGAAGCAAATTGAGCACCATTTGTCAAAGCGGTTGTAGCGCCAGTAATGTCAGAACCAACAGTACCATCACTGTCAACAGATTTAACCAACCACTTAGCAGAGGCATTCATTGTTTCATTTGATACTTGAATAGTAAGTCCACCACCGAAGGTAATGGTCTGACTAGCCTGTCTGTTTGCAGTGAACGCTGCCAATACGATTGTAGATACGACAGCGATTGCTAGCAAAATAGACAAAACGGTAATTGCAACGGTTGATGATTTGATTTTAGATTGAGCTTTTTGCGTTGTCATTTTTAAAAACTCCTTTAAGTTTTAATTAGGGTTAAACAAGCCTTTAGTTGATACCTAAATAATCAAAATCACCCGCAATTTTGCCCTTAAGAGGACATTGGGGCTGGCGCGAGAGCATTCTTTTCTAATTAAGGTAATCATTCATGCGCCAGACTTCCCGCAAGCGGGAAGGCATTCTGAGCCCGCCCCTCGAAGCCTGAGACGAAGAATCTCATCCCATCCGCTTAATATTCAATAAAATCAAATAATATACTTTTAACAAAAATAAAATAATACACTCTTTTAACAATACAATATAATTAAATAATAAAAAAAATTTAATAAAAAAAAATTGAGGTTTCCCTCAATTTTTTTATTAACTACCAAATGTAAAAGTAAATCCTTGGCCCCATTCGTCAGGGTCGGTCGATGCATAAATTGATACATACGCCTTTACATAGTGATTTGCAAAGTAATTTGTTTTCATATCCGGCCCGCTTACATCAAAAACTTTCAAATTGTCTAGTAAATTTATTGGCGTATTAGCCGCACTGACTTTATTAAATACGATTTGATTATCAGCACTAGTTTCGCCAGTCCTAAACACTTTATACACAAAGTTTGCCTCAGTACCTTGTAGGCTGTTTATAAATGTGCTTTCGTCATTTAATAGGGTAGTTACTGCAACTAAACCGTCATTAGTATTTGTCCCCATTTTAGGTGTAATGGCATCAGTAATTGGTTTTTGGTCACTTGCTCGGTTACCCTCATCGTCTAAAACCTCCGCATCAGTGGCAATCACCACAAACACACGCAGGTAGCAGTCCGCAGTGCTGGACGATACCGAGATTCCACTTAATTCTAGTCCTGTTACTGCATTTGCAGTAGTTGTAGAAGTGGTAGATCCGTCGGTGTAGTACTCCCATTTGCCACTGTCGTCGATACCGTTTTCTACGGTTAGGACGATTCCGTCGTGAAATTGTAGGGTAGTCGTGGCGGTTTTATTCGCCGTAAACGCAGCAAAATAAATTGAGCATGCCATTGTTACTAACAGCAAAACAGTGCTAATCACAGCGAAAGTGATTGATAACTTATCTCTAATTTTCAGCATTTTTTACCCCTTATAAACTTTCTCTTACATAGATTAATTTAATTATACCTTATTTCGCTAAATTTCGCAAACGATTTTACGCGCTTGTGTATGTTTTTCATAATATTATTTTTTACATTCCACTAACTAATATACTTTCCCACAGCCCTCTTTTTAGCCCGATTCACGATATTTCTAAAAATTGCGCCCATACTCTTGATTTTTGGGCGACTTTATGCTAAAATAGTACAGATTGTTTTCGCAATCCTTGTCTATTTTAAAATAGACCGTTTAGTCCAAAAGGAGGTTATGCTATGAATAAGTACGAGCTTTTGTACATTATTTCGTGCGATGCGACCGAGGAGGCACGCGAGGCTATTATCAAGAAGTTTAGCGACATGGTAACTGCCGACGGCGGAAAGGTCGAGTCTATCGAAAAAATCGGTATGAAGAAGTTTGCTTACCCAATCCAAGACAAGCAGGAAGGCTACTACGTGCTCATGAACTTTGAGTCGAACCCAACCTTGCCTCGCGAAATGGAGAAGCAAATGGCACTTACCGAGCACTTTGTACGCAAGATGTTTATTAAGAAGTAAAAGAGGTAGTTCTTACTATGAACAAAGTTTTTTTAATTGGAAATCTTACTCGCGACCCCGAGATCAGCACCACCAACAGCGGTGTGCAACTCTGCCGTTTTAGCATTGCAGTCAACCGCACATACGCTAACGCTGACGGCGTGCGCGAGGCCGATTTCTTCAACATTACCGCATGGCGCAACCTTGCTGAGAGGTGTGGCAAGTACCTGCACAAAGGCAACAAGGTCTCCGTCATGGGTAGCATCCAAATTCGCAATTATGAGTCGAACGGCGAGCGTCGTACCAGCGTCGATGTAGTGGCTGACGATGTGGAATTCCTAACCCCAAGAACAGGGGAGTCTAGCAGTTCTTACGAGTCTGACACCAGCACCAGCAGTGCACCAAGCACAAGTACCACCACAAAGGTTACCGAACTCGAGCCCGTTGAAGATTCAGATTTACCATTCTAATTTTAAAAGGAGTTAACTATGGCAACAGAAAACGAAAAGCCAGAAGTAGCACAGGCTGAAGTTGCTCAAGTCGAAAAGCAACCTCACCACGAGAAGACCGAGCGCAAGCCACGCGAGGGCGAAGAGGGCGCACCACGTCGTCGCCGTCCCGCACAAAGACGCAAGGTCTGCCAGTTCTGTGCTGACAAGGTCGAGGAAATCGACTACAAGGATGTGGCAAAACTTCGTCGTTACATCACTGAAAAGGGTAAAATTATTTCCCGCCGTCAAACTGGCACTTGTGCTAGACACCAGAGAGCACTTTCTACCGCTATCAAGCGCGCTCGTTACATGGGTCTAATTCACTACGTTGGTGAATAAAAATTTTTAGTTCAATAAGTTAAAAAATTATATTTAACTAAATATTTGTATAAAAAATGCAAGATTTCTCTTGCATTTTTTAATTTTTAGAACGCGCCATAGATATCAGGCTCAACAAAGACTTCGACTTTCTTCATATAGTCTTCGGGATTCTCAAGTGTCTTTAAGTATTTTTGCCACTCGTTATGACATTGAATATTAAATGACTTGTAGAAATTGAATATATCAAAGCCATATTCTTGTTGGAGTTTTACTGTATTTTGGATGTCATTTTCTATTTTTGTACGCATTGCGGTTTTGACTGCTTCACTTAAATATGAAGACATATTTCCAAGACTGCCATTTTCATTTTCTATCATTTCAAGTTTTAGTCCCAGTCCGAGTTTGAGTTTAACAGTAGGTATATTGTTGACCACTGCAAATTCAAGCCTTACATTTTTCTGTGAAATGGAGTATCCAAGAGTTGCGTTAGTTAGTACCTTGTCGTTAATATTGTTGAGTTTTACCATGTTTTCAATAATTTTTTGGTCAAACCAGTTAAACTGCTCGCGTTCATCATTATTTAAAACATAAGTTAATTTACCTTTATAAAATACAGCCACAGAACCATCGCTTAACACTGAGTCCTCTTGGGTGTTTCCGCCACTGCTACCACCGCCACCGCCACCGCTTTCTCCACCACTTTGCCCGCCACCACTACTACTGCCACTTGTTTCTCCCTGACTCTTTGTAGTGATTTGCGCCATGCAACTCGTTTTTTGCGGTGATAGGTAGTCGTGGTAGAAACTCAGCAAGTTTGCATTCCCCGAAAAAACATAGCGTTCATTATATTTTGCGATAATTTGTAGGTTGTCGACCTCGTTTGTGTTAATATTTGAGGACTTTTCGAGTAGGTCCTTTGCATCCTTATCCGTGTAAATAAGCAAAGTGTTGTTTGCTATATTGTTCCCGCGCAGAAAGTAATCGAGAACAGTTGCTATATTTTCCTTCTCGCACAACTCTTTGCCTAATAATATAAATCCGCAGTGGGCGAGGCGCACCTTTTTGCCGACCTGGTACTCCATTAACTCAATCGCATCCTCGACGGTTTCACCACTTTGTGATACAATTGAGAATTTCTGCTGATACTGTCCACCAGCCTCGGGAATGAGAATCTGGGCTGACACCTCGATGCCACTCTCACCACTGTCTATTGCGAGCCCCGTACAAATCGCGCGAATTGAGCCTTGGCTTGGCGTGTTTATCGCCCCAGGCACCAGGAGGAGAATAAACGCCACCACTGCAAACAGTATAAACTTATTGAATAGATTTTTGCTCATTTTTCCTCCTTTCCTCATCCACAAGCAAGGCCACAACGCTTTCTTGCCCTCTTGCCGTATTTTGCCTTTTTTCAAGTTTAGACTCGTTCATTTGTCCTTTCTCATTCACGGTAAAATCATCCTTCTGCCTTTCATCATTCATAGTCAAGGTGTTTGTTGCTTTCAGCCTTTTCTCATTTTTGGAAATATCGTCTTTTTGGCTTTTATTTTCCATAGCGAATGCCACGTTGTCTTTCAGCTTCTCCTCATGTATGGGTAAATTTACATCGCTTTTTTCTTTCAAATCACCATTTTGCCTTTTAATTGCCAGAATTATGATAAAAATCACCATCAGCGCGATTAAGCCAACCGTTGCATACGACAGATACTCCCGCACGACTTCGAACATCACGAGTAGGTCGTAGTGCGCAATAGTTGCGATCGAAAATATCAGCAAAAACGCAACCAATATCGGTAAAATTGTTGTTTTTGTCTGCATCAAGGCCTTGTTTGCTTGCCCCACACAGTAAATTAGGCAGATTGTCGAGCAAAATAGTTTCGTAATGTCTACGATTGACGTCAGCCATACCAGCCTTTGTAGTTCTAGTATAAACGGGTCGTACTGCGAAAATTCGCTCAGCGAAAAAATCACATACTGCATCGACTTGCCAAACACGTCGTAGAATACAAAGCAGATTGCCAAAATAAACAGCATAACACACGCCGACACCAGCATCGTATTTCTAAGTAATTTTGGGCTTGCGTCGACCTTGCCTACAAAAAATAGCAGGCACAGCGAGTTCCCGAAGTAGAACATACTTGTTAGCGACCCGTTTAGCATAGGTAGTGCCCCTTCCGCAAAGTAGGGGAGATTCTGGTCAAATTGCAGGTAATTGACATTTGAAATTACCGAAATAATCGTGCCGATTAGAATAAACCAAAACATGATTTCGAGCGACCTGCCGAGTGTCCGTGCACCCTTGTAGGCAATGTATCCCGTTACAAAAAAGGTCGGTATCGCGAACAGCCACGGGCTAAATTCATCATATAGTTGATTTAGGAAAAATGAGTATAATTCCTGGTAACACAGCGTCAGCCTAAGAATCAAATATACCGCGAGTAAAAAGTAGATTATCACGGCCCCAACCACCGTAAATTTCCGTTTTAGTAGGGTAAACAGGTCAGTATTAGGATTGCGTATAATCACCAGCGTAATGAGGAACACGAGTAGCAATTCAACTGCAAAATTTATTAAAATACTAAATATTGCATCGCCATTTGCGCCCGCGTAGACTACCGAAGGCATCGTGACTAACTTGCTAGTCAGCATTACGAACACGGCAATTATAATAAACTGCCTACTGCTGAGTTCTGCCATCGCTCTGCCTCCTCTTGTTTATATTTGGAATGCTTTTCGGCCGATTTTTCATTTCGCGAATTGAGTGCCTGTGGAACCCGTCTTGCAGGTCCGACCTAATATACGGGGCAAAAGGTGCTAGATACGGCGACCCGAAGCTATCCATATTGACAAGGTACCCGATTAAGAAAATCGCGCCTACAATCAGCCCGAACACGCCCATCAGCCCGCCTAAAATCGTGAATATAAATCGCAGTAGGGAAATCTGCGCGCTTTGTTCAGGTAGGGTGTAACTCATTACCCCAGTGATTGCAATGATTAGTACCGCAGGAGGGCTCACCAGTCCCGCCTTTACCGCAGTGTCGCCCAAAATCAACGCCCCCACAACAGACAGCGACAGCCCCATGTACCTAGGCATCCGCAGACTCGCCTCATACAGTACCTCAAATAAAAAGATTATAAAAATCATTTCAATCAGCGGGGTTAGTGGTAGCCCTTGAATCGAGTTCGAAATTGTAATCAGCAGTTTTATCGGTATCGCCTTTATGTGATGAGTCAGCAGTGCCACATATAACCCAGGCAGTAATATTCCAACCAGTGCTGCGAGTAAACGCATAAATCGTAACACTGTCGCGCGACTCGGGGTGGTGTAGTAGTCGTTGCTCGATTGCAGGTCTTCAAGTAGTAAAAAGGGGACAGTCAACACAATTGGCGAGCCGTCCGTGAGAATTGCTACGCGCCCTTCGAGTATTTTCGCAGTCGCAATGTCGGGCTTTTCAGTCGAGCCAATTTGCTTAAAAATTGTGTGCTTACCTTTTGTTAAAAACTCGGCTATGTAATGGGAGTCGACTATGCCGTCAATATTTATCTCACTTAACTTTTCTTTAACTCGCTTGACAATTTTTGGGTCCGCCACATCTTTTAGATAAATTATACGCACCTGCGAGTTAGTCTCTTTCCCAAGCTTGGTTTTATCGATACATAAATTCGGTGTTTTTAGTCGTTTACGAATTAGTGCCATATTGGTAATAAAATCTTCAACAAAACCCTCGCGCGGCCCCTCAATTACAGCACTTGTGGGTGGCTCACTAGGGGTGCGTACATACCATTTTGCACACTCCACAACCAGCACCTTGTCGGTCCCATTAAACAGCACCGCGCAAAAGCCATTTAATATATTTTCTATCAAGGTTTCTTCGTCCTCGGGCTCGCTAACTTTACTAAATGCAATAAACTCCTCCTTGGCCTGAGTTACAATATCGCGCTCATCAATCTTGGCAAATTTTTGCAGTGGTCCAATTACGTTTTGCGAAAGCACTAACTGGTCAATCACGTTTTCAATCCAAACAATTGCTACCTCGGTCCCGTCCTTTGTTTTAAATTCACGTGTCGCCAGGTCCGAGGTATTGTTAAATACTTTTTTAAAATGTTCTAGCTTTGATTTAATATCGTTCATACTTTAACCACCTTTTCCCTTATTTTCTTTTTAATTGTAAAAAATATACATTTTTTCTAAAATTTCGACAGGAAATTTAAGTACTATGCATGTACTATGCAATATAAAAACTAATGCATAGTACTATTAAATTCGTGTAAAAATACTAAATTTTTAATAAAATTTGAAAAATACAAGCAAAATTGTTACAAATTTGGTACAATTTCCAAATAAATAAAAACTAAAAAAACTAAATTCAAAAAAATTACTTTTCAATAATTTCCCTCTAAATTTTTCGCCCTTTGATTGACTTATTTGATAAAATCTATTAAACTAAATAACTAGTATTTATATTTATAGGAGATTAGCAAAATGCAATACACAAGTAAGATTTTAATGCGCAAATGGCGTGAGTTTTGGACAAGCAAAGACCACAAGGAAATTAAGGGTGCATCACTCATCCCTGCTGATAATACGGTACTGTTTACCACCGCAGGTATGCAACCACTAATTCCATATCTTTTGGGTCAGCCTCATCCATTAGGCAAACGGCTCTTTGACATCCAGCCGTGCCTCCGCACAAACGACATTGACGAAGTGGGTGACAACCGCCACCACACAATGTTTTTTATGCTGGGGAACTGGAGCATAGGCGACTATTTTAAAAAGGAAGCAATTACTTGGAGCTATGAGTATTTAACCGACCCGAAGTGGCTAAACATTGACCCCGCTAAACTCGCGGTAACCGTGTTCGAAGGTGATGACACCGTGCCCCGCGACACAACCAGCGCAGAGCTGTGGGAAAAGTGCGGAATTCCAAAAGAGCGCATCTACTTCTGTCCCCGCTCAGACAATTGGTGGGAGATTGGTGGTGGCATAGGCCCGTGCGGTCCCGACACCGAGATTTTCTACGACACGGGCAAGCCCGCTTGCTCCGACACCTGCGGACCACAGTGCGACTGCGGTAAGTGGGTCGAGATTTGGAACAATGTGTTCATGGAGTTTAATGTGCCACACGCTGGTGCACAACTTGAAAAATTGCCACAACAAAACGTGGATACAGGCATGGGACTCGAGCGAATCGAGGCGGTGCTAAATGGTTACGACTCAACTTTTAGAAACGAGTGCTTTAAGCGTCCTATCGAGATTTTGGAAACTTTAAGTAATAAAAAATTCGACTTTGAAAATGAATTCGGCAAATATTTTTGCATAATCAGCGACCACATCCGCGCAAGTGTCTTTTTGCTTGGCGACATTCAACCAACAACCCCTGGAAACGTTGGCCAAGGCTACATTCTGCGTCGCCTAATTCGTAGGGCAGTGAATTGTGCTAGAAAACTCGAATTCGACCCAAAGGAACTTGTAAAGGTGGCCGACGCGTACGTACAATATTATAAAGAGGACTTTGAAAACTTCGCGACCGTCGAGAAGTTTATTCTAGACGAGATTGCAAAGGAAATCGAGAAATTCGAAAAGGCAATCGAGGGTGGTATCCGCGAGTTTAACCGAATCACTGAATCAATGAAAAGTGGCGACATGATTGACGGAAAAACGGCTTTCCACTTGTTCGACACCTTCGGCTTCCCGTTAGATTTGACTGTGGACTTAGCTCTCGAGCGCGGAATAAAGGTCGACAAGGCTGGTTACGACTCGGCATTCAGCGAGCACCAGCAGAAGTCGCGCGACAACTCGGGCGCAATGTTCAAGGGTGGTGTGGCAGAGGCGCACTCCGAGGAGGAAAAACTCGCTCTCCGCAGGCTCCACTCGGCGACCCACTTGATGCTAGCAGCTTTACGCAGAATAGTAGGGGACACGGTCGAGCAAAGGGGCAGTAACATCACCCCAGAGCGACTAAGATTCGACTTTACCTGCGACCACAAACTTTCAAAAGAGGAATTAACCGCAGTCGAAAATATGGTAAACGAGCAGATTAATAGGGACCTGCCAATTACTTGCGAGGAAATGACCGTTGACGAGGCGCGCGCAAGCGGTGCAATCGGCATTTTCGATGACAAGTACGGCGACAAAGTAAAGGTCTACACCATGGGCGATTTTAGTAAGGAAATTTGCGGAGGCCCACATGCAGAGCACACGGGCGAGCTCGGACACTTTAAAATTTTAAAGGAAGAGAGTAGCAGTAGCGGTGTTCGTAGAATTAAGGCAGTTTTGGAGTAAATCGGTTGACTTAACTAAATAAAATTTGATAAAATAATTTTATACGATTTGACTTACACTACTTTTATAACGCTTTTTTAGGTGTCAAAGGTACAAAGGAGTCTATTTAGATGAATGTTTTTGTAAATATCTTAAAGATTTTGCTGATTTTGGTAGCGATTGTTATAGGCCTTGGTCTAATTTTGCTCGCTGGCCTCGTGATTTTTCCTGGGTTTAGTCTGTTCGGCCTGCATTATGTCAGCGGGGATACCCAAAAGGTTGGCGATTACATAAATTTAGGCCAAGCCACCGAAAGTTCCCCTAGTTACGCAGAACAGTGGGGCAGGACCAGCACCGTGTCAATCAACACTCTGTCGTGGGATATCGAGCTTTGCCCCGTTACCGAAGCAAACGACAACTATTACCTTCCTTATTCAATTACGGCTCTGTGGTCTAGGGAGTATAACGGCTTTGTCGTGGGCGAAGTAGCAGAGCCCGAGTTCACAGGTGGCGAGTTTATGGAAAATAGCGACGGTACTTTAACCTTATACTACGAGGTGCGTGAGCCCGACGGTGGCTGGATCAGCAAGGTCAACACCGAACTATTGATTTTATTTAATGCCAGCGACTTCGAGGGGAAAGATATCGTTATCAACACCCGCTCTGGCACAGTAAAAATCGGCGACCGCCTCCGCTATGAAACCGACGAGAACGATCAGCAAACCAAGGTCAGCACTAGCTTTACCTCGGGCGACATCGACATCACAAACCTTAGCGGAAATATTACTATCTGCGACGTCAATGTAGGCGGCGACGTGAATATCGACAAGGATTCTGGCGACTTCGTGTCCCAGGTTGACCTAAATAATAATGTATTTATCGACATCGACAAGGGCTTTGGCACGATTACATTACAAGATGTCGGCACTCGGGTAGGCTACACTGGCCTAATTTTTAGGGAAATAAACAACTCAAACATCACTTTTGGCCAGGTTAAAGGCGATTTGTCCTTTGACGGCACAGGCGGACTAATTCGTGGCGAAAGTGTCGACGGTCTCCTATCTGTTAGGGGCGGGAATTGCGACGTTATTCTCGAAGAGGTCGCAGGCATGATCGACTGGACCTCGACCGACGGCTCGCTTGAACTTGGTACCGCAGGCGGTGAGGTTACCGCTAGATGTACAGGCTCGGGGCACATAAACATCGATGTAGCTCTAGGCAACCTCAATATCGAGACCAACAACGGCGCAATAGCCCTGCCCGAGACCCGTGGCAATGTAACTTTGGATACTAATAACGGCAATATCGACGTAACTGGCACGCAGATTTCTGCAGTTTACACAATTACAAGTCGCGGTGGCAGAACTACTCTAAATAATATCTATGGCACCGTAAACTTTACCGCCAAGGAAAACGGCAACGCAAGTATCGATTTAAACTATGCCGAGTTGAGAGGCGAGAACGTCATTAACACCCAAACGGGCAATATTACTGTTACTGTGGGTAGCGGAATGCCCTTCTATCTAAACAACTGGAGTACTAATAATTCGGTCGATATCGAAGTCTCTGGTTGCTGCTCCGAAAACAGCAAAATGGAAAATACCGAATACGCCGGTGGTACTGCCGTCAATGCAGGCTCCCAAAGCGACAGCCTAACTCTAACCAGCATTTCAGGCCAAATCAGCCTAACTCACGCAATTTAATACAAAATTGTACCATAAATTAACTACACCTTTAAAAGTTAAATTCTTTTATGGGTGTAGTTTTTAATTTACGCAGGTTTAAAAATGCTGGTCATCCTGAGCCTCGACCCGCAACGCTTTTCGACGAAGGATCTCATCCGCTTAAAATAAATAGAGTATAAACAATCACGTTAAGTGCGCCTCGTTTTATATCCTTAATAACCAATAAAATCACTTGGTCATCCTGAGTGTCGACCCGCGAAGCCCTTAGACGAAGGATCTATTCTTCTTAATTTAAATAATTTACCAGTATTTTACAGCATCTAATTTCTAAAAACTTTTAAAAAAATTTGCTAAAAATCTCGAAAATTGTTATAATAATATTATTAGAATATGTAAAGGAGGGAATCAACAACAAACAACTTCTAGAACGATGTAGCCTTTAATTGCTAGTTAATCAAAGTAAAACCTTGTTTAATTTAAGTCGATTATTAAATTATATCTTGTTCCTAGTCTAAAATTAAATTATATTTAGTTTTGTTGTTGAAAAATAAATATGAAGTACTCTTTTAATACAAAAATGAATAAAAACCTACGGGGGGGGGGCGCTTTCTAGCCTAAAAATTTCTTGTATTAGAAAAACTCACTTTAATCTATAAATTTATTTTTAATCAAAAAATTTAATTAATTTTACTAAAAATAAAAGTAATTTATAGAAAATATTGTAATTTTATAACAAAAGGTGAGTTTTTATGATAAAATTATCCAAAGCTAAAACGAGTTTAATAGTAACCCTTGTCTGCATTTTCGGTATAACCACGCTATTAACCGCTTTTTTATTTTTCCCAAAAGATACAGTAAACGCGTTTACCAGTGTTGATGATTCCAATGCGGTTGTCGTTCCTGAGATTTGGGACAACAATCGGCAATCATTCAATTCAACAAATTTTCGTACACTATTAAGTTACATATCTAGCGATGGCACAATTAATGGGGTAAACACGACTCAGCAAACTGCCGCGGACATTCGAAATTATACCTATGGTGGTAAAGCCAGTGGTAGAGCAGTCGTTGTTCAACTAGGAAACTACCAGTGGCAAGTCGTATACCTAACTCGCACCAACAAGACAAGTGGCGACCGTATAGCCACTCTTTTAATGGTAGATAATGACGGCACATCTGATTATGGTTATACTGAAAATGGTACTTTTGGCCCTGAAGATTTTACAACTGGATATCCGACAAGTATGTATGGTACGAGTTACATACGTGCAGTAACTTTAAATAATGGTGGGCCTTACATTAATATTACCAGTGATAGTTATAACCCAACCAGTGTTATTCAATCAACTCAATCTAGTTTACATAAGTATGCGCTATATACAGTAGATGCTCAAGGTTTGACGAAGTATCTTGTTCAACCTCAAAATGTATGGTATCAATTACAACCGCAATTATTGGGTGATGATAACCCTAGAGGATACACTTTAAACAATGAATCCTTGTCCACTAACATAACTACAGGTTGGCGCGCTTCTACATTTACTTATCAAGATAGAGAATATTATACTCAGTGGGGTGTAGACTATCTTTGGTTACCTAGTATGTCTGAAATTGGCACAGGCAATAGTAGTAACACAAACTATTTAGGACTTTGGGAGTTATCCACAACAGAACGTGCGAGCGCCTCCACTTGGTGGTCGCGTTCAGGTGGTTACTTGCGTGCTAATATTGCTGGTTTTTTTTACACTTCAGGGGCAAATGCTTCTGATAATGCTGTGTATAATAGTGAAGGTGTACGACCTGCACTTCACTTAAATATTGATGCAACAGTGAATAGTTTAACAAATGATATAACAGTTGAGTCAAGCAATCCCTCTCAAGGTACAGTTTCAGGCGGTGGTGAATATGATGCAGACTACTCAGGTACCACCACGATTACTGCTACACCTATGAATGGTTACTTATTCGACTACTGGCAAGACAGTAGCGGGAACAAAATTTACCAAAACCCATACACCTTTCCAGTAACTAAAGATGAGAGTTACACCGCATACTTCCGCGAGTGTAATATCGTTATTACTTCTTCAAATGGTGGTGCCGAAATTACTCGCACATACACCGACCCCGGCAACGTATCAATCACTTATGGCCTAACATTTTCTGCAAATAATTATATATCGGGCATAATAATTAATAGCGGAGTAGTCCAAGATATCGGGAGCCTGAGTGGTGATTTAATAGTCGATGACACTTGTACTGCCATGAGTTACCGCACCAACACAACAGGCTCGCAACTCATACTTGAAATTTTTCAAGTTAACAACGATATCACCATAAACCTAATATTTGTCGACATTGCCCAAAATTACACCCCCGCCAGTGGTGGCACTAGTATTACGGGTGTCGCCCTGCAAGTGAGCGGAGGCAGTGGTGCAACCTTTGAGGCGGTAGGTGAGGCGCGAATCACAGGCTACTCCCAAGCCGAAAACATTACCTACGTGCACGTAAGCGCAGTCCCCTCGAGTGGCTACTACTTTGTAGGCTGGCAGACTAGCGACGACACCGACCTAACCGATTACGGAAGCAGTGCCGACATCCCATACGAATTAGTTGAAGGCAAGATTCTCACCGCCGTTTTCGCCCCGACCCCCTCTAACTCTCAAACCGATTCCACACTAGACAACACAGGCACAGAAATTGGTTGATAAATACAAAAAAGCCCGTATATTACGGGCTTTTACTTTTTTAAATCACACTACTTAAAGCACTATTTTACCGCATTCTACTAGTACCTTTTAAACCGCTAAAAAACAAATTGCACCTCAAAATTCACTTTGAGGTGCGTTTTTTATGGAAATTAAAGGGAAAAGTGGCAAAAATAAGTTTTTTGTATAATTTAAATTTAACTTAACTATTATAAATTCAATTAGCTTTTATTATAATCAAATTTATTTATTTTCATATTATAAACCGCTTAAATTTTTATCCGCTCAAACCAAAGTAGTCCACAATTCCGCACATTATGGTGTAGGCAATTTTCTCTTGATACTCACTCGTTACAAGCTTTGCCTCTTCCTCGGGGTTCGATAAAAAGCCACATTCCACGAGTATCCCAGGGGTAGAGGAGCAGTTTAAGATATAAAAATCACCTTCCTTACTTTCGAGCCTGCTTCCCTCAATCTGCTCCGAAAATAGCCCCTGCAACTCTTGTCCAAGCTCATGGCTGATGTCGCTACCGATTTTGTAGAAAACTTGCGCGCCGTGTGCCGACTCGCTTGTATAACTATTCAAATGAATGCTCACAACAAGGTTCGCGTTTGCCTCCTCAATAATCGCCTCGCGCGCCCTCATGTCTCGCATTTTATGCCCACTGGCAAAGGTCCCGTACAGGCCCTCCTCGTTAGTTCTAGTGTACGTTACCGCAATGCCCAAAGTATTGAGCAACCCGCCCAGTTTTTTGGCAATGCTTAGGTTTATGTCGCGCTCGTAAACCCCAAGGCTACCCACACAGCCCGAGTCAACGCCTCCGTGTCCAGCATCGATTACTACGCTAAACCGCGGGAGCGGGGTGGAGGTAAGTGCCGTGCTATTTGAGTACACCATGTACGCGTTCCCGCAAAACAAAATCGTGAAAATTAGCAGGTAGAGTAAGACCTTTTTTAAACTCTCAATAGTAATTATCATAGCCCCTCTCAAAAAAGTTATAGTCTAATATATTCACATACAAACCAATTTATTAATACCTAAATTTTTGCACCAAAAAACACGCGCCATACTGTATAATTATTCATTTTTAATCAATAAATTGCATAATTATAAACTTAAAAGCGATTTAAAAACAATTCAGTCATTATTTTAAGACGGTACGCATTAATTGGCTGTAATTTTGAGACTGCGTGCATTAATTTTATTAAATATTTGCCTTTATCTACTTTTTGTGCTATAATACTAACTATGATTAAATTTTTTACAGAAACTAAATTTTCGGATAACGACCTAATCAGCATCCCTTCTGCAACGCTTGCGTGGATTGGAGATGCAGTGTTTAGTTTGTGCGCCCGAGAGTACGAATTGCGCTTTAACCACGGCAAGCCCGCAAAGCTTAACCGCATGGCCACCGAGTGGGTGAATGCTAGAGCGCAGTCCGAGTGGCTAGAGAAAATCACCCCGCACCTAACTGATGCCGAACTCGGTGTTGTCCGCCGTGCAAAAAATGCCCCCATTACTACAAAGAGCAAGCACTACGGCCTCGCCGATTACAAGCGCGCCACAGGCTTTGAGGCACTGATTGGATACTTGTATCTAGCAGACAAAATGGACAGGCTTAACGAAATTTTAGCAATGATTTTTGGAGAAAATGATGATAATATTCGGTAAAAATGCAATACTTGAGAGTTTGCGCGCCGAAAAGGCGATTTATAAAATCTACATGCTCGACAAGTACAAGGGCAAGTTCGGCGAAATCGACGCGCTGGCTCGCAGAAAAAATATAAAAATCGAGTACCGCACACGTGAGGAACTTTCGAGGCTCGCTAGCGATATGCACCACCAGGGCTTTGTGGCCGAGTGCGCGGACTTTGAATACAGCGAAGTCGAGGACATCATGGACCTAGCAAGATCCCGCGGGGAACAGCCCTTTGTCGTGATTCTCGACGGCATAGAGGACCCGCATAACCTCGGCAGTATCGTGCGTGTGTGCGAGTGCGCGGGCGTGCACGGCATAATCATCCCAAAGCACAACGCTTGCCCCGTAAACAGCACGGTCGTAAAGACTAGCGCAGGGGCTCTGTCTAACATGATGATAGCGAGAGTCTCAAACATAACCCAGACTATCGAGAAACTAAAAAAGGCAGGGATGTGGGTCTACGCTGTCGAGTTGGGTGGCGAAAATATTTATAGACAGAACCTAACGGGCGCACTGGGCCTAGTCATCGGTAGCGAGTGCGACGGCATCGGCGAACTCGTAAAAAAGACCTGCGACGGCATCGTTACCATGCCAATGAAAGGAAATATTAACTCACTAAACGCCTCAGTCGCTTGCGGGATTGCAGTGTACGAGGCGGTTAGACAACGAGGGTAAAATTTTGAGTAAAAAAGATATCGATAAACAACGCCTGCTACTCTTACAGGCGAGGGCGGGGAACACCCGAGCACTCGACGAGTTGATGAGCGACCTAAAACCCATGGTAACCACCATTGCGCGTGGCTACTTTTTAACAAATGGCGACACCGCCGATCTCATCCAAGAGGGCATGATAGGCTTGTATAAGGCCTTTTTAAACTACGATTTAAATAGCAAGGTCTCCTTTGATACCTATGCTAGCATCTGTATCCGCAGGCAAATGATTTCGGCCGTGCGCGCGAGCCTCAGCCAGAAAAATCAGCCCCTAAACCAGTACATCGGCATAGGCGCACAGGGCGGGCTAATACTCGAGAGTGGCGACCCAGACCTTGAGTACAACACCTTAAAGAGCGATGAACTTAGCCCCGAGGAGCGTGTAATGCTAGTCGAGCGCACCCGCGAGTTAAAAAAGCGGATAAAGGAGGTCTTGAGCGACTTTGAACTCGAGGTGCTAAAAAAGTACCTAACGGGCGCAAGTTACAGAGAAATCGCAAAATCGCTTGACAAAACCGAGAAATCGATAGATAATGCTATTATGAGAATAAAAAACAAATTGAAATTTTTAGAGGAAAAAAATGTATCTAGCACTTTATAGAAAATATAGACCACACACATTCGATAAAATTGTCGGCCAGGAGCACGTAACCAAAACCTTGGAAAACCAAATCAAAAACGACCAAATCGGCCACGCATACCTGTTTTGCGGTAGTCGTGGCACAGGCAAGACCAGTGCGGCAAAAGTCTTTGCGCGCGCTATTAACTGCCTGACTCCTGTTAACGGCTCCCCATGTGGCAAGTGCGAGGTATGTAGGGCCCTTGCCGAGAATAACGCAATCGACATAATCGAAATTGACGCCGCCAGCAACAACGGTGTCGAGGAAATTCGCGACCTTCGTGACAAGGTAAAGTACCCGCCAACGGTCGGCAAGTACAAGGTTTATATTATAGACGAAGTGCACATGCTCACCACCAGTGCCTTTAATGCACTCCTTAAAACCCTAGAGGAGCCCCCAGCACACGCCGTGTTTATTTTGGCTACGACCGAGGTGCACAAACTCCCCGCGACAATTCTCTCGCGCGTGCTCCGCTTTGACTTTAAACTAATACCCACCGAAACCATCGCAAAACTCATCACCGAAATTTTCGAGGAAAGCGGTATTAAAGCCGAATCCCAGGCCGTCGACTTGATTGCCTCCGCAGGGCAGGGATCGGTCCGCGACGCACTCTCTATTGCCGACATGTGCGCATCTTTTGCGAATAACGACATAAAGTATGCCGACGTCGTCGAGGTCCTAGGCGTCAGCGACTCCGAAACAATTTTCGCCCTCGGTAGCGCGATTCTCACTCAAAATATCCGCGACTTCTTTACCCGCTTTACATCCTTGGCAGATTCGGGCAAAAATCTGTCAGTCATCGCAAACGACTTAACTAAATTTTTCCGCGATGTCCTAGTGCTAAAAACCTGTGGCGCTGAGTTTGTCGAGTACGAGCTCCAAATCAAGGACAAAATGACCGCGCTCGCAAAAGAGATGACAGAGGAGCGCATAAACCGCGCATTACAGGCATTCAGCCACATCGAGAGCGAAATGAAATACTCTCTAAACCCGCAACTCTTGATTGAGACGACTGCCCTTGGGCTACTCGATGCCGATGTAAAAAAAAACTGATTTTTAGCGTAGGCAAGAGTACTCCAGAGATTGTGGTAAAACCCACCGACCCGCGCTCCGTGTGGGGGAAAGTATTACTAAGTCTACGCAAAAACGGCATTATAAATGTCCACTCAATCTGTGTCGAAGTTAGCGACATAGTGTTAAACAACAACGACTTTATCATAAATATTCATAAGAGTATAAACTACGAAACTCTAAAAAAACCGCAAAACTTGAGTCAATTGCTTGATACTTTTAAAAATCTCGGCTATAATTATAATGTTATTCTCGCCTTCGCTCCCGAACGCGAAATTAAGGTCGACAAGGCAAAAGTATTAAGCGAGTTGCTCGGTTGCGAGGTGCAAAAAATTTAAGGAGATTGAAATTATGGCAGGATTTAATGGCTTTGGTGGCGCAAATATGCAGAATTTATTGAAGCAAGCGCAAAAAATGCAAGAACAAATGATGAAGGATAAGGAAGAGCTCGAAAACACTACCTTTTATGCGAACGCAGGGGGCGGAATGGTCGAGGTCGAAATGACTGGCAGACGCGAGCTTACTTCACTTAAAATCAAACCCGAGGTTATTGACCCCGAGGACAAGGAAATGCTTGAGGACCTAATTGTCGCCGCAATCAACGACGCGAACCGCCAAATCGACGAAAAAATGGCAGAGATGACTCCAAACCTACCAGGGGGAATGTTCTAGTTGAAAAATTTTATTTTACCGATTGAGAAGCTTGTGGCTTCTTTTTCTAAATTGCCAGGGGTGGGCAGAAAGACCGCAGTCCGCTACGCCTATTATATTATAAATTCCTCGAATGCCGACGTGCGCGCTTTTGCAGAAACTATGGTGAACGCAAAGGAAACAGTACACTATTGCTCCGTCTGCGGAAACTTTACCGACCGCGAAATTTGCGAGGTGTGTACGCGCGGGGATAGAGGCCTTGTGTGCGTGGTCGCAGAGCCAAAGGACGTCCTGGCCCTCGAGCGTGTCAGCGACTACAACGGCACCTACCACGTGCTCCACGGCCTCTTAAACCCACTAGAGGGCATCACCCCCAACGACATCCATATAAAAGAACTTTTGGACCGCGTCGGGAAGGATCATGTCCGCGAAGTCATAATGGCAACCAGCCCCACAGTCGAGGGCGAGGCAACAGCCATTTACATCAGTAACCTTCTTCATCCGCTCGGGGTAAAGGTAACCCGCCTTGCTCAAGGTGTCAGCCTCGGCACTGATATTGAGTATGTGGATGAGGTTACGTTATCTCGTGCTCTCGAAGACCGCCGCGAAATATAGAGAATGGTATCTAGCACGGTATCTACTTCGTTGCGAGCCAATAAATTATTCAGTCACATATTAGCTTATATGCTCCCTCACAATTTTTGGCGTGCTCCTTGTATCTACCGCACTATCTACCATTCTCTTTTTATTGGCCGTTCAACAACCAATAAAATCACCTGGTCATCCTGAGCCTCGACCCGCGTTAGCCTAAGACGAAGAATCTCATTCCTGCCTCTTAAAACAATGCCCAAAAAACCGTAAAGCAGTAGTAGAACAAAGTGGCTGAGATTCTTCGTCAGAGGCTCTGTAAGCAGGGCTCAGAATGACAGTACCTTTATTATATATAATAAGTAACGAGAGCATTCGTTTCTAATTGTGGTAATAACTTACGCGTCAGCCTTCTTGCAAGTAGGAATATGTTCTAACCCCAGCCACGCACTCAAATTACTTGGTCATCCTGAGTGTCGACCCGCGTAGCCTTCAGACGAAGGATCTATTCCTCTTATAAAAGGTTTCGCAATACGTTATCCGTATCTATTCCGCCATCTCAACAACAAATAAAATCAATGTCATTCTGAGCCCGCCCCGCGTAGCCTTCGACGAAGAATCTCAGCCGCTTATAAGAGATTTTTACACAATTTAGATAATTTACCAGTATTTTACAGCCCTAAATTTTTAAAAACTTTTTAAAAAATTTGCTAAAAATCTCGAAAATTGTTAAAATAATATTATTAGAATATATAAAGGAGGGAATCAACAAC
>CALWKF010000010.1 GCA_944381215.1 uncultured Clostridia bacterium
TCAGTCGCCCAATTCTCCAAAATTCCGCCCTCGATTCGCTCCGTAACCGAAAAGGTGTAAGCGGAAGTCAGCGGGTTATCGATATCGTAGACCGCCTCAATGACGTTCCCCACCTTTATCTTCATAGTGCCAGACTCGGGCAAGCCCTGTTTTGCGATGTTGTCCCCAGCAAGCGAGCGCAACATATGAATGTAGAATTTTTTGCGGTCTAGAAATTCCTTCATTGCCAGGCAAAATTTAGGTACTTGGCTTTCGACTTCGGCCCCAGACATGCGCAAAATCTTGCCAAACTGCGCCTCCTCGTCATTTTCGCTGTTATTTTTCGTCTGGAAAATGCGCCTGATACTGATAAACTCAAGCCTGTCTAGTATATTAAAGGCCTCATCCTTGTTCTCAGCAACCAGCCTCGCGTACACCCCAGGGACGTATTGCGTGTTCTCCCCAAAAGGTTGCAATACGGTCATCTTTTGAAAATAACGCTTTGCGAGTTCTTTGATATCCATTTCTTGCCCTCCTTTATCTTGCGTGTGCGGAGTCTTGGGACTTGTCTTTGTCTCTTTCGTACATAGCCTTTAACCGCTTTTCGGTGTCGTGCATAAAGTCGATCACCCCAGCCTCGTACTTTTTATCGCACATGAAAAACAATGTGTTGTAGAGCGGTTCGCCAGTCTTTAAGTTGTCGAGATATGCATTTAGTTTAGCACTAACATTTTCGTCCAAAATCTTGGGTCTATTTTTCTCGAAGTAATCAATCAACGCGCAGTACTGACTAAATATCTTTTCTCTGTCGAGTTCCTCAATACCACCTACACTTGCCTTGCCGTTATATTTTAGGGTCTTGTAAAGTTGCTCCAACATCGTCTTAAACTCGTGCGTCTTGTCGTTTCGCCCCTCACCTCTGCCCGTCATAAACTCACGGCGGAGTTGGTTATTACTCACCGCGTTCCAGCACCCGCACATCACCGCGGGCAATTGCAGATTGACTGTCATACGCCGATACTCAGGTTCGGTCGCGGTAAACTCGTTTGAGAACACTTGCGCCACCATATCGCTCGACCAGTCGGTCACAATCCCCTCCTCGACCATGATTTGGGGGATGTACGCCCTATAAAAACTCTCGGGCGATAAATCGCCACGATAATACTCGATATTTGCGTTACCGAAGACAACACACGGCTCCTCCGTCATTATTTCGGCACCGCCCTCATCGTGTCGGTAGTCCCATTTTCCAATCACCGCCCCCGCGGTCGCGTGCAACATCTCGTGCATCACCGTCTCGCGCTTTCGGTACTCCTGCCTCTCGCCCCCAGTAAAGAGCCTCGGGTCGATGGTGATTGTGCTCTTCAAACTCTTGCCGTTTACCACGCGCTCCGTTTTCCCAAAAGCCCGCCTGCCGACAACTTGGTCAAACGTTATTTCGACAGCCTTTACTCTACTCTCAATCGTTTCGGCAAAATTCGGCACAACGGCGTTTACCATTCTCTTGAAATTCGGCATCATCTTGGAAATTTCGGTCATATAGCCCTTATATATTTTATCCATACTTACTCCTCCCCCTCATCTTCTGCATTTTTAAATGCGTTCTCTAAAATTTCGGCCTCGGCACTCTCGCGCATAAACCTCTCCTTTAACCCTGGGTCAATCGGCAACTCCTCGACAGCCCCCGCGGTTACTTTAAAAAGTTTATCAGGCACGGCGGGAAAATCCCACTCGGTGCACGTGATTATTGTGTCAAAAGTCCTGCAATACTCCATTAACTTCTGCCTGCGCTCCTCGTCGAGCTCGGACAGCACGTCATCGAGTAGCAAAGTGGGCTTCTCCCCGTAGTGCTTTTTGTATAAAAACATCTCGGCAATTTTCAAGGCCAGTGTCGCGGTCCGCTGTTGCCCTAGCGACCCAGCAGTCCGTAGTGGTATCCATGTAAAAGTATCCGTTTCGGGCTTGCCAAACTCTCCTGGGTGCACGTAGCCAAGTTTAATCTCAAAATCGTCGAGGTGCGCGCCGACGTTTGTAGTCTTGGTCGCAATGTCCCTTGGGTAACTCTCGCGAATTTTCTGCCTGTAAACTGTGTCAAAAGTGTTTACATTTATATCAGCCAGCCTATCGAAAAATGTGCGGTAAGTGATTTTCAAGGTTTCCTTGTTATCCGTCAGCACCCGCATCGCAATCGAGGCGAATTTGTCGAGGCTCCGCATAAAGGTAGCCCTGCGCAACATCACACGAATGCTGTACGCGCTGATTTGCCTGTCCCATGGTAGTAAACTCGGGTCGTACCTATTTGCTATTTTAATCGATTTCAATATCGCATTCCGCTGTTTTAGCGCGTGCTGGAGGTTTTTGAGCGCGTTCATATACCCCGTGCCGATTTGGCAGTTAATTATGTCCATAAACCGCCTGCGGTACTGTGGCCCGCCCCTAACAATGTTAATCTCATCAGGGCTAAAATACACGGTCGCAAAATTGCCCACGATGTCGCTAACCCTCTGGCTCGGCACGCCGTCGAGAAGCACGAGTTTACCCTTCGACGCGTTAATATCTACGCCAACCTCGCGCTCGGCCCCGCCACGCTCATAATTTACGCGAATTTCGGCCCCGCGCTTGCCGAGTGTTATCGTGTCCGCATCCTTTCGTGTCCGCGGGCTCCTACCGATACTACATAGGTGTAAGGCCTCGAGGATGTTCGTCTTCCCCGCGCCATTGCTCCCGCAGATTACATTTAGGCCCTTGCTAAACTTGATTTCCTGGTCCGCTAGATTTCTAAAATTCTTGACCGTCAAACTATTGATTTTCATAACTTAACTTAATGCCACTCACTCCTAAAAAATTTTGCCTCGCGCGTACGCGCGCGCGTGCGCGCGTATAAAAAACAAGCACGCCCCTAAAATTGGGTACTAATTTGCTTGATTACATTATATCAAATTTATTTGATTTTTTCAAGGAAATAAGCCACCTTTTTAAGCAAATTTGCATAATTTTATGCTAAAAACCAAGAAAAAAGAGCTTAGGGAATGCCTATGCTCTAAATATTTTTATTTTTTAGAAACTTCGTGCTAAATTTACCTTAAATTCGCCCTTAAATTAAAGAGGCAAAAAGGCACTATGGGTGCTTGATTATGATGCGCTTTTGAGTTCGGTAATTAGGTCGTTTATGGTCTTTTTCATTTGCTTGTTTGTCTTAATTAGTTCCATGATTTTGTCGCGCGCGTGGATAATCGTCGTGTGGTCGCGCCCAAAAACCTGTCCAATCGTCGCAAGCGGTATTGCCAGCTGAGACCACATAAGGTAGATGCAGACCTGCCTCGGCTCCACAATTTCCTTGTTGCGCTTGCGCCCGACGAGGTCGCGCTTGTCAATGGTAAAGTGCTTGCACACCACCCCGATAATTTTGTCTTGGGTGATTTTGTTAATGCTGACGGGGGCAGGCTCGCCCTCTTTTTCGAGCACCTCCTCCATTTCCTCGCGCGTGGCCACAGTCTTACCGCGCAAATTGGCTAAAAAGTAAATTTTTCTTAATATCGCCTCGATTTCGCGGATGTTGAAACTTGCGAGTCTTTCAGCCAGCTCGTAGTCAACACCCTTTTCGAACTCAAATCGCTCGAGCTCAATCTTCTTTTGTATAATAAGTAGGCGAGTTTCAAAGTCTGGTGGCTGGATATCTTGCATAAAGCCACTGGCAAAGCGGGACCTAAGGCGTTCCTCGAGTGTTGCAATCTCTTTTGGAGGGCGGTCGGAGGAGATAATAATTTGCTTACCCGCGGAGTAGAGGTCGTTAAACGTGTTAAAAAACTCCTCCTGGACACTCTTTTTGTTGCTAATAAACTGGATGTCGTCGATAAGGAGTACATCTGCCTGCCTATAACGCTTGTGGAAGGCGTCCATACCCTTCTCGTGTCGCTCGCGAATCGCCTCGACAAAGGCATTTGTAAACTGCTCGCAGGTTACATAGACGATGTTTAAATTCGTGGTCTTGTGCTCCCAAATGTAGTTGCCGATTGCGTGTAGTAAGTGCGTTTTACCCAGGCCCACACCGCCATAGATAAAGAGTGGGTTAAATCTCACCGCTGGGCTTTCTGCAACAGCACGGGCCGCCGCGTAGATGACTTGGTTCGTCGTGCCGATTACGAAATTATCGAAAGTATAGCGCGGGTTGAATGGGTTTTTTAATGTCGCGGGCTTTGGGTCGATTAGCTCGATTTCCTCATCTGGGTGGTTTTCGGTAAACTGCCTAATGTACTCGTCCTTCTCGTCGGGAACTAGCACGTAGATATCGTCGACATTAAAGTGTGCCTTGAGGGCTGGTCGCATCTTGTTTAAGTAGGTCTCGTAAATCTGCGTGCGGGTCATGTCCGTGGGCGCGATTACCACCAGTCTGTCCTTTTCGATATTAATAGGTTGCAGTGGGGTTATCCACAAGTCCATCCCGACTGATGAAATCACCTTTGAAAAATCGTCCATACACAGTGCCCATTGTCTCTCGATATAACCGCGCATCGTGTCCTCCCCCTTTGTTAAGTAAATTTAGAATATCACAAATACTAAAATAAGTAAAGCCGTTAAGCCTTAATTTTTCACTTTTTGTCCGTGGTTTTTTGTCGCACTTGATTTTCTTTTACTTTGCTAAAAGCGCTCCGCCTTCGTAACCGCTTTTGCTGTAAATAATCACGACAATTGTTTTTTGTTATTAATAATATTTAATTTTTGCTAATGCCTAAATATATAAGGCTTTTTAAATGGCCTTAATTACTGTTTTTTCAAATTTTCCTATTTTGCTTCTTTAATTGCTGGTTTTTTAAATTTTGATATATTTATTAATTCTTGAATTTTTCTTTAATTTGTTGGTTTTTTAAATCTGCCCGAAATCTTTTGAGGTCGACTCTATTTAGCCACACCTCTACACCCTCAGCGGACAGTCTCTTTGCCTGCTCGCCTGCACCCCCAAAGGCATAATTTGGGGCAAGCCTTCCACTACTAGATACCACTCTATGACACGGAGTAACCTTTGAATCGGTATTCGTGTGCAAGGCATTGCCAACCGCACGGGCACCCCCTGGACACCCGATAAACTCGGCAATATCGCCGTATGTAGACACTTTTCCCGCGGGAATTTTCCTCACCGCCTCAAACACTCGCTCTCTAAACTCCATAACTTCCTCCTATACAAAACTAGCCCGTCCTGATTCTAGCGCACCACAAAATTCTTGAGCACACCTATTACTTTCAATACTAGCAACCCCGCCGATAACATCTTGCCCGTCGTATATTATCATTATATCACACTTTTTCTAAAATTTAGCCACCGTGTGCCAACTTTTTTAAAAAATTTTCCACTTTTCCACACTTTTTCCCGCAAAATTTAAAAAATAAAAAAAGCGGAGTTAACCGCTTTAAATTATTCCGTGGTGTCGTCGGTTTGAAAAATTTTAACAAATGAATATTACATAATTTTAAAAGGTGTTTTAGCGGAGCAGATTGGCCGTCTGCTTTTGAGGCTTGTACCGAAGTTTTGGGCGCGCTTTTTTCTGGATATAGTCGGCAGTTACCACGACGGAAGCGAGGCCCTTCTCACTAGGGCACTTATACATAATATCTAGCATGATTTCTTCCATTATAGTACGTAGTCCACGGGCCCCCATATTGAGTTCCAGCCCGCGGTCCGCAATCGCATCCAAGGCCTTTTGCTCGAAACTTAACTCCACGCCGTCGATTTTGAGAATAGTCTTGTACTGGTCGATTAGGTTGTTTTTGGGCACGGTGAGGATGTCCAGCATCGCCTGTTTATTCAGCGCCTCGAGGCCAATAACGACTGGGAGCCTGCCCACAAACTCTGGAATCAGCCCAAACTCGATTAGGTCGTTCGGGCGAACGTTGTCGATAAACTTGTACTCGTGCTCGGGCGTGTGCTCCTCGGTGTCTGCGTTGAAGCCGACTGTCGAGCGAACGCACCTCTCTTCGACAATCTCTCGAAGCCTTACGAACGCACCCCCGCAGATAAATAAGATGTTGCTGGTGTCCATTGTCATGGTTTCTTGGTGCGGAAGTCTCCTTTTTTCGATAGAAACCTCGACCGAACTCCCCTCCAAGATTTTCAGCAACCCCTGCTGTACGCCCTCGCCAGACACGTCGCGAGTGAGATTGCGGGAGTCGGTTTTCTTGGCAATTTTGTCTATCTCATCGATGTAGACAATGCCCATTTCAGCACGGCGCACATCGTAGTCGGCAGCGATTAGGAGTTTACTTAAAATGCTCTCGACGTCGTCGCCCACGTACCCCGCCTCGGTTAAAGTCGTTGCGTCGACGCAGACAAAGGGCACTTGGAGCATTCGCGCCAAGGTCTTCGCAATTAACGTCTTCCCCACCCCCGTTGGTCCTATTAGCAAAATGTTGCTTTTATCGAGTTCAACAGAACGTGCGCGGATGCTGGAATTGTAGTTTAGGCGTTTGTAGTGGTTGTATACCGCCACGGCCATGGCGCGCTTGGCATTGTCTTGACCCACGATAAATTCGTCGAGTTGAGCCTTAATTTCCATTGGCGCGGGCAAGCGAAATTTTTCAGGAGCCTTTTTCTTGTTGTCCTCGACGACCGAGCGACAAATCTCGATACAAGTGTCGCAGATAAAGCAGTCCGACGCGGGGCTCGAGACAAGTCTGCGGACACTCCCCTGTGGCTTCCCGCAAAAAGAACAGTGTGCATCATTCATAATTTCCCCTCCATAATTAATTTAATTTTATGCACTTTTCAACAATTATCTTGATTTTTTTGTGCATTATTTTGATTTTTTAAAGTGTATTTTTTATATTTTTTAAGCAATTTTCGCCTTTTTAAGTATTTTTTATATTTTTGTGTTTTAAATGCTATTTTTAGGCATTATTTCGCTTTTTTAAACGTATTTTTGTTATTTTTCGAGTATTTTTTATATTTTTTGACATTTTTCATATAATTTTAGTACTTTTGGTCAATGTGTGTTAAGTTTTTGTGTCGTGTTGGCTTGATTTAATTTGTGCTTTTGTTGTGGTTGCTAGATAATTTAACTGGTATTTTTGGCCTTTTCATTTTTAATTGGCTCGAGTTTGGTTAGCACTTTGTCTACGATTCCATACTCCATGGCCTCGTACGCGCTCAAATAGTTGTCTCGCTCGATGTCTGCTAGCACCTTTTCCCTAGATTTGTCGCAAAATTCAGCAAGCAGTTCGGCATACACATTGCGGTCCTTCACGCCCTCGCGGTAGTAAATCTCGATTTCGGTAATCTGGCCCGTTACCCCGCCCCACGGCTGATGAATCATGACCTTGCTGTGAGGCAGAACAAAGCGTTTACCTTTCTCCCCGCCCGCAAGCAGTAGTGCCGCAGCGGAGGCACACAGGCCTATGCAGATTGTGGACACGGGCGAACGGATGTAGCGCATGGTATCAAGTATCGCTAGGCCACTGCTCGCCACGCCCCCTGGGGAGTTGATGTAGAGGTGGATGTCCTTTTTGTTGTCTCGGCTTTCAAGATACAAAAGTTGCGCGATAACGGTGTCCGCTAGGGTGTCGTTAATCTCGCCAGTTACGAAGATTATGCGGTCCTCGAGCAATTTTGAATAGATGTCGAAGGCGCGTTCGCCCGAATTTGTCTTGTCAATAACGGTTGGTATAAACATAATTTTCTCCTTTTATTTCAAAATTTTACATATTATAGCACACTTTAATTCGCTTGTGTTGAAGTTAGACTATATTAGATGTTTTGACCTAAAAATCGACAAAAATAGAAAACACACGAGGAAATTACATCTCGTGTGTTTTTAGGTAATAGCCTACGCTGTTTTCTTCTTTTCAGCCGTTTTTGTCGTTTTCTTTTCCGCCGTTTTTACTGCGGTTTTGGTTGTTTTCTTTTCGGCGGTTTTAGTTGTTTTTGCTGTTGATTTAGTAGTAGTTTTTGTTTCCTTGTCCGCTGTCTTCTCGGCAGTCTTTGTAGTTGACTTTGTAGCGGTTTTTGTGGTTTTCTTTTCGGCAGGCTTGTCTGCTTTTGTTGCGCTTGATTTTGCCTCTTTTTTAGCAGGTTTTTTCTTGTCCGCGCCCTCGCCGTCAGTCTGTGCGATTACCTTGTTGTTTTCCATGAGGAAGTTCATTAACTTCTCCATAAGTATATCACTATATAGGTAATCTAGTCTACGTGAATCCATAGATTTTTTGTAGTCTTCTGTCGATTTATTTGCCATTTTCGCAAACTCGGCAATTTTGGCGTCCATTTCCTCGTCGCTAACCGTCATTTTCTCGGCGCGCACGATTGCCTCGAGCACCTGCTTGGTCTTGCCAATGCGCTCAGCATCATCACGACGCTCGTCGCGAAGTTTTTCAACGGTCGTGCCGATGTAGTTTGCGTAGTCCTCAATGCGCATGCCTTGGTAAGCAAGCCTCTGTGTTAAATCGCGCATAATGGCATCGAGTTGCTCCTCAACGTACTCTTTGGGCAAGTCGATTTTGGAGTTGTCGATAACCTTTGCGATAATGGCGTCTTCCATGATTGTGCGGTTTCTGTGGTCGATTTCGTGGCGAATCTGCGCCTCGATGTCCTTTTTCCACTCCTCTAAGGTGTCAAAATCCGCAACGTGCTTTGCGAGTTCGTCGTTAATTTCAGGTACGTGCTTTTGGTTAACGCTCTTGATGTCGCACTCAAACACAGCCTCTTTTCCAGCCAGTGCTGGCGCGCCGTAGTCGTCGGGGAAGCGCACGTTTACTGTTACGTGGTCGCCTGCCTTGTGCCCTACCAACTGGTCCTCAAATGTGTCGATAAAGGAGTGAGAACCGAGTTCTAGCGAGTAATCGGTTGCCTTTCCGCCCTCGAACTCCACACCGTCGGTCGACCCAACAAAGTCGATTACCACAACGTCGCCGTTTTCGGAAACCTTGTCAACTGGGTGCAAGTGCGTGTGGTGCATTTGCGCGTGCTTTAACTCAGCATCCACCTGGCTCGGGTCAAACTCGTTTATAATTGCCTTGACCTCGAGGCCCTTGTATGCGCCAAGTTCGGGCTCGGGGATGACATGCATCACAATCTTTGCCTTCAACACGCCCTCGACAAAGGACACAAGCTCCAGACTCGGGTCCTTGAACGGGTGAATCTCAGGGTGCTCAGTCATAGCCAATGCATACGCTTGGTCCGCAAGGTCTGCAAAAGCGTCCTCAAAGAACACGCCCTCGCCATATGTGCGCTCGATAACACGTTTAGGGACCTTGCCCTTTCTAAACCCCTGGATGTCGTACTTATTTTTTGTACGCTCGTAAGCGCGCTCGCTCGCCTCTTCGTACTCCTGCTTTGTGGTGGTGAATTCAATTTCTAAATTTGTTTTGTCAATGTTGTTAATGGTATATTTCATAATATGCCCCTCCGAATTAAAAGTAAATCAATATTAAAATAAATAATATTAAAGTAGATTAATATTAAAAGTAAATTTATTATACCACACCATAAAATTTTAGTCAATCACTTGCGCCAAAGTAGTTTCACAAGTTTTGCTGTTTGCGTTTAATTATCTTCCTCTTTCCAACGCACAACTAATATAAATAGCTAATTATATATAAATTAGATTGATTTTAATCGAAAAGATAAAAATATCTCATCAAATTTTAATGATTTAATTTTAAAGGAAATAGAGTCGAAAATTTATAGACATAATAAGAAAATGTGGGGCTATGGATTGAAAAAGCTACCATAACAAACAAAAAAGCCCGCCCTTGCGGGCGAGCCGATGGACAAACCATCTCCCTCCATTATAATGGATTACTATTATTATACACTATTTAACAAAAAAATGTCAATACATAGTGTCAGTTTTTTGTCTTTTTTTAGAGAATTTTAGTAAATTAATGATAATTCTCGTGAAAAAATAAAAAGAAAGTGCCTACAAGCATACGCTTCATTTAGTAGGGGGCTACAAGGTTTAAAACCGAGCCAATCACTTTCCAACACTATTATACTATAAATATATGAAAAGGTCAAGCCTTTATATTTAAAAAATAAAAATCAAAAAATCAGCAGGCATCTTTTACACCCAAAACCGCAAAAAAATTTAGAATTTTTCAGTTTTTTATTGACAATAATGCAATTTAATGGTAAACTTACTCTACATTTTGGCTGTCAACTATATAGCGGCGTAGCTTAGTTGGTTATAGCGAGCGGTTCATACCCGCTAGGTCGGTGGTTCGAATCCACTCGCCGCTACCACCCTTGACAGTCAAAATTTTTGGCTCCGTGGTCTAGCGGTTAGGACATCACCCTTTCACGGTGGTAACGCGGGTTCGAGTCCCGCCGGAGTCACCACTTTGGTTCAAATTCGAACCTTTTTTTATTTTCTCGAGGGTAACATTCTCAGAGCCATCCAGTTTATAACTAATTGTAATAGTCTCATCATCCACAAAAACTTTATCAATAAACAGCGTGATTAAACTTTTTGCAAAGTCTGGAGCCTCTGGATGCGCCGAAATTTCCTCAAACATACTAACTAGGTACTCTTTAGTCATCTTGACTTGGAGTACTTTTTCTATTGCCTCGATTTCATCCTGAATCTGATACTTCGCTACTTCGAGTTCGCCCATTTCGGCTTTGATTTTTTGTGCCAGCGCACTTCCGCGCTCTGCATCGATAAAGGCATCCGTGAGTTTAGTCATTTTTTGCTCGATTGTGGAGGCTTGCTTTTTTAAGTTGTCCAAGTATTTTTGAGTATCATATTTCGAGTTATATTCGGCAAGCAATTGGTCAATATATTGATTATAGTACTTCGGGTTTAACACATAATTTTTGCTAATATCTACGACCTGCTGTTCGAGTTTGTCCCGCTTTATATTTTTCATATCGCAAGACTTGTCTTTTTTATGCGCCGCGCACGCGTAATAGTAGTGCATCGTACCCGTGTGGCTTTTTCCGCTCTCGCAAATCAAGGGGCTACCGCATTTTGCACAAAACGCCTTGCCAGCCAGCAAGTACTCAGTCTTAGTTGCACCCAGTGCTGGTTTTTGTTTTTTCTTTACCATATGTTTTTGCGCCTCTAAAAATAATTTTTTGTCAATTATGGCGGGATAAACATTTGTGTATTCCTCGCCATTGTATTCAGTTATGCCAATATATTTTTTATTTTTAATGTAATAGGTCATCGAGTTATAATGAATTTTCCTGCCCCAGCGTTTAAACACTTCGCTGGCTATTTCTTTTTTGGGCACTCCGCGCGCGTATTGGTCGAATATAAAGCGAACGATATCGGCGCCTGTTTCATCTACTACGATTCTTTTATCAACAACTGTGTAGCCTAGTGGCAAGCCTCCGCCAACGAAATTGCCTTTGAGTAAAACATTTTTGTGGGCATCTTTCATTCGGCGTGAAAGTGTGCGCGAGAACTCTTCGGCTTTCCACGACAAAATAAACTTTATAACATTCGAAACACCCGTTTCATCCTGCACAATAGGTTCGCACACAGACACAAGCTCAACTCCGTATTCTTGTAGCAGGTGTTCGGTAGTAAGGGCGAGGTAAGTATTCCTCATAAAGCGGTCCAGCATATATACGATAATGACTTGAAATTCGCGCTTTTCCATATCCGCGAGCATATGCTGAAACTCGGGGCGATTATCGCTCCGCCCAGATTTGCCTCTATCGGCATAAATTTTTACTACATTCAATTGATTATCTTTTGCGAAATTAGAGCAAATTCGAATTTGATTCTCAATTGTCTGCTCGGTTTGTTTGTCGCTCGAGAACCTCGCATAAATTACCGCGTTTTTCATTTTTAACTACCTTTTGTTTCCCTAATTAGGTAAATCAGATGCACCGCCAGCAAATGCACTGATAAATATTACGACTATGCTGACTATAATTAAAATGACTAATGTAGGTATCACCCAACCTATGCCTGTTGCTTTTTCTTTTAGTCCGCGTTTCCTTTTTATGTGATTATTGATGCAATACATCACTAAAACAATTACTGATACCGCAAGTATCAAAAATCCAATAAGTACACCCGTATCTATATTCAACATATTATTTCATCCTTTTGTATTTAAATTATTTATATTTTCTGCGAACCTCAACTACAACACCTAAAATAGTTATAGGCAAGTTTTCGATTTGCTCGTTTGTGAAAAATTGTGGTGTAAAGGCAGGATTAAGTGGCTGTAAAACAATTCCGTTCGGTTCTTTTATCACTTTTTTAAATGTACTTTCGGTACAGTTAATTGATACAGCACAGTAGTCGCCACTTTCACAGTCTGGCGACTGTTTTAATATAAGCACATCGCCATTTCTAAATTCTGGAAACATACTATCGCCCTTTACAACCAACCCGAAGTAACTATTTCCACCGCGGAGCATATCTGCATCAATTTCCTCAAAGTCTTCAATAAAAGACTCATCTATCATTTCCGTTGGCACACCTGCAGGGATACTCCCATACACTGGAATTTTTACGACATTGTGCGAAATTACTACACTTTCGATATTTTTATCAATATCATTGTCTAATAATTTATCAATGCTAATTCTATATAAATTCGCTAAATTTTTTAAAGTAGTGTAATCTGGAATTGTCTCACCACTTTCCCATTTACTCACCGTTGCTTGATTTACATTTAGTATTTTTGCAAGCTCTACTTGAGTTAAATTGTGTTCTTTCCTTAATTTCTTATATATGTTCATATTATACCTCCGCATAAATTATATGCTTTTTAGGCATAAATTACAATATAAATATAAAAAATTTTCATAAATATGCTTAACAATTATATTTTATTGTTTTAGAATATGCTTGTAAATTATATTAAAAGGAGGGCTTATGAGTCTCGTTAATTTAAGAGAAAAGCAGAATTTAACGCAACAGCAACTAAGCGCAATTATGAATGTCTCTCAACCAACTATAAGTAAGTGGGAGAACAAAAAAATTGTCCCAGATGCGAAAACGATGTTAAATCTGGCTGGCGTACTAAAGGTCGATGTCCAAGTAATCATTGACTGCTTTATCGAAGAAAAAAAGAAGGAGGAGTAACTATGTTAGTGCAAATTAGTTCGGTTCACTTGATTGCCGAAAACACTACAATACCGATTTTTGCAGATGTGCCCAGAAGACAACATAAACGAATGCTTGAATCACATCTCAAAAAAATGGTCGTATTACTAAAAAAGGTCAAGGCGGATGAATTAGCACTCTTGACCGAAATACAATTAAAACAAAAAACCGCCAAGCAAGTGGAATCCGCTGGCGGTACTACAAACAATTCCGTGTAGCACCATTATTGTACACCAAACACGCTACACAAGTCAAGAAAATTAATTTAGGAGGAAATTATGAGAGAATTTAAATTTAGAGGAGCGGAAGATTTTTGCAACTATGATGAGCGTGATGCTGGCGATATTGTTTTTGACCAAAATTACATTATTTACGAACTCCTGGATGACTTGTTGGAAAGAATTGACCAAGGACTAATTAAAGAGGAGCAAGAACAATGCAATCAAAAATAGTTAATAAATTTAACTACATAAGCGAGCCAAATGGGAAAAGCCATTACGAATTTTTTTGTCCATTTTGCAACAAACTTATAATTTTATATTGCTGGAACGGACGCAAGAATTGTGATTGTGGAGCAAAACATTCAATATGGTTAAATGGAAAATATCAATTAAATTCAACAAAGGAGGAACTATGATTATAAAAACTTGGAAAGATGACCCACGAGTTACTGAGGATAATTTTATTATCAGCATAATAGACTCGGAGTTTTTGAAATTTTATGGAATCAACTTAACTGTTGATAAATTTAAAGAAATTGTACGAAGTTGCCCGAAATATTTTACGGTTGAGACAGGAAACGAACTAAAAGCAGTCCAACACACTAAGGTTTACGATATAAAGGACTTTAAAAAGGGCGAAAAAATCATAGATTACACTAAATCTTACGAAATTCGCATTAGAACTGAGCAAAAATCTGAAAATTTGGAAAAATTCGAAAAATTTTTAAATTTTTTAGAAAAATCAAATTTTTTGCAAATTTTATCAATTTCTCAAGAATACCCCAACAGAAACAGTGTTTTTGCCCGCAAATACTACAGTTTATCGGTTTTCGAGGAGGTGCCAAATGAACACATACCAGACTAAAAAGTTATTAATCGTACCAACACGCACGAAAGGCATCCGCGTTTTTCATCCAGAGCAATACGAAAAAGCCGTGTTTTTTGCAAAAATGGTGAAATCAAAATTAAAGGTGGTGAGCGTATGCGAGTAGTTGTCAAAGAACCAAAGAAAAAGCCAGAGATTCGCGATATCTCGTATTATGATTTGAAAGAAATCATTGGCAACGATGTTGATACTGTAGATAAAGTTTTATTTCCCTTTGATAGAAATATAGTAATCGCAGTAGATGATACGGGAAAATTGAAAGGCTTGGAACCGAATTTAGCGTACGGTATAGATGTACTGGTTGGCACTGTGGTTTTTATGGGTTTCGATGAAATTGTAGAGGATTACGATGACCTCACAGAAAAGCAATTAGACCTGGTGTTCGGCTACTGTGTCTTTTTCGATTATTATGACCTAAAAGTACATCACATATAGGAGTACATTATGTTAAACGAACTACTACGCGAGGCGCGTTTGGCACTTGGTATCTCGCAAAAAACAGTGGCTGAATTATTAGGAATCACTCGACCAATATACAACCAAATTGAGCAAGGAAAAATACTTCCAAAATTTGAAGATTTGCCGAAACTTGCAAAACTCCTAAAACTAGACCTTAAAGAATTGCAAAAATCTATGTGTATACACCCAAAAATAGAGTGTATACACCGTACAGCCCGTAAATCTAGTATAGATGTCTACCGACTCACCGTTCCGCTCGATAGAACCGAATTTTCGAAACTCACAAAATCGAACCTCAAAAAGTGCGGGTATAACAATCTGCGCGAGTTTATGGCAATGGCTTATATGCAGTTGGAAAATCAATTGCAAGAAATTGAAAATAAGGAGGAATTATGGCAAAAAACAAAATGAGGGATAATGTGCTGATAGATTCAGATTGCTATATGGCTTTAATTAATCTTAGTGATGCTGACCTAGGTAAAGTCGTTCGAGCAATCTTAAAATATGGCTTTGAACGTCAAGAAACAGAAAATCTAGACAGCACGTTGTTCGCTTTATATAAATTTGCAACGCTAAAAATGAGCAAGTCTCAAAAAAGGTATGATGCATCAGTTGTAAATGGTAAAAAGGGAGGCGCGCCAAAGGGCAACAGCAACGCTCAAAAAAACAACCTAAAAACAACCAGTAAAAATTTAAAAACAACCAGTAATTCTCAAAAAACAACCAGTAATTTTTTAAAAACAACCCAAAACAACCTAAAACAACCTAAAAACAACCCCATAGAAACGGAAATAGAAATAGAAACGGAAACGGAAAAGGAAAACGCAAGTTTTCCGTACGATAATAAAAATAAAAATATTTTCTATCTTTCTGACTGCACCGACCAAAGGCCAAAAGAGTACTCAGCCGAATTGAGAGAGAGGTATATGGTGGACAGCTATGAGTATCACAAAAACGATGATTTTGGACAAGCCATACTGCTTATTGTCGATACCCTGCTAGAAATTGAGGAGTGGAACGGTGAACAGCAACAAATCAAATTTAACGGAAACACCTACGCTCGCGAAACAGTTGCAGACCTGCTGGCAACTAACGGCAAAAAATTGGTAAGTGAGCTTGCATACAAGATTGCAAAAGATACCACAATAAAAAATAAACCGCTGTACATACTAGGCTCATTACTAGCAAGTTAGGAGGATGAATGGGTGAAAAAATGGGAGATTGTGTACATGGCTGTGAGTGCTGACAAGTATTCTTTGCCACTAGCTGTTTTTAATACAATCGCTGAGGCGAGTGCTTGGGAGGGATGTTCCAATAGCCAAATGCATCATAAAATTCGTAAACATCTATTTTCAATAAAAAATCGATGCTATTTCATTGCTGTAAAATTAAAAAATTAAAAAAATCGAAAAATTTTTTAAAAAATTTAATACTACGTATTAGTTTTCGAAAAAAGCAGTAAAAATACAAAATTGTATCAATTTTGTGACACTTTTTAAAATCTTGTGCTATGATTATACGCGCGGGGAAAAATAGCCGTAAAATTACCTGCGGTCCCCCGAGTATACGATTTCTAAGGTAATTAAATTTTCTCGAATCATTTGCAGAGTTTTTCCTCCTATTTTTGTCTCTGCAAAATCTTGCGGTAAAAAGGAGTACCGCACTTTATGGGAAGCTTCGGCTCGAACCCGTTGCTTCCCCAGCCTTTTTGGCTTTTTGGGTTTCATTTTTGCAAGAACTTTCCTTTAAGTCTTGCACGCAGTAGCTCTGGCTACTGCTTATGGGAGGCTTTGAGGCTCGAACCCTCAGTCTCCCGCCGAATCTATCGTGTAATTCGCAGTAGTTTCGACTACTGCACTTATGGGAACTAATCGGCTCGTACCCGAGAGTACCCACCAAACTTGTGTTGAATTTTTATTATGAAATTTTCGAAGGAGGTAGTATGAAATTTTGGGAAGGCTTAGTAACATTTGTTGCGGGCGTGGCTGTAACTGTTGCTGGTGTTATGATTGCCTGCAATGTTAGCGAAGTTGCAAAGGAGTTGATAGGTCAATGTCTAGGAATGTAAAGAACACAAAGAAGAAAAATACGACAAAAGCAAAATCGAAATCAAGCACACCTACACAAACAAAATCGCCAGTAATCGATAAAGTTATGCAAGGTGCTTTGATAGTTTTGTATATTTTGGCTTTTTTGTCCCTATTGATTATTGGGTATTATTTTTACTATCTAGAGAGCAAGCCCGAAACTGTAGGTACAGCTTATACAGATGTGCTGACATACACTCAAGACCAGCCCTTCATAGCAGAAGTAAAATATTTTTCAAATCAAGCCAATAATGGTAAAGAATGCTTTGAGTTCAGAATGAATTATTATACAGACACAACAATTCCCTCAACACCTGATGAGTATAAAAATGTTTATTCTAGTGGCATGCAATTGTTTGAGGATTTTACTTTTAATTATGAAGTAGACCCTAATTGGGTAGACAAATCTGTAAGGTACTGGAAGCCAAATAACCCGATTTATTACAATAGTACTAATGGCACTAGTTATGAAGCAGTTAATAGTTTATCCTACGACGATAAATGGATAGTTGACTTTAGTGGAGACCTTGGCTTACTCGTGCAAACAGAACCTGTGGATTACCAGCAAATATTGTGGGTGCATCGTTATTTTCGTTACGATATCAACGCATTAGTTCTCGATTTATATAACAGTGTAAAAAGCTTGGATAACGGCAAATTCATTTTGCAATATGATTTCTCTAAATATTTCAATGTAAAAAAATACAATACCGAAACAGGGCAATTCGATACTGATATCACTACTGACAACAAGTTTGTTTTTTGCAATGTTGTCGTTGAAAAAAGTGAAAATGGCATAGTGGAAGCTGACCAGTCACTATTTGGTATTGTAAATAAACAATCTAACTGGTCATACTCTGGCGCACACAACGAGAATTACTGGGAGGCAATGACAAACTACTCTCTCACGCTTGCGGATTTTGACATTGTGGAAATTAATTACCACCAGTATTTAAAACTAAAGGATGAAGCAATCTCGTATTTATCAAGCTTTGGTGATTTGATAATTAATGCTGTAATAGACCTTGATAGCACATACTTACTTGAAAACAATATCGATATTTATGGCTTTGTCGAAAATGCTTTCGGTGAACTCAATATCACTTCATTAAGTATTTCATCCAGTGTGGAGAGAACACTTTATTACACTGGAACCTTACCACCTACTCACCTTGTCAATGTAACGCTAGTTGAAGGGGGTGATGTTTAATGTCTACCATATTAAAAGCTATTATCAACCTATTGTGTGCAGTTCTAGTTGTTATAGCAACTTACCTTGCAATAATTATGGTACAGGACTTTCGGTCTACTTCATGGGTTGTTGGTGAGCCAGTAATTCACGATGTTTATGAAGACTTTGATATCTATGAATACGATTTATCAAGTGATATTTTCTATCAAAACGCAACAAAGACTGGATATGAACTCACGAAAGAATATCCAGTAAAAAATGACTTTAACGGAACAGCTAATCAGTATAACATGTTGATAAATAATAAGCCTTGTACAAGAGAGCAAACAACTGCTGGACAATATCAAGCACAGTTTGATTTATCATTTTTTAATTTAAACGGAGACATAGAAAGGACTCTTTCTTTGTACATAGAAATTAGGTTTTATCAATCAAGTATCCAGTTAAGAATCTACAACAATGCAGATGAAACATTACAAGGATATTTGCGAGAATACATTTCGTACAACGGCTTTGTGCTTCGAATAATTGAAGGGCAATATAATCGTGAGGAAATTGTGTCCTCAGACTATGTTGTTTACTGGCTAGATTATGATAGCACAATAATTGGTATTGATTTTTATAATCAAGGCGGGACTTTAGTAATACCCACCTCACCGAAACGCGAAGGGTATGTTTTCGCTGGCTGGTCTCCAGAGCCTACACAGTTTGTAAACAACAACCAAACATATATTGCAACATATCACATAGATAATGGAAACCTTTTGACTCAGCCAATAGTTTATAATCTCACTTCTACTGATGCATACGGCTTGGCTGTATCAATAAACGATAATACTAACTTTCAATATTTTACTGACTTTCCCTATATAATCACTGTTCAAGTATGTTATTTTGACAATAAAACCAGCAATGACTATAGCGTTTTAGATGAATTTCAATTGACAACAAATCAAACATCAATAGTCAATGATGTTTCTGTTCCTAACGCAACTACGGGTCGACATGAAATTATAATAAATGGTATGAGCGTGTGGTTTGAGTTTTATGGCCAACCTTCCGTTACAGTTGATTCAGAAGGCGGTGTGCATATCGGTGATGATTTTAGGACAGGTCAAGTAACCATACAGGCGTTTAACAACATTAGTGATGCAAACTATTTATACAACCACATAAAAATACAAATCACTTCACTAAAAGTTGTTTCGATTTAGTTTCTTATTGAGACTCTTTGCTTTAAAAGAATCTCATACCACTTAAAGGCGGTTCGAGCACCTTTAAAATTTTAAATTAAAGGAGATAGAATTATGCCTAAAAAGAAAGGTAAAGGTTTACGCGCATTTGTATGCGGGCTAGCAATTTTTGGAGGTCTAACTGTATTGGGCTTGGGCACAGCGGGTGTAACTTATCTTGTAAAGCCGTACCAGGTAGATATTAACTGGGTTCAAGAGCAGGTAGAAACTCCTAACGATGAGGCCGACACCAGCACCAATACTGGCACCGAAAATGATGCCAACACGACCACGGACACCGAGTAGGTGTGCCTATGAAGAACGAAAAATTATTAACAGCGATTGGTCTGGTCGCGGCTATCACTGTTGCAGTTGGATGTGTAGGTGTAGCGGGCTATGCAATCGCGGATGGTGTGGTAAACTTGCCTAACACGCAAACCAACGCTGAAATACCACTCATTAAAACTGTCGTAACAGACAGCACAATCACTATTTCTCCAATCGAGGGCGCAGAGTACAGTCTCGATGGTGTTATTTACCAGGATAGCAACATTTTTACCGACCTACAACCAGTAACCGAGTATGTTGTGTTTGTTCGAATCAAAGCAACCGAAACGGACAAAGCGAGCGACCCAGTAACTACCCGAATTACTACGGACAAGGCTACACAGCTCGCCCCTTCGATTAGACTTGAGGCACTCTCTGGAACTAGCGTTCGTGTAACGCTACTACCTAACTGCGAGTACTCGATTGATAACGGAAAGACTTGGACAGAGAACAGTGCTTTTGCTAACCTCGAGGAAAACACCACCTACACAATTCTTGCGCGCTACAAGGAAACCGCAACTTATCACGCGAGCGAAATTACCGAACTACAAGTTACTACCAATAACGCAACTGCTGGCTTTTATAACGACGCTGGCGAAATCGTTTACGATTGGCAAACACTTAAACAAAACGGCTACATCAAGGTAGAAAACAACGTGCTAACAGAAGTTGACTTCGACTCGGACCAATTCGGCACGCTTCAACTTTCTGATGAGGTTTACGAAATCGGTTCCTACTCAATGGGGTTCGGCGCGAGCCCTTTGCGTAAAGTGATAGTGCCTAGCAGTGTCCACACGATACACACTAACGCTTTCGACGGTATGCAGTACCTTGAAACTGTCGTTCTACCGCCAACAATAAATTCAATCGGCGGTGGTGCGTTTTCGCAGACTCCAGCACTAAAAACAATTAACCTGCCGAACGATATCACTGAAATTGCGGATAGAATGTTTTATAACTCTGGTATCGAGGAAATAGACATTCCAGATACTGTTACCCGTATAGGTTCAAGCGCGTTTAATTCATGTAATGACCTAGTTGATGTAACTCTACCGGAGGGACTTATAACTATTGACACCCAGGCGTTTTTCCTTACAGGGTTATCGAATATCGATATTCCAGACACTGTGGAAACAATTGGTTCCCAAGCTTTTGGAATGACTAACATCACAAACATTGAATTACCCTCGGCTCTCTACACGTTTGGCCAAAACGCTTTTCGCGGAAGTGCCTTGCAGAATTATGTAATAGATTCTAGTAACGCTTATTATGAGGTAATTGAGGGTGTGCTTTTTGCAAAGCAAACTGGCAAGCTTATTTCTTACCCTTGCGGGAGAACGGAAACAACCTACACAATACCAAGCAACACTACCGCAATCGGTTCTCTCGCTTTTGCTGGGAGTAATCTGCAGTCTATCGAGATACCTAGCACAGTTGAGTTAATCGAGGATAATGCGTTCGCAAATTGCCAAAGCCTGGTAACAGCAATCGTCAATGCAGGCAACGTGCAGAATTATGTGTTCTCATATTGTACTAATCTGCAGTCCGTTACGTTCGGGGAAAACGTGGGCTATATAAATTCCTATGTTTTCGAAAATTGTTACAATCTTGAAACGGTTACTATGCTAGCAAACACTCCGCCAACATTGGCAAGTGAATTGATGCTATCAGGGGCTCAGAATAAACTCTCTACAATTTATATTCCAAGCGGTAGTTTGAACGCTTACTCCAGTGCAAGTAACTGGTCTAATTATACAGAATTATTTGAGGAGATTTAAGTATGAAAAAAATCACACAAACACTAGGGCTGGTCGCAGGCACAGTAGTAACTGCTGGATGTATCGGTGTGGCTGGGTATGCTGTTGCGGATGGTGCAATTCAGTTACCGACCTCTGCAATCGAAGTGCCAACTCCAACGCCTCCACAGGATGTGGCCACAGTCGTAACTGACACGACTTTAACGCTCGCTGTTATCGAGGGCGCCGAGTACTCACTGGATGGCGATATATGGCAAGATAGCAATATATTTACAGGGCTTCAACCAGCCACTGAGTACACTATCTACATACGCATTAAAGCCACTGAAGACACGCCCGCAAGCGAGGTTACCGAGGTAAAGGCAACTACGGACAAGTCTGTGCAAGTTAAACCTGTTGTGGACATGCCCGAGGTTACGGCGGATACAATTAGTTTTGCCGAAATGGCAGGGCTCGAGTTTTCGATTAATAACGGCGCGACCTGGCAAGACTCAAATATATTTGAGGGGCTAACGCCTAACACACAATACACGATTCTTGTGCGTCTAGCAGAGACCGCTACACAGCACGCTAGCGAGGTTGTATCGTTTGAGTTGATTACCACAAAGTACGAGCAAGCGATGCCAACCGAACAGACTAACAGCAACTTCTGCGAGCCTACTAGCATCACTGTTGGCGAAGTTCTCGGCGCCGAGTACAGTCTCGACGGGGTGCACTACCAGGATAGCAATGTATTTACCGACCTCGAAGTAAATACTGAATACCTAGTATACATCCGCTATCCCGAGACAGACACTCATTATGCAAGTCAACCATACACAGTTTATATTTCGACCGTGAAATATTCGCAGTCTGCTCCTGCAATTAGTGATGCAGAGGAAGTTACGCCAAACTCAATTACTATGCCTATTATCGAAGGCGTGGAGTACTCCCTGGGTGGCGAAATTTATGACACCGATAACTATTTTGAAAATCTGCAACCCAACACTTATTACGACATCTATGCCCGCTATGCCGAGGATGCTACACACTACGCTGGCGAGTCCGTGTTAATTTCAATTCAGACACCGAAGTATACGCAGGATGCACCTGCCTTGAGTATTTTATCAAGGACCATTGATACAGTCACTGTAGAACCTGTTGAAAATGCAGTTTATTCTATTGATAACGGTGATAGTTGGCAAAGCGAAAATGTTTTTAACAATATTGAATATGGTATCAATTACACAATATTAGCTAAGTTACCAGAAACTTCTCAATCATATGAGAGTGCGATAACCGAATTGAGTTATACCGTGGAATCAGGGCTTTACAATGGTAGTACTTTTGAAAGCTGGGAATCTCTGATTGATTCTAGTGGTAATCATATAATAGAGATAAATGGAACTATCTTTCAAGATATTTGGGGAACATACACTAATTCAATACTAGTCATTGATAATTCAATTACTGAAATAGCAAGTAATGCTTTCCAAAATTCCTCCATAAAAGGTGTATATATGCCTAACAGCATTACCACATTAGGTGTAAATTGCTTTCAATCTTGTAAAAATTTGACCGATGTTGTACTTTCGAATCAAATCACAACAATACCAAGTAATTGCTTTTCTGATTGTGAAAGTTTAAATATAAACATTCCTAGTACGATAACTAAAATAGAATCATCTTCATTTAGTAATACAGCAATTGAAAATGTGAACATATCTGCAAATGTTCAAGTCGATTTTAATAATTATTCGGGTTCACCTTTTGGTCGTTGTAAAAATTTACAAAGTATTAATGTTGAGGAAGGTAACTTATATGTAAAGTCTATTGATGGTGTGTTATATTCAGCTAATGGGCAAACTCTGATTCAGTTTCCTTTAGCACGTACAGGTGATTTCGCAGTACCTAATTCTGTTACCACAATTGGCTGTAATGCTTTCAACCATAGTGTTATAAATTCATTAACTCTAAATACCAATATTACTTCGATTGAATTAGGTGCCTTTTTTGACATGAATAATTTAACAGTATTAGATATACCTGAAAATGTTTTTTTGAGTTCTGGTACAAATATTTTGTGCAACCTTCCTTCTTTATCAACTTTTGTTGATAGAACTTCAAGTATGATTATTTATTATGAATTAACAAGAGCTCCTTATGGTGGCGATTTATCTAATTTACAAGAAATATATGTGCCAGATACTATTGTCGAAAATTTAAAATCACAACTAACAAGTGCTAATCTATCAACCATGGCTGATAAAGTAAAACCTCTTAGCGAATATGTCGCTGAATAAATTAAATTTAAAAGGAAGTAAAAAATTATGGCAACTAAAAATGTTAAAAAATCAAATGTGCAAAAAGTGAGGAGTGTAAAGTCAAAGGCACCAACTTGCAAAAAGGCTACGGCCTCTAAAAAGAAAAAGTCTACCACGGCAAAGAAGCCTGCAACCAGATCAGCTCAAACCGCACGCAAGCCTAAAGCCGTGTGGGTGGACCAATACGGGCACATTATCGTAGATTATTAAAAAATTTAGATGAACAGTAACTCATTAATTTTAGTTTACTCTGTCTCATCGCATTTTAAATGAGCGTAAAACTAAAAATCACGCTCATTTTTACTATACAAAAAAAATCAAAGAAAAAATCGCTATAAAAATATTATATATACTAAAGTATATATAAATTCGGCGGTCGGGGGTGCGAATGGACATCATATTACAGTACATATTGATTGGATTAATAGGGTTCTTGATTGTATCCCTTTTTTCTCGTTTATTTTCGTTCTACTGGAAAGCGGGTTACGACAAGCGACAAAAGAAGCGTGAGGCACGCCGTAATGAAAAATTAAAATGGAAGTACTGTGAGGTTCGCCCAGACAATCCTATACTAAACCAGATGATGAAAGACCGAACGATTATATTCATGGGACATAAGGGCAAAGGCAAAAGTTTAATGATGAATATTATGGCTCACTTCCTGTGGAAAAAACGATTAGAGAAAAATAAAAAGAATCGGCGGTATCTCAAATACAAAAAGCCAGATTATCTGGAGACTGAAAAGAAGCTCGAGAACGAGAAAAAGTTGCCAATATATTCGAACCTTGATTTTCGAGACTATGACACGAAATTCACAAAGCAAGAACTCCTGCCGTATTTCGAAATGCAGAAAAAGGCGGTCGAGGGAGCAATATACTGTATCGATGAAGTTTCAAGCCTCTACGGCAAAGAAATATACAACAACAACGACGAGTTCGAAAAAGAACGCAAAAAGGACATCAAGGAAAACTCAAAAAAGGGTCGCCACTACTCTAATAGTTGGATACTCGGCACGGAGCAAGATGGACAAGACATTTACATAGGCATCCGCGAGAACGGGTACGCGATAGTGAATTGCATTCAGACAGTGGTTAAGATTTTGCCCACAGGGAAAACACTTCGGTTTATTAGGAATTTTCTTAATTTTGTTCTGCCTGCCTTTTTAACCGTAAACTTGCGCACTGCATTCTCTGAGCAACTATTTTGGAGTGGAAAAGTTAAGACATTTTTTAAGTTACTATTGCCGAGTTATTTCTCAATGCCGATTTTATATTACGATAAAAAGCAAGCAATAAACGATAAAATAAAACGCAAATACCAACGCTTCGAAGTGCTGTTCCAGTACAATGGTGGCGAATATTGGATACGATTTGGGCACGAGTCGATATTCGATTACGACACGCGCGCATACAAGGATGAGTACGACAAAATGTTTGATAAAAACGGAAATAGAATTCACAACAAGGAGACTGCCTATGCCTAAGAAACAACCTAAAGAAATTACAAAAAAAGACCTCGAGAAAATGCTCAAGGTCTATATGCAGGCGCGTTATCTAAAAATTTTGCGTTATTTGCGGAGCGATGCCACCAATGCCGATAAAAATGTGCAAATGTTAATAAAACACGAACCCGACTTTTTTGCAACAATTCAGCAAATCGATGTTATGCGACAGTACCATAAAAAAGAGATAACTTTCGCACAGCAAGTGAGTGAGTCTGGTGAAGGTAACGAAATTGGTACTTATCTACAGGACATCAGGGCTAGACAGGTTATGGTTCGCGAACTTATCGAGCAGACTAAACAACTTAAAGCTCTGACTCCTAGAAATATTAAGTACAAAAACACTCGCATTGGCAACTTGGAAAACAAACTAGAAAAACTCAAACAAGCCGAGCAGGCACTCATCGAAGCTGATTCTCATTTAGAGAAACGCCCACGCGGGCGCCCGCGCAAAGAGGAAAACGCAGGCGATTATTACGAGGAGGAAGAAGAACTAGATGTCGAAGAAGAGTAATGTGCAGTTTGTGCGTAGTGTACGAACACCAAAACCGAAAATAAAAAAGCCACCTAAACGAAAGAATGTCTCGCAGAAAGTACCTAACGGAACAATTTTGCAAACTAGAGATGAGTATTTCGAGGGTGCTGGAAATTATCGCAAGCCAGGTTATCAAAATAAAGGCAATTATAGAAAGGCGGTTGTGGTGGATAGTAACCGAAACAATGAACTAGCAGTTGTTAAAGGAACGAGCAAAGGAAAGCCTTTAAATAACCCACAATTTTTAGGTTATAAACCTTTTATACATACAATAGATGACGAAGGTCATCCAATACAAGTTAATTCGAAATTTATAATTAATAATTCATTTTTAGATTCAAATGCAATTAATGAAATAAAAAGAGATAGTTTAAAAAATAGTTCAAATAGTTTAAGAAAACAAAATCGTACTAAATTAAGAAATTTAAAGGGCAGGAAATAAAAAGGAGCCAGTTACCCAGCTCCAATCCGTCAGGACATAAAGTCCAGTTCCCTAATTTCTTAGGTTAGAAATATTATATCACATTTACATAAAAAATGTCAATACTTTGTGCAATTTTTTATAAAAATTAAAAAGGAAGTAAAAAACCATGACAAATAAAAGCAATGTCCAGTTCGTTCGCAAGGTTCGAACTCCAAAACCCAAAACTACTACTCATAAGGAAAATAAAGGAAAAAATCAAATTTCAACAAATGCCTCAAAACAAAAAAGGTTTATCAATGACTATACTACAAGATATAATGCAATTATGGATGGTAGTTATTCAAGGAAGTATGGTTACGAAAACTTTCCTAATTTATTTACTCTCGATGACCAATTAAAAGACTTGGGGTTCAGTAAAAATCAACGCAATTATTTTTGGGACGAGGTAAATAAAAACCAAACATCTCAAAGACCTGACAATGTATGGAACACTTTGCAAAAATACTCAAATTTAATAAATGATTAAATCAGTAATTATTACCTAAATATTATTTTGACAAAAAACTCTTTATCTTGGGTGATGCAGAACTGAGGTTCGTTTTTCAACTCAAGTGGTTCACCATATGCTTTAAAATACGAACCCAAGGGTTCGTATTTTTTGTATTTTCTGCGAAAATACAAGTACGTTTCGCGTACAAAGCATATGCTGGCTACTCGCCCTTTGGGCTCTACGGACAGCAAAGGCGATAATACAGCATTCTGTATTTATTTTATTTTGCAAGCAAAATAAAATTGCACTTCGTGCATATCGCCTATGCTGGCTTCTTCGCAGGAAGGCACCTCGGGCTTAGTACCCCAATTAGACTTGTAATATTTATTATCTGTATTTTCTTTATTTTGCTCGCAAAATAAAGGCACACTCTGTGTGCATCGCTTCGCTCGCATACACCTGCTGACTTAATCAATAAACAAATATAATCGCGTTATACTTTTAATTAATTTTGCGCATTTTATGTTTGCGTTATTTCGTATATTTTTTAATTAATGCGGTATTTATTATTCCAATCGGTAGAAAATACAATAAAAACCATATAGAGTAAATCATTAAACTATATTTTGTATCTAGGACTGGAATAATATTAGGATCAATAAAATATATAATACCTAAAATCAAGGTTATTAAAAAAGTTATGTACTGAATGATTAACAAAGCGAAATTCCACTTAGGTATAAGTTTTTTAACCGGAAATATAAACAACGACAAGGCATGTTTATTCTTTACAATATATTTATTTGGTAAATAGGCATAAGAATCAGAGAATTTAGGTGCTCTTGCCCATAAATAAACCAGTATAGTAAAAAGAAAGTTTAATACAAATAAAATTAAAGCATAATCCATAAAATTTGCTAGCCTGCCTTTATTTTAAAATTAAAACTTCGTTAAAATTTTTTGAATACAAAAGTGGGACTTTTTTGCCTGCTAACCTTTCGTAATACTTGGGCACGCCTAAAACGGGGCTAATTGGGGTACTATTGATTTTGTAATCTTTGCCGTTTATGGTAAAACTTGCTTGGATTTGATAAGGCTGATATTTAGGGCTTTTTAAGTCCAACCTCTCAATATACCCTTCCGTTTTTACCGCATCATCCAAGCAACTCACGACATACCGCAAAACCCTTTTATAATGAACAACAAGAAAGACAAAAATTACTAAAAATACAAGACTCAAAATATTGCCACCAACTAGCCCCCAAACAATAGTTTGAGTTATTTCAATTTCGGTTGCTGCCGCGGTTATTAAAAAGCAAATAGTTGCAATCGGCATTAGCGAAAACACAACCATACCAATATATAACAAAATCATTTTCTTGCCCGTAATTACTTTGCCATATTTAAAGGAATATAAAATTTCATCAACATTAATTTCCATAACCATACAGCCCCATATTATATAAAGATTTAAAAAATTATTGATTTTTTTCGAAAATTTCGCTATTTTTTTATGTTTTTTGCGATTTTTTTGTATTTTTAAATTGTTAAAGTGTCTTGGGTAACCAAAACTAAATGCTCGTGCGCATCAGGAAGATTACACCAATTAGGTAGCGCGGTCATGTCTACAAACTTGTACCCTGCCTTGTTTGCAAGCCTATGCAGTTCCGCCAAATCATACCGCTCGCACTCCAAACCAAATTTGGAGCACATACAGTATGCAAAACCTGTTTTGCGCTCCGCTTTTTTCGCAATTTTAATGCACTTTTTTACCAAACGACTTTCTCTACTCATTTTCCCACCTCTTTTAAATTGTACTAAAAATCAATAAAAAACTCAATTAAATGCACAAAAAACATAAAAAATTACCGATTTTATTGAAAATTTACAAGTTTTAAGATATAATTACCCAAAATCGCAAGGAGGAACAAACTATGGAAATATATGTGGAAGGAGTCGGCAAAACAACCATTACGCCCGACCAAGTTAGTATTTTTTTAAACTTTAATCTATCGAATAAAAGTTACGAAACAGCCGTTCAAAACGGCACAAATCAAGTGGCGCAAACTACCCAAGTTTTAAAAACACTTGGGTTCGATGCAAAACAAATTAAAACCCGTACAATGAGGGTTGATGAAGACAAAATTTACGATGATCGCACGCGTAGTTACATTTCAAATGGTTTTACTTTTCGCCAAACAATTATTTTGACTTTTGACTACGATTTAGACAAAATCGCCAAACTCATCGAAGCCATCTCGCACGATGCTTTTGCCCCGACATATAAGTTACAATTTGGAATAAAAGACAATCTATCAGCACAAGAAAAAGTGCTTAAACTTGCCTATCAAAATGCCGAGACACAAGCAAATATTATCGCCGCCGCAAGCGGTGCAAAAATAAAATGCTGTAAAAAGATTAGTTTCCAGCCATTTGAAAATGCATTTTTATCAACAACAGACTGCGCTGAAATGCGATGCTATTCTAATGCTACCGCAAAGTCTATTCAATCAAATATCGTGGAAAGTTTTACTCCCGAAGACATAGAAATTCGTAAATCATTATTTTGTATTTTTGAAACAGAGTAACTCAATTTATGAAAGAAATAAAAATTAAAATTAATAGTTAATTAAAAATTGCGAAAAAGCGATTTATATAAAAATAAAATAATTAGACAATTATTATTTAATTAAATAGTACATAATTTTTATTGAAATATTCGATTTTTTGCGATTTTTTATTAAAAAACAAGTACTATGCGATGATTTTTAACTTGCATAGTACTTAATTTTTTGTTATTTTTAAACGTTTTTATAATGATTTTGATTGATGTAATTTTTGAATCGCCTGTTCCATTTCAAGATTAAAGGTTTTAATATCAGTCCTAGCAAAATCGACCGCACGCATATAAGAAATGAAAGCATTATTTCCAGCAACTTCATATTCTAATTTAATTAAATTAGGGTCATAATTTACAGTTATTTCTCTAAAAGTTGGGTCGACCAACACCCATTTATTTCCGCAAAAACACTCACAAAAAGTATGCCCATAGTGAATTTTATAATCGCCATTATTTAAATACCTATCTACCCAATTTTTCTCGGCGGTATGTAAAATTGTTGTGGGCAGGTTTAACTGTCTCGCAAGGGTCGCAAATAAAATTGCGTAGTCGGTGCAACCTGTCGCCTTTTCGCTCTCCCAAATCTCGCGGGCCGTGCGCGAAAATTTATTGTTTCGACTAAAATCTACATCACTAGTGTAGTGCACATTCTTGTTTATCCATTTTGTAAGACAATACAGAAGCCCCGCACCATTTAGGTCGAGTTCTTTTGCTCTTGCATATTCCTGTAAATTTTGAATTAATGCTTCATTATCCAAAAAAGGTAGTGTAGCCTCGCCAAAACTTAAATACTTTTCAATATCGTTTTTCGTTAATTTTTTCATTTTTACCTCATTTTTTATTCTTTTTCGCTATTTTTTGATGATTTTTTGTTATTTTTTGTGGTTTTTTGAGTAGAAGTGTATGCGTATGGGTTTTGCTTTTGTTGTAAATCGGGGTCAGGGAAAACATCTCCGCGTGTATCAAAGTCCACATCAGCAACTACCGCAATCACAAAAATACCAACCAGCAAAACCGTATACATCGAACAGCCTGCAACGTTTGTCATTTGCGCCTTTTGGTTCCGCGCCTCCTTGTTTAGCGCAATTAAAAATGCCACAAGCACCACCCACATGCATAGCGCGAGTGCAAAGATGTAGTTTAAAGTTACTGCTATGCCGGTAATCGCGCCCGCCAGCAATATGCTTAAGAATAAAATCAAGCTGATTATATTGTGCTTTTGCGAAAATTTACATAAGGTAAACAGGCAATACAGAAAAAATAGTACAACCAAAACAGCAAAAAGCACCGCCGTTTGCCAAATTGCTGGAAATTCTCCTAAATAAGTAAACAAACTACTAATCATTAGTCCGTTTGCGACCGCGTTTATTCCCAACATCATATAAGGCATCCAGGAGGTCCGCAAATTTCGCGTTGTGCGCCCCTTTTTTACGTAAATTATTAGGTAAGCAATCAGCATGACTACCGACAAACCACCCCCAACACCAACACCCAGCCACGCAGACACCGTAAACAAACTCATAATTTGCATTACCGCAAGGCATACAAAACTATAAACCACAAACACATAAAATGTCAACAAAGTTTTTTGCTCAATCACTTTCCCCCTCCCAAGATAAAAATGAATTAATTAAATTATATTTCTAATATTTTAATTTTACGAATAAAAATCTCCAACATAATTCATTAAATACGAATTTCAACATAAAGCACTAATTTGATGTATAATTGGTTAAGAATTTTTATTATGAATTATTTAACGCTATATAAAAAATCATTGATTTGTTTATGCTCCATATCTCACTAATGTTTACTTAAATTCTAACATATTATAGTATAAAAGGCAATTGTAAATAAAAATATTTCCAAAATAATCAAAGTTTATTGACAAAAGGCACACAATTTGCTATTATTGATTTTACATGGAAAGGTGTCAGAGTGGTTGAATGAGCCGGCCTCGAAATTCGGTATGCTGTAACAGGCATCAAGGGTTCAAATCCCTTCCTTTCCGCCAATGCCCACGAAAGTGGGCTTTTTTAGTTTAAAAATAAAAAATAGGAAAAATAGCAACCTTTCTTTCCGCCTGTTCCGCCTGATCAATCTCATTGACGCAGTTTTGTCTGTTTTGACATTACAAAATGCCTTGATTGTGTTAAACGGCGAAATGGAAAACGATATGTTTATTCTTAGTTGCGTAACCAGCACGATTGGCATTTTACTGATCCTATTCTTTATCGCCTTTACTCTCTACAAAGGCATTAAATACCATAAAAATAACTAAAAAAATCAATTTTTTATTGATTTTTTCTATTTTTTATCGATTTTTCACAATTTTTCTTAATTTTTTAAGTACTATGCAATGATTTTGGATTAATTTAACTATTATAACATATACTAAAATTCTTGACTAATTTTCTATATTAAATATGTTAAATACTATTCTTTTACTTTATTTTATGATAAAATAATACTATGATTAATTTATTTATAAGTTGGCTATTGCGCCGAAACCCTAAAAACAACGATTCGAATATTATAAAGCATCCTCAAAGTTATATTGTTATGTCAATATGTTGTTGTGTTGGCTTTTTCCTCTTGTATTTATTTTTGCTTATGCTTGCAATTTTCAGCCCCGAAACGATTGAAAACTATGATAGTAACACAATTTGGATAATATCATTAATTTTTGGAATAATTATAACATTATATATTATTTTTATTATTTATTTAGTAAAATTTAAAATTGAAGTAAAAGATGATTGTTTTATTTATCATAACTTATTTAAGAAAACCAAATCATATTCATACGAGGAAATCACTTTAAAACTAATCGGTAGCAGTTATCACGTTTATAAAGAATCAAAATTAATAGTTAAAATTTCTTTATTATTCGATAATGCTAATTTGCTCAACTCGACAATGCAAAAGTACCTAAAACAACACAAAATTAAACCTAAAATCAACAATTATGGAGTTATAAAACGTTCTAAATTATGGGTGTTAATTTCAATCGGTTTTTTAATACCCGTGGTTCTACTCAATGTACTTGCAGGAATTTATGAAAGTTGGTGGTATTGGACATTATTTTGCCACTTACCAAATCTCATATATATCGCCTATAATCTAGTCTGGAAAATTTCATTTGAAAGCAACAATACGATAACCATTCGCAACTTATTTTTTAAAAAAAACTTACCATTTGACGAACTTGAATATTCGGAAAATAACAGCCTCACTGTATATAAAATTTATCACAAAAATAAACTGCTAGCAATTGTACTAGCAATCGAATATAACTCTGATCTAGTCGAAAAACACCTTCGCCTAAAATTCTAAAAAATGGTTATAATTTAATAAAAAACGCGAAAAAATCGCGTTTTTTTATTTTTTTATGAATTTTTAAGTACTATGCAATGATTTTTGCGTGAATTTTATTATTATTTATTAATTAAAAATAAAATAAATTTAAACTATAATAAACTATTTTCAAATTTAAAAAATGCTAAATAATTAAGAAATTAAAAATATTTAAATTTACTATTTATCCTCATTTTCTTGCGTGCTGGAATTATTTATATTTTCTTGTTTACTTTCGAGAACCTGAGGTGCAGAGGAATTTAAGTTTTGAATAGCGGTTTTCAAAATATTTAGAGTGTGGGTTGTAGCACGGGCAATGCGCCAAGTCATCGTTCTAGTAAACGGCCCGTACTTTTTCCATTTGTTGTAGTAATAAATGCGGTTGTTAGTCGTATCAAAAATCAGTGGCACAAACATACGCGCGGGGTCGCTAATATTATCTAAAAACTGCCCATCAAGCGCATCTTCAAGGGTTTTTATTGTGTTTTCAGCATCGGCACTTTCGATAAAACAAATTTCGACCGTGCGATTATTATGCAACTTCGAACTCAAATCAAGTTTTGTGACGTATTTATCAACTCGGTCTGCAAGCATTTCGATATCGGCATCCGTATAAAAATGCAGGTTAAAACGCCACTTCACGGCGATCGTTTCGCGACTTAAATTATAGCCTCGCCCCTTATGCTCAAAAAGTTTAATTAACTCCGCCTTCACCTGCTCCGCCCCTAGCGGACACTCCATAAACACTAATTTTTTGCGCTTTAACCTCTTTTTATCATAAGTATTCGCATATGGATAGAGTTGCAAAAGAGAATAAATTGCTAGTAGAAATCCTGCAAAAGTTACAACAACAGCGGGTGCAGTGATGTACCAAATTCTGCCATATTTATCAAAGGTTATTGCCAAAACCCAAGCAACAACGACCACCGCAACGGACAAAACTGCCAAAGTGGTATATAAAATTATTCGCTGTTTTTTGCTTAATTTTTTCTTGCGTTGCTTTGCCATACTAACCCCTTTTAATTAAAAAATACTAATTTTTATCATTTTTTTGATGATTTTTTACGATTTTTTGTAAATTTTTAAGTACTATGCAATGATTTTATATTATTATGTTTTTAGTGTTTTAATGTTTTCTAGTAATTTAGTATTTTTTGTGTTGATTTTTAATTATGAAAAGATTTCGAGAAAATTTTTATAAGATAAATTTGAAATTAAAATAGCTTCGACTTTGAGTTGCGGAGTTATTAAAATTTTTATGTTTTCGACCTCTAAATCATCGTACATTTTTATCGTATTTTCTTTTATTTCTTCGATATTTCTTATAATTTTGTTTAATATTTTTGAAGTGTTTTTTAGTAACCAAATTCCTTTTCCTTCCGCCACAAAAATTAAGTGCGTTTTTCCGTCTTTCAAAAAGGCAATTTCGGTGTCGGTTAAATAAAATCTGCCCCGTAAAATATTCTTAACCTCTAGTCCTATTTCGCTCCCAAGTTGAATGTCGTAGCCGTAATTTTTGTCATTTGAAACATCCATAAAGTCGCGGTCTTGCTTTAACCCCAGACTACACAAAAAGTCGATAAAATACTTTTCGGCACGCCTACCGCTCTGCAACTTTCTTGTTAAAATCGCACTGGTGCCATACGTTTTTGGAGGGGACAAATCGGCGTGCTCACTCGTCGGCATTTCGTTAGTTAATTTTGTAGCATCAAAGGTCGTTTTTACCGTGTCATCGACCACCTCGTTAATTTGATTTATTTGCTCCTCTTCGTGGCGATCGGGCTCTAGATCTTTCGAAAATTTAGTAATGTACTCAAAAACCCCTTCAACCATGGGCAGACATTCAGGCGTGTCAGCGTACCAGCGCGGGTCTTGTCCATAGGTATGATTGCCGTTTAACACTTTTGGAATTTCAAAATCTCTCTGACCCTCAGGAATCAAAAAAGCATCCTGCTTGGCACATGCGAAATTGAAAATATTACCCTCAATGTCGAGCTCATATTTTTCATAAATTCGGGCATTTAGATAAAAGCCAACTATCCGCGCACCACCCTTTTCGTGCCTAGAGAAAAACACAACTACCGCACCGTCAATATAGCGATTATTTTCAGTTGCATGAATTTTGCAGTTGTAACGCCTTGAGATTTTTTCTAAATTAATTTCCCCATTTTTGTTACATTGCACATAGCCGTGTACCTCATCACCCTTTACGCGAAAATTGAATTTTTCGCCCGCATCATTGTTTTTATTTACATAGGCAAAATTAGTCTTTTTTATTGGCTCCATGCCGTCATACCTTGTCATCCAAACTATATTGGCGAAAAATATCGGCGGTAAATCTTTCACTTTTTTCATATTTTTTCTTTCCCTTTCTAAATTCAAAACTCCCAAAAAATAGTTTTGAGAAAGCTCGCATTGTGGCACTAAATCTCATCCACATAAAAAACCACCTACGAGGGTGGTTTTTGGTGCGGATGAGAGGACTCGAACCTCCATGGTTTCCCACTAAGACCTGAACCTAGCGCGTCTGCCAATTCCGCCACATCCGCATATATAAAATTAAATGTATAGAATCATTATAACATAAACACCTCACAAAATCAAGCAGTTAGCAAGACAAATATGACATTATTGTTGAATTGCGTAAAAAACTTTACAAAGTTCAATACAAAGTGCGCAAGTAACATTGATTTATTGATAAAAATATGGTATATTAATTAATACTGATGCGATTTTCGCATTACCGAGTTTTTATTTGCGAGAAACTCGAACAAGTGGATGAGATTTTTCGGGCAGCGAATCTATTCTCTTGGTCATTCTGAGCCCGCCCCTCGTAGCCTGAGACGAAGAATCTCAGCCACTTTATTCTACTATATATTTACGATTTGTTTGGCAATGTTTTAAGCGGAATAGATCCTTCGTCTAAAGGCTTCGCGGGTCGGCACTCAGGATGACCAATTATTTATTTGTTATTAAAAGAGGAATGAAAAATGAGCATTTTATTTAAATATGTAGCGAAATTGATTGAAAAAGCGAGCGACCTCGAAGCTAGCAAAATTGAGTCCATGCTAGAGGAGCCGAGCAACGGCTTTGCCGATGTGGCCCTGCCTTGTTTCCGCTTGGCAAAGGAGTTAAAAAAGGCCCCTGCTATGATTGCTTGTGAGTTGGCTGAGAAAATTACCGACCCGAGCCTTAAATCAATCGCGGCGGTAAACGGGTACTTAAACCTTACCTTTGAGCCCGCTTTTTTGGCACGCACGCTAATGGACTCCGCTCGCCTCGACAGCGACTCAATCGCAGAAGTCAACGGGATGAAGGGCAAAACCGTCCTCATCGAGCACACGAGCATCAACCCGAACGCCAGCCCGCACATTGGGCGCGCCCGCAACTCGCTAATCGGCGACAGTCTCGTACGCGTGTTTAAATTCCTCGGCTGGAAAACGGATGTGCATTACTTTGTAAACGACGTCGGCAAGCAAATCGCGATGCTGGTTTACGCGACCCGCGACCGCCCGAACGTCGAGTTTAACGACCTTTTGCAGATTTACATCGACATCAACGAGGAGTTGAAAACTCGCCCCGAAATTGAGGACGAAGTTTTCGCGCTCCTCAACCGCTTTGAAAGTGGCGACGCGGACACGATTACGGCATTTAAGCGCATCGTTTCCACCTGCATAAAGGGCCAGACCGCGATTTTTGCGCAACTCGGCATTTTTTGGGACAAATTCGACTACGAATCGCGCTACATTCACGAGCACATCACGGACAAGGTGCTTGAAAAACTCAAAAAATCGCCAAAACTCTTTGAGGCGGAGGACGGCAGGCTCGTGCTCGACCAGCACGGCGAGGAAATCGGTATTCAGGACCCCATGCTCGTGGTAACTCGTAGCGACAAAACCAGCCTTTACGCGCTCCGCGACATCTGCTACACCCTTGACAAGGCCCACAGCGGTGCCGACCGCGACCTACTCGTGCTTGGCGAGGACCAAAAAGTGTACTTTCAGCAAATCGCCGCCGCCATTCGTCTGCTCGGGAGCACCCCGCCCGAGGTCGTGCACTACTCCTTTGTGCTACTCCCCGAGGGTAAGATGAGCACGCGCGCGGGCAATGTCGTGTTGCTCGAGGACTTCATGCGCGAAGCCGTGCAAAAGGCCGACTCCGCCCTCATCGAGCGCAGGGGCACAAGCGACCCCGAAAAGGCCAAAGTCGTGGGTTATGGCGCGATAAAGTACTCGATTCTGCGTTGCGGGCCCGAGAAAAACGTGCTTTTTGACTGGGAAAACGCCCTCAATTTCAACGGGGACAGCAGTGTTTACGCGCAATACAACTACGCGCGCATCCAGTCGGTGTTAGAGAAGGCCGATGTGGACTACTCGCGCCCCGATTACTCGCTGTTACTTGCCTCTGAGGAAGTGGCTTTAATCAAGGAAATCGCGCGTTTTGAGGCCGTTGTGCTGTCCGTTTACGAGCACCTCAACCCCTCGATTTTGTGTAACTACGTGTTCGGCCTGACCTCAAAATTTAGCCAATTTTACACCAATCACAAGATTCTGGGCATCGAAAACCGCGATTTAATGGTTGCTCGCCTAGCACTAATTTCCAAAACCGCCGAAGCCATTAAAAACGCCCTCTACCTCCTCGGCATCGACACAGTCAACCAATTATAGCGGAGGTGCGTAGGCGCACTCCCAGTAAGTAATTGCATAGCCGTACTAACAACAAAATAGTATATAGTTGTGTTTCGCAAGAATACTAATAAAAACTGGTCATCCTGAGTGTCGACCCGCAGCGCCTTCGACGAAGGATCTCATCCCTGCCTCTTTAAGAAGATTTTGGGCTTGCGCGGTGCGAGGGCGCACTCCCAGTAAGTAATTGCATAGCCGTACTAACAACAGAATAGAATGTAGTTGTGTTATTATAATACTAATAAATAATTGGTCATCCTGAGCCCGCCCCGCGTAAGCTCTTAGACGAAGGATCTCATTCCTACCGCTTCAAATGAACACTATGCTGGCACGGTGATTTAATATAAATATAAAAAGTTATCCACGGGGATAACTTTTTATTTTTTAAGTTTTTGTTTTTACTCAAACTCGCCATTGCTGTTATCGGTGTCGGGGTTTTGGTTAGTGGAGTCGATTGCGGTGAAGTTTGCAATGATTATTGCGCCCTCGATTTGCGAGAACGGGATATCGCAGGTGGAGCCGTATGTACTTAGGTCGATACTTTCCCCACTACTGCTTTGCGCGGTCCAGCCAGCGAACTCATAGCCCGCAAACGCAATCGCGGACAAATGAATATACTCGACATCGTCAATTTCGATTATATGGAAACGCGCCTCGCCCCCAAGTCTAGCCGAAACAGATGCTCCACTCGTGCGGAAAACAGCAATACAAGTGGTATCCTCGGTAAGGCTGGGAATGGTTATAGTTTCTTCGTACGAGATTATATTCCCGTTTTCGTCCGTCCACCATAAAAATTCGGCCAGCGGGTGCGTAGGAGTTGCGGTGCTCGAGTAACTCGAAAGGGCATTTTGCGGACTACTCTCGTATGCGGGAGTTACATAACCGAGGCCCATGTTATTCGAGCGGAAAGTTAAGTTAAATTTTTGTATTTCCCAGCCAGCCGTCAAGGTTATAGTGCCATACGAGTTTGCGGGAATGGACAAAGTGCCGTTTGAAATCGTGGGGCTGTTGCCTCCATAAGTCCCGCCACGAGTAAGAGTCCAGCCTGTAAAAGTATAACAGTCGCGGGTTGGGTTTGAGATGCTAAAAGTTTGTGCGCTTGTGGAAGTCGAGTAAGTAGTTGGTGGCGAACCACTGATATTTCCGCCGTTTGTATTAACCGTAATTGTGTAACTGCGGGCTGTCCAGTTGGCTGTTAGAGTGATATTACCATAGGAATTTGCGGGAATTGTCAGGGTGGTGCCACTAATTGTGGGACTACTTCCCCCACTCGACGACCGCGAAATAGACCAACTACTAAAAGTGTACCCCGCCCGCGTAGGATTTGAGATAGTTATGGTTTGCTGGCTGGTGGACGTGTTGTAACTTGTAGGGTGAGAATTTCCATAACTACCGCCATTTAGGTTGTATGATATATTGTAGGAAGGAGTTGCAACCAAATCTTCAAATGGAAAAGTAAATCTTATTCCTGGACTCGCAAAAGAGATGGATGATGAAATGTCGTTATTAAACCACTGATTGTTGTTTCTAGTAAATTGAACACTAATAGAATCACTATTATTATTTCTTATATTAATTATACAACTACTAGCACTCCACGAATATCCACTATTTAAAACTGTGTTGATAGTTAATTCTTTTAAAGCAAAAGCCCAGTTAACACCCCCAGTCACAGACTCAATAGTGCCATATGTATTATCGTAAGTAACAGAGCACGAATAAGTTATCCCTGAACCACCAATCCTAAAACTTTTAGTCACCGTAGCGGCTGAGGTAGGAGTTTCGAGTTGCGGGTAAAGGGTGAAGTAAAAGGAAAGGCCGAATAGAACTCCAATTAAGAGAGTAAAAAGAGGCAAAATAGCGGAAAACTTATTAAATTTTTTCATTTAACCTCCCCCTTCGCTAATTTTTTCACTTTTAATATTCAATATGAGCAAATTAAATTTTCAACGCTTTAACAATTAACAGCAATTTTTTTAGATAAAATAAGCCTTAAAAAATGCGGTTTCAAACCATGCTAAAAACAAATTTTTTAATTATGCTTTAAGTACTAATAAAATTTTATTTTTGCCTTGAAAATGCATAACTTTTAATTAATTTTAATAAATTATGCAGTAAAAGTCAAACGATTATCAGTTACAATGTATAGTTTTATTATAAAAAATTAAAACTATACAGCGTTTTTTTTGGAGTTATTGCCTTAATTTAATATAAAATTAGTTTAGGGTAATAAAATATGGAAAATAAAAACGAAATTGATTTTGAAATTGAAAATGAAGAACTAAATGTGCCTGCACGTATCGCCTTTTTTAGAAATTTGGCAGGCTTAAGCGGGCCAAAACTGAGTGCAAAGCTCGGAAAAAGTAAACTCTACATAAACAAATTGGAAAGCAACGAATTTAAACCTTCTTATCTGCAAATTTGCCGAATTTGTGATGAATGCGGAATAACGTTGGCGGAATTTTTCGCGGATGACTACCAAAACTACCGCACTAATATGAAGCTGTTCCAACTGATACAAAACATTCCTATTGCTGAACGCGAAAAACTAATTGACCTTTTATCCGTTGCCTTCCCTCCCAAAGACTCTAAAAAATAAAAAGCGTACAAACCACCCGAGGACAATAAAAATAAAAAATTAGTTAAAATATATAAAAAATCAATATAAAATAAAAAAATTGAGAAAAATTAATGAGTTTTGAAACTAGCAAAATAAAACATAAAGTAACTTAAAAAGTGGTAAGTTACTTTTATATTAATTTCAAAAATATAAATTCTTGTTTTAGACTAGTTTTAAAAATAATAGACTAAAAACTGTTCGACTTTTTATTACATTTCAAAATCTTTATCTCTTTTCCTTGCTTTCTTTTGTGCAAGTAATTTTTCTAACAATTCTATTTCTTCATCAGTTTCATAATCTTCTTCATCTTTATCTATTTCTCTATTAAGCGCCGGTATATCTTTTTTATTTTCTAATTCTTTATATTCTTTCATTTTATCACATCTTGTTTTTATTACTAAATAATTTTATTTAAATTATAAATTTGTTTTTATTTTTTATTTATTTATGTTAAAATTTATTAAAGGAGATTTTATATGCAAGTATTTGGAATTGAACATATAATCTATATGGTTGTAATGATTGTTGTTATGACAATAGCAATAATCGTTTTAAAAAAATTTGTGCCTAAAAATAAAATGGTATTGCCAATTAAAATTTTTGCGGGAATTGAATTAATTTTGATTATAATATATAGAATTGTGGTATCAAAATCTAGGTCTGGAACTTTTATAGATTTTATTCCAGACACTTTTTGCAGTATGATGGGATTTATTTTGCCTTTAACAATTTTGATTTTTAAACCTAGCACAAAAATATTTCAATATGCTATGTTTGCTGGAATGATTGGCGGATTATTAACTTTTATATATCCTGATTTCTTGGTTTATTTTGATAATATTTTTAATATTCATCCTTTTACTGGATTGCTTTATCATACACTAATGCTTTTTCAATTTTTGCTTTGCATAATCTCAGGCTATTTTGTTCCTACATTCAAAAACTGGTCATCTTTATTGATAGGGCTATCGTTTATGGTAGTTTTTGCCGTTTTTGGCAATTCTGTTTTAGGCCAATCAAATAATATGTATCTAAACGCACCTTTACTCTCAGGAACAAATTTAACTTGGTATGTTGTTGGAATTTTGTTTTTACTTCTTTATACGATTATTTTGCAAGTTTATGAGATGTGTACTCTTCCAAAAACCGATTGGTCGATTGTAAAATTGTTTAAATATTTAAAAGTTAAGTTGAAGAAAAAAGAGCAAGTAAAAATTGAAGAAAGAAATCAAAAAGAAACAAAAGAATAAAAATCCACGGGTAAGATTTTGATATAAATAATGAAATAAGAACAAAGTTTTTAAAATTTCTACCTCAATATATAATATCACATTATCACAATACAAAACTTTTAGCACTCTCAAATGAAAACAAGACAATTTCGGAAGAATTAAAAAATGGTTTAATAAAAATATTAAAAAAGTTATGTAACTATCATAAGACAAATGAATATTTGGAAATCATATATACTTATGAAAATATCAAATAAACAATTAAACAATTTGGCAGTTAGACGTGTGCTTGTCTTGATACAAGTGCTGTCGCTTCGCTCCAGCAGACAAGCACACGCAAATAATCTAATTGTGTTGCAAAAAGAGCGGTTGCTGGCAGGGCGTAACGCAATCCGCTCTTTTGCTTTTTTGTTTTCTTCTCTCTATTTTCTAGTGTAAGCGAATATTCTTTGTTGTCAAGGTTAAAGTGCATGTCAAAAGATTTGTAGATGTTGTGTTTCTCACGACAACCTATGACAACGACAGAAGTATTCGTTTTTTTTGCAATTAAGAGAGTTAGGTATAAAAAGAGAAACATAGACGATTTTTTGTCTATGTTTCTCTTTAATATTCTGCTAGTTTCAAAAGTAAGTGACTAAAATTCTCAATTTTTTTTATTTAAACTTTATAATTTGTGGATTCGGCCTTTATAAGCGGATGAGATCCTTCGTCTCAGGCTTACGCGGGTCGAGGCTCAGGATGCCTTCCCGTTTACGGGAAGTCTGGCGCGTAAGTGATGACCTCAATTAGAAATGTATGCTATCGCGCCAGCCCAGTGGCCTTTTAAAGTGATTGCTTGTGCTCCGTTTGTTTTAAGAGGAAGGAATGAGATCCTTCGTCAAGAGGCTAACGCGGGTCGAGGCTCAGGATGACCCCATATATATATTGGGAGTGCGCCTACGCACCGCGCCAGCCCAGTGGCCTTTTAAAGCGGCAGGAATGAGATTCTTCGTCTCAGGCTTCGAGGGGCGGGCTCAGAATGACTTATTGGGTGTGCGCCCTCGCACCTTCCCGCCAGCGGGGTGGTGTGTAGCCACACGCGCGGTAAAAGCAAAAAGTAAAGTTTATTATCTACGGACTACTCTTATTGGGTGTGCGCCCTCGCACCCGCTAGATTTTGTGCATGGGGAGAACAAGGTAGAGGTAGTCCTCGCCCTCTTGCGGAACGATGACACAAGGGTGCACCGGACTGCCGTAGCGAATCTGCACGAACTCATCCGAAATCACGCGGAGCGCATCGGTGTACAGCCTGCCGTTGAACTCAATTTTGAGGTCAGCACCCGAGTGCGTGGTCTGGAGGTGCTCGGTGATGTTTCCAAGCTCGCTCTCACTGCTGATGACCATGTCCTTGCCCGTGATGTCGAACTTGACGACAAAATTGCGGTCCACACGACTCAACAACCCCGCACGCTCAATCGTGTCGAGTAAGTGGCGGCGGTTTACGTTAATCGTGGTCGTGAAGTCCTTTGGCAAAATCTGGCGGTAAGACACGTAGTCGCTCTGCATACCCATGAGGCGAGTAAGGAGCTCCGTGTCGCCGAGTTTAATCTGCAAGTGGTTTTTCTGCGTGCAAATCTTAATCGGCTCGTCAGTGTCGGGGAGCAGGCGCACGATTTCGACTAGACAGCGCGCGCTAACCACGATGCCAAACTCGGCACTCTGGGAAATTGTCGGCTTTTTTACTAACGCCATACGCACGCCGTCAAGAGCGACCCCGCGCAACTCACCATTGCCAACCTCGAGTAAAATTCCGCGAAGCATGGGTCTAGAGTCATCCTGCGCAACGGCAACGCTCGCCTTTGTTACAAGGTCCTTGAAACTGTCGCTACGAATCTCGACGAATTCGGGAGAATCGAGGGTCTTGGCCTCGGGAAACTCGCTCGCGTCCTGGCACTGGAAGTACGCGTTGTTGTCCCCGTAGGTCACATCAAGGGTCTTGTCGCGGAGGTTAAACTCAATCTGCTCGCTACTGATTTTGCTGGCGAAGTCCGCGAAGAACTTTGCGGGAATTACCGCAACGCCAGGCACGCGCACGTCGGCCTTGATGACCTTTGTGATCGTGAGCTCTAGGTCGGTACAGGTAAGAATCAGCGTGTCGTCCTCTGCAACCATTTTTACACATTCAAGAATTGGGTTTGTCGTGCGAACTGCGGCGGCCTTGACAACCTTCAAGACTGCGTCGGCGAGTTCCAAACCTTGACAACTAAATTTCATTTTATCCACCTCGTAAGTAAGAATTATCTTCTCTATTATACCAAAAACTCCGCAAAAAGACAAGGCATCCAGTGTAAAAATTTTAGAATATTTGGGGTGAGGCCACCCCAGGGGCGATAAAAGGCTTTGTTGGTGTTGGGCTGATGCTTTCTATATTTCATGTGCAGGGGCGGGGGCTTGTTTATTTCGCGAGAAAACGCAAGCACATATAAACCCAGCACGTCCGCTCGCGAAATAAATGCACGCGTTCGCGTGCGCGCGCCTTTGGCGCGCTAAGCCCCCGCCCCGTAATCAGCCTTTTTTTATTTTTCGGCCCTATCATTATGCCGTATTGTCCACCACCTCGCACCAACTTTAATACCGAACGAATTTATATATTGATTCTATTTAATCACCTTTAAGTCATTAATGTTTACCGAAAATGTGTCATCAAGGTTAGAAAAATCGACCTCGACACAATTTTCAATTAAAGCATTGTCTACCACGACCCCGACCGCGCCTTTGTTCAAGCCCATTTTGGTATACTTGTCGCTTTTCGTTATCAATTCAACCTTGTCATAAAGTTTAATCGGCACAGGCGAAAAAGGGGCGACGGCTTTTGATTTTATTTTTTCGATGCCCTCCTGCAACTCCGCCTTAATTTCATTTGGCAAGACCTCATTGTCGGCCACAAAATCGCCATTTTTTACGTCAATAATTATGTATTCACTTTGGTTTTGAGCATTAAAAAACAACGCATTGATACTGTTACTAAAAACATCCAACACGACCCCATGCGCACCACGACCCAAGCTGAATTTGTTATAAGGCTTTTCATTTTTTAAACAAATTAAATCAAACTCTTTCATTTTGATACCTAGTACTTTGCCTTTCAATTTTTATACAATAATAACACTAAAATTTTCGAATTTCAAGATTATGTGCCAAGTTTTTTTATTGCTTTAAACAAAAAAGACAACAAACGGAAAGTTTGTTGTCTAATTTTTGCGGTGGTTTAGCAAAAATTTAGATTATTAGGCTACGAAACTAGATGTAGTCCATTTAACAACGGTCTACGAATTTTTATATTTTGATTAATTGCCTATATTTTTTATAGTATTTAGTCGCGTAAAATTAATTTTAATATTAAATTGTCGCGTATGGTCATTAAAAATCTACTAAAACTTATAGACTAATTGCCTATATTTTTATAGCATCTTGTAACTAGAAATTTACTAAAACTTATAAATTAGTTGCGTTTTGTTTAGCCACTAAAACTTATAAAGTTTATCGCATTTAATTACTGAAAATTTTTAAATTTTGTCGCGTTTAAACACAAAACAATTTAAAATTCAAGTCGCGTAAAGTTGGTTTAATTTATTTAAGCAGTCAATGTAACAGTTGTGGTGTAGGTTGTGTCAGTGTACCAGCCAGCGAATGTATAATAATCATTAGGTACAGCGGTAAGGGTCACGGTCTCACCAACAGCGTACTCCCCTAGTCCCGTAACCGAGCCTCGCCCATTGAGATTGACTATACTTCGCCAAAGAAAGCGTAGTAGTCCATGTCGCTAGTAACGACTATGTCAAGGGTGGTCGAAGTGCTCAGTGGTGTACTGCTAGTGTCTGCTAGAGCAAACCAACCTATAAAGCCGTAGCCTTGGGCTGGGGTCGCTGTCAAGGTGATTTCCTCGCCTACGTAGTAACTCCCAGTACCGATTGTGGTACCGTTACCCATTGAGTGAATAGTGATGACTGATTTCTCATTCTCACTAAATAAGGCGTAATAGGTTTTGTCTGCGTCGACAGTGGCCTGATAACTTGGACTTGAGGAGAGTCTGTTTTGATACTCTGCATCCAAGTACCAGCCAACAAATGTGTAGTGCTCATTAGGTGTCGCGGTGATTGTTACAGAAGTGCCTTCTTCGTATTCGCCTGCGCCCATAACCGTACCACCAGTACTAGCGACAAGGTCGAGTCGATACTGGGTCGTGCCACAAGCGGCGAGCAAGAAGATACAACCGAAAATCATCAAGCACGCGACACTCAAAACGCCTACTTTTGTTTTCTGTCTAAACATAGTTTTCTCCTTTTATTATATAATACTTTTATTGTAACACGATTTTAGATTTTTGGCAATTATTTTAAAATAAATTAAACGCACGTTTTTCCAACAAGGTATTGAAAAATCTAAAAAAGTGTGGTATAATATAGTAAATTTAAGGGGGAAAATATTATGGCAAATAGAGAAGAAGTTTTCAATAGTTACCGTAACCGCAGTACTAACGAGCGCATCGCTTTCATCCAAAACCGCATCAATGCACTCCTGCCCAACTGCGAAAATATGCAAGTTTTACCTACGGAGAAATTGTATACAAAGTATATAGGGCCAAAGGCAAACTGTTTGTATAAGCCTGACCAAGGCAGTATCCACGTGGACAGTAACGATTTTTACATCTACGCATTCAACCGCTTACTCAGTATGTATGACGAGTTTTATTTTGACGGCATTATGTACCCGTCGCTGATTACGCGCATCGCAAACGAGTACTTCGGCAGTGTCCCAACAGAGGAGCAGTACCGCGAGTTTACCCGTGGCAAGAACTTATCAATCGCCGATTTTAAGGGCAAGGACCGTGCATCCGCCTTTGAGCGCGCGCTGGTTATCAACAATTTCAGCAAAATTATCGGGTATGACTCTAGCCTCGTGTTTATGGACGGCAGACCGTCTGTTATGATTGACTCGATCGTAGACAGCCAAGCAGGCCACATCATCTTCACGCCCGACCTGTTTACCTACGCGCGTCGCGGTTCCGATGCCCAGACGATTCCCGCAATCGTGGCGGTTACCGACCAGGCGTTAGGCAACTTCCTTTACGGGGACTACACCTTCGCCTCGACAAACTTTACCGACCCCGCGCAGGTTGAAAAGCACATCCCAGGCTACACCCTTGACGATCCCGCGAAAATTCGCATCAAGGTAAACTCACTTCACCTGCCTCGCGAAATGTCGCACTGGAACGAGAGCATCAAGAGCGCAAACACCGCCCAAATGGCAAAAACTCACTAAAAAACATTAGGAAAGGCACCCCTTTCCTTTTTTTATTATTTAAAAAGGCTGATAGATTGCCTCCTTTATATTGTATTGTGATTTTTATATGATAAATTGTCTTTTATTATTTCTTCTTATACCAAACTATTTTAGATAAATAAACTGCCTTTTAATTTTTTAATAAAATTTGTGCACATTTACAATTAAAAATAAACTGCCTTATAAGATAAATTCCACAGCATTATATGTTATTAAGGCAAAAAAGGCAAATTAAATTATAAAACGCGGATGTGCAAAAAAGTTATAATTTTTGTTTGTCTAAATCGGCATTTTAGGGTATAATCAATTTAGAATTTTTTTAGGAGTAAATATGGCAGAATTTATAATAATTGACGGCAACAGCCTCGTAAACCGCGCATTTTACGCGTTACCACCCTTGACCGCAAGCGACGGGAAGTACTACAACGCGATTTACGGTTTTGTAAACATTTTGGCGCGCTTGATTACCGACCACCACCCCGATTACCTCTGTGTAGCCTTCGATGCGGGGCGCAAAACCTTTCGAAACGAGATGTACGCCGAGTACAAGGCTACGCGAAAGGGCATGCCCGAGGAGTTGGCACAGCAAATGCCCGTGTTAAAGGAGTTGCTCACCACCATGGGCATAAAAATTATCGAAAAGCTTGGCATCGAGGCGGACGACATCATCGGCACAATGGTACGTAAGCGCACGGACATCAAGAACATCATTGTTACTGGCGACCGCGACAGCCTGCAACTGATTAATGACCACACCGAAGTTTGGCTAACCAAGCACGGTATCAGCGAAATCGTCGAAATGAACGAACGCCACCTACGTGAGGAGTGGGGGCTCGAGCCCAGTCAAATCATCGACCTCAAGGCTCTCATGGGCGACGCGAGCGACAACATTCCAGGCGTCCCAGGCATCGGCGAAAAGGGCGCGATGACTCTGCTCTCGGAGTGGCACGACATCGACAATATTTACCGCAATCTCGACAAAATTGGCGGGAAAGTGCACGAAAAACTGACAGAAGGTCGCGAAATTTGTAGGCTTAGTTACGATTTGGCGACAATTCGTACCGATTGCGACATCGACCTAGACCCCACAGAGTGCACCTATATATTCCCGTGGAGTAATGCCGTTTACGATGCTTTTACCCGCTACGAGTTTCGCAGCCTACTCAAACGCAAAGACCTGTTTTCAGGCAATGCGCCAGCGGTCAAAGTGAGTGGCGAGAGCATTCCCGTGTCCTTCAATTCCTTGCGCGAGCTTGTGTCGAAAAACCTAAGTAGTCCCGTGCTCGCTTTTGCGATTGTCAAGGACGAGTTGCATTTTGCCTTTGATAACCAGACGAACTACGCGCTCAGCACGTTTGGCGTGTCAATCGAAGCGGTGGTCGAGTATTTCGTGCCCTTTTTTGTGGACCCGAGTAAGACCGTTTACACCTACGATTTAAAGCAACTTTTTCACATCCTAGACCGCCTGAAATCAAATTTTGTGGCCGCGGGAATCGACGTCGCGCTCGCGATGTACCTGGTAAACTCGAATGTAAAGGAGGGCGACCCGAAAAACATGCTCGAGTATTTAGGACTACCTACCCTCTCGCTCGGCACGGGGCTCCTAAACGCGTGGGAGATTATCCACCGCGAACTCGAAAAGCGGGAACTAATTAAACTATACAACGAAATCGAGCTACCTCTTGTGCGCGTGCTTTTTGAAATGGAAAAGGCGGGAATTACGATTAATACCGCGATTCTAGACGAGCTTGCGCCCAAGTACAAGGCCGAAATGGAGGCGATTCGCGACCGCGTGTGCGCTTATGCCGATGTTGACTTTAACATCAACAGCCCCAAGCAGTTGGCAACCATTCTTTTCGATAACCTCCGCCTGCCAGACAAGAACAACAAAAAGCACTCCACCGCTGTCGACGTGCTGGAGTCCTTGCGTGGTGAGCACCCGATAATCGACGAGATTTTGCGTTACCGTACGATTTCAAAACTTTATTCCACGTACATCGAGGGCATGCGCCAGTACATCCGCTCCGACGGCAAGATTCACACGATTTTCAACCAAACTACCGCCGTAACTGGGAGGCTATCTAGCAACGAGCCGAATTTACAGAACATCCCCGTGCGCACGGAAGAAGGCAAGGAGCTTCGCAAGATGTTTGTCGCCTCTGCGGGTTGCGAGTTAATCTCCGCCGATTACAGCCAGATTGAACTTAGACTGCTTGCGCACTACTCGGGCGACCCCGTGCTCGTGAACGCGTACAATCACGGCTTGGACATTCACCGCGCCACCGCTTCGCAGATTTTCGGCGTGCCACTTGACGAGGTTACCCCCGAGATGCGTCGCAGTGCCAAGGCAGTCAATTTCGGCATTATCTACGGCATTTCCCCGTACGGCCTTGCGCACAATTTGGGCATCTCCCAAGGCGTTGCGCGCGATTATATCGAAAAATATTTCCAGATGTACCCCACTATCAAAGATTTTCTAGACAGCAGTGTTGAAATGTACAAACAGCGCGGGTATGTGTCGACACTCTTCGGGCGCATCCGCAATTTCGATAACGTGGTGCCGAACTCCCGCGATGCGAGATTTTCCGAGCGCGCCGCTATGAATATGCCACTCCAAGGGACCGCCAGCGACATCATCAAAATCGCGATGCTGAACGTTCGCCGTGCGCTACTTGAAGAGGGCTTGCAGGCAAAAATCATTCTGCAAATTCACGACGAACTCATTCTCGACACCCCGAAAGCCGAAGTCGAGCGCGTTAAACAAATCGTGCGCGACAAAATGGAAAACGTCGTCAAACTCCGCGTCCCTCTCGAAGTCGAGGTCGACGTCGGCCCCAGCTGGTACGACATATAAGGGGTGAAGCCACCCCTGGGCGGTAAGGGCTCCGTAATCATTAAACTCCACTTTCTTCCCATACAGTCAGTGCGACATCGCACCGCACTCCCAATAAGTAAGTGCATAACCGTACTAACAACAGAATAGAATGTAGTCATGTTATAATAATTACTTGGTCATTCTGAGCCCGCCCCTCGAAGCCTGAGACGAAGAATCTCATCCCTGCCGCTTTTTTAACTACATCTTTACGATTTGTTTGGCAATGTTTTAAGAGGAATAGATCCTTCGTCGAAAAGCGCTGCGGGTCGACACTCAGGATGACTTTTAGAAAATTTTAGTATAATATCTACTGGGCAATCTATCGGCCGTGCGCCTACGCACAAAAAGATTGAGAAAATTCTCAATCTTTTTTTGTTTTATTAATATTAAAAATAATATTAAGATTTAAATTAATTATTCAAATTCGCCGTTGCTGTTATCAGTGCTTGGGTTTTTGTTTTTATTCAAACTCGCCATTACTGTTATCGGTGTCTGTGTTTTGGTTAGTGGAGTCGATTGCGGTGAAGTTTGCAATGATTATTGCACCCTCGATTTGCGCAAACGGGATGTTGCAAGTGGAGTCGTAGGAACTTAGGTCGATTGTGGTGCCGTCGGTGGTTTTGGCGGTCCAGCCAGTAAACGTATATCCAGCGAGTGCAATAGCGGACAGGTGCACGTGGTCGGTGTCATTAATGGTGATTAAATTCATACGGACTTCGCCACCCATTACTGCTTGCGCCATTGGAGAGTTTGTCACCGCATCGCCTCCCGTAAAGGTGGGGTTTAACACCACCCCATTTAGTGTGGCTAGTGGCAAAGTAATCGTGTCGGCAGTCGGGTCATTAAGGGTCAAACTCCCACTTGTTACCACCCAGGAGGTAAACCCGCACCCCGTATAAGCCACCGCAGTTAATGTTATTTGGTCGCCGTTGCTTTGGGCGCGCACTTCCCCGCCATTATACGCGGTTACCGCCGTGCCATTAGCCCGAAAAACTGCGATGCGTACGGTATTCGCGGTTAGGCTGGGAATCGTAATCGTGCGTTCGTAGGAAACTATCGTACCATTCTCGTCCGTCCACCACAAGAACTCGGCCAGCGGGTGCGTAGGATTTGCGGTGCTTGAATAACTTGCTAAGGCATTTTGCGGGCTATTTTCATACGCAGGCGAAACCGTGCCCAAGTCCGTATTATTCGAGCGGAAAGTAAGGTTAAATTTTTGTATTTCCCAGCCAGCCGTCAAAGTGATATTTCCGTAAGAGTT
>CALWKF010000011.1 GCA_944381215.1 uncultured Clostridia bacterium
ACCGTATTTTTCGAGGTTACCCCGTACGAACTTGGTATAACCATCCCCTCGCAAACCAGCGTATATGGGGAGCCCTTGAAAGACATACTATACACAATTAGTCCTGGCATAGATGACGAAACAATACCCGTGTCTTTTTCTCTATTTAACGAGAGCGTTGATTTGCCTAATGCTGGGGTATATAGTATTATTCCAACGATACAAAACCCCAACTATGCCCTCGCCAAAACATCCAGCACATACACGATTTTAAAGCGTGAAATAAGTATCCAGCAGACCTCGTTTTCCAAGGTGTTCGATAACCGCCCATTCGCCTTTTCCCTAAGTCTAGATAACATCCTAGAAAAAGACAACTTAAGCACTATGTATACACTTTTAGACACTATACCCACAAATTCAGGCGAGTATGCTATTAAAATCAAACTGGCAGACAGCCTCGCGCAGAATTACTCCCTCAGCACCGATACCATATCCCTTCTAATCACTCCAAGGCCGGTTACCGCCACCTGGGACACCAAGATTCTCATCTTTAACAACTCTATCATCTACCCCAAGGCGAGCATTCTCCTAGACATAGATTATACACCACCCGAAATACAATACAAGGGTGGCGGAGTGCACGTGGGTGAGCACGCGGTCCAGGCAGTGCTTCAAGACAAAAACCTAACACTCCTAAACGATACAAAGACATACAATATTATTCCATACAACCTCGAACTCGTTTGGGAAAACACAACGCACACCTTTGATAATTCTCCCTTCCTTCCTAGTTTTAAATACACCCTGCCCTTTAAGTATAATATAGATATAGAGTTATCCGAGCCACAAACAAACGCAGGGAAATACTTGGCCACCGCCAGCACGAAAGATGATAATATAAGACTACTTAACCCCGAGTGCGAGTATGAAATATTTGCTAAAAATGTGTCTGTTTATTGGGAAGATTTAGAGGGCACGTATTCAGGCAAGCCACAAGCTCCTAAATATTCAATACCACTTCCTTTTGAGTATAAAATAAGTTTGCAAGGGACCAAGTATACCGATGCGGGCACGTATACGGTTACCCTCACCACGCAAGATAAAAACATAATTTTAGAGAACAATACAGCAGAGTTTATAATTCACCCGTACGAGATAACCCTAGCCTTTGAGAACACAACACAAGTATTTAGCAACACACCCTTGAGCCCAAACTATACATACCAACTTCCAGATAACATGCCTAGGCCCACTATTACCCTAAACAGCGAGACATACATAGGTATGTATACAATAACCGCAACCACCGAGAACCAAAACTACAAACTCCTAAACCACACAACCACCCTAACAATAACCCCATACCAGTTAACACTAGACTGGAAGAATACAACACACACCTTTAACAATACCCCATTTATACCAAGTATTGAGTATAGTTTACCATTTGAATATAACTTAAATATACAAGTTTTAGGAGCGCAGACATACAGTGGCGAGTACATTGCAAGGGCCACTACGCAAGATAAAAACATAGAGATACTAAACCCCGAAACACCTTTTATAATTACCCCATACAGCCTCACCCTTGTTTGGAGCAATACCGAGCACACTTTCGATAATTCCCCATTTATACCTAGTATTGAGTACACAATTCCCTTTAACTATACCATTACTCTCACCCTTTCAAAGCCACAAACCCAAGCAGGCACATATACGGCCACTGCAAGCCTTACGGACCACAATATTAAAATTACCAACCCCAACATAGAATACACAATTAGCCCGTATAGTTTAGAGATAACCTGGACAAACACCCAGCACACTTTCGATAACTCCCCGTTTACCCCTCAATACACATACACTCTGCCCTTTAAATACACACCTAACATACAAGATATACAAGCAGAGACCAACGCAGGCACTTATACAGGGACACTGAAAAATCTAGACAAAAATATTATTATTCTCAACCCCGAGTTTGAGTACACGATAGAGCCATTTAGTTTAGATATATCTTGGGAGAACACAAGCCACACTTTCGACAACTCCCCGTTTACCCCAACATACACCTATACCCTGCCTTTTGAGTATAAACTAAACATTACGCAAACTGGCGCAGAGGTTAATGCGGGGACATATACAACGCACCTCCAAAGCCTAGACAACAACATAACTCTAACCAACAACAGCACCGAATACACAATTTCAAAGCGCACAGTATCCCTCACCTGGCTAACGGACACATACACCTATACGGGATACATAGTTACACCAATGTTTGATTACGAAGACTTTGGATACAACTTCGAGGTTCTCACCAACGCGAGTACCGCTGATGCTGGCACGTACACGATTACCGCCACCTGCCACAACCCGAACATCGCACTCGAAAACGCAACACACACTTATACAATTTTACCCCGCGAGTGCCGTATTGTTTGGACCACCACCCAATTTCATTACGACGGCACAGTACATGTGCCCACCTTTTCCCTCGAGTACGACGACACAAACCTTAACCCGAACACTCTACCCATAGTACAGGTGCTGGGAGCAACCGCAAACCTCGGCACCCACGAGGCCAGAGCCGTCTGCAACAGCCAAAACTTCACACTACTTAACGCAACCACGACCTACACAATCTCCGCAAACGAGATAACTGCAGAGACAAATAACGGCCTAACACTCTCCCTCTCCGGCGCGATTGCCGAAATGGCCGAAGTGCGTGTTGAAAACCTTGAAGAAACCGAAGTTGATGCGACTTTTCTCGAGGAATACAGCCTGATTTTTGCGATTAATATAGAAACAAATTCGCAGACTGGCGAACTGAATATAAAAATGAGCAGTCTGCCGAACCTCACGGAAAACTTTAAAATTTTCACACTAGATAACAGTCTCACCGAACCCTTAACCGAGATAAATTACACCTACGAAAACGGCATGCTCACCTTCAACACAGACACTTTGGGCACCTTTTACTTCGTATACCTAACCCCGCAAACTAGCGCACCCTCCTCACAAAACGACTCGCTCATTTCCATCGAAATTGCTATTCCTGTATTGCTTTTGCTTATCGCGGCCACTCTATTCCTACGCCGAAAAACTAGCCAAAAATCAAAAAAATAATCACAACTAAAAAGCACGATTACAGCGCTTCAAAAACTTTAAAAACATTGAAATAACCCCCTTGCTCTTACGATTAAAACAAACTACGCTTTTTTATAATTAAATAAAATTATTTAACATTTTAAGCAATTTAAATAAATTAAAATTATGCTTATATATACAAAAAGTAGCGACTATACTGCAAAATTTTGCTATATAGTCGCTATTTTTAATCATCTTGTTGAAATTTGGTCTTATAATAATTTATCAGGGCGTCATCACTAAAATACTCAATTCCCATAGCAGAGCGGACACGTTTCACGGTGTCTTGTGCCACGGCTCTAGCGCGCTCGCACCCCTTCTTTAAAATGTCAATCACCTCGTCAATGTGCGCCTCGTAGTACTTGCGTTTTTCGCGAATTGGGCTCAAAATTTCCTCTAAAATATTGAACAAAAACTTCTTGATTTTCACATCCCCGAGCCCGCCACGGCGGTAGTGGGCTTTAATATCGTCGAGAGATTTGTACCCTTCATTCGGTAGATATTTCTCAATATGCTCAGGTTTCATAAAGGCGTCGAGGTATGTAAACACCACGTTCCCCTCAACATGCCCAGGCATGTCGACCTTAATGTGCTCGGGGTCAGTGTACATATCAAAGACTTTATCGTGAACAGTCTGGGTGTCGTCGGAGAGGTAAATCGCGTTACCTAGGGACTTACTCATCTTGCCTTTGCCGTCTATTCCAGGCAAACGGTAGCAATCCTTTGAGTCAGCCAGCACGGGCTCGGCCTCTACCAGTACCTTTCCGTAAATATTGTTAAAACTGCGCACAATCTCGCGCCCTTGCTCGGTCATTGGCAACTGGTCCTCGCCTGTTGGGATAAAGTTCGCCATAAACGCGGTGGTATCCGCCGTTTGACTCACTGGGTACACCAAAAAGCCCGCAGGTATGCTCTCGCCGAAGCCCTTTTCCTTGATTTCGGACTTGACAGTAGGATTCCGCTCGAGGCGAGCAACAGTTACGAGATTAAGGTAAATTACCGTGAGCTCGCAAAGTTCGGGGACTTGCGATTGTATGAAAATCGTGCTTTTTTCGGGGTCGATGCCAACAGATAAGTAGTCGAGTGCCACTTCAAGGACACTTTTGCGAATTTTTTCGGGATTTTTTGCATTATCGGTAAGTGCCTGCATGTCGGCAATGAATATAAAGCTCTGGTACTTGCCCGAGTTCTGCATTTCCACGCGCTTTTTTAAGCTACCTACCAAATGCCCAAGGTGTAACTTCCCTGTGGGGCGGTCGCCAGTAACAAAAACAGGTAAATTTTTAGCCATAATTTTCTCCTTGAAATACGCTAAATATAAAAAATTGTTAGCGATTCTTTAAATACTCGATTATTTTAGCATAATTTTACGACAAAAGCAATAAAAAAAGCATTTCATTATCGAAATGCTGTTAATTAGCCTTAAGTAGTGGGCGATGCGGTTTTTCGGGCTCGGTACTTTGTAGGTAAATAGTAGCAAAGCTGGCAAATGCCGTAGATTGCAAATATTATTGCCGTGCCCACAAGGAGCAAGATAAACGCGTTCAGTGCTGGATGAAGCCCGAGGCCAAAGCCCTTCATCATATAGAAGAAGTCGACATTCGGGTCAAAGTTTACTAAAATCACATTCATAATTATCGCAACCGCAAACATTGACACGCCGAAAATAAAAACTTCCTTCATATTCGCGAGTTTAAAGGTCACCTTCTTGCTTGCGAACAGGAACACGCCGATAAACAAAATTAGCTAGCTAGAACATACTGTAATCTTCAAAATTTTTTATATATTCAAAAAACACTGATTGACCTTCATTTACTTACACTAAACTCAAAAAACTATAAAATAATTTAAAAAATGCAGTTTTTTAATGATTTTTTGCGATTTTTTCTTCATTTTCGCTAATTTCCGGCGAATTTTGGTTTGCATAGTATATAGAACTTGCCAGCAAAAATTCAGCGGGATAATACATTACTAGACACAAGGTGTGGAACACGCCCGAGATATCAGTAAACATTGAGAACAGCAACATTGCATCGGACAGGAAAAATAGTAAACTGCCAATCATTATCCAGAGATTTTCGGCACGATAGTCGCGTTGGAAGGCATTTGACACAGCCTTGCCTAGCATTATCGAGATGATGAACGCGTAGACTATTATTACTGGCAACATTCCGCGGAAGTCAAATATCGGCGGAACCAAAATTATAATTAATGCCACCGCAAAAATCGCGAGCGAAATTAGCACATCGCGCCAGTTGATTTTGTAAAGCAAGCAGTATGACGCAAAAAAGAACACGTGCCCTACTGCAAACAATACTGCACCTGGAATAAATGTGGAGTCTTCTATTAAAAACACATCGCCCAAAAATGCAAATACTAGCCCAATAAACATTAGATACTTATATAATTTGTGTCGCTCGGCTATACCTCGTTTCGCAATATAAATTAGGTTCGTTAGCCCACACAACACAAACATGGCACTTGCTAAAATTTTAAACACATAAGGGTATCCTATGGTTAAAAGCAAAACATCAAAAACCAAGATTAAAATTAAATAAATAATATTGACTATAAAAATCTGTTTATTTTTTAGGAAATTTTCCACTTTTTCACCTCTATAGTAGTTTAGCACAAAATTTAAAAAATACAAAATAAATATACATATATTTAAAAATTGTTTATGTTTTATTAAAGTATAATAATAAAGAAAATTTAGTACTATGCATTCAAAAATCATTGCATAGTACTTAAATTTCCCTATTTTTTCGCAATTTTTATTAATTTTTAGTAATTTTTTTTGTTTCTAAATTATATAGTTAATTTTATAATCTGAAAATAATTTTATTTAGTAATAATTTTGTTTTTTTATATAAATATTTAATTATTTTTCCATAATTATATTTAAAACTTTGATAAATTTAATTGATTATTTTTTATTAATTTAAAATTATATTTTATGTGAGGCTTTTAAGTTACTTTTTATTGTGTTAATAGTCGCACTTTGTTCGTCATTATGTTCAAGATTAGTTCCTGTATATTTGGGGTGATATGTGTGTTTACCCTCGCTTTTAAAACCAAAAAAGTCATAAATATCTTGTAGTTTAGTCGTGTGGAAAGTGCGCATTCCTAGTTTTTCAGCGGGCACTAAGTCATCGCGGACATTATCGCCTATTACTAAAATTTCTGCAGGCTCCACTCCCTCGCGCTCCATTATTTTACGGTAAAAAACACCTTTTGTGGGGTTCTTATTCTCAAATTGATTAAAAAATATATCTTTAAACCATTTTGGGTCGATTTCCCAGTGACCAAAGTGGCGCGTAATCGAAGCAACAGGCGAATTTGATACAATATATAAATTATATTTTTTGCTTAAATTTTTGAGAAATTTCGGGTTGATTATTTCTAATTTTTGATAGTCAAGCCTGTATATATTTTTGCTCTGAAAATCTACCATACCTTGTGCCGTACCGAACTCCGCAATTAAAGCGTCGGCAATCAGCGAGGTCATGCTGTCAAGCGTAAGGTCGTACTTCTTTAAAAATGCCATAATCTGCTCTTCGGTATATTTAGGCAACGCATAGTGAAGGGTATCCAGCATATAACTATGCCAGTTACTCCACGGCTCACCCGTATGTAAGGTGCCATCAAAATCAAAAATTATTACTTTCATTATTTTACCTCTAAAAAATAATTTTTAAATGCAATTTTTTCTTATTTTTTGCTATTTTTTCGATATTTTTATATATTAATATATTAGCATAAATTAAAATACTTTTCAAATTATTTAATGCATTTTTATAAATTAAATAGGACATTATAAAATCAAATTTTAATTATTAGAAAATTAAATATAAATATAAAAAAATTATTTATTTTTCTACCAAACACAATCAAAACAAAATTAATAAATATTATTATTTTTTATAAATAAACAAATGTAAAAAGCTTTGATTTTAATATTAAAAAATCTATTTACTCAAAAAACACCTCAAAAATTTAATTTTGAAGTGTTTTTTGCGATTTTTTATGTAGTTTTTGTGATTTTTAGTTAATTTAATTTTTGATAATTTTTTTTGATTTAATTTTGTAAACTTATAACTATTGCATAAATATACAATATTATTTAAGTCCGCCCACCAAGATTTCGCGGAGTTCCTCAAAACTGGGCAACTCTTTTTCATCCACATTACCCATAACGGTTATATACATTCTAGTATTTTCATTAAATAGAGTTTTAGTCAAGTCAAAAATTTGCTCGCGTTTAAGTTTTTTATCATCTTTCTTAGAATTAAACTTATAGTACTCATCATTAATACAAATCGAGCGTATATAGGCGCGAGAGGTAGCCCTCGGGTCCGTAGGTTGCTCGACTATAATATCTTTAATCTGCTTGTCACGCTCACGCAAAGCCTCGAAACGTTCCTCTGGAATTGGGTTGTTGTAGGCATAGTGCAAGTACTCGCCGATGCCACGAATAGTATCCACAAGTTTATTTGGACTGGTTTGGAATTGAATTGTGTAACTACTCGTTTTATTGCGTATCCTTAAAGATTGACCAGTGCTATAAACGAGCCCTTTTGAGCGGAGGTCGTAGGTCAGCGAAACATTGTTTATGTTAAAACTGTCCCTCACCCAGTCAAATGCAGCGATATTTTCGCAATTCGCAAGCCCCGTGTCGCACGCAACAGTGATTGCACAATTTACATTCGCGCGTTCGTTGTGAATGACCTGCATTTTACTTTCTTTCGTAAACTCGGGGTTAAAGGTTATCGGCTGTGGGTCGCTAATTTCGGGCAGTTTGCTAATGAAATACTTTTCAGCCAATTTCTTAATTTTATTAAAAGATAGTTTCGAGTACGCAGAAAGCACAAAATAGTTGGACTTAAAGTTCTGCTCGCGAAATTTCTCGATATCTTCAACCGTAATTTTATCAATCGACTCGTGCGTGCCGAGAGTCTTTGGATAAGGTTGAGCCATATGGTCAAACAGACTGAAGTGGTTTGCCATTAAATCGGTGCGGTAAACTTCGAGTTTTTGATTTAGCTCCTCGTGAATTACGCCACGCTCGGAGTCGAGGTTCTCAGGTTTGAAAACACTCTCGAAAAGACAGTCGCTCATAACGGAGAGGACTTTATCTTTGATTCGGTTGGAAAATTCGCCAAAAACATACACGTAAGCCTCCGAAGTTGCCGCATTTATGGAACTTACCTCGTTTCTAAATTTTAGCATTTCCTCGCGATTTAATTTCTTGGTTTCCTTTACCAACTGGTGCTCCATAAAGTGCGCTGTGCCTGGGATGGTGTCCACCGAAGAACCGCGACAGAAGCCCGCACACATCGCGGTCCCGTTGTAGCCCTTTAAATGCCTAGCTTTTTTATACACAATTTTTGCGCCATTTGGGAAGGTGTAAACCTTGTATGTTAATTTTAGCTTTTTGTTTCTTTTGTTCTCCATTTTTTGTTGCTCCCTTCAAAATAATTTTGATTATAACATAAATAAGCATATATTGCAAGACCCAAGCAGGCACATAATAGTTTTTTGTATCAATTTTTTACAAATGCTTTACTTTTTTAAAAATTAGTGGTATAATAAATTTATCGCGTTGAGGTGCATATGATAATATGTGCAAATGCCTAGCGTGTTTAAAAATATTGTATGTGTTTTTTGCGAAAACGATAACATACAGCGTAAAAGTACAAGTCGTATAGTATACAAAAATCACTTCATGGTGTAGCGCAGTCTGGTAGCGCACTTGGTTAGGGACTAAGGGGTCGCGGGTTCAAATCCCGCCACTATGACCACAAGGAAAGAGAGTGCAAAAAGCCACCCTCAAAACCAAAAAACATTGTTTTTTGCGAACGAAGTATAAAAAGGTGAACGGGAATTTATTCACGGGCACTTTTTTATATGAAGTGGCAAATCGCCAGATTTGGTTTTGAGGGTGGCTTTTTGCACGGCTAACGCAGTAGTCTGGCGCGCAAGCGACAGACCTGTTTTAAGGGTTGGCGCGCAAATGATTATTATGATTCTCGCGTTGGCCCAGTGTCCCCTTAAAGTGGCTGAGATCCTTCGTCTAAAGGCTTCGCGGATCGAGGCTCAGGATGACCAAGTAAATTTAAATGCTATTTTTCTGCTCATAATGACCTCATTTGTAATTTTTTATATATTATATGTCATCATATTAGGCAGTTGCAAGCATTTTGTCCTCAAAATAGACAATAATTATTAAAAAAGTTTGTTTTGAGGGGTAAATAATGATTGATTTCATAGAATTAGTGAAAAAGGCCTTGGAAATACGTGGCAAGACGCTTGAAAATTTGTTTCGTGATGAGATAGTTTCTAAAAACACTTTTTATAAATATCGCCAACGCCAACCTAGTTTAAACACGCTAATAAAAATTGCTAATTATCTCGAGATGTCCATAGATTATTTGCTAGAACGCGCGGATGAAAACAGCTTTTCGGGCCCTTACCAATATAACAAGGAGGTGTTTTACAATAATTTGATTTCTCTAATTTCTGCGCGTTGTTTATCAAACAGACAATTCTGCAAAAATCTAAACTATTCCCGAGATAATGTACTGCGGTGGAAGAAAGGTATCACACCAAGTATTACTAACCTACTCGAAATTGCAAATTATTTCGATTGTACTTTGGAGGACTTGCTTTTCTAATAAAGGCCGTAAAAAATTAAAATGGTATAGACATTTTTTATGTAAATGTGATATACTAAATTACAGATAGAGTACAGAGCGAATTAAGTTTCGACACTCTATCTTTTTTATTAATTGATACAGTTTCAAATTGTACCCCGCCCTTTCTTGGTTGATTTGTATTTTTAGTAGAAAATTTTAAAAAAACTCTTGCTAATCATTAATTAATATGATATACTAAAAAATATCGCACGCATAGATAAAACACGAGTGATTGTATTTAAAATTGCGTGTTGTTAAGTAATCTATTTGCCGAAGTGGCGAAATTGGCAGACGCAGCAGACTCAAAATCTGCCGAGAGCAATCTCATGCCGGTTCGAGTCCGGCCTTCGGCACCAAAACACTCTCCACGCGGGAGTGTTTTTTAGTGTCGAAGAACCAACACAAAGTGTTGCACACGATGTGTGCGGACTCGAACCTATGGTTCACACCGTTCGGCAAGCCTCACTCTCATGCCCGCCAGCAAAGCAAGTTTGCTGTCCGCTTTGGCTAAAAACTTGCCACAGGCAAGTTTTCTTAACGCGTCGCGCCGGCCTTCGGCACCAAAAGGGCACCAAAGTTGGTGCTTTTTCAAATTATTTAATACTAAATTATGGGCTTAATATCAAAAAACTGCAACTTACCCTCTATTTTTACGCACTTAGCATTTATTTTGCAAATAAAATTAATTTTGAATATTTAGCAAAATATAAGGCCTTTTTGCTATTCAAAATATATATAATTATATATATAAAGATTGTAATTAAATAATGTTGTTTGATTAAAACGGACAACAAATAAAAAAAGAACATATTGAAAATTATAGTCAATACGTTCTTTTTCTTCTATAATATTTTTTCATTTTCGCTTTTTAAATATCTAGACTTTTATTTTTTATTTAAATTTTACTTCTGTCATTTTTACAGTGGCAAGTCCTTTTTATCGAATCTAAATACACCGATAATAAAGGTTACTATACCGATTCCTAGAAGTATTGCGAATTTCCAGAGGTAACTTAGCCCTCCATCGAGAATGGAAACGGTATCGAATAGACTAATTACTGAAAGGTAGTTAAAGAAGTTCATTGCATCAATTCGCATAGCACTCGGTACGACATTTGAGCCGAATAGACCCAAAATCGTGCAGACTAGCGAGAATATAGTAATTCCGCCACCGATACTCATTGAATACTTGGTGCGGTTGAAGATTGCCGAGCACATAAAGCAGAAGCCCGCAATCGCAAACATTGTGAGGAACGCACCTAGGTTAAAGAGGAGTATCTCGCTGTAATTTATCGCGAAACTATTTCCGCCGACCGCCCACACGGAGACGACACTCACAGCGGTAAGGAGCAAGTACATTGCAAGCAGTGCAATGATTAGGTAGGTCATTTGGGTAACGGTCACGGTGCGACGTTTTGTCGGGGTCGAGAGCACATACGCCATCGAGCCACTGTCCACCTGCCCCGCAAGCAAGCCGTTTGCCACCATAATCACGAATACCATAGGCAACAGCAGTCCCGCAATGCGGTAGAAAATCGAACCGATAATCAGCCCGTAAATGTCCATATTGCCGAGTTCCGAGAGAGCCTCACCCACCTTTTCGGGAATTTGGTCAGTTATACTCTCTATTGCCTCTGCGCGAGCAGACTCCTTTTGCTCATCGGTTACAGTGGCATCAAGCCCAGCATTAATATTGTCTTCCTCGTACTCAGCAAGCCACAAGGTGTATGTAGAAATTGCGGTGTTTGAAATGACCTTTACAGACACGGCGTACTGCTTTGCCTCATCATCGTTAGCACCCTCTTCAATCTGCATATCATAAACGGTGTCGTACATCATTTCGTTTACATAGTTTGCAGCAATTGACTCGTAGTATGAAACATCGAAGTCGGCGCCCGCAGTGATATTTCCAGCCTCGCTATCAGCCTTGTACTGCGCGATTGCATCACTAGCCAAAGTGCGCGCCTGCTCTGCCCTGTCCGCTGCCTCTTCTGGGGTCATATCCTCCTTTGCAATCTCGCGGTCATAGGCTTGGGTGTAAATCTCGTTTAGCATATAACCTTCAAGCAAGTCTACGCCCTGCAAGGTAGTATTGTTACTATAAAATTGCAGTAAGCCCTCGAGCATTGGGATGATTTCCTCTAAATTATAGCCCATACCCTCGATAATGCTACCCCAATTTGTTGTAAAATCTGTTATGGTTTCATCGATAAAAGTCTGCTTTTGCTCGGCACTTGGTTCTGCGCCGCCGTTTGCATCCTTATATTCTTGCACACGCTGGTTATAGGGGTTAGTCACCATACTGAGCATAGCACCTAAGCCATTTGTTTCGTTATACATATCCACGGTCGTTAGATATAATTCGTAACTGTCGACCGAGTTTTCTTTTAAATACGACTCTTGGTCAGCCTGAGTAAAGACCTGCTTTAATGAATCGCGAATGTCGTTAATGCCTAAGTTACCCAAGACCACAATGACAATCGCTAGCATTACGCAAGTTGCCACTGTAACTACGGTCCACTTTACCCAGTTAGCCTTCATCGATTGTTTAAACAATGCCTTGCTAAACATTTTTCTCCTCCTTTTGTCTAAGCAATACCTCGCGGAAGTATTTTTCAAGATTGTACTTAACTTCGCTAATAAACTTCACATCGTAATGCGTGAGTGCCTTAAATAGTTCGTTCACGTTTTCGCTGTCCACCTTTACGGTCACCTGATTGTACTTCTCTTGGTCGCGGACAATCTCGAACTTGCGTCGCTTGAAATTCTTGTAGTCAGTGGGGTTTGTGAACTCGACCTTAAAGGTCCTAAACCCGCGGTTTTTGATTTTGGAGACTTCGACTATATCGATTATATGCCCGTTTAGTATCATTGCCACGCGGTCGCACAAGCCCTCGAGCTCGTCAAACATCTGGCTACTCATAAAAATGGTTTTTCCGCGCTCCTTTTCCTCGCGCAAAATGTCTAGGAAAGTAATACGCATTAGCGGGTCAAGCCCTGTCGTGGGCTCGTCGAGAATTAGTATTTCTTTGTCTGCCATTAACGCTGCGACCAGCGCGGTCTTTTGCTTCATCCCCTTACTCATACGCTTGAGGTTTGCGGAAGGGTCGAGTTGTAGCCTCTCGATTATTTTGTTTGCGTAACTCATATCTTTTAGCCCTAGTAGTTCCGCCTGGCTACGCAAAAATTCCGTACCCGTAGGCAAGTCAGGGAAAGCAATCTCGCCTGGGACATACTCGACGTTTTCCTTTATCTCGCACGAGTGCTTCCACGCGTCGAGCCCATTTACTTTCACCTCGCCTTTGTCTTGCCGTAAAAAGCCCATTATGTGGCGAATAGTCGTAGTCTTTCCACTGCCGTTTGTCCCCACAAAGCCGAAGGTCTCACCCTTTCTCACCTCAAAGTTTAAATCAAATATACCACGTCCGCCCCCGTAGTCTTTGGTTAAATCTTTTATCTCGATAACGGTATTTTGCGCGCCCGCCCCACTTGCTAAAATTTTTGCTTTGGCGTTAGTGTCAGTTGCGTCTGCTGACGCGATGTTCGCTTGTATTTCTTGCTCGGCATTGTTTAAGTTTATGCTCGCCACATTTGCTGGGGCGGTTTTCTCGGCAGTTTTCCGCTTATGATTTTCGCCACTATTTGCGTTTTGGTCGACGCTATTTATATCGGCAACGTCATTTGTTTTTGCCACACTGATACCGCTTGCCTCTTGACTGGTTTCGTTAGGCTCCATATTCTCGAGCCCCGTATTTATTGGGTTGTCTTTTTCTTTACTCATTTAAACACACCCCCAAAGTCTTTGTCCTCTTTGTAAAAATGCATAAAGTAGTCCTCGAGCGTATACTTGTTTTCGATAAACTCATCAACATCGTACTTCGCAATTACCTTGATTAACTCGTTTATCAGTTTGTCATTTACGGCGACCTGCACCTCGAGTTTGTCCTCGTGCACGCTCGAAATTGCAATGCGCTTTGCCTTGTCCGTGTTTTTCCTAAGGCGCGGAAATTCTTGTTCAAACTTATGTAATTCGTCGATGTTGCTGAAAATGACTCTAAAAGTCTTGTTTTCGTTGTGCTTTATCGATTTTGCCGCGAACTCGGAGACGATTCGGCCGTCCTTTATAATCGCGATTCGGTCGCAAGTGTCCTCCACCTCATTAAATATATGCGAGGATAGAAAAATAGTCTTGCCCCGCTTTTTCTCATCCTTGATAAAGTCTACAAACACCTGTTGCATCACGGGGTCGAGCCCACTAGTCGGCTCGTCGAGAATCAGCACCTCGGGGTCGTTCATAAACGCGGCGACGATAGCGAGTTTTCGCTTGTCCCCCAAACTCATTTTTTTAGTGTCGCCCAATGGGTCAAACTCGAACTTTTCGAGCAAATACTCGATACGGTCATTCGAGGCGTGTCTCAAATCGCGCATCATATGTATAAATTCCCAGCCAGTTAAGCCCTCGGGTAGCGCAATTTCACCTGGAAGATAACCGATATATTTGAGTATCTCATAATAGTACTTAAAGGAGTCCTTGTTAAACACCAAAATCTGGCCTTTGTCGGGTTTGGAAAAGCCCATTATGTGGCGAATGGTCGTGGACTTGCCCGCGCCATTAGGACCTAAAAAACCGAATACTTCGCCCTTTGCAACAGTCAAATTTATGTCAAAAATTCCGCGGCCGTGCCCGTAGTCTTTCGTTAAGTCAGTAATTTTAATTATATCTTCCATATTGTACCCTCTCTTAATATGGATTTCCCTTATATTTATTATATCATAAAAACAAAAAAAATCAACTTTAATTTCTAATAAAATTGATTTTAAATAAATTGTAATTATTTGTATAATTTTTTATGCTTTTTCCTAAATTTTGTTGATTATTTAATAAAAAAGCGATTAATATTCCCACCAACTCGCTTTTTAAATTCAACATTTTTAAAAAATACGGTAAAATTACCACTTTTTTAAAAAATTTGCATGATTTAAACACAAATTATTGACTTTAATGAGGAAATATAGCTAGTTTTTTATTTATTAAATTGTTTATAAAATTTAAAAAAGTGGTAAAATGAACTACACCCCAAAAGTTGGATACTTTTGAAGGTGCAGTTCAAAATTTATATTTTACTTTTTAAATACAAATATATACTCATGCGCTAAAAGCAAAAAGTTATATTTTTGGCTATTTGTTTTCCAAAAGCCTGTTGCTTTGCAGTTGTGTTGTTCCTTAATGATGATTTCTTTTAATTTAAAACCGGAATTAATGAATCTTTGCATAACTTCAAAACCTAATGGTTGAACCATTCCATTTTTGCGAGTATCACCTATAACTATTGCACAAAATTTATCTTTCTTTAAAACTCTATAACACTCTCTTGATACTTTTTCAATTGCAACAAGAAAATCTTTATATGCTAAATGAGATAAGTCACCTTCAATATCTTCGCTATATTTAATAATATCAGCATATGGTGGGTGTGTGCAAATTAAATCAATGCTATTATCATCAACATCCTGCAAATTACAGGCATCGCCAAGTTTTACCTTTATATTATTTTGAAATTCAGTTTCAAAATTTAATTTATCTTTGGTTAATGCTACCGCTTTTGGGTTTATATCAAAGCCAATAGCATTACGATTGTTCAGTTTGCTCTCGATTAAAGTTGTTCCGCCACCAACAAATTGATCTAAAACTAAATCATTTGGTTTTGAATAACGCAAAATGATATTCTTTGCAACATAAGGTGAAAAATTTCCACGATATTTAGCATCATGAGTTGCCCATTTGCCACGATTTGGGAATGACCAAACTGTATTGCTCTCTAATTCGAATTCTTCTTCCATTACTAGTCCTCAATATTTTCTGGTGGAACAGGCAAACCCAGCTTTGTTAAAGGGATATATTCAAAATAATAGTCGCACCCAACAGACTGTATGTAATCTAGCACATCCTTATATCTAGGATTTTTAAACCACTCATCAAGAAGATAAATATACTGGACATCAATATTAGCTGGTGCCATAAGCTTTTTATATTGTTTTTTCTTAAAATCGCAAGTTTGTAATTTTTCATCCACTGAACCTGCTACTTGCTGATGTTTACATTCAATTATAAAAAGAGTATTGTTAAGCAATACAAAAATGCTATCGTCTGGCAATAATTTTTTAGATATACATTTTGTCCAATCAATATTCAATTCTTTAAGAAATATTGAATAAAAATCATTCTTTTTAAATACTCGTGCAACTTTCTCATTATCAAAATAAACATCATGACAATTTATTGAATAATGTGGTTGACGGCTTAAAAAGGTAGCCAAATCAACTTTTCCTTCAAAAACCAAACCTGTCTTAGTATTTCCACCACCTTTACCATTTTTAATCATAATTAAACTCCTTAATTTTCTTCATAAGATTTTTGAATTAGTTCCTTTGCAAGTGGAACATCTTTTTCTGACTTAATATCAAGTTGCAAATCACCGCATCCCCAGTGCCCAATATCACTAACATCGCGTAAATTTTCACTTAATTCATAGTCTTTTGGATCAAGTTTAACAGCAAGTCTAACAACAGACTTATATATTTCCATTGTAGCGAAATTTTTTATTTTCTTAAATGCGGAATATAATTTTAATGTACTTTCTGTAACATCATCACCAAGGCTTAGTGTATAATCTTTCAAATCATCATATATATCTTTAAATTTTTGGGGAGCTCTTTCATATTGTTGTAAAAAAGTTTTCTCGGTTTGCTTTCTTTCATTATTTTCTATTTCTATTGGAGCAACGGTATTGCTATTCAACAGTTCAAATAGCAATAAATCATCGTTATATTGTTTATATCTTATCAATGACACATTTCTATTAATTTGCTTTATTGCTTCTTCATCATATTTATTAAAATCTCCAGCAATACATATTACTCTTGGCATAGACCAATCTATATTATCCGCAATTTCTTTCCCCAATTTTTCTAAAACAAGCAACTTAAAATTTGCTTTATGTTCTAACAGCCAGTTTAAATAGAATAGCCCTTGATTAATCACATTTTCATTGGAGTGGCATTTATATTCAAAAATTACTGGACAGTTATTCTCGTCAATACCTATAGAATCCATTCGTCCATTATCAATTCTATATTCAGTATCAAGGAAATGAACTCCAAAAAATTCAAACATATTTTTCTCAATTTTATTTTGTAGTTCTTTTTCAATTACTGCACTATGAGATTTTAATTCTTCAACCTGATTTCCTAATCTAAACAATTTAATTTCAGCCATTTTTTCTCCTTTTGTAATTCATAACAACTATTTCTGTGATATTTCCACGCTTACTTGCCTGACAATTTATCATCCTTTTTGCATAAACTCTTTCAATGTTAAAGCCTTTGTATAAATCATCAAAAAAGTTATCATTCTCATTTGTATTTTTAGGATCTGAATTTGAAAGCATAAGCAGACAATTTTTGTCATCTAACTTTTTATAGTTCTGTGATAATTCAATTTGGTCATTATCATCAAATCCAGATTTATCATAATTTACAAACGAGTTATTCTCTATAAGCGGTCTATATGGTGGATCGAAATATACAAAACTATCTTTATCGGCATTTGATAAGACTTCTTTGTAATCTCCAAAATTGATTTCAACTTTTTGCAATAACTGAGAACAAAGTCCTAAGTTGTCTTTATCGCAAATTAAAGGGTTTTTATATTTGCCGTGCGGAACATTAAATTTTCCTTCTTTATTAACTCTATAAAGTCCATTGAAGCAAGTATGATTTAAAAATATAAAATCTGCACATTTTTCATAATCACAATGGCCATTTAAATGAATTTGATTATAACGGTCTCTCACATTATAAAAATATTTGGCCCTGTCTTCACTAGTCAAATATTCATTTTCTAAAATACTTAATGGCTTAATAACTTTTTCAACATCAGCTTTAATACAACGATAACAATTTATAAGTTCCTTATTTATGTCATTGATATATGCTTTTTCAATATTATAATTTTGCAATATATGGAATAAAACAGCACCACCACCAACAAATGGTTCTATGTATGTTTTAATTCCCCCATTAACTAATTCTTGTGGGAACATTTTTTCAAATGTATCAAGAAGTTGACCTTTCCCGCCAGCCCATTTTAAAAATGGTTTTGCAATATTTTTACACATCCTGTACCTCATTTATCCAATATAGTATGCAATAAAAATATAAAAAAAGCAAATAATTAAATATACCTAGATTGAAATATTAAGTTTACATAATATAAAAATAGAAAATAATTGAATAATTAGTTTTTCTTTTTTTACCACACAATGTGTTTAATTTAATGTGAAACTATTAAAATTTTACAATTCACAATTTATTACTTTTTACTTTCCGGCGTTTTTGGCGCGGAAGCGGGCTTGGGCGCGCTTGTCGTGGTCAAGGATGATTTTGCGGAGGCGAATGCTTTGAGGAGTTACCTCGAGAAGCTCGTCGTCGTTTAGGAATTCGATTGATTTTTCAAGGCTCATCTTTTTAGGTGGAATTAGGTGCAATGCATCGTCGGAACCTGCCGCGCGCATGTTGGTCAGTTGCTTGCGCTTGCACACATTTACGACCAGGTCATCGCCCCTTGGGTTCTCACCCACAATCATGCCTGCGTACACCTTGTCCCCTGGGGAAACAAATAAAGTTCCACGCTCCTGTGCGTTTGCGAGTCCGTAGCCTATACACTCGCCCGTCTCGTGAGCAACGAGTGCCCCACACTGCCTGCGCTCAATTTCGCCCTTGTAGTAGTCGTAGCCGTAGTGCACGCTACTCATAACGCCCTCGCCACGAGTGTCGGTCATGAACTCGGACTTGTAGCCGAATAGCCCTCGGCTGGGAATCAAAAACTCGAGCCTCGTTCTGCTACCCTGTGGGCGCATTTCGAGCAGGTCGCCCTTGCGGATGCCCATTTTGGACATAACTGTCCCCACGCACTCATCGGGCACGTCGACAACCAGTTTATCAATAGGCTCCATTTTCTTGCCCGCATCGTCGTATTTAAACAAAACCTTGGGCATGGAAACCTGAAATTCGTAACCCTCTCTACGCATATTTTCAATCAAAATCGACAGGTGCATCTCACCCCTACCGCGCACGCGGAAAGCATCGGTCGAGTCGGTATCCTCAACACGCAGAGAAAGGTCGCGGATGGTTTCCTTGTAAAGCCTCTCGCGGAGGTGCCTACTGGTGACAAACTTGCCCTCTTTTCCCGCAAAAGGGCTGTCGTTTACCATAAAGGTCATTTCAACACTGGGCTCACTAATCTTTACAAACTCGAGGGGCTCGACACTCTCGGGGTCGCAAATCGTGTCGCCTATCATAATGTCCCCAAGGCCCGCCACGCACGCGATATCGCCCGTGGTAACCTCGTCAGTCTCCACCTTTTTCATGCCGTCGTAGACAAAAAGTTGTTGCACGCGCACGCGCTCGACTTTTTCGGGCTCGTAGAAATTCGAAATCGCTACCATTTGCCCGACACTAATTGTGCCATTTTCAATCTTACCCACGGCGAGTTTACCTAAAAAGTCGCTGTGCTCGGTGTTACTTACTAGCAGTTGCAAAGGCTTTGACTCATCCCCGCTGGGGGCTGGAATGTGGTTGATAATCTCCTCAAAAAGAGGTTGCATATCGACACCTTGTGTGTTTTTATCCTTACTAGCGATACCTAGTCTTGCGGATGCGTAAATTACGGGGCTGTTTAACTGGTCGTCGTTTGCATTTAGGTCGAACATCAATTCGAGTATCTCATCCTGCACCTCTGCAATTCGCGCGTCAGGGCGGTCGATTTTGTTAATGACCACGATTACCTTTAGATTGAGTGCAAGGGCCTTTTCCAGCACAAAACGCGTCTGTGGCATGGTGCCCTCAAAGGAGTCGACAACGAGTAGCACGCCGTCCACCATTTTAAGAGCACGCTCGACCTCGCCACCAAAGTCCGTGTGCCCTGGGGTGTCTATGACATTAATCTTGTAGTCGTGGTAGTGGATGCTCGCGTTTTTAGCGAGAATCGTAATACCACGCTCGCGCTCAAGGTCGTTCGAGTCCATTACACGGTCGCCAACTTCCTGATTACTGCGAAATACTCCGCCCTGTTTGAGTAGTTCGTTAACGAGGCTAGTTTTGCCGTGGTCAACGTGAGCAATTATCGCGATATTTCTAATTTTCTGTTTATCCATTTTTCTCTCCTAAAACAACAAAGAGCGTTACCCGCTCTGTGTAAAATATAGATTTTGTGAGTAATATTATAGCATATTTCGTTAGATTAATCAATACATTTTTATTAGATTAGTGCGGTTTTTTGCTAAAAGGCCAAAATATCGGCCCTGAAAATCTAAAACGTACTACATGCATGTTGACAATAAGGACAAAATTCTATATAATTTAGTAGTTTATCGCAAATTTTCGGGCAAACTATCTTAAAAGCCTTTTACTTGACTTTGATTTTTTACTGCATCTAAACTTGCCTAAACAATTGAATAAAACCTGCCTAAACAAAAAAACAGCCTCTAAACTTGTATTTAATTGCGAATTTATCAAGAAAAAGGCATGCACTTTTAACTATAATGCAAGTAAAAAGTGCCTAAATTTCGTTGACCGCAATCTTTATACCCTCTAACTACAATTTGGCAAACAAAATTAAATATTTATGGAGAAATAACCTTGACAAATACAAAAACAAAGACTTTTTTTGTATCAATTTTATTGATTATTATGGCGGTTGTGCTGTTTGCGGGCTGTGGCCAGGTTACGAGCCTTACGACAGTGTATGCCGACGGCTCGCGCAGTTATTCGTACGCAATCACTCTTGATGATACCGTTTTAGAGACCTACGACCTAAATAAAACCGAGGTAATGAGCGCGATTAACAACGTCGTGAACACCTACCAAGAGGCCTTTTTTGCGGGGCGCAACACCGAGGGCGTGGAACTCACTCACGGGGTGGCGGAAAGTAACGACAGCGTCTACCAAATACTATTAACTTTTTCCTCCTTTAACGCCCTTTGCCACTTTCTAGGCACGACGCCCGAGGAGGTGGCCGCAGAACCCGCGGTAATAAACAAAGGCGTTTTTGTCAGCCAAGAGGTCATTGCGGACTCTAGCCTAAGTAGTAGCGACGAGTTGCTGGTCGAAATGTTTTTAATTCCTAGTCTAATCGACAACATAAATACGGCCTTTGCCAACTACTTTTTTAACGGCGACCGCACGGTTACCGACCAACTTTTTAACTCGATTGACACCTACATCGTGCGCGCCTACCCCACTAGTCTCAAAATCAAGTCAAATGCTGACGAGGTGGCGACGCTGATTACCAATTACGGTGTAACCGACTCGACCCCCACCGCATACACGGCACACCTGTGGCACTGCACTATGTCCGAGCCCGTCCCTAATATTTACATCTACCGCGACGTGTATCTAAACGAAAACCGCATTGCGTGGTACCTTTTAGGCATCGGTATTACGGTTGTATTCGGTGCGATTTTGGCGATTGTGCTCTATGTTAGACACAAGCAGGGCAAGGACGATACTCCAACTGAACCCGCCTTTACCGTAATCGACAACGGCACCGCGCTAATCTTCGAACCAAAAAACGCAGAAAATACTAAAAATATAAACAAAGAGGAATAGATCCTTCGGGCAGTGTATTAAGAGGACAGCGGAGTTTTAAAAAGAAAAGGGCGAAACTAACATTTCACTAGACAAAATTATTAAATTGTGCTAATATTATGTATTATTTAATAGGAGAGAAATTATGACAAATATCACCTTTTACCGTTGCCCAATTTGTGGCAATATCGTTATGAAAATCTTAAACAGTGGCGTGCCCGTCGTGTGCTGTGGCCAACCTATGCAAGAGTTAATCGCAAACACTACCGACGGCGCGAGTGAAAAGCACGTGCCAGTCGTTGCATTGCTCGATAACTCCGTAGGCGTGAGCGTGGGCGTCGTGCCCCACCCAATGACCGAGGAGCACTACATCCAATGGGTGTACTTGGAAACCGACAAGGGCGGACAACTCCACTACCTGCACCCGAACGAGGAGCCCGAGACCAACTTCACCCTGGCCCCAGGCGAACAGCCAATTGCCGTGTACGCATACTGCAATCTTCACTCTCTGTGGATGCACGAGGTTGACCCCGACAAGGACCGTCAATTTTTATAATTAATTAATAATTTTGCTTTCTAATTTAACCATTCTATAATCATTTAATAAAACAACAATTCATTATCATTAACTAAACTACTTTATTAAAATTTAACTAAACCATTTAATTATTTAATTAAACTATTTTATTCAATCATTTATTATTATTTATTAAACTATTTAACTATTTTATTAAAATTTCATTAGATTAATTAATTCCCTTTATTATTTATTTGATTAATTAAATTTAATATTTGGAAATATTTAATATTTTTTAATTAATAAGATTATTAAAAAGCGAAATTTTGCTATATACCCGCTAAATTTTGTAGGTATAGTGGCGAAATTTTGTTATTTAATTACAAAAATTACTACATTTAAAACAAAAGGAAATACTATGTTAGAGAAAAGATACGACTTCAATTCGCGCGAAAAACATTGGCAAGACTACTGGCGCGAGAACGAAATTTATAAGTTTAACCCAGACGCAAAAGACCGCTACATGATTGACACCCCGCCACCTACGATTAGCGGTATTATTCACTTGGGACACGTGTTTAGTTACACCCAAATTGACGTAATCGCAAGGCACCAGCGCATGCTCGGCAAGTCCGTTTTCTTCCCCTTTGGGTATGACGACAACGGTCTGCCTACTGAGCGTTACGTTCAGCGCGAGAAAAAGGTGAAAATGGCCGAAACCACTCGTGGCGACTTCATAAATCTGTGTTTAGACACGACAAAAGAGATGAAGGAAGTGTATGAAAACGTATTCTCGAGTGCTGGGCATAGTGCGGACTTTTCGCACGCGTACTCCTCAATCTCGCCACGCACGCAAGAGATTAGCCAGCGCAGTTTTATCGAGTTATACAAGCAGGGCGAAATCGAGCGTCGCAACAGTGCGAGCCTTTGGTGCCCCGAGTGTAGAACGACCATTGCGCAGTCCGAAGTGGACACCATGGAAACGGAAAGTGTGATGAACTACATCTACTTTACCATAAAGGAAAGTGGCGAAAAGTTGAAGATTGCCACCACCCGCCCCGAGCTTCTGTCCGCGTGCGTGTGTGTGTTTGTGCACCCCGAGGACAAGGAGCGCGCCAATCTCGTTGGGAAAACCGCTATTAGTCCCTTGTATAACCGCGAAGTGCCGATAATTGCTAATGCAGACGTCGACATGGAGAAGGGCACGGGTGCCGTAATGTGCTGTACTTTTGGTGATGAGGCGGACGCGAAGTGGCAGAAGGAGTTTAACCTGCCCGTACTCGAGGCTATTGGCTACAACGGGCGCATGACTGAGTTGGCTAACGAGTTTGCGGGCCTAAAAGTTCGTGAGGCGCGTGAGGCGATTATTAATAAATTAAAGGAAGAGGGCCTACTTTACGACCAACAGCCACTCACTCACCTAGTTGCCACGCACGAGCGTTGTGGCACCGAAATCGAGTTACTAATTAAGCCTCAGTGGTTTATAAAACTCTTAAACCACAAAGACGAGATTTACAAGGCTGGCGAGGCGGTAAAGTGGTATCCCGAGCACATGCAGAAGCGTTTTTTAAACTGGGTTGAGGGGTTAAAGTGGGACTGGTGTATCAGTCGCCAAAGATTTTACGGGATTCCTTTCCCCGTGTGGTACTGTGCCGACTGTGGCGAGTTGATTTTGGCGGATGTTGAGGACCTGCCCGTTGACCCCTCTGTGTCGACACCTAAGCATCCTTGTCCAAAATGTGGAGGGACTCACTTCGAGCCCGAGCGCGACGTAATGGACACTTGGGCTACAAGTTCGCTAACTCCACAAATTTGCACCGACTTAATTACTTCTAAGGGGCTTGACGACACCTACATTCCTATGGACTTACGCCCGAACGCGCACGACAACATTCGCGTGTGGGACTTTTACACCATCGCAAAATCGCTACTGCACTTCAAAAAACTGCCGTGGAGCGACGTCATGATAAGTGGCTGGGGACTAAGTGCTACGGGGAGCAAGTTGTCTAAGTCCAAAAGCTCGGGCGGTACCCCTACCCCCTTAGAGACCTTTAAGCAGTACTCCGCCGATGTTACTCGTTACTGGGCCAGCAACGCAAGCCTGGGTAAAGACGTATATATAAAGGAAGAGGAGTTCAAAAACGGCTTTAAACTCATGCAAAAGATTTGGAACGCGAGCCGTTTTGTGCTGTCCTTCCTCGAAGGGTACGTGCCTAAAATTCCGCAAACACTATTGCCAATGGACGAGTGGATACTCGAGCGTTACCGCGTAACATATATGAAGTTTATGTCGTACCTAAGTAAGTACGAAATGGGGCTCGGGCTAAACGAACTCGAGCAACTTTTCTGGACCTTCTGCGACGACTACATCGAAATCGCGAAAAACCGCCTGTATAAACCCGAAATTTACGGCGAGGAGGCGAAGGAGTCCGCACAGTATGCATCAAGTATGGTGCTCGAGGGGATACTCAAATTATTCTCAATCTACATGCCACACATTACCGAGGAAATCTACCAGAGTTACTATGCAGATATCGAAGGGGCAAAGTCCATTCATATCAGCAAGTACCTAGACCTTGGCGAGCCGAAGGACGAACAAGTCCTAAAACAGGGCGACGTTGTTTGTGACATTGTGTCCCAGATTCGCGGGTACAAGTCGAGTAACGGCCTCAGTCTAAAAGAAGAACTAAGTAAAGTTACCTTAACTGGCTACGCCGATTTTGTAAAGAACTGCGCCGAGGACATCAAGGCCGTATGTAATATCCAGTCTCTCGAATTTGCCGAGGGAGAAAAGGGCGTCTCAATCGAGGCATAATGCCCTTTTTTATTTTACCCTTGACAAAATCACACTTTTTTAATCACAGCCTTTTTTGGAATACTAACTGCTTTTTACTATTTGCTACTAATAAATAGATATCGTGTGTGTACGTGAGTGAAATTTAATTTTCTTATGGGTATTGAAAAATTGAAAGCGGTGTGGTATAATATGGAAAAACAAAAGGAAGTGAAATTATGCGCGAATACACGCACGGCAAGACAAAGGTTTTCCCGCAGTACTACTACGAAAAGCCTTTTGTTCCGCTCGATGACCTGTACCAAAACCCGTCCCGCACGAGTTTCTTGCTGGTAAACCAAAACCTAATTAGCCCAAAAGAGGCACGCTGGTTACTAGGAAAAAAAGAGCGCACCGACACCTTCGGCCCGAGCCCTAGCGGGGTGGCAAAATTTGAATATTTTGAGGGCAGACTCTCTCCAATTGTTACCGCGGGAATTCAGCAGACCTATTTTGACAACGACTACGCAAAGCAAGGCACGATTTTAAATAACCTGCGCTTTCTTGTTGGGGTCGACTACCAAAATTTGATGTATTATGCCGAGCGGAAGGAGTCCGAAAACCTCGTTCTGCGCATTTTGGAGCGCGACTACTATTTTCTCTGCAATTTGGCAGCGCGTGTGGTAATCGAGCGCATCACTTCGAACCCTACCCGCTCGAACGCTTCGATAAAGTTAAGCGAGCAGTTTAACAAGGTTGCACGTTTGCCCCTTACCTACACGCCAAATTTCACGACCTCGCTCGCAAACGAGGAATTTATGCTCGACTTCATTCAAAAAAACATCCACTCCGACGCGGAACTGCGCGGTTCGATTTACCAGGCTATTGACCTCTTTCCCTTGGAGAAGCCCAGCCCCGACTATGTAACGAACTGGCGCGCGTACCTCGACATTCACTTGCGCGAAATGAACGGACTAACTCCGCCTTTAAGCCCTGACAAGCAAGTTAGTGTCATGGCAGACTTTACCCCAACCGCGAGACTTGGCGACCTAATGGCCTCACTACCAAAAGAGAAGAGGCGTTTTGGCGTGGACGAAAAATATATAAAATCTAGCGATTTCGTCGACTTAACCAAGTTCTACGGCCTAAATGATACCTTGAATGTATTCTACATGCCAAAAAGCGCGCTCGAAAATAAAGAGGGGCACACAGCTTTCATGACCATGCCCGAGCAAGACGCGTGCTTTTACGGGTACTCTCAGCGCGCGATGACCTACCGCTTTTTAAACACACTCGAGTACTTAGCGCAAAACCACCAAATCGAGCGTGAGACCGTGGACATCCTTACCCCGATTCTGTACACAAATCTACTTGGCAACAAGGTGAACATGCTGGTCGACTTCGGTAAACTTTACTACATCGTTACCAACAACAGCCTAAACACCCTGCGCCCGTACCTGTTTAGCCTAATCGAAGCGCAAAAGGCCAACCTAAACTGGGTGTACGCGGACCACTGCGAGAACTTGCAAACAGAATTGCCAAAGGCCCGCGACTTGATTAAACCTTGTCTTGCCACCACCACGCGCAAGCAGTACGACCTTAGCCGTTATACAAACACCTTGCAACCACAATTCGAATACGTCTTTTCGCGCCTGTATAGGCAGGACCGTCCCGACGCAATTGACTACAAAATCAAGGACGGCGGAAAATATAAATATTATTACCAAAAAATAAAAAACGACATTAGCCCGCTTAACGAAAAAGATTTTTACCCAATTGAAGATTTTAGTAAATTCTAAAATCTTTTTATTTTTATAAAAAATTACTAATTTTTTGCATTTTTTTGTTATTTTTTACGATTTTTTCGCAATTTTTATTATTTTTCTTTAAATTTTAATTTATTGAAATAAAAATAGTAAAATTTTTTTATAGTATAAAATTAACTTAATATTTTGATTTTTATTATATTTTATTTAAATTTATTTTTCTACTTAATTTTTATTAAAATTCTCTTCCACTTACTTTTTATTTTAATTTACAATTTAAATAATTTTTTTGATTTTAAGATTTTTATTAATAATTTTTTAGTATAGTGAATAGATTAGTAAAGGGCGAAAAATTTATGAAAATACATATTTTTTACGTTTTTTCCGCATTTTTTTGCGTTTTTTTGATAATTTTCACAATTTTTTTACTTTTTGGACAATTTAGTCTTGGAGTGGTGCAGAGTAGCAGTATGGCACCCACACTACAAAAGGGCGAACTAATTGTGTTTAGCGCGCAAGCCGAATATAAAACGGGCGACATCGTGTGCTATATAGACGACTCGAGGCTGACCGCCCACCGAATAACTTTAATAAATGACGATTTGGTCATCACCCAAGGCGACAACAGCACCACAACTAGCACCCTCCCAACCTCGAAAATTTTAGGCAAAGTTATTCTAAATTCTGCATTTTTAGGTCAAATTTTCGCATTTTTTCAACATTTTTGGGGTATTTTCGTTATTTTTCTAATAATTTTGATAATTTTTTACTTTTACAAAAGAAAAACTACATCTAAAAATAGATGCAGTAAATAATCTTGCAATTTTGCTAAATGAGTTAATTCTTATATTTAAATTCTATCGTTGTGTATTATTTGCTTAATTTCTCCATAGAAAAATATAATTTTATATGGTATTTTAAGGCCACTTATTTTAAATTATATTATATCAATTTAATATTCACTTTATTTATGTAATTTTTAATAAGGCCACTTTATAATTCTAATTTTTTAATTTTACAGTGCCACTTTTACACCATAAATATGTTTTTCAGATTCCTTTATAATATTTGCCATGGTGCGCACTACATTGACGGGGTCGATTCCTGAGGCCGTCTCCCCTGACAGCATTGTGGCGGTCGCCTCATCGTAAATCGCGTTTGCCACGTCATTTACTTCGGCGCGAGTGGGACGAGTAGAATTAGTCATACTTTCGAGCATCTCGGTAGCCACGACGCACGTTTTCTTTTTGACATTACACAGCGAAATCAACTTTTTTTGAATCGGCGGAATTTTCTCTAACGGAATCTCGACGCCCAAGTCCCCGCGCGCCACCATTAGCCCGTCGCTGACATCGAGAATTTCCTCGGCGTGCTTGACCCCAGAGGCGTTCTCGATTTTTGAAATAATTTGAATATTCTCGCCACCGTTTTCGGTCAAAAACTTGCGAATATCGAGGACATTTTGCCTGTTGCTGACAAAACTAATAGCCAAAAAGTCCGCGTGGTTTTTGATTGCAAACTTGATATCAATCTTGTCGGCCTCCGAAATATACGGCGTACTAGGCACCAGCCCTGGCACATTCAGCCCCTTGTGGTCGGACAACTTCCCACCAAACAGTACTCGGCAGTGAATGTCCGTGCGGGTTACCTTTTCGACCTCGAAAATCATCATGCCGTTGTTTGCGTAAATTTTGTCGCCCGCCTTGACCTCGTTAACCAACTGCGGATACCTAAGCCCCACAACCTTCTCATCACCCTCGACCGCGCGACTCGTGAAGGTAAATTTATCGCCTTCGACGAGCATTACACTGCCGTTTCGAAAGGTGCTGATGCGAATCTCGGGCCCCTTGGTGTCAATCATGAGTTTGACCTTCCCCGCATCGCGCAAGGGCTGTAATTTGTCAATCAACCCCTGGTGCGATTCCAGTGTTCCGTGGCTCATATTCAGGCGCGCCACGTCCATGCCTTCTTTGTTCATTTCTGCCATAATGCTGGCATCGTCGCACGCAGGTCCGAGCGTGCAAATAATCTTTGTAATTCTCTTCATAATAATTTATTATACTAAATTTCGTCAAAATATACAAATTTTTTGTAGCCTTTTGCGGTAAAATTACAAAAAGTAAAATAAAATTAGACAAACATTCGCACTAAGTATAATTTTTGTATATAGTGGTCAAATTTGTTTGCTTTTTTTACATATTTCGCGTATAATCTTAACGAAGAGGTGATTGAGTATGAAAAATGTTAGAATGTTAAAGATTGATGACCCAAAGGTCGAAGCCACCCCTTACCCAGAAATTTTGCCCCAATATGCTGACATGTTACGCAAGATGAAGGACCGCCTCTACCGCGTCAACTTGCGTAAAACTCCCGAGCCCGTGGCAAAAAGCGCACATTAAGTGCGCTTTATTTTTTTAACTATTTACTTAAAAATCTTATATTTAATTTAAAAAACTTTATTTGTATATTTATAGTATTTTAAATTAATTATTATTTTTTCTATATTTTATTTGATTTTTTATATATTATTATATGAATAACTATATTAAAAAATTTATTTTGCTTTCTTATAAAAATACAAACACCTTTATTGGTGTTTGTATTAATATTTTAGATAAATTCCTTTATTTTATACATATTTATTAAAAATTTTTTTATTTTTTGCGTAATTATTAAAAATTTCTTAATTTAATATTTATTAAATTTTTTTATTTTTATTGTTTTATTTGGGCTTCGGCTAAGATTGCAGAAGGAATTTTGTTAGGTGCGCAACTAATGCAGTCGATTTTGAGCCTGCTAGCCAGCCTCAAAGTCTCGGGGTCTGCCGTCTGGTCGCCAAGTAGCCAAATGCGCATACGAGGCTTTACCGAACGCACGCGCTCGACCGCGATTTCCATTAACTCGCTGACACCTATCTTGTCGACGCTCGCAAACGGGTCGGTAAACAGAAGGCTGTCGGCGTAATACTCCTTTAAAAATTTCGTACAATCGTCGCGACTATACCCAAACGTGAGTTGCGTGAGGTCGTTTACCCCAAAGCACACAAAGTCGGCAACCTCGGCAAGTTTATTTGCAATCAAGCACGCGCGCGGAGTCTCAATCATGCACCCGATTTCGTAGGCAAAGTCGAATTTAATCTTGTCGGACAGTGCCGAAACAGCCTTTTTAATCTCGTACGCCACCGCCTCAAACTCGGGCACCAAGGAAACAAGTGGCACTAGGAAGCGAATCTTCGGGGTGCGTCTCTTGCGACGACGAGTCTCCAACATCGCATTTATCACAGCAGTAACCTGGACATTGATGAGTTCGGGGTACATAATCAGCAATCTGCACCCGCGAATGCCCAAGACTGGGTTCGTCTGAGTTAGGTTATTTACAGCCTCTTTAATAGCATCAAAACTTACACCCATATCGCGGGCAATCGCGCGCAAAGCGTTCTGCGAAGACGGGATAAATTTGTGGAATTGCGGGTCCATAAGCCTAACGGTTACCTCGTTATCGCCCACCACGTTAAACAAGTCCACAAAGTCAGCAGTTTGCGACTTTAATATGCTTTTTAAGGCACTATCCCGCGTTTTTTTGTCGGTAGCCAGCAAAAATTCGCGTATTGCACTAATTCGGTCGGCCTTGAAAAACATGTTTTCCGTGCGCACTAGACCTACGCCCTCGGCCCCTAAATCAAAGCCTCGCCTTACCTTTTCGGGAGTGTCGGCATCGGTGTAAATCGGTATAGTGAGGCTGGGGCGCGCCCAGTCAATAATGGTCCCCAGCTCGCCTGTCAACCCAGGCTCAAATAGTGGCAGAGCCTCGCCGTAAACGACACCGCGCTCGGCATCCATACTAATTATATCGCCCTCGTGGTAGTTCATCCCGCCGAGCTTAATCGAGTGCGTGTTCTCGTTGATGCTCAGTCGCTTGCACCCAGTGATGCACGGCAGGGCAATCGCGCGGGACACAACACCTGCGTGGCTGTTTGTACCTCCGTTTAGGGTAATCAAGCCCTCCGCCACGGCGATTCCCTCAGCGTCTTGCGGGTTCGTGCTCTCGCGAATTAAAATTACGGGCTTGCCTTCGCTCGCATATTCAAGGGCCATTGCGGGTGACAACGCAATCGCTCCACTCGCGCAACCAGGGTAAGCGCACAAGCCCTCCCCCAGTACACGCGCCGAAGCCACCCTTTCACTAGAAAAGACGGGCTGTAATAGGTTTTTGATTCCCTCGGCATTGACGTGTTGTAACGCCTTTTTGCGAGTAAACACGCGCGAGGAAGCAAGGTCGACAGCAATCTTTACCGAGGCCTGTGGAGTGCGCTCGGCAGACTCGACTTGCATTAGGTAGAGCTTGTTCGATTGCAGGCAGAACTCGATTGACACGGCGTCCTGGAAGTAGTGCTCGAGCTTGTGGCAGACGTCGCAAATTTCGGTGTACGCCGCAGGGTAAGCCTTTTTAATCTCGGCCATATCGTATGTAACTCGCGATTTTAACAGGTTTTTATCTTGCGAACGGCGGACAAACTCGCCAGTTATTTCGTTTGCGCCAGTAATTAGGTTCCGCGAGTGCGCCACTCCCACACCGCTCTCCATGTCGTAGTTGCCGTACACCATCGCCTGGACGGTTACCGCGCACCCAACTTCCTCGGGAATATTATTGATACGCCTGTACGCGCGCGCACGCGGGCTCTCAAAACTGTTTAGCCCTGCCTTGATTGCCTCGACGACTTGACTGCGAACGTCTTGTGGGAAGGCAACCTTCATTTCTTTTCGGTAAATTTTTTTGAATTGCGAGATGATTTTTTGCAACATTTCGGGCTCGGGCGTGCCCGCGTTGTCTATGCGAATGCGGTTTTCGGCCTCGCGAAATTCGTTCGTATCTAGACCAGCCACAATCGTCGCGTAATCACGAATGAATCGGCAGTAAATTTCCCAAGCGAACACGGGGTTTTTCGTGGCCCTCAAAATTTTCGAAACAATCTCGTCATTTAGGCCGATGTTTAGTACCGTCCTAGCGAGCCCGCGCATTTTGGTGCTTGCCCCCGTGCGCATGCTAAATAGTAGTGGCTTTTCTCCGTCGCCTAGGTACAGGCCGACCTCGTTTTCTATCTTCTTTATCGACCGCCAAATCTGCTCCAAAAAGTCGTTTGTAAAAGTGCATTTACTCTCCAAAAACTTACGACAGCCCTCGGTAGAAATCGTAAAGCCCACTGGCACTGGCATTCCCATTTGCGTCATGGTGGCGAGATTCCCGCCCTTGATTCCCAGTAGCGAAATGTCGCCAACACTACCCTCGGTAAAATCAAAAACGTATTTTTTTGACATAACAACCTCTTTATGTTTAATTAATTATAGTATAACAAATTAAAACAAAAAAGTAAAAACAAATTAGTAGAAAATAACAAAAAATCAATTTATTTTAAGTTTGATTTTGGGACGAGTTTTTGCTTAAATTAAGCACGCAATTTACCGCAATACTTATTGACAAAGCATGGCTAATTTGCTAAAATATACCTCGATATTAGGCCATAAAAAATCGCTAAAATTTTTGCTAAAATTTATAAAAAATTATAAAAAAATTGAAAAAATAGCAAAAAAATCGATTTTTTACGCCTTTTTATTCAATTTTGGAGGAAAAAATGAAAAAAATTGTAACGCGTTTTGCGCCGAGTCCCACGGGATATATGCACATTGGAAATTTGCGTACTGCCCTGTATTCATACCTACTCGCAAGACATAATGGCGGTAAATTTATTTTACGCATTGAGGACACCGACCGCAAGCGCTTTATACCAGGTGCAGAAGAAATAATTCTTAACACCCTAAAAATGACTGGTTTAAACTACGATGAAGGTCCAGACATTGGAGGACCTAATGGACCGTATCGCCAAAGCGAGCGCAAAGACATTTACCTAAAATACGCACAAGATTTGCTCAACAACGGAAATGCGTATTACTGTTTTTGTAGCAAAGAGGAGGACACTGACAGCCCTGAGGGACACAAATGCGACTGTTCCGCTCTCAGTCCCGAGGAAGTTAAAGCAAATCTTGTCGCAAACAAGCCTTATGTTATTCGCCAGCGAGTATCAAAAGAAGGAACTACCACCTATCACGACCATATTTTTGGTGACATTTCTATTGAAAACTCAACCATGCAAGACATTGTACTAATTAAATCAGATGGTTATCCTACCTACAATTTTGCGCACATTATTGATGACCATTTAATGGGAATTAACACTGTGGTGCGCGGTAGCGAATATCTAACCAGCACAGCACAGTATGTCGCTCTACACAAAGCACTTGGCTGGGAGACTCCTGAATATTACCACTTGCCACTGATTATGGGGCGAAACGCAGACGGCGAGGTTAGCAAACTGTCAAAACGGCACGGAGCGGTTAGTTTTGCCGACCTAGTAGAGCAAGGATATTTGCCAGAAGCAATTATAAATTATATTGCATTACTCGGGTGGCACCCAAAAGATGATGAACTAGAATTTTTAACTCTCAATGAATTAGTACGCGAATTTGATGCTGACGACATCCGCAAGTCCGCCGCAATTTTCGACTACGACAAATTAAAGTGGATGAACGCACATTATATCGCTGGTTTAAGCCTTGAAGAGTTCGACATCCGCGCAAAGCCGTATATTGATAAAGTGATTACGCGCGACCTTGCCGATTACGAAGCATTACTAAAACTTTTGCAACCACGCGTGCAAATTTTGAGCGAAATTCCCGAAAAAATTGAGTTTTTCCAAGCAATGCCCGACTTCGACCTCAATTTACTCGCAAATGACAAGAAAAAGACGACCCTAGATAACGCCCGCGAGATTTTGAAAAACAGTATCGAGATACTCCAAGGGGTCGGCGCGTGGGAGAATGAATTATTGTTTAACAAATTAAACGAAGTTGCCTCCACATTAAATCTCAAACCCATGTCGGTTATGTGGGTGGTGCGCCTAGCCGTTTCGGGAAATCTCGTAACCGTCGGTGGTGCCACTGAAATTATGGAAGTACTAGGAAAAGAAGAGAGCCTTGACCGCCTCATCCGCACCCTCGACCGCTTACAATAAATAAATTACTGGGCTGGCGCGAGAACATATGTTTCTAATTGTAATAATCACTTGCGCGCCAGACTTCCCGTAAACGGGAAGGCATCCTGAGCCTCGACCCGCGGTGCGAAGTCGCACACACGATAATTAAAGCATAGCCGTACTAACAACAAGCCGTATCAACAAAATAGTGCGTATTTGTATTATAATAATTACTTGGTCATCCTGAGCCCGCCCCTCGTAAGCTCTTTGACGAAGGATCTATTCCTCTAAAAAAACTTTGCCAAACAAACCGTAAAGATGTAGTAGAAAAAAGTGGCTGAGATTCTTCGTCTCAGGCTCTGTAAGCAGGGCTCAGAATGACCAAATGCCTTTAAATATATCAGGGACACAAATAACTACTCTATTAGTGTGTATCAGTATTACCTAAAAATATTAAGTACTTATAAACTGAACTAATTTCCTTTTATATATCGACAAAATATTTTTTCTATTTAAAATCGTTTTGCTTTTGGCGATTTTGTGATATAATATTTAAAAGGAGTTGGGTGCAATGGATATTTATTTTTCATTCTCATATATAGGGCTAATAATTTCGATTGTGGTACTAGCCCCCTTTATTGCGATTTGGTTTTTAAAACCTACAAACATTCCAAAGGACATTAAGGGCCACAACATAATTCTAACAATACTTACCTACCTAGGCCTACTTGGGTGCGTGGTGTTCTTGTGTTCCGCGCAGGACTACTTCAACGTTGCCGAAATTGTGAACTCGGCATGGTTCTGGCTGGCAATTGTTGCATTTATCGGTTACGTCGTGTTCTGGGTCAACTACTTTATCGACCGAGACTATGAAAAACTGATTCAAGGGTTCGGCTTTATGCCAATGCCGATTGCGTTTTTCACCGTGCTAACCTTGTGCTTTTTGTCGCTGTTTATCAATCACTTCTGGATGTGGCTCTCGACCGTCGTATTGGGTATCGGTATCATTGGAAACAGCCTGTATGTATACTACCAGGCCACCAAGGACCAGGCCGAAGAGCAGAAGAAACTTCGCCAAGAAAAGAAGGCAAAACGCCTTGAAGAAAAGCAGGAAAAAGGGGCCGAAAAGAAAAAGAAAATCAACAAAGTTAACGAACGCTAAAAGTTTTCCACTTATCCACATTTGCAATGTACAAAATTGTAGATGTGGTATTTTTTATTACAAAAGTGTATCAAAACTCACGTTTTTATCATAAATTCATATGTTCGAAAAAATTTTAAAAATTAACTAATTTTTAGTCACTTTTATAAGTCAGTGTGGAAAACTCTGCACTATACACCCTAAATCCCACCACTTACCCTACAAAAATCGCCACTTTACTACATAAAATTTAAAATTCATAAATACAAAATAAAGTAAATTATTTTTTACTTTATTAAAAAAGAAAAGAATAGTTTTTGATTATTCTTTTCCTATTATTTATTAATATTTTCTGTTAATTTTTTTAATATTTTTTATTAATTATTTATTATTTTCGTTTATTTTTAATTAATTATTTACGGGCTTGCTTTATTGTTCGTCGGTTTGTTCGGTGGGCGCAAGTTTTTCATTTATGAAGGCAAGAATGTAGTCATAAACTTCATTACGGAAGGTTTCGTTTAAAATCTCGTGGCGACCATTCGGCCAGAGTTTGTAAGCAACATTTTGGATGCCGTGCTCACGATAAAGGGGCGCGAGTTTGTCGATTGATTTATGCTCCTTTCCGCCGACCAAATCGCGCTCGCCACTCGTGATTAGAATGGGAATGTCCTTGTCAATGCGGTTTAGGGCCTGGTCCGTGTAAATTTTTTTCAAATTGCCGAAGAACGAGCGGTAAAACTCCGCACTAGCCATTCCCCCACAATACGGGTCGAGGCAGTAGTCGTCAAAGATTTTTTCGTTGCCTGTCAGCCAGTTGTTGCGCGGGAAGCCCTTGCCGTAACTTGCAAAAGTCATGTTGTAAATCATCTTTGCTGGTGCGTCCTTGCCCTTGAACGCGCGGGTGATGTCCGCCACCATTTTACCTAGACTAACCTGCATGTCCCCGCGGTAGCAACTGCTCCCAACCAAAATTGCCACAGAGTGCTCGTGATAGTTTTCGATAAAACTTTGCATCAAGAAACTTCCGTAACTGTGACCCATAACTATTAGCGGAAGGTTGTATTTTTCAAAAAGCGTGTCCGATAATTTTATAAGGTCGCGTACGGTGTCGCCAAAGATGTCACCGTCGTACTTGCACACGTTTTCGGGTGCGCCTGCGGTCTTGCCATGACCTCGCAAGTCAGGAACCACCACGATGTAGCCATTTCTGTTCAAAAAGCGCGCAAAATCGTCGTACCTAAGTCCATGCTCGACCATGCCGTGCGCAATCAACACGACGCCTTTGGGCTCTGCCACCTTATCCCACGTGCGCACATAGATTTGGTAATCATTATATCCGTCAAAAAATGCCGAGCGAAAAGCCTGCTTCGGTGCCTCGGTCATCACCTCTTTCATTTTTGGCTGGCGCACCACCTTTTTAGTCGCCATGCCGTCTACTTTGAGTTCGTTCTCCATACCTCTTCCCCCTCCTTGTATTAAAATTATTATAACAAAAACCAAAACTTTTTACAAATTAAAAAACACAACTATCGCCCAAAAATCACATTTTTACCCCAATTTTTCGCATTTTTTCACGTTTTGTTATATAAAATTTTATTTTTTTGTATATTTAGACTTTCTAAATTATGCACTCATACATTTTGTTTTTAATTTTATAAAGCAATATTTGATTTAATCAATTTCCAATAATTTAAAAAATAAAAGCCCGTAGGCTTTTATTTTATGTTGAATCAAGTGTTTCATCAATCTATAAAAAAGGTTATAAAACTTCGTTTTTGTGATATTTTAAAATATCTTTATCACTAATTAGTTTATATTCCTTTTCCCCTTTACCATTCATAGCCCAAGGAGTGTCATCTCTATGGGTAAGTGCTATTAATTCGTTAGCGGTACAAGATTTGTATTTATTTAATGTTTCATTAATAGAATCAAGCTTTTCCATACCATCATTACTATTTAATATTTTACTTTGTATAGGCATATCAAACTTTTTATTTAATTTATAAGGCTTTTCTTCGTTTTTAAATTTCTTATAAATGCTTTGCACGACTGGGCCGTATTTAAAGGCGTAAATTTTATCTTTAAATAATTTCTTATTATAATTACATAAATAATCAGCGTAGCAAAAGTATACTAATTTTTCTAAACGCGTATGCGAGCATTCATAATTTGCAATGATATAATTTGCAACATCTACCGCAGTTAACTCTTCATTTTTAGATAAATATTTTAAAAATTCTTTCTCATTCTTTAATAGTTTTACATTTTCAAAAAAAGGGTCGCGCGCTACTACATCAGCCCATTCTTTTGTATCAGTGGTGATAATTTGCGTCGAAATAGTGTATTTATCATTTTTTTTGTTGATTAATTTACTTATTTTATTAAATATCGCTAAATCAACATCAACATAATCAAGCGCAATTCGTTCACCAGTACTATAAGAACTGCCTAAAACAATAAAGTGCTTAAACATTTTCCACCTCCTCGATTTCCTTTGACAATCTTTCCCATTCAGTATATTCTTCCTTGTGTTTTTTATGTGATTTGTAGTTATTTTCAACATCGTCTTTGTGCCAAAGCTGTAATTCCCATAAATAATGCAAATTATCTTGCTTTATGTAGATATGTATTGCTTTGTAGCCGTCTTTTGAAGAATCTATGCATTTAAAATGCGGGAAATATTCGAGTATTGATGCTTTCAGTTTATCAATGTCAAAATGAATATCAGTTATGATTCGCAAGCCTAAAATATCGTTAAAACATTTATTTACTGCTATTGTCCCGCGTTCTCCATTTACCTTTTTAATATTATAATAGAATAATTTTGAAAAAACGGAATTTAGTTGTTTAATTCGGTATTGATGAATTATTTGATTTAATGAAAGTTTTAACAAAATTCCCTGTTTATCAGCATTTAAAAAATATCTGTAAAACAATAAATTTTGTATTTTCTCAATATCTTGGGAAAAATGCCGAATATTTGTAGTAGATTGATTATATTTAATTTGATTGAACGCATAGTTATCCCAATCCTTACAAATTTCCGTATAAGCAATACTGATTTCGTCAAGAATATTTTTTAATTCTTCAAAAGATTTCAATAACATAATAATATTATAACATACTTGTCAAGTTTTTAAAAGATTTTTATCAAAAAAAGTTTATATTTTGAAAATTTTTATAAAAAATAAAAGCCAGTAGGCTTTTATTTTATGTTAGAGAAATTTTAAATTTAGTAATTTTTTAGTTTATTTTGTTGTTAGATTTCCTCATCTTCGACACTTTCGACATCAGCTTCGTTTTCGGTCGAGTCGGCGTCAGTATTTTCGGTTGAATCAAGGTCGGTAGCGGTGCTGGCTAATTCCGTGTTGTTTCGTTTTCGGTCGAGTTGATGTCGGCAGTGTCATTATAGGTTGAAATCTATGTCTGTACTTTCAATTAAAATGACGTTAGAGGTGCTTTATTATTCGTTTTCGGTCGAGTCGTCGTCAGTATTTTCGGTTGATTCAGTGTCGGCTGTGTTTTCGGTTGTGTCGGCACTTGTGGTGTCGGTCGGGGTTTGGTCGTCTGTGCTGGTTGTGTCAGCGTTTTCGGTCTGCTCGAATTTTTCGGCAAATTCGGTCTCGGTTGGGAGGCCGTCGCTTTCCTCGGGCTCGTTCGCATCGCCTGCGACGGTTGCGATACTTGCGATTGTATTACCCGCGCGCAGTTTCATCATACGCACGCCCATGGAGGTACGGCTCACCTTTCTAACGTCGCTTGATTTCAGCCTAATGGTCATGCCGTTGTTCGTAATCAGCATGATGTCGTCATTCGGCTCGATTTGGCGAAGGCCCACGAGGTCGCCAGTTTTGTCGTTAAACTCGCCAGCGCGCACACCCATACCACCGCGGGACTGCAGTCTGTAGTCGGCGATGTCGGCGCGCTTGCCAAAGCCGTTTGCGGTAATAGTCAGCACTTCCATGTCTGGCTTAACGACGCACATGTCCACAAGCTTAGCGTCGTCGGTTAGGTGCATAGCCTTTACACCGCGGGCACTACGGCCGAGCGGACGGAGGCCTTTTTCGTTGAAGCGGATGCACTTGCCGTTACTACTAGCGATCAGGATGTCGTCGTCGCCCTTACTGCGCTCGACTTTTATAAGTTCGTCGCCTTCGTCAAGGCTGATTGCGCGCTTACCAATCTTCATGATGTTGAAAAATTCGGTAATCGGGGTCTTTTTAATCAAGCCGTTGCGCGTCGTCATAACGAGGTAGCCATTTGGAGAAACCGCGTCGATGTAGTCGTTCGAGTCCTCGCCCAAAATCGCGTCCGCGTAAATCGGGTTCTCGGTGGAGATAACGTTGCCCTCGCTGTCTACCGCGTGGTCGCTGTCAACCTGAGTGTAGTCGACCTTGCGCCTGCCCGTCAGCATGTCAATCGGCAAGCAAATCATCGCGGTAACGCGCTCGTCCTGGTTGAGTTGAAGTAGGTTGATAATCGCCCTACCCTTGCTCGTTCTGCTACCCTCGGGCACTTCGTACGTCTTAATCGAATACACTTTGCCGAGGTTTGTAAAGAAGAGGAGATTGTCGTGGGTGTTCGCGATAAACAGCCTGTTTATGTAGTCGTTGTCCTTTGATTTGTGCGTGGTCATGCCGACGCCGCCGCGGTTTTGCGTGTGGTACTCACTGAGGGCCATGCGCTTTATGTAGCCTTGGTTCGTCATAGATACGACCATGTCCTCGCGCGCGATTAGGTCCTCGATGTCGAAACTGCCGATGTCGTGGCTAATCTCGGTGCGTCTAGGCGTATTGTATTTTTCCTTGATTTCGGTAAGTTCGCGGGCGATGATTGCAAGTACCTTGTGCGGGTTCTCGAGAATTGACTCGCACTCGGCGATAAAGGCGCGAAGGTCCTTTAATTCCTGTTGCAACTTCTCGACCTCTAAGGCAGTAAGTCGAGCCAGACGCATGTCTAGAATCGCGTTGGCCTGCTTTTCGCTCAACTCGAACTTACTGCACAAGTTAGTCAAGGCGTCGGCGCGCTCCTTACTGCTCTTAATTATGTGAATAACCTCGTCGATGTTCGCGAGTGCTATTACCAAGCCCTCAATTATGTGGGCACGCTCGCGGGCGCGCTCGAGGTCGTACTTCGTTCTGCGGGTAATGACTTCCTTTTGGTGTTCAAGGTAGTACGAAAGCATTTCTTTTAGATTCAGCACTTTCGGCTCGCCGTTCGCAAGGGCCAAAAAGATTATTCCCATGCTGGTCTGCAACTGGCTGTGCTTGAATAAGAGGTTCAATACAACTTGCGGGTTCGCATCGCGCTTTAAGTCGACGACGACGCGCATACCCTGGCGGTCGGACTCCTCTTTGATGTCAGCAATGCCCTCGATGCGCTTGTCTTTTACGAGGTTCGCCATTTGCACAATCAGTTGCGCCTTATTTACCTGATAAGGAATCTCGGTAATCACGATTTTTACGCGGTTGCCGTCGTCCTCGATTTCGGTGCGGGCACGCGTGATGACCTTGCCGTGACCAGTCTTGTACGCCTGTCTAATTCCCATACGCCCCATAATGATACCGCCCGTTGGGAAGTCGGGGGCCTTTATATAGGTCATCAACTCGTCAATCTCGATGTCGGGGTTGTTAATCAGCGCAATTACGCCGTCGATAACTTCGCCAAGGTTGTGCGGTGGAATCGCGGTCGCCATACCTACAGCAATACCGTCAGCACCGTTTACGAGTAGGTTCGGGAAGCGCGCGGGTAAAACCACGGGCTGTTGCAAGGTGTCGTCGAAGTTCGGGCAGAAGTCCACCGAGTCCTTGTCGATATCGCGGAGCATTTCGGCGGCGATTTTACTAAGGCGCGCCTCTGTGTAACGTTGTGCAGCGGCGGGGTCCCCGTCGATACTACCAAAGTTTCCCTGGCCTTCGACAAGGGGTGCACGCATGGTAAAGGGCTGAGCCAAACGCACAAGTGCATCGTAAACTGCCGAGTCGCCGTGCGGGTGGTACTTACCCAAAACGTCGCCGACAATACGCGCGCACTTACGGTAAGGTTTGTCATTAAATAGGTTTAATTCGCCCATACTATACAAGATTCTGCGGTGCACGGGCTTTAATCCGTCGCGCACATCGGGAATCGCACGAGATACGTTAACCGCCATTGCGTAACCGATAAAACTTTTCTTCATTTCATCGACAATGGGCTGTTTAACAACGCGTGTGTTGTCAATCTTGACATCCTCAGCAGGAGTCCCGATAGTAGGAGTGTTGTCTTGATTTTCCATAATATTTCATCCTTTTTTTATTTTTTAAATCTTTCGAGCAAATATATTTTTATATAGAATGTGCTTTAATCTTGCCACATTCCCCACTGTTTTTGTATATTAAGTTGCAAATTTTGATTATATCTATTTAGTTACCATGTAATTAAGCCTAAATTGATATTAGTTGCTTTTTATTTTTCTGAGCATATTTAAAGGCCTTGTATGCACCACTATTTTCTGTTTTTCTTATATAGAATAGAACAATGTCGCTATTATCTATCATACTACAATTTCTATAATAAATTTTAGTACGCCAATAATCAAAGGCTAGCGGTAAGAGTATATAATCTTCGTACTCGCTATAATCTAATTGATGCTTATATTTCTTTAAATATTTCTCATCCTCTAAACAATACACTCTTTTAATATAAGTGTACTCCTTTTTTAAATCGGTGATAATTTCATAGCATAATGTATCAAACTCACCAAAACCACCAAAATAAAATGTAGTAACCTCATATTTCGTGATTATATCAATTAATACCTTTCGTAACTCACCTTTTATACATAAATCTTCCTTATTTATTTGGCTATGACCAAACACTGAACATATTTTTTCTTGCATGTTTCACCTCTTTACGAGAGTGTACTACATGCTTTTTATAAAGTCAAGGATATATCCCCGAATATTTTAAAGTACTTGGTGTTAAAATTATCAAAAATAGTTAAGGAATTTTTATGAGAATAAGTGAAGCAATAAGTGATAGAATTTTAGAGTTGTGTCGCGAGCGCGATATTACGCCAAATAAACTGGGAAGGCTTTCGGGTCTCGACCCCAGCACCATAACTTCGATTTTTTACGGCAAGAGTAAGAACCCCGGCATTGTAACTCTGCTCTACATCTGCGACGGCCTCAACATTTCCCTCGCCGAGTTTTTCAACACCGACATCTTCAAGTCCAACACCTTCGAAGACTAGCAGTGCGTAGGCGCACGGCCGTTATATACAATAAAGGCACTGGGCTGGCGCGTGAGCATGCATTTTATATTATTGTGTCCAATATTGCGCCAGACTTCTCGCAAACGAGAAGGCATTCTGAGCCCGCCCCTCGAAGCCTGAGACGAAGAATCTCAGGCGTTTTTTCTATTACATCTTTACGATTTGTTTGGCAATGTTTTAAGAGGATAAAATGAGATCCTTCGTCTAAAGGCTTCGCGGGTCGACACTCAGGATGACCAAGTAGTAATTGGCGTGCTAGATATCCAAATCGGCGACTTGGACAGATAATGCGCTAGATACAAGGAGCACGCCAAAAATCACGAAGGCATGTATAGGGAAATACATAACTGAGTGATTTATTGGCTCGCGACGCAGTAGATAGTGTATTATATGTCCAAGTCCGTTACGAGGTCGTGGTTCTGGGCAATAAACTCTCGCCGCAGTTCGGGCTGTTCACCCATAAGGAGAGTAAAGATTTGGTCGGCCTCGAAGGCATCGTCCATGGTTACTTGGAGCATGGTGCGGGTCTCGGGGTTCATGGTCGTTTCCCACAACTGCTCGGCATTCATTTCACCTAGACCTTTGTAACGCTGTACCTCATAATTTTTACGCCCAAAACTATCGAGATACATATTCATTTGGTCCTCTTCGCCAGTAAAGAAGTACCTGTCCCCGCTCGGGCGTTTTACACGATACAAGGGCGGTTGCGCGATGTACACGTGGCCGTGCTCGATTAAGGGACGCATAAAGCGGAAGAAGAACGTCAGCATAAGTATACGGATGTGGCTACCGTCGACATCGGCATCGGTCATGCAGATAATTTTGTCGTAACGGAGCTTGGACTCGTCAAATTCGTTACTAATTCCGCAACCAAAGGCGGTAATCATGGCCTTAATTTCGTTGTTTTCGAGCACTTTGTGGAGCCTTGCTTTTTCAACATTCAAAATTTTACCGCGAAGTGGCAAAATCGCCTGGAATCTGCGGTCGCGCCCCTCTTTTGCGGTACCGCCCGCACTATCACCCTCGACTAGGAAAATCTCGCACTCGCTCGCGTTCTTACTGGTGCAGTCGGCAAGCTTTCCAGGTAGCGAAGTGCTCTCTAAAACACCTTTTCTGCGAGTAAGCTCGCGTGCCGAACGTGCTGCATCACGGGCGCGCTGTGCGGTTACACATTTTAGCACCAACTCGTGCGCAGGGCCTGGGTTTTCCTCCAAGTACGCACCAAAGCCGTCCTGCATCGCCTTTTCAACGTATCCGCGCATTTCGGAGTTGCCGAGTTTAGTTTTAGTTTGGCCCTCGAATTGCGGTTCGGTAAGTTTAACCGAAATAATCGCGGTGATACCCTCGCGGACGTCCTCGCCCGAGAGCTTGTCCGTTTCCTTTAAAATCTTGTTTTGCACGCCGTAGTCGTTTATGATTTTCGTGAGCGCGTTTTTAAAGCCTACTAGGTGCGTACCACCCTCCTCGGTGTTGATGTTGTTTGCGTACGCGTGGACAACCTCATTATAGCCGTCGTTATACTGGAAACAAATCTCGACCTGGTAGTTTTCGGCCTCTTTGTTGATGTAAATCGGCTTTGGGAAAAGTGTATCTCTGCCCTTGTTCAAGGCCTCGACGAATTCGACAATACCACCCTCGTAATGGAAGGTTTCGTTACGTTCTCTGCCCTCACGCTCATCGATAAGGGTAATGGACAGGCCTTTGTTTAGAAAGGCGATTTCCTTAAAGCGCGTCTTTAAAGTGTCGTAGTTAAACTCGGTAATCTCGAAAATTTCGGGGTCAGGTATAAAGGTAATTTGTGTACCCGTTTCATTCGTACTACCCACGACAGTCAGCGGGTTTTGAGGTACTCCGCGCTTGTAGTCCTGGTGGTAAATCTTGCTGTTTTGGTAGACGTCGACCTCGAGGTCAGTCGAAAGCGCGTTTACTACACTCAAGCCCACGCCATGTAGTCCGCCACTGATTTTGTAGCCTTTTCCGCCGAACTTTCCGCCCGCGTGGAGTTTTGTTAAAACCACCTCGACGGCGGACTTGTGCTCGGTCTTGTGCATACCCGTGGGAATTCCGCGCCCGTTATCGCGCACGCAACAGGCACCATTTTTCATTAAAGTAACCGTGATTTTATCACAGTAGCCCGCGAGCGCCTCATCGATTGAGTTGTCCACAATCTCGATAATTAGGTGCTGTAGACCGCGCTCGTCCGTGCTACCGATGTACATGCCAGGGCGTTTCCTAACTGGGTCCAGCCCTTCGAGTACTTGAATCGCATCCTCTGTATATTGTTCTGTAACTTTCTGTGTCATAATTAACCTCTCGTAAATTTTTTTCGTTCGGGCAAAATATAATTAAGTAATCAAATCTAGAATTTATATTATTTTCAAATTAATCGTTCGGGCAATTCTTTTAATTTAATCGGCAATTTTTTTATTTTTTAATTTTGTTAACAATTTTTATTGCATCGTAAATTGAATTTAATTAGCATTTTTTATTAATTTTTTTAATTTAATTGGTATTTTTTAGATTTAATTGCAATTTTTTACTATTAATACATCAATTAAACAGCCGTTTTTATCGTTTCCAATTTAAGTAGTTGTTTTTTACTATTTTTAAATTAATTGGCATTTTTTAGCGTTTTAAAATCTCCTCGGCGTCGTATTTTATAGGGCCGTATTTGAGGAAATCTTCGAGTTTTTTGCGCCGAAGTTTATTTAGGTCGTACTTAGGTCTGCTAAATGTTCTTAAATAAGCCGTCTGCACTTTGCTCTTGTTTTTTAGGTTAAATTTTGAGTCAAAGTAGTTGTTCATCAGTTCGCACGTTGGAGTACCGCCCATGACCACCTTGCGACAGTTTAAGTAGTACTTGGCCTTGTCCTCGCTGATTTTCGCGAGTTTCTGGCTCAAAAAATAGTGGTCGCAGAATTTAATTAGGTCCTTTATCGAGTCCATATGGGTTTTTAAGTCGAAGTTTTGGGAGTTAAGTTCGGGCAAGTTTTTTTCGTTTTCGGGGTTTAGGACGGTGGAAAGGTAGCCATGTAGCAGGTTTTTAAACTCTTGTGTGGCGTGGCTTACATGTGTGTCCTCGCTCGCGCCCAAAATGTGCTCGCGCCGAAGCTGATTGTTGCTGACCGCATTCCACATTCCCACCAAGTACACCGACCAATCGTACGCACTCGGCTGGTGAAATTGGCTCGGGTCCATGCGGGAGGCAAGGTCCATCGCCCACTCCTCGACCACCCCTTCCTCAATCATGCGCGAGGCAAAGTCGTTCGCAAAAAGGCTGTTGTACTCCACATTATCGCGGAAAAAGTAGATGTCGGTATTGCCCAAAATCTTGCAAATCGTGTGGCCGTTGTCCTCGAATTTAGGGATGATTTTGTAGGGGTACGCGCTTGCGGAAAAGGGAAAGAACTTGGCCTTGGCAATTGCGTGAATCATTTCGTGGGCAAAGGCGCGCTGGCGTTTGTAGTCGAACTCAGCATTGCTGTTGGTGGCTGGGAGATTGGAGGAAATAATTTCGACGGGCTCCAAAAACTTATACCACTCGGGGCTGTTTTTCAAGTCCAATTTCGCCTCGTGCTCTTTTATGTCGATACCTATGCTGTTGTACCTTTTTTCGCCCTTGAGGTCGAATCGGGTGGCCTCGCCCGCAACTCTATTTTGTAAGTCGCGAAAGCGGAATTTGGTGTTTGAAATTGTGTCGTCTAAATGCTCGCGCTCGGTCGGTGCATATTTAAGCGCATCCTCGTACACTGCCTCGACCAAAGGCACAAAACTTTTAAACTTTTTCTCCAACAATTTTTTGTCCATAATCTCTCCTCTAATAAAATTCCCCGCCCCCGCGTCTATGCAAGCACATCGGCGAATTTCTTAGCCCCGCAACTTGCAATGTTTCCCACGCAAGCAAGGCAAGTTTTTACGTGAAATCAACGCATTTTTATATTCCGCTCTTCCCCGCCCCCGCGAAATACTAATTTATGACACTCGTCAACTTAATTTTATCTTCCGCTAGGCTTGTCTCGTCAAGGCGTGCTGATTTTACTATACATTTTGTAGGCCTGTACTTCTGCATTTTATTTATTTACCAAAACAATGTACGGAATAAAATTTCTGCCTTTTTTGGGTTACCTTGCTAGTGCGTCGGCCTCTTTTTGAGTGGCCAGGTCGTGCTCCGTTTTGAAAGCAGGAATGCGGTAGGCCTTCGTCAAATCGCCAAGCCATTCTTCCTCGACGTCGTCAAAGTCGGCAAACTCGCAAAGGTACGAGAGCATGTTCTTAGGGTCGGTCGCCTGACTGCGCAAGTACGCGTACTTTTTCTGCTGTTCGGGCGTGAGGTCGTGGAGCCAGTAGTGGTCATCGATGTATTCGAGTAGCGCACTCATCCGCTCACCAATGACCTTGGGGTCAAAGGTGCTGGGGTCGACGAGTAGCGGGTTGCCCTCCCTGTCGGTGTAGTCGTATGGGTCGATTGCGCACACCTCGAGTAAATCTTGGTACCGCTCCAAAAAGTCGTCAGTCGCCCTCGAATTCTCACTGGAAGTGCCGTTTACGAAACGTTTGCGCAACTCGCCATTTGAGAGCAGATTCCACATTCCCACTAAGTGCACAAAGGGGCGGTAGTCGCTGTTTTCGCGCTCCTGATACTCCATGTATTCGCGACTGTTGAACACGAGGCCCAAGTTCTCAGCAATGTCCCACACGATGTCATCGACAATGCTCTCCTCGCACAAATTTCCCGAGGGCGACTCGTAGATAAAGTCCATACCACCTTGCTTATTTGCCTCATAAACCTGAACACAGGCATTGCCGTAAGTTTTGGCCATAAAGTACTTTTTGTAGTCCTTGGGGTCGGCATTTATGGACTGCGCACACACATCGAGGTAACTCTCGACCTCGGCAGTCTTAGGCAAGAAAAACACCTGTTTATTAGCCATCATGTGCGTGAGTTCGTGCACGGCGGATAGGCGTTTATTTGATTTTGCAAACTGCGCCCACTCGTAAAACATATTGGGCCTAAAATCCTCGCGGTAAGTAAGCACCGCATTACCGCCCACATCGGCCACGCGCTCAAGGTGGTTGTCAATACTCTCAATGTCCGCGCGGTCGCGAATGTCAAAAAAGTATGTGCATGCCTCACCTGCCAACTCCTCTTTCGTCTTGTCGCGCACCCACTCGCCGTTTTCGTCGTAAATACCAGGGTCGAGGTAGTCGTCTTGGCTAATGCGGATGCTCCCGCGAATGTGCCGTCCTACCTCCATTCGAATGCAGTAGCCGTCGAGACCAAAGTCCTCTTGTCTCACGGAGGCAAACTTCATTTTCGTGTACTTCAATCTATCGAGCAACTCCGCGCGCGTGGCATCGTCCTTTACATAATTCAAAATTTCGCGGAAATACGGCTCGACCACGGGCGCAAACCTCCCGTACTGGCGGTTAATTCTTCCCTTGTCCGAAAAAAATTTCTTTTCCTCGTAATTTAGTTCCATTTTTGCTCCTTAATAATGGTATTTAGTGCCTTTTCGTAAGTTTGGGCATTTAATCTTTACTTATTTAGTGATTCGAGAGTGGCTTGTTTTACCCTGCGGGGTAGTTTGGTTAAGTAATATTTTAGGTCGTCAGCATACCAGCGTACAAACTGGCTGATTTTTATGTCGCCCTTGATTACCCCACGGCCTTCGCGCGCCATTTGATTTAAATACCAAAGTGTGTCAAATTCATGGCGTTGCGAGTACGGAATCTGTCGCTTTAATTTTTCCTCAACCACGTTAAAGACCTTGTCCAAATCGGGCTTTTCTTTCTCGCCAGCATATTGCTTCATATGCTCACGTAGCGGCCGCATAGACTTTAAATATGCCATACTCAAATCGTACTTTCCGCACTCGGCATCGGTGTGCGCCTTGCGGTCAAAGTTTGCATCGCAGTACTTAATGAGCGACAGATAATTTTCAGCAATTTTATCGGTGTCGTACTCGTATTTTTGCTCTTGGAGCTTTGGAATAGTAACACTTAACAGGCGTAACATTTGCATTTTAAACTCATAGGTCTTTTCGCTATCTACGGTGTCATCCTCGATACCAGTGATAAATTCGCGGCGAAGTTGAAAGTTACTACACAGATTCCAGCAAGTGACAAAGGACACAGGCAACTTGTACGCGATAATTGCCACGCGCTCGGACGTTCGAGTAAAGCGGTTATTAATGTCCTCGAGAGTTAAGTCGCTCGCCCAGTCCTCGACAATTCCCTCCTCAATCATGCCAGGTAGTAAAGGATTTTTCCTATTTTTCCCGACCACGTTCAAATCATATTTACCAAAAGAGGCATTCCCAGTGACAACGGTATAATGGCCTGGTTCGTCCTCACCTGGCCTCGGCCTTTCAGCAGATAGCGCATGTAACATTTCATGGTAAAAGGTTATGCGGTACTTGTATTCGTACCCGTCTAGTCTCAGCAAGGTGTCATTCGAAATTTTCCCGCGCCTTTGATTAACGCTGGTTAGCGGTAATGCTATGTCTTGAAGCTCGGCGGGACGTTTTACGAGTAATTTGATTCCGCTTTGCCTTTTACCATTAATGAGTACATGTTCAGTAGCGCCGTAACAGATAGAACTATCATCCTCTTCTAACTTCGGTTTTGTCCGCACTTTTATCCGCCCGAGTCTGTCTAGCACCTCGTCGGCCTTTTCGGGCGCGACGAGGGTAACTCGGGCATACAAGCTCGGCACGTACTTCGCATACGGCCCAAAATTTTTCATCAATTTGGGGTCATCAAAAAACTTCACGGCTTCTTTTATATTCATAATTACCACCTTTTTTGTTTTGAAAATGCACTATACTCGCAAAATTTTGCGACAATATACCAAAATTTCGTAACATACCCACAAAAATCTACAACAATATACCTAAATTTTGCTACTTAACCTAGCAATTTTTTGATTAAAACTTGTTTTAGTGCTATTTTATATAAGCCGAATAGCGTTTGCCTATTTGGTTGCGCGTGGAAATAGGCTTGATTTTTTTGTTGCTCATCAATTCAAGGCTGTCCCTGCCCTTTATTTTAGGTGTAAATTTATGCTCGCGGTAAAGTTTTAAAATATCTATGAGGTGTTGAGGGGCTGGAATCAGCGCGCGAAGGGCCCGCAAGGTATCCGCCCTAATGCTAGATAGCCTTGCCATATTTTCAGGCTCGAGATTGTCCTGCAACTCGACAAAAATTGGGAAACCGCTCTTTATATATTTCATACACATTGTGTACTTTTCTTTTTCGTAGTCGCTGTGCGCACTCGCGTTAAACCTGGTATCACACATAATAATTAAATCAGCATACTTTTTGGCAATCGCCTGCGCGTCGTAGTCCTCTAGTGTGGCCTCGGGCTTTTCTAGGCACAGCGCGCGGTAAAAATCGCACATCTTTTGCTTGAATTCGGCCGTGTCGGCACTGTTTTGCGTGTCCTCGTCATCGCCTTTTAGGTATTCACGGCGGAGTTGATTGTCTGTGGACAAGTTCCAGCAAATTATAAGACTTGTGGCTAACGGGTTTTTCACGCGCCATAAATAAGGCCTCGAGCGAGTGTAGACGTTTTTTACGTCCATGTCGACCATATCAGTCGCCCAATTCTCCAAAATTCCGCCCTCGATTCGCTCCGTAACCGAAAAGGTGTAAGCGGAAGTCAGCGGGTT
>CALWKF010000012.1 GCA_944381215.1 uncultured Clostridia bacterium
ACCCGAGATGTAATAATACGGCGCGTTAGAGAATACACTAGTGAGGCTCTGGCCGATGTAGACGCAGTCGACACTCATAGGTAGTGGCGAAATCGTTACCGTAGAAATTCCCGAGCGCAGAATTTTATCAAACTGTCTAAGGCTTATCTCGGAGCCCCCTAAAATGTTTTGCATTTGCTCTAAGACTGCGCTGATTTTTTGAAAATTCTGCCTCGATATACTTTGGCGGAGCAGGTCGCCCTCCTCCTCAAAACTCATGGCGAGGCCGTCAAGGTTTTCTTGCAATGCGGTTTCCTCAAAAAAGTTCTTAACCGCCGACACCATCTCGCCTATCGTTTTACTGCCGTTTAGATTTTTACCCAAGTTTTGTAGAGGGTACAGGCACGATTTAATCTCGTAATACCTGTCAAAATCGGGGTCAATATAGGCTGGTTTATCGTCACTAAAAAAGCGTTCTCCCACGATTCCGTAGCGCAGGACAGCGCGCTCGAAAACCGCGTAATCTTCGACGCTCAGCCCACAAAAAGCACTTTTTACAAACCTTAGCATGTCTTTTGTGCGATAGTTGTCGAGCACGCAATCGAGTGCCGTGAGCAAAAATTTAGTACCCTCCGCATCTATGAGTTTAAATGGGTTATCTATCCAAAACGGGATGCCGTACTTCGTGAACACGCGCACAAAAATCGGCGCATACCTCTCGATATCGGCACTGTTTATTACAATGTCGCGGTACCTTGCTCCGTTTTTAATTTTTTCGGTGATGTCGAGGGCCATAAATTCCACCTCGTTAGTCGGGTTCGGCGCACTAAAAAGACGGACTTGCTTATTGCTCTCTAACTCCATTTTGGGCGTGTTGATTGCCATGACGTTTTGCAAGATGTGGCGACTGAACGCGGGCATGGAGTTGGGGGCCGTAAACATGCTGGGAGTGAGATTTAGATTTTTAGCCAAGGCCATTGCGTGCGAAAAAATGTCGTTTACGTAGACAGACTTGTTGCTTTGCTCCTCACTGGGCGTAAGTATTCCAATATTGACCGAGTGCGCTTTTTGGGTCAAAATTTTTAGGATGTCGAACCCGCGCTCTGTCATGCTGTCAAAATTACAAAAATACACGTCGGTGTTCTCAAAATCGCGACTGTCCCCTATGATTTCACACGCAAGGGCCAGGCGGTTGTTCGAGTCGATGTATTCATTCGATAAAAATTTTTCGTATTCCTCATAAATTAGCGCAATGTCGTTTAATTTTAGTCGCAGTGCGGAGCTGTGCACCTTATTAACATTTTCGCGCAAGTCCATAGGAGTAATCTTGCAACTCTTTAACTGGGCAATCGAGTCGAACAAGATACTCGCAAAGGCAATAGTTTTAGCGGTCGAGGCAAAACATTTTAATTCCTTTCCCTTCTCTGTTAAAATTTTTTCGATTACCATTGTAGCACCAAGGCTCGAAAGCACTTGCGGGGCTTGGACGCGCTGGAGTAACTTGCTACTAAAACGCGCAAAACTAACCACGTCCACATCAAACGTTGCGGTTAAATTCAGCTCCTTTAAAATTCGCTCCTCCATAGTGAGCGAGAATCTATCAGGCACGATTACGAGTTGCTTTCGCCCCTCGATTAAATTCTTCCCAAGCTCACGAATTTGTGTAGATGTTACATCGTTAAAATTATCCCCTAGTGTAAACGCTAATTTCATATTTCCCCTCATTAGTTATTTTTAGAATGATATCACAAAATTCAAATTTAATCAAACTAAATTAGGATAAAATAAAAAGCGCGTACTCGCGCCCATAAAAATTCATATTTTATTAAAAAACTATTAAAATTTATTAAAAATGATAATTAAACTAAATAATATTAGGTATTATGCAAGTATTATGCATTATACATTTTTGTTGCATAGTACCTAATTATTAACGAACTTTTCAGCCATTCCCAATGTTTTTAGAAAGTTTTTTAACTCGTCAAGTTTGGAGCCGTTTGCGAGGCTCGAAATTGTTGCAATATGCCCTATCATTTTCTCCTGCGAGCGAGCAAAAGTGTCCTCTATCCTCTTTAATTTATTTTTTAATTCTGCGTTTTGTTCGCGCAGTTCGGCAATCAACACTTCTTTCCTTCGCAAATCGATTAGCGAATTTTGGAGTGCAGTATTTGCAAACTCAGCCTCGCGCTTAAGAGTAGTCTCGATATTTTCCTCAGCACTCTTTTTAACTAAACGCACTAAACCCCAAAACAGTGCCTCTATATCTTTGTTGCTTACGCCCTTTTGATGTTGAATTGGCATCATGCTAATATTATTCCTTTTTATTGCGCGCGTAGCAATATTTCGTTTTTCTAGCAATTTTTGCACCCTTTCAACGAGTTCGGGGGCGTTTTTTAACGTGTTGCGATACTTGTTTTGATATCTAATCATTAATTTCATATCACCGTTAGCAAGGTCTAGGCACTTTTGCCTAACGCTCTTGTGGTCGCGATTATCAAGAAGGGCTATAAGTAACTTTTCAGTCTCCATATTAGAAAAATGAAAACTGGTAGTATTAATTTCAATGCCGTTTTTATTTAAAATTTCACGAATTTTATCATCATTTTCATATAAATTGCATAATTTATAGTAAAAATTACGCACGCTAAAAGGTTTTCGATTAGTCAGTTTTCCATATTCGTTGAACACTTCGAGCAGACTATTCTCTCCTTTCCCTTCCGCCATATTTACTAATACTTTTATATCTTTAATTTCCCAACCCAAAATTTTGTTTCCTTTCATATTACGCTCCTTTGATATTTTCGAAGAAATTATTGACCGCAAAATGATATTTTAGACATCAATTTGCATATTTTTAACTAAAATTTAATAAAATATCACGAGGTAATGTATCTTGGAAAATTATTTTATACAAATTACAAGTACTAGACCTATGGCATTTTCGGTAAATTCGAAGCACATAGGAGTCGTCAGTCGTGAGTACGAAGCACTCGAACTCGAGGTTGAAAAAGAGGACTTCGTTTTGTCCTGCTACCCGCTAGAATCATTAGCGGGGGAAATTGCTATTCCATTTTCCGCTCAGATTGAAATTGTAGGTGGTAAAATATTTTCGAAAAACGACAATTTATTAGTTACCGATTTTGGCAATGGGCACTTCATTTTTGAGGCAAAACCTCCAAAAATTATAAAAAATAGTGTAAATTTAGTTCAAATTTCAAAGATTTTAGATGAAAATTCGATTTCTATACACAAAAATGCGCTAAACATTTCGAATAGCAAACGCACCCTTTACTACCCTTTGCCCTACATTTTATCAACTGCTGAAATAATAGACGTGGGCCCCTTAATATTTATATCAGGCACAACCACGGATAATAAAATGTACGGCCTTTTTGTAAATAAAAACCTTCAAATCGAGTTTGATGGAGTGGCCGACAAAATCGAGTACACTGACGGAAAAATTATCACCTTAAACAACGTTAACGACATTGCAAGACACGGCCTTGTATCAATTTACACACGGGAACAGAGTGGGTTTAAAAAATCTAGCCAGTATTCAGTTTACGCCAATAACGAACCCGTACCGCCCGCATCTACTGAGGCACTACCTCTCGCATTTATAGAGGCCATTAGCATAGAAAATTTTACACTCGCGCGCTCGTACTTACACCCCTCGCTAAGTGCCTCGCTCCAAGATGAGCACATTCGCGCATACTTTGGCGACTTTGTAGAAGTTTTGCCCACGCTAAATAAAAATACATCCAACCTAGCACTAGTTTACAGCGGAAACCCGAGATTCGTAAAAACTTATCATTTTGAAATAAAAGATAACCGAATTGTCGACATTGATACCATATAATATTTGATTTTTTCACAAACTTTTGATATAATTAATTATCTTTACAAAAAGGGGAAAATATGTTTGATTTTTATGTACTATATTGGCTACTGGGCATTATAATCGTACCTGGCTTTATATTGGCAATTTGGGCGCAGACAAAGGTAACTAGGACTTATAACAAAACTAAAACCATGAAGCCCAAAACTACTGACTTAACCGCGGACCAAGTCGCGCGCGAAATACTTGACAAAAACGACCTCTATGAGATTAGCATTAACTCGACCGAGGGTGAACTTACCGACCACTACAACCCGCGCGAAGGCACAATTTCGCTAAGTAAAGGCGTTTACGGACAGAACACAATCGCCGCACTCAGCGTTGCCGCGCACGAAGTTGGGCACGCGATTCAGCAAAAAGAAGGGCATTTTGCGACAAAACTGCGTACTTTTTTAGTGCCAATTATCAATTTTAGCGATAAAATATTGTGGCCACTTGTCATTATTGGAATTTTATTTAACATTTTTGCCAGTGCCGACTCCATTGTCGGAAACATTTTTATGTATGCTGGTATTGCGTTTTTCGGGTTGACAGTATTATTTAGTTTGGTAACCCTGCCCACAGAGTTGGATGCATCGAAACGTGCGTTGCAACAACTTACCGAAGGCGGATACCTAACCGATGAGGAAGATATAAAGTCCGCAAAGTCAATGTTACGCGCAGCGGCACTAACCTATGTTGCCTCCCTCCTTATTGCAATACTTACCTTAGTTCGTTTTATCGTTACGATTTTAATTATACGCAATAACAATAACTAATTTTTACGACAAATTAAACTTATATAAACAGTACTATGCGTTTTAAAAACATTGCATAGTACTTATTTTTTATTGTAAAATTGCGTTTTTTATTAAAAATTTACTATTTTTTTATTAATTTTTGCTAACATATATTCAATTTCTATAAAAACCTACCTTACATAAAAAATAAAAGGCCACTATTCAATTTTGCGAATAGTAGTACCTTTTAATATTATTCTTTGTCAGCATTGTGAATTATATAGTCGGCAGAAATTTTACCAAAATTATATTTATTTTCAACACCGATTGTATAAAAGCCAACACTTTTACCGAAGTCTAAATATCGTTGGGCATCCTCGAACAGCACGCACTCCTCTACACTTGTATGAAAATATTTTTGTGTGTCGCTAAACATTTCTTGTTTAGTTAGTTTTACAACTGGGCAAGAGATTACATCTTTAAACCTATTCATCATCCCCCAACGCTCTAGCATGCTTTCGATAACATCAGCAAACTGATTTGACACAATGTAAATAGTACGATCAGAATACTTTGCCAGCATTTTATCAACATACTTATAGTGAGGCAACTCGGTATCGCGTGCTCGCTCGCGGAACAAGTCGACATAGTCGTCCGCAACATCTTCAACTTTTAGCGAAGTACCATACATCTCGTTAATTTTCTCAAGGTATTCAGCGGCGGACTTGCCAACAATTTTCTCAAAATCGTCCTCAGTAAACACGGCCCCTTGGCGCGCTACCAGCTCTTTTATAACCAAATAATTTAGCGGTTCGGTATCGGCGATTGTGCCGTCAAAGTCCATTATAAAAGTCGATTTATTATCTAAAATCTCACTAATCTTGCTCATAATTAATCCCTTTTTATATAATAAAGGGGAGAACCTCACTCCCCAACTACTATATTTTACCATATTTTAGCAATTTAGACAACAATTTAAGACAAAGGTGTCAAAATAAACATATTTTGAGAAATGTTCAACCCCAGATTTTTAAGAGGCATTTGTTCTCGAATCAACTCAAAGGGGTAACGCACGGCTTCTTCCAACTCGCTTTGTTCAATGTCGAGGTCTTCGAGCAAGGCATTTAATGCATACGTGTTATCTTCTCCAGTCAGGCGATTTATTTGGAAATTAATATTCTGCACCATTTCCGAGGCTTGCACCACAGGAATAAAGTTTGCCGACACAGTTAGATAAATAATACTTGGCAAGTCCCCCATACTAAATGGCAACAAAAGCGCGAGATTTTCCAAATTTATTGAAAAAGTTGAGCTACATTCAATCTGCCTTGCGTCTATCGAATGCATGGTAAAATCAATCGCTTTTACGCAGTCTTGTATGTTAGCGGACGTAAAATAATCGTTTATCATCACCGCCACATCCAGCCCATTCAGTTCCAAAACCGAGTGGTACACCGACTCATTTGAAAGCAATCTATCAAAGTCCACTACCCCATTTTGTATAACTGAAGCACCATTTGACTCTCGCACACTGGAGTTGATTTTGGAACGGGTTACCGCCATTTGAGTGTCATTCACACGGTCCACAAAGGGTGCAGAATAAGTGCGATTTAGCAGTTCGGACAATCGAACATCGCCGTTATCTTCGCGCACCCCTCCTAAAATTACCCCAACAATCACCAAAACGCACACTACTAAAATCAGCATAAAAATCAGGGAGTTTTTCAGGCAACCCTTCCGCTTTTTTTTATCACTTTTTCCGAAAAAATTCATTCCTATAACTTATATAATGCACCTAACTTAAGCATCGCTTCGGTCGTAGTATCGTCAGCCCCGCTTACCGAAAAATACACGAAGTAAATAACCAGACCAATAATTGCTAGCGGTAGCACGACCTTGAGTAAAAACTTCAATAAACGAATAAGGCACATACTTTTTCTCCTTTCTAAAATTATACTAGAAAACGGCACCCGAATGCAAGCAATTACCACATATTTAAGGTACTTTTATGCGAAGCGTGTCCACTTGCGCTTCTTGTTATTTCTAAACGAAAAATTCAAAAATTGGCGAAAAAACATGAAAAAACGCGAAAAAACATGATTTTTTAGTAATTTTATGATAAAATTTAGACAACGAGGTAGAAAATGGAAAAAGAATTTGCCACGCGCGAAAAAATTTTAGCAGTCGCTACCAGCACTTTTAGCGCACCACCTGAATATCTGTGGAAGAGTTACCCAAACTACGCAATCTTTCGCCACCCAAATAAAAAATGGTTTGGCGCGGTAATGGATGTAGAGCGCGAGAAATTAGGACTAAGTGGCACAGGAAAAGTCGACATTCTAGCCGTGCAGTGCGACCCAATAATGCGTAGTTCCCTAATGCAACATCCTGGGATACTCCCCGCCTACCACATGAACAAGGACAAGTGGGTATCAGTTTTACTTGACAGCACAGTTGACTTAAACGAATGTTGCGCACTGCTTGACATGAGTTACGAAATCACCGAAAAGAAAGGAAAACATCCAAATAAAATCACGCCTTGAAAGTGTTCAACTTTTGGGATGCAATTCAAACGCTTAAATAAATTACAAAATATTTTACTATATAAATTTTGAGAACCTGCCGAAGAGCATTTATTTTTCACTTGTAGATGGGAATTTATTTTTGACATTTGAACCAATATATATAAGTAATTATGAAACACACAAAAGACAAATACAAAGAGCTGGCTATAATGGGTGTCAAGTTAGAGTCCCATTCCCTCACAATTTCAAAAGTAGGCTCAGACCTCAAGATTATATTAGAGCTAATTTGCATAAAATTGATAATGGTATATACAATTTAGAACTTAAAATTGAAAGAAATGAAACAATTCCAGAAGAATACAATAACATAAATAAACCAAGAAGCATTCGTTGGTTCTAGAAATTATTAGTCTTATTTGTTTTTTATCTTAAAATGCAAGTTTTTTTATAAACAACTATAAATTTAATACTTCTATATATAGCTCTTTAAAAAATAAGTATATATAAGAATAAAATAAGTATAAAATACTATACTTACACTATACTTAACTATACCCATAAAATTTAAAGAAAAAAGTGAGATTTTGACAATCTCACTTTTTATATAAATTCATAATTGCTTCTTTTTGGTATGGTGATAATGTTTTTAGAAAATCTAATGTTTGCTTATCTAACTTATATTGATTTATATCTTCTGAAAAGAACTCTGCAGGAGTAGAGCCACAAGCCTTAATAATATCAAGCAATACTGATAAAGATAGCTCAAAAGTAGTTTTATTGCTTTCTAATAAATGTATATAACTAGCATTTTTACCAATAGCCAAACTTAATGCACGAGCCGAAAGATTTGCTCTTGTTCTTATAATGCCAATACGCTCAACAATTTGTTTTAAATCCATAAACATACAACTCCTTTCATACTATAAATTTTATCAGTAATCAGAATTAAGATATATTTATGACACAATACCAAATTTAGCATTATTAAATAAAATGTTTAGTGATATTAAATATTCTTGCAAAAATCAACCTTTTATATTATAATACACTATATGTTAGAATTTATAATATTTGGAATTATAGTCGGTTGTGTATTTATATTTTTACTTTTTGCAGGTATTTGTTATTTGATGAAATCAATGTCTGCAAATCTTTTTCTAGTCAAATTTAATTGCCTACTGAATAAAGGTGAATTTATAGATAAGAAAACCATATATAACCTACACAAGAGTTATGCTTTTGCTTATAGACTATTTAACATTTTTCACAATGACATTATTGATGACTTTATGTTAACTTATCAAAATTTAGAAGATGAAATTAATAAACATAATGAGCAATTTGTAAAAGATGAAAAAAATAAGTATTTAGAATTGTTTTCAAACATAGACAATAAATCACTTGATGAACAACAAAAGACCGTTTGTGTTAGAAATCAAAATGCAACCTTAGTTGTTGCAGGAGCAGGAACTGGTAAAACTTTAACCATTTGTGGAAAAGTTAAGTATTTACTCAGTAAAGGAATAAATGCTAATGAAGTGCTTTTAATATCATTTACAAATAAGGCTTGTGATGAATTATCTGAAAGACTAAAAAAGATAAGCAATGCAAATATCTCAGCTCAAACATTTCACAAGTTCGCCCTAAATGTAATTGATGAAAAATTAAAGATTGCTGATGAAAATTATGCTAATAGAATTATTGGTGAAATTTTTAAAGATTTAGTAAATAACGATTTTGAATTTCAAGCTATGTTTTTAGAAGAATTAGAATGCGAGTATGTAAAATATTTAAAAGAACAAAGTGAGCAGGAAAAACACAATGTTGAAATCAAAGAATTATTAGATAGAAATAGTGAACTAAAATTTTTAAAAGATTTAGAACATATAGATATAGGCGATACATTAACAACATTTAACAAAGAAAAAGTTAAAAGTTCATATGAAAGAACTATTGCAAATGTGCTTTATTTGTTGGGTATCAAATACGAGTATGAAAGTTTTTATCAAACTGATTTAGAAATAGACAAAAAACACGAGTGGCTAAAAACATATAAACCTGATTTTTACTTGCCAGAATTTAATATTTATATTGAGCATTTTGCAAATCCTAATTGGTTTCAAGACAAAGATAAAAGAGTAAAATATAAAAAGCAAATGCGAGATAAAATAAAGGCTCACAGAAAATATAAGACAAATTTAATTTGCTCATATTCTAATTATGGCAAAGCCCTTATTAAAAAGCTATTAGAAAATTTAAAGAAATACAGCATTAATGTAAATATTGATATTCAAGAAATACTAAACAATACTGAGCAGTTAAAAGAAATAGATTTTATTCATAGCAAAATTAAAAACTTTCAAACTTTCATTAAATTGTTTAAAAACAATAATTACACAGCCGATAAATTTCAAACATTTAATGATAGAAGCAACTTTATAAACATGGTTGAGAAAATATATTTGTTATATCAAAAGCATTTAAAAGAAAACAATATCCTAGATTTTGAAGACATTATTAATAAAGCAAATCGTAAATTATCACGATATAAATCACAACAAAACAAATACAAATATGTAATTGTTGATGAATATCAAGACGTGTCTAAAAACAAAGTGGACCTTTTAAACCAGTTAATCCGAATATATGATTGCAAATTATTGTGTGTTGGCGATGACTGGCAATCTATTTATAGATTTGCGGGAAGTGATACAAATTTATTTACTAGTTTTGAAAAGTATATTAATTTTAGCGAATTACTAAAAATAGAAACAACTTATAGAAACTCACAAGAATTAATAAATGCAAGTAGTTATTTTATACAAAAGAACAATGCACAAATAAAGAAACAACTTACCTCTAATAAACATATTTCAAAACCAATACTTGTTGATTATGTAGAATATTCGGAATTTAAAACAATAGTAAACTTATCTGAACAAGATAAAAAGAATATTAAAAAATCTCCAAAACTAATACTGATAAAAGACGATGCAAGAATTAAAAAAATTATTAAGTTTTTAGATATTGCTATAACCAAAAACTACAAAGATATTTTGATACTTGGAAGAAATAATTTTGATATTGAGATATTTGAGGCTTTACCTTATGCGATGCCAAACTTATTTAAAAAAGACCAGTCAAATTATGATATAAATGTGTTGGAATATAAAAGTTTAAAATTAACTTGTATGACAATACACAAAAGCAAAGGGCTTGAGGCAGATGCAGTAGTATTGTGGAATGTAAGAGAGGGAGTTCGAGGGCTACCCGATACAAAAGGCGATGAAGAAGAATTAAAACACGTTTTAACTCAACCTGACAATATGGACTATGCAGAAGACCGAAGATTGTTTTATGTCGCTCTAACAAGAACAAGAAATGAAGTTTTAATTATTGCATTAAATGGGCATTTATCTTCTTTTGTTAATGAATTGATAAACAATCAAAGTCAATATATAGCAACTAATAAGGCACTATGTCAAAAATGTGGTGCAGAAATGATTTTCTATAAAGAGTATAATTTTTATGGTTGCTCAAACTATAGATTGACAGGTTGTGATTATAAAATTCAAAATGCTAAAGATTTCTTATATACCCAAGACTTACCAATACCAATGTATCAATCAAAATTTGTTTCTATTAATGAAACATTAAAACATAAACCTGCCAAAGAACTATTAAAACAAGCTAAAGTTAGTAAACCAATTACCGAAGAAAACAAAAATATTATTGAAGATTTTTTAAATGGTTTTACTTATTATGCGTTATCACAAAAATATTTATTATATATTAAAGACATTAAAGAAATTTTAAAAAATCACAATGTTATTGATGAATACGAACACATAACAAAAGAATATTCAAAAAAATATAAACCTAAAAAAGAAGATACTTTTGTTTGTGGTTGGCTAACTGAAAGTATATATAATGAGTGGCTTGCAAAAGGGTTAATCGCCAAAAAGTATAAAGAACGAAATAAAGAAAAGTACAAACAAGAAAAAGAACATTTAGCAAAGTTAAAGAAAAAAGTATTTATAAATAAAGATATTGAAATAACACACCCAGATATTGAGGGAGTTTGGAAAATTAGAATATTAGCAATAGAATATGAATATATTGCTAAGCCTAATGGAAATCCAGCAATATTTAATCAACAAAATTATGATAGAATTCGTATTTGTAAAGCAAACATCAAAGAAAATACTATCGCAGAGGATACACCTCTAGCACAGGCTCTATTAGATAAATTTGAGGGCGAAGAATATTCTTATAGTATAGGAAATAAAACAATAACTGGAAAAATTGTTAAAGTTTACTAACGACGACCATAAGGACTTATTTATATTTAAAAGTGGTAGAAATATAATTATTGTTATTTTAAAACCCACCCCCGTCAATATAACATTCTATTTATTCTATCCTCCTCCCGCCCCCCTTACACAAGGGGGAGGCAAGCTCTGAAGATATAAATTGTTTGGTGGTAGAATTGACACTTGTTATTATATCCCCGTCGGCATTTAGTAAGTAGCACTGCAACTGCAAGAACCCATCAAGGTAGTTTTGCTAAAGCAAACTCCACCTTGACCGAACCTTTTGACAGTGCTTAAAGGCACAATTAGGCGACGGGGATATAAATAATAACAATATGGCATAATGGGCGATTATGGGCTTATTTTAACACGAACAAAAAGCAGTAAAATTAATTACTGCTTTTTGTTATTGTATTACACGATTTTAATTTGCTTTTATTTTGATACATTTCATTATCTTCTAATCTAAAAGTGATAGCAAAACCACCTTTGAAGAAATAAAATTTATCAATTAAGTTCGTATAATCCTGTATTGGTGCGCCATAAGAGGCTCGAACTCCTAACCTTTGGTTCCGTAGACCAACGCTCTATCCAATTGAGCTAATGGCGCATAGATTACTTTTATAGTTGAATGTTGTAAACCATGCTCTAATGTTTGCGCGAATGCACTTTTTTAAGAGTACTTATTTAGTATATAACTTTGGCGGGCTTTTGTCAATAATTTTTAAGAAAAAAATTACGAAACATAAAAAAATACGCCACAAAAAACCTATACATAAACATTTTTATGAATAGTGTGACGTATAAAAAAGCGAATTTTTGTAAAATTATGAAATTTTGTGTACTACTTCAGCCTCGTTCATTAAATTGCGAATAAAATTGTGCTCGACCGAATCTAGTTCTCCTTTCTTAAAATGCAGAAGGTACTTGTGATTATTTTCCTTTGCGTAAATTTTAGGGTCGACCCCTTGCGCCTCCAACTTTTCCATTAAAAGTGCCATGAATGGTTCGGCAAACTTATAGTTCCTCAATCTCATCAAGGTCAAAATATCGAAGGCCCAGTGGCTATCGATTGGCTCGTCAATGTAGCTTAGGACTGATGCAAAGATTCTCGGGTCAGGCTTTTTCGCAAAAATACAATACTGAAAAGTATCATTAAACGGGTCCAAGGCGTCAATTGTAGGTTTTGCCCCAGCCGAAAGTAGCAACTGCACGCGCTCGACATCGCCCTTTTCGATTGCTTGATGCAAAAAACTCGGCAAGTACTCACGACGCTTTAACTTATTTGCCGAGTACTCCTCAAAGTATGCGTAATTAAGTGGCAGACCTAGGTTGATCAACTCCATAAACTTTCGATTGTCGCGCGTCCAAAGCGCACGGCTAATCAAATCACTTTCCTGAAATTCGTCTATAGAGAGTAACTCAGTGCGGAACTCGCGAATACACTGGTCCTTTAAGCCAAGCGATGTCCACTTGCCGTCTATAAACTCTTTGTACTCGTCGAAATTCAAGTTATGATAAAAAAATTGTCCTTTGTCCATAATATTCCCCTTTTGTGTTGTGTGTACTATTTTAGCATAAAAAGGCGTCCGTGTAAAGAGTGAATTGAAAAATAGTTTCTAATTAACTATTAAGTATTTTCTAGTAAAACATTGCATAGTACTCTAAAAATCGTTGCATAGTACTAAAAATTAATTAAAAAAATAGAAATTTATCTACTTTTTGCTAAAAAATATAAAAAATGCATAGTATTGACAAACACAACTAGAAATGATATAATATAGGCGATAAAAGGATGGAGAATTATGGATTTTTTTAAGAAAATGTCAGCACTTGGTGGTGGTGCAGACCACAGCGATGACGAAAGCCCTGCTAACTACCACCACATTGTCGATGTGAATGGCAAGAAAAAGATTGTGGACGACATGACCCTTGATAACATCACCGACAACATTAATAGCGTCAATGACCAAATAGGGCAAAACCGCGGGGACTGGGTGGAATACTGCCTAACTTATTCTAGGTGGTTATCCGCATGGGCTGGTGCTTCCGCACTTACGCTAGGCTCTTCGGTAATTTCACTTGTTACTCACACCCCACAAACCGCATTACCTATGATTGCTCTTTATGGTGTTTTTACGGGTGTGTGCGGTGTGTGCGCTTTGCGTTCCAAAAAGCAGATGCAGGAATTTGACGAGGAATACGACAAACTAGTAGAGTATCGAAATAATGAAGCTAACAAATATGAGGTGCAACAACAAATTATTGCGAACAATCTTCAATCAATTGAAAAGAGCCACGAAATCAACCCATATAGATAAGTGGCTTTTTTTATTAATTAATATAGACAATCGACAACCTAAAAGCTTAAATTAATATAAAAACACGAAAAATTATAAAAAAATACCAAAAAAATTGATAAAAAGGAGATTTTTATGGAAATTTTAGCTCCATGTGGCGATGAGAAAAGTTTTTTCGCCGCGATAAATAATGGTGCTGATGCGATATATCTCGGGCTTGGAAACTTCAACGCGCGTGCAAAATCTACGTTTTTCACGACTGAAAATATACGTAAATACATCGAAATTGCGCACACTTTCGGCGTAAAAGTGTATATAACTACCAATACTTTGCTGAAAGACGCTGAAATTCCTGCGTTTTTGGAGTTTGCGAAAAAGTGCGTAGAGGCGCGCGCAGATGCCTTTATAATTCAAGATTTGGCAGTAGCAAAGATACTGCGCGAGGCGTTTAACGATGTTGAGTTGCATGCGAGCACACAAATGGGTATCAACAATGTGGCGGGAGCGAAGATTGCGAAAAAACTTGGTTTTGCACGAGTTGTGCTTGCGCGCGAGACGAAGCTTGAGGACATCAAAGCCATTAAGCGCGAAACAGGGCTCGAAATTGAGTATTTTGTGCAAGGGGCACTTTGCGTGTCGTACAGTGGGAACTGCTATTTGAGTGCGCACGAATTTCACAAAAGTGGCAACAGGGGCGAATGTATGCAACCGTGCAGACTCCCCTACACCGCTTCAATCAATAATAAGGTTTTGGGAGAGGGCTACCTCCTGTCTCCTCGCGACCTAAGTTTACTTGAAAATTTAGCCGAATTAAAAGAGGCTGGGGTTGATAGCCTCAAAATTGAAGGCAGGCTCAGGCGCGCTGGTTATGTGGCACAAAGTGTAAAAAGTTTTCGGCATGCCGTCGATGCACTCGAAAATACTGAAAAAATTGATATAAATACCGAAAAATATGCGCTTAAAAAAGTTTTTTCGCGTGGCGACTTCAACACGCGCGCGTACTTAGATAATGGCGTACCAAATGATGTGATTAACCCCAAAATTCAAAATCACTTGGGAGTAAAAGTTGGCACTGTCGAGCGCGTTGAAAAATTTAAGGACCTCTACCGCGTGTGGCTAAAATGTGAACACCCCGTGCACTCTGGCGACGGACTTAAATTTTTAGATAATAATGAAAATGAATGTGCCAGTCTTGGTGTTGGTAATGTGGAAAATTTGGGAAATAACCGCTACATAATTTACACAAAAAATCGACTAAAATCAGGGCTCGAAGTTTATTTAACACTAGATAGTGAAAATGAAAATAATTTATTAAAAAATCAACGAAAAATAACCGTAAATGCGCACGTAATTGCACACGAAAATCAGCCACTCGAAATTGAATTTTTTACAACTAGAAATAACGAAAAAATTACTGGAAAATTTGTTTCAAATTTTATGTGTGAAAGAGCAAAAAATGCACCCACGAATGAGGCGGAAATTTTATCGCAAATTAGCAAATTAAATGACACAAATTTTACACTTAATAAGGCCGAAATTGATGCTGAAAATGTGTTTATTCCAAAATCGATAATTAATGAAGCGCGACGTGAGGCAATTAGTAAATTACAGCAAGATTTAATAAATTTACATGAAAAACGCATAAAAAGTGCATTTAATCAGCAAAAATACAGTACTATGCAACACTTTTTGAACAGTTTAGAGAATTTGCATAGTACTGAAATTACAAACAATATTTATATTGTTGATGAAAATTCACTTGAAAAAATAAGAATAGATTCTTCGTCTCAGGCTACGCGGGACAATGATTTTATTGTTAGCGTTAAAAATCAAGAAGAATTAGTGGCACTTTTCCCTACTGTGTATCAATTAGATTTGATTGAAAATGCGCTAAAAAAGTTGCGAAAAAATTACAAAAATTTAGCATTAATTTTACCTGTAATTTCGAATGGAAAAGACTACGAAATTTTAAGTAATATTCTCAAAAATTTACCGCCAGAAATTACGCTAATTATTAACAATATTTCGGGTCTAAATTTTATAGATTCTGGGCATAAAATAATTGCAGGCACTAGTATGAATGTATACAATATTTTAGATGAATTGGAACTAAAAAAACTAGGTGTTGATGCGGTGATTTTTAGTCAAGAAATTATAGACAACTCACCCACCCGCTACCACTTTACCAAAGGACATGTAGCACTCATGCATTTTGCTCACTGCCCCTTTAAAACACTATTTAATAACGACTGCGCACAATGTAAATTTAGTGAAAATCTTGTCTTAACCGCGCAAAATGGTCATCAATATTTTATAAAACGCACACAGATTTCGCAATGCTACTTTACGATGTACGCAAGCACAAAACGCGAAAAAAATTGCGGGAATTTTGGAAATGTAGTTGACCTTCGTTTTGATTAAAATTAACTATATTAAATAACTCAAATTTTATTAAAAATATTAAGAAAAAATAATTTAAATTTAAAAAAATATGAAATAAAAAATTTTTTATTTATATAATGAAAATAAAATTTATATATATAAAAAAATTATTCGCGTATTTTTAGACAAAAAAATTAATTTGTACAAATTTGGGTTACCTGGAATAAAATGCCACAAAACTATTGAATTTTATGTCTAAAAGGTATATAATATTTAAAATTCACAAAGGAGAAAATTATGACCTGGGATGATATTTGGAACACAATCGTTGAATTCTTTAGAACCAGTGGCTTGCAAATTGTCTATGCAATACTTGTGCTAATTATCGGCCTAATTCTAATCAAAATTATCAACAAAATTGTGAAAAAAACACTCGAAAAAACCAAAATGGAGCGCATTACACAAGGTTTTGTTCGCTCTGTGGTGAAAGTGCTACTGTATGCTGTGTTAATCTTTGCGGTGTTGCAGATGTTCGGCATACCGATTACTGGGCTGGTAACCGTGCTAGCGACCGCTGGTGCTGCAATCGCACTATCGTTAAAGGACAGCCTGTCAAATGTGGCTAGTGGAATGATTTTAATTTCAAACAAGATTATAAAGCAAGGCGACTACGTAAAAATTGACGGCGAAGAAGGCACTGTTGCAAATGTGAAAATTATGTTTACGCAAATTATCACGACTGATAACAAGACTGTAACTTTCCCGAACTCGCTGATTACCGGCGGGGACATTGTCAACTACTCGACCCAAGGCAGTCGATGCCTAGAGATGGAGTTTAATGTGGCGTACGAGACCGACCTTGACAAGGCAAAGAAAATCATTCTCGATGTTTGCCACAGCAATGGAAAAATCAAACTAGACCCTGCACCATCAGTAAACCTAAAATACTTTAAAGACTCGAACATGACCCTGTTTTTAAGTTGTTGGTCCTCAGCACCTTACTGGGAAATTTACTACTATATAATGGAAAACGTGTACAACGAGTTTAAGAAAAACGGCATTATGCAAGCATACGAGCAAATTGAGGTGCGTATGCGCAATGACGAGGTAAAGAGACCCTTTAACCCTGCCCCACTGCCTGAGCGCGTAGAACCAGAGCCCGAGCAAAAGGAAGAAGAGTTTAACATCTTCGATATTAGCACCTACGATGCGCTTGCCCACCACCACGAGAAGAACAAAAAGGCGCGCAAGGAAAAGAAGCGCAAAAAGAACAAGGCTACTAGCATTGAGCAATCAGCCAATACTAACGACCGAAAAATTGCTGACAGCGAAAGTTCTTCAACCGAGCCAAAAACTTCTACCTCTTCTCAAAGCAATTTGGATGGTGATGCACCCAATAGTGAGGACTCCCAATAACATAAACTACCTGCAAAATTTGCAGGTAGTTTTTATTTCTATTTTAAATAAGTCACTATATTTTAAACATACTTTTGTAATATTAATAAAACATTCAACTCTACCAGCGGTTGTCGACTTTTTCGGCGAAGCCAAAGAGGTCGGTGATTTTGAGGACTTGGCCGTTGTCTAGAATAAGGGTGCCGTTGAATTTGCCGAAAACTTGGTGCTGGTCGCTACTGATCACCAAGGCTGTGCTAAACGCGTGGCGGTCGAGCACGGGTGTAAAAGTGAGGTTTACGCGGTTATCGCTCGAGGTAAACTGCCACTCGCCCATAAAATTGAGTTTATCTTCCTTTGTGGGAATTTTAAACTTCACATCGTCGAGTTTGTTTGCGATTCCGTTGTAAAAAATCATATTTTCGGTGGCCTTTTCGGTGTTGCCAAAGCCGTAACCCAAGTTAAAGCCGACGACATTTCCGTCCTGCTCGCCTACCGCACTGCTCCAATACCATGTATTTTTATAGGGCCACACACCGCGCCCCCAATCGAGAATGGCGAAGGTATTTTTAGGGTCAAAGTTAATGTTCTCCTCGCCGACCTGGCAGAAGCCCTTTGCCCTAAACCCCACAATCTTTTGATTTAAATAAAAGTATTTGGGGTTATCAAAAGGCGTGGCGATAACCATGCTTTCGGGAGGCTCCTCGGTAAGTTCGAACTCGCAGATAAAGTCCTTGTCGTCAATAAAATTTTTGATTTCGGCGTGCAGTTTGCGCTTGCCCTCGTGGTTGATGAATTGGAAATCGACGCGCTTGTTGCGGTACTTTATGTCCCCAGTCTTGCTAGTAGAGGGGAAATTTAAGCCTCCCCAAGGGAACCAAAACATCGGGCTAACTGTCGTTTGCGTGGGCTTGGTAAAATCGAGCACGCTCGCCGACACCAGCCCCATGTAACTGTTGTCATCGATAGTGAGCGCGACACCAAACTTTTCATTATATATTAGATAGTAGTCCCATTCCTTTATCCGCCAGCCGTTTGCCTTGATTTCGTTGCGGTTGTATTCGAACAGCATTTCGGTAGCCCAGCCAGCAGTTAAAAGGTTGCCCTCATTGTCTAAAAGTTTACTCGGTTTTGTAATTCTCGGCATATTTATCACCTCGCTTGTTAATATTATAACAAAATTTGGCCGATTTTCAAAATAAAAATGCTGTTTTCATATAATTTCCGTCTATCTTGCCCATGTTGTCGCATAAATTTCGTCTCTTGCACCCATTTTACTCCCCAAAAAAGAAAAAAATAAAAAAATTTTAAAATTTTTTGAAAATATATTTGTTTTTCACATTCATTTCACAATTAAGCCATAAAATAAGGTCGTATTTTTGGAAAAGGGAGTGATCAATTTCAAATACAACCTTCTTTTAATACTACCGTTGACTAACCGTGTACATATGGTCGGCTATACAGACCTTGATTCGACTTGTGTAGCTTTGGAAAATCAGCGCACTTTCTCAAAACCCAAGCGAATCAACCTTGCCGACATACGCGAGGATGATTCAATCGACTTCGACAACACCACCCTCACTCTAAAAAGCGGTGGCGCATACGAGTTATACGGCGCGTTCGAGGGCAATATACGCGTCGACACGGATGAATGTGTGGAAATTATACTCAACAATGCGCAGATTATCAGCAATTCTGGGGCTGGAATCAACTTTTTAGGCAACGGCGAGTACACTTTATTCTCGTGCGAGGGTACGGAAAATTACATTGTGGATAGTCTAGACAATGCCTGTGGTGCTACAATTTGTAGCAACGGCAACCTAACAATCACAGGAAAGGGCACCTTGGTTGTTACGGGTCTAAACAACCACGCGCTTAACATTAAAAATAACATAAACATTTTGGATACCACGATCGATATATCTGCAAACTCCACTTTGGCGCGTTGCCAAAACATGATTATTTATAACTCCGAAATAATCACAAACAAGTCTGAAAAACTTAATAAAACTCCTATTTTAGCAATTCAAAACAGCAATATTTTTAAAAAACCAACCTTTTAATTTAAACCTCTTACTCTACCCTACCAAAAATACAATTCCATAAAACTTTCCTTTTTAAAAAAGCATCGGTGCGCTGGATGCTTTTTTGTTTTGCATAAACTCTAATACTATGCAAGCAATTTTGCGAAGAGTAGTACCTTTTAAAAGGGCTTTTATGCGGTAGAAAAACTTTAATTTAATAATTGAAGAAAAAGGAATGAATTATTAAATAATAAGAGAAATTTTATCAATATAGAAAAATAATAGTTGAATTTTTGGCAAAAAAATTAAAATTGAGGGTGGTTTTAGAAAAAAAAAGACGCGGTTTTATTAGACAAATAATAAAATTACGAATGGTGGCTTAATTAGACAAAAAATAAATATTGTTTAATAGTTATCGCAATTTGACTTTAATTTAGTTGCTTGGAAATTTACAAAATGGTATAATGAAAGAAAAACAAGGAAAGAAAGATGGATATTACAAAAAATCTAGCGGAATTGGAAAAGCGCAAAAAGGTCTATAATGCGTTTGGAATTGTATTTAGCATTTTGTGCGTGTTGAGTGTGGCAGCGGTATTGGTGCTTGCCTTTGTTGTTTTGGAGGAGGTTACCATACCTTTTATAATCGCCTTTTGCGTGGTGCCGATTGCCCTACTGATTATCGCTCTAATTTTTTTCAAACTTGCATCAAACTGCATTATGAAAATCGTGGTCGCAAAATTTGTGATTGCGGACTTTGAGCCGACCAAATTGTTTATACTCAACAAACGTAAAAAGCGTTTCCTATACCTTGATACAAACAAGCAGTTATGGGTGCACGCGAACAAGACGCAAATCAGTAAAATTCGAAAGTTTAGTGAAATCGAGAGTTATGAAATCGTAAATTCAGAGGATATCGACTACTGTTTTAGACTAATTATTGAGGTTAACCTAAAAAGTTACGAGGACCCCGAAAAACTTGTATTTTTTGACCGCAAAATCAACAAGGACAGAATGCGCTACCGCATTGCACTAGACACCTTAAACAATATAACAAAAATGCTGGACAAAATCATGTCGAGAAATCAAGGAATCACGGAGCCTAAGGAGGAGGTCATTTTCGACCCTGAACTCAACATTCTGCGCACGGAACTTGAAAAGCAAAAAATTCGCATGGAAATTAACGGAATGCAGGAAAAGGTCTGCAAGTATTGTGGGCACAAGAACGGCGGGAACGAAATCAAGTGCGCCAGCTGTGGCGCCCCGCTTGATGACCTGCCCGAAAACGAATAATAAAAAACACGGAACGACATCACTCAAATTCCGTGTTTTTTTGTACTATTAAATTCAAATAAATACGCCTTTTATTATTTCTACGTTATTAGATTAGTTTGTTGCAGTTAAATAAAAGAACGTTTATAATTTTAGATTAAATAATACACGCATTCGCAACAATACTATAAAAAATCAAATCAATTGTTTTAAAATGCTGGTATTTCAGTGTAAATTATATTTTGCTTATTCCTTGATTTCGGGAGCGGGTTTTGTGCGCTTTTTCCCAAAATTGTATTTTAAAATTCGAAGCGAGTTGAGTATTGCTAGCAAGGTTACGCCGACGTCAGCAAAGACTGCAAACAGCATACCTTCGGTAATTACTCCGCAAAATTCGAGCACGATGACCACGATTTTTGTAACCAGTGCAAAGATGATGTTTTGCCAAACAATACTGCGGGTAAATTTTGAGAGTTTGTGAAGGTCGTGGATTTTTCCTGGGTCGTCGTCGACAACAACGATGTCGCTCGCCTCAACTGTCGCAGGACTACCAGCAAGGCCCATACTGATACCCAGGTCCGCCCGCGAAAGGCTGGGCGCATCGTTTATTCCGTCGCCAACAAAGGCAATGTACTCCCCTGCCTTTTCTTGCTTCAGGTCCTCTTCTAAAAGGGCGTACTTTTGCTCGGGTGTTAGCCCCGACTTAAATTCCTGGATACCCAAGGTGCTAGCGACATGCTGGGTTACCTTTGCGTTATCACCGCTGAGCATAGCGAGCTCGATGTTGTTTGCGCGCAAGTACTCGCATAATGCCACGGAATTGCTCTTTAACGAGTCGGCAAGCAGAATTTTCCCGACGGTCTGCTCATTTATCATTACCAAAATGCTGGTAAGTTCGTCGGTCGACTCGCGCGAGATATTGCCCACAAACACAGCATCACCGTGATATGTGTAACTAACGCCTGCGCCACTGTCCTCGACAAAGTTCTCGACGGGTTCGAGTTTGATTTTGTGGCCACGGTGCTGAATTGCGCGCGCGATTGGGTGAATAGAGTTTTGCTCACCCAATACTGCGAATTTTAAAATGTCTTGGGTCGAGTATTTGGGGTCAAGGGAGATTATGTCCTTTACCACAAACTGCCCCGTTGTCAGCGTGCCCGTTTTGTCAAAAATCACTTTTTTCAGTTTGGCGGTAACATCGAGATAATTACTGCCTTTTATTAAAATTCCGTTTTTGCTGGCGCGACCGAGTGCGCTAAAATACGCTAAGGGCACCGATATCGCAAAGGCACACGGACACGAAATAAATAGTAAGATTAGTGCATAGTAAATACCATCGGTAATCGGCAGGCCCGCAATCAAAAAGACAAAGAACACAATTACCGCGAGCGCGATTACTGCCAAGGTATACCACTTGGCAAACTTATTAATAAACGTTTCGGTCTTGCTCTTTTTATCGCCTGCGTTATCAATTAGATTCATAATGCGGGCAACGGCACTTTCCTTATAAATGCTAGTAGTTTCAATCTCCAAAACGCCGTCGAGTACAATTGTACCAGAGGAAATTTTTGTGCCTTCGCGCATGCTAATAGGCAGGCTCTCGCCAGTAATGTGGCTGGTGTCAACGCTAGCACTGCCCTTTTTTACAACCCCGTCGAGTGGCACACGCTCACCTGGACGAACCTTGATGATGCTCCCAAGAGCGACGTCCTGCGGGTGAACCTTGTGCTCGTGGTCGCCGTGAACGAGCATTGCAAAATCGGGCTGAATTTCCATAAGCCCAGTGATGCTCTTTCTCGAACTCGCCAGCACGCTAGCCTCGAGCATCTTGCCTATGTTGTATAGAATTATGACCATCAAGCACTCGTCGATTCCCTCGCCGACGCCTGCGCCACCCTCGGTAACGATAGTGTTAAAGAGTCCCAGGCCGAATGTCCCGAGCACGGCAATTGTGATTAGAAAATTTTCGCCGATTGTGTGATTTTTAAAGAGTTGCACGCAGGCCTTGTAAGCGGTCTTGTACAGTAACAAACACATACCGATGCCGATTAGAATTAGGCTAGCCACGACTGGCATAGGCACAAACAGGCCGATAAAGCCAATCACTACGCCGAGCGCAAAAATGATTAAATCAATAGTGAAAAAACGGCGGTGCGTGGTCGCCTTTGCGTTCTCGCCGACAATTACAGCATCGGGCTCACTATTATATACAGCGCGACGGAGTTCGGGGAAAAAGTCATCCGTGCGTTCCGTTTCAAATGTCAGTTTCATGGTCGCAAAATTGTAGTTTACGTTCTCAAAGCCTCGAATGCGTGCAATGGCCGTTTCGAGATGCTTTGCACACTGCGCGCAGTCTACATTGCGAATTTCGTAAGTATATTTTTTCATAAAAAACCTCGTGGTACTATATTATATATTTAACTTTAATTAGTCAATAGGTTTTTGCAATTTTTATTTTAGTTTATTAAATATTTTTTAAAAAAATAGCAAATTTTAAATAAATTGAGACCTTTCGCCATTTTGAATAAAATTAAACTTGATAATTAAAAAATGTTTATATTTATTATAAGGTATTTAAGTTTAAAATTTTTAAATAAGAAAAAGCCTCTCATAAATGAAAGAATTTTCTTTATATTTCGTATAGTCTTAACACAATTTGGGTATTTTCCAAAATTTAGAATTACCTTGCAAAATAACTAAATAGTTTTGCTAATGCTAATAATCTTCTAACCCAGTTAGATAATCAATAGTAACTCCAAAAAAGCGCGCTAAGGCTATAAGCGAACTCATACCTGGCTCACGCAAACCATTTTCCCACAAACTAATAACAGCCTTGCTAACGCCGATTTTCTTTGCAAGTTCCACTTGCCCTATTCCCTTTTCTAATCTTAATGATTTAAGAGTTTCTGCAAATTTATTTTCCATATTATTATTATCTTACAAATGTGAGAAAAATACTTGACTTCTTACTATTGTAAGAATATAATTATAAAAAATAAAGGGGAAATTATTATGGATGATGATGAATACAAAAGATTGCTAGCTGCCTACAATGCCGATAAAGAAAAAGAAAGACAAAATTCAACGCAAATACAACTTAACAATTACACGCCAAAATACAACTATTCGAGTAGTTCACGGTATGAGACTGACAAGGATGCCGAGATTAGAGAACTAAGACAAAAAATTTATGAATACGAAAGAAATGGCAAGAGTACCCGAAAACGTTCTAGTTCTGGAGACTCAAAAGCGGGTATAGGATTTGTCTGTGCTTTTTTCTTGGGTATAATAGGATTAATAATCGGCTTATTAATATACAAGGATGATGAGGATGATAAGCGTTCATTTTTGAAAGGCTGGGGATGGACATTTGGTATTACAATTGTGCTAAGCATTATAATAGGTGTAGTTGTTTATCTAGTCACACTTAATTACATCAATAATGCAATGGACAGCATCCCCTATATGATTAATGCTTTATAGTAGGTGAATTATGAAAATTCTAAAGATTTTATTTTACTGTATATTCGGGCTATTTTTAGGACTTATTTTATCATTATTCAAGGGTGGATGGCCTTCTCAAACGCACAAAGGGCATCCTTTTCGGTATAAGTAACTATACTTATAATAATATAAATAGAATACGTTAGTTTTTATATTTACAAGATATATTAAAAATCAAAATACTGGTATTAAAAAATCACAGGCAACCTGTGATTTTTTATTAGAAAGTAGTTTTTGCTAAATAGTAGTTTTTAGTAAGTAGACATTATTTTATACTAAACTGTTTTTTAATTAATTAGCATATATTTGTTTTTTCTAAATAGTTTATTTTTACTTAACTGTTGGCTCCTCTGGCTCGGTGGGCTCGGGAGTAATTTCTCTAAAAATTGCAGTAATGGTTTAACCTTCGAGGTCGGCCTTTGCAATTGTTAGAGTGGTGCTGGTTTCAATCTGCGAACCTTCGGCGTTCTGCCATTCTACAAACTCGTAGTTTTCGTCAGCGGTAGCAACTGCGGTAACTGTGTCACCCTCGTCGTTAGTGATTTCCACTTTTCCACCTGTGCTCGCTGAAATTGGATAAGTCGGCTCTTCGAGAGCGGTGTAAATAACACTCAAAGGTTCGGAGATAGATTCCTTGTAAATTTCGGTTTCGTTGTATTTAACATACACGTTTACCATTCCGCTACCCTCAAAGGTGTAGGTGTTCGTGCTCGACCACTCGCCGTCCTCATTAAAGCGGTAACTTACCTCCTCGCCCTCAAAGCCTATGACTGTCAGCACGTTGTCAACAAGCGAGATGTTGCTCTCTTGGGTTAACTCGGGTGCTGTGCGGTCTAGCTTCTCCATGGTAAATACGATTACATTTGAGAGGCTCTCGGCATAAATTTCGGTTTCGTTAAACTTTACGACTACTTGGTACTCAGTCCCCAAAGTCAAGCCCTCAAACACGGGTTCGGCTTGCCAAGAATCGCCATTATTTATCGAGTAACTTGCGTTCTCAAAGGTCTTGATTGTCAAGGTCTGTCCGTCTTGAGTTACATCACCCTCAACTAGTACTGGAGCGGTTTGAGTGAATTTTGCCATTGTAAACTCGATTTGTGCCTCTTCGCTGTCAAGGTAAACCTCGTTGCCTAGGAACTTCACATACACGGTGTAACTCTGCCCTAGGGTAAGGCCTGTAAACTGGTTGCTCTCCTGCCACTCGCCCTCGTCAAGTTTATACTGCACGGTTGTAGCATTGTCCTCAAAGCCAGCAATTGTGATGTCGTACTCGTCTTGGACAATGTTGTCGAGTGTCAACTCTGGCACGGTTTGTGCGAGTTTGTTCATCCTAAATGTTACGGGTACGGAACTCGGGCTTTCGAGATACTCGTCATTTTCGACATACTTAACAGTTACCATGTAATCAGCATCGAGCGCAAGGCCAGTAAATACGTTGTTTTCGCTCCAATTTGCGCCACCGTCGATACTGTACATTACCTCGCCACTATTAAAGCCACTAATCGTTAGGCTCTGCTCACTTTGGGAAATGTTTTCAAGTGTTAGGGTCGGTGCCACGCGCTCGAGTTTGCTCAAAGTAAACTCGACGATATTAGACATTTCGCTCGCGTACTGGCTCTCGTTTTCGTTGTACATTACGGAAATTGAGTAAGTCGTGCCGATTGTTAGGTCGCTGAATACGTTGCTACTCAACCAAGTCTCACCGCCGTTTATTGAGTAACTTGCGTTTTCAAACGGAGTGATTGTGAGAGTGTGGCCGTCCTGCGAAATCATGCTAACATCGATGACGGGCGCGTCTTGGCTGGCCTTTATGATTTTATATTCAATACTGCTAGCGGGACTAGCGATGTAGTCAGTGCTTGCCTTGAATCTAACAAAGAATTTATAAGTTTGGTCATAAGTTAAATTAGTAAACACGTTGTTGTCGCTCCAGCCATTGTCCGCGCCGTCGAGGCTGTACTCAGCATTTTCAAAGCCCGTTATTGTAACGGTCGTGCCGTCCTGCTCGATATTCTTTAATGTCAAAACGGGAGCGGTCTGTGGAATCTTTTGCATGGTGAAGGTGTAGATTGCGGACTCGCTACTAGCGTAGTGGGTGGCGGTTTCCAAGAATCTCACGCGCACTTGGTACGACTGACCAACTACCAAGTTAGTAAACACGTTCTCCCCTGCCTCGCTCCAAGTAAGGCCTCCGTCGATACTGAAGCTTGCGTTGTTGTCCTCAAAACCGACGATGCGAAGCGAGTGGTCCTCTTGCACAAGGTTCGAAGGTGAGAGCACTGGGGTGATTTGGCTGATTTTATCAAAAGTGCGGTAGATGATGTTTGACCAAGGCGACTCTTTTTGAGTGTCGGTCTCGGGGTATTTAATACAAATTGCGTAGGTCTGACCTGGGGTTAGGTTGCTAAACACACGCGAAGCTTGACTAGTCTGTCCCCCATCGCAACTATAAAGTAAATTCGCATTTTCGTAGCCATTTACTACGATATTTAGGACACTTTGGTTTAGTGCAACATTGTCGCCGTCGAGTAGCGGAGCATCCTGCTCGGCCTTTTCAATAGTTACGTTGTATGCGCGACTAATAGCACTAGCGGCGGTGTTTTCAGTTTCCATAATGCGCACGCGGAAACTATAAGTATGTCCTGGTAAAAGGTTTGAGAACACGTTGTTATTGCTCCAAGTCTTGCCGTCATCGGCACTGTATTGGGCGTTAGTAAAGCCTGTAATCTCCACCCTGTTGCCACTGACGATTACGTTACTACTCAAAATCACGGGAGTGGTAGCGGGAGCCTTTACAATTTGGATGTCAATCACGTTTGACATGGGCGACTCCAAGTACTCCCTAGTGCGAGGATATTTAACACAAATTCCATAAGTGCTACCATAGGTTAACTCAGCAAAGACATTTTCCTCCTGCCAAGTAGCACCGCTGTCCTTACTATAAAGAGCATCCTCAAAGCCGTTTATAGTAATAGTGCGGTCGACCACCACGATGTTACTACGCGTTAGGTCGGGTGCCTCACGCTCCTGCTCCCCACAAGCGCACAAAAACAGCGCGCAAAAAGCGATGAGAAGCGTTGGCAAAAATACCGAAATACGTTTACTAATCATACTTACTCCTATTTTATTTATTTTAATTAAATTATATAAAATACTTTCGATAAAAGTCAACTAAAAGCGCAAATTTATTAAAAAATTCGACATTAAATATTAATTACCCTTACAATAAAACATAACTTCTATTTCGCCTAACTTTTTTGGCAATGCTTACTAAACTATTGTGTTTAAAAATTTCATAAAAATACAATATAAAAAACCCGTAGCCAAAATATTTGCTACAGGTCTATAAAATTATTCTTTTTTCTCTTCTTGACCGCAGTCACAACCGCAGTTGTCCCCAGGGGTGCATGTGCAGTCATCTCCGCAGTGGCAGTTTGGGTCGCCACAGCCACAATCGTCACCTTCGAGGCTGTTGAGTTCTGCTAAAACCTCCTCGACATTGATGCCATGCACCTCGCATGCCTCCTCCAAAACTTCTGCCTGGCTAACAGGGCATCCACAGCAGTGCATACCGAAGCCCTCGAGTACTGCGCGAGCGTCTGGGTTAATCTCCAAAATCTCGCCCATTGTCATATCTTTATTAAATTTCATAATTTTATCTCCTTTCGAAATTGGAATATTTATATTTTACCCAATTTTACTCTAAAATGCAACCACAATCGCAAATTTGGTCATTTTTATCGTGAATTTTTCCGCAATTTGGGCATTTTTTCTCATTTTCGCCTAGTTTTTCAGCGGGCTCGGGCTCTGTCGTTTTGGGTGTCTCGGGTTCGAGCGGAATAGGCTTGCGGGGTTCCTTGTGCTTTTTCTTGATTCGAATTTGTTTTTTTAGGAGTTCCTCATCGCTAAGTTTAGTAAAGTCGATAGGCTCCAAATCATCCTCGATTTTGTGCACTTTTTCGGGCTCGGGCTCTTGAGTGGTTAGGTCAAGCGTGTTCTCTGATTTGACAGCTTCGGCCTCGGCCTTTCCGTTTGACACGTCGATAACGACAGGCTCCTTGACCTCTTCGAAATCGATATTTTTCACAATCTCGTCGGCATCCATTTCGGGCTGGGGCTCTATGGTATTGTCGCGCTGTTGTTGCGCAAGTAGTGCCGACACCGCCCTACCGAAGTCGACCTTTTCGACCGCAAATTCGTCTATTTTTATGCCGTACTTTTCGAGATTTTTAGTAATACTTGGCAAAATGATTTCCGCCACGCGCGCCTTGTTATTTAGGACTTCGGGGTCGTTTTCTCTGCTCCACTCCAATGCGGAGGTGGCAAACTCGCTGATGTACTGATTAAGCCGTTCTTGCGCCTTACCAGTAGCAATTTTTGCCCATTCGAGCAAGAATAGGCGCACAGTGTCCCCAGCGGATGCGGACTCGTAGGTGCACAGACCACTAATAGAGACTGGGTATCTGCCGACCTTTTTGTTGCCCTTTATAATATTGCCAGTCATCCACGGCTGATTGCTAATTGGGCGCATGTTGACAAAATACAGGTCGCACTTAAACGAACTTTTGAACACGACCTCCTGTTTGCCCTTGCGCTTTACTACGCGACTCTTGTCCAGTTTTAACGCGCGAGTGGTCTTAGGAATCATTGGCAAAGTCAAATCGTGCTCGCCCGCTGAAAATACGTCGGTGGGCTTATCCTTTACCACAATCACCGCGCACCAGCCCTCGTTTACGATTAGTTTTTGACCGAGCTTAACCTCGATTAACGAAGATGCAAGTGGCTGAATAAAGCCAGTACTCGACTGTTCTGGCAGTTGCAGTACTGTATCCTTTTTCCGCTTGAACGCACTAAATAACCCCATATCGACTCCTTTTTAGTATTTTATCGCCATTTTTTAGCAAATTGAGAGTTTATTTTTACTCAAGTTTGTTAACGGCCTTGCATAGATTAAATTATAAAACATTTGCGATAAAAAATCAAACTACAAAGGGACATAAAATTAAAAAAGGAGTAAAAATGCAAAATTTTACACAAATCGTGGGCGCAAAGGTGATTTGCGCGTACAATGCCGAGTTTGTTGGCACGGTCCTAAACATCCAGACGGATAAGTCGAACACGAGAGCAAAAAACCTAATCATTGCAGGCGCGGATGATGAGTCGATGTACCTCCTCCCCTTAACCCGCGTATTGAGTATTGGCGAGGTCGTAGTCATCCGCAACCGCTCATCCTTGAGTGTAGTGGCGGACGGGATGACGAGTAGTCTAATTAACACAGAGGCCGTAACTCTGAAAGGCGTCGATGCGGGCAGAATTACCGAAATCGAGTTTGACGACAAGTTTTTTATCTCCAACATTCAGTGCGAAAAAATGGCATTTTCTAGTCAGCAACTCATCAATTCGAACAACGGGCTGACCCTGTTTAACGACACTGATAAAAAATACAAAAACTCGTCCTTTGCGCCACGCGCCCGCCCGATTCAGTCTAATAGCGAGGTAATGGTCGAGGCCCTCGAACAAGTTTCAGCCCCACTAAGTAGCGTAGCGACCCCTAGGACAATTATAGCGAGGCTCCCCAAGACTTTTCGCGAGCCGAAATAGGTACTATGCATCAAACTTTGCGAAGAGTTATGCCTTTAAAATCTATAATTTAAAAAATAATGCATAGTACCTTGAATTAAAAAAGACATACTTTGAGTAATTTCCGAGTGTGATTTTACCGCTGGTATGTCTTTATTTTTTAGGTGTTTCTTCTCTTCTTTTTGCTCTTGCCCTTGACCTTGCGCTTGTGCTTTTTATTCAATTTCTTTTGGTGGCGAAGGTATTTTTTGTTATCCTTTTTTTCCTTTTTCTCGTGCTTGTGAACGAGTTTTTCGGCTTTGATTTCTTGCTTTTCTTCAATCTTTGCTTCTTTGATTTCTTGCTTTAAAATAGCCACTTGTTGCTTCTTCTGGTCGCGCTTGATTTTTACCTTTATGTTTGTTTCGTTCTCCTTGCCAATAATCAGCCGTTCGATATTTTTACGATGTGCAAACCAAGTCAGCACAAAGATTGCGAAGGTGAGCAAACTAATAGTTAGATTCGGCTCGGGTAGCATTAGGTTTTGCGCCACCACCCCGACGGTAACGAGAATAAGCGAGGCAAGCGACACATACTTCACGAACCACACCAAGACAAAGCACACTACAAACGTGATAATTGTTACAACAGGTTGGGCAACTATGAAAACTCCCATGGTGGTAGAGATTCCCTTTCCGCCCTTGAATTTATTTATAACTGGGAAAATGTGGCCGATAATCGCCGCCAGTCCGCACGAATATAGGCCGATTAAGTTGTCTGGATATCCGCCGATTCCGCCAAACACGAAGTACCCAGCCAGGCTCACGACAATGCCTTTTAGCGCGTCAAGTAGCAGGGTTAAGTACCCCATTTTTGCGCCGAGTGTGCGATACATATTGGTCGCACCCAAGTTGCCAGAGCCACGCTTTGTTAGGTCGACATTTTTAGATTTGGATAAAATTTTACCGAAATTGACATTACCGATAAAGTAACTAATCACTACCATTATCGCTAGCAACCAGTAGGTCATTTTATCCACTCCTTTTCCTAAATTTTATAATTCAATATTTTGCTGTTTTTCCTGCAATTTTTTATTGATTAGGTTGGTAATCATTATTAAATTTTCGTTATTAATGCTATACTCAACATCGGGCCCTGGGGTCGCATAAACATACACGCCCTCGGGGTTTGCGATAGTCTCTTGTTTAAATACATGAGTGCGCTCGTACCTCCTTAAATCACGAATTATACGATTCCGCACGCGAATCAATTGCTCCAAACTCTTGTTTCTGTAATCAGCCTCTAACATTTTTAACAACATAAACTTGTCCCCCTATTCTTTGGTGTCTTTATCTTTTTCTTTATCTAAACTAGCGTCCTCTTCCCTATCTAAATTGCTTTCTTTATCTTTGTCTAATTCGGCCTCTTCGTTGTTATTAATATCGTTTTGCACTTCGACATTTTCTTCTTTGTCTAATTCGGCCTCTTTTTCTTCGTCTAATTTAGTCTCTTGTTTTTCGTTGGCAGAGGAATTAGTTTTGATTTCTTTTGTATTGTTGTGTTCGATTTTGTCGTCTTTGTCCATTGAAGTTTTGGTTTCGTCGTCTTTATCAGCGGGAATTTCGATTTTGTCTTCTTGGTTGGTGGGAATTTCGGCTCCGCCCCCGCTAGATTTTTTGCCAATTTTCTCGGTAATCTTTGCCCAAAGGTCGGTCTTGTTCTCCTTGCCGTGAATGAGCCTTGCGATGTTTTGCCAGTGAGCCACATACACCGCCACACCTATTGCCACGACGAGCAAAATTAATGCGGGGTCGGTCGCGGGCATGAAATTAAACTCTGGCATAAACAAGCACTGCCAAACCACATTAATAAGTATAAACAAAAGCGACATTGGCGAAACGTACTTAATAATAAAGGCAAGCCCTACGCACACCACAAAGGCGATTAGAGCCACAACAGGCTGGGCGACCAAAAACACACCACATGCGGTCGCAGCGGCCTTGCCCCCGTGGAAGCGGTAGTAAATCGGGAAAATATGACCGATAACTGCCGATAGTCCGCACGCGTAGAGGCCTATGTAACTTTCTGCCATATTCGCGCCACCGCCAAAAGCGAAGTACCCAACGAGTGCTGGCACAATGCCCTTGATTAAATCAAAAAGGAGTGTAAGTAGACCTAGTTTTGCCCCATACGTACGGAGCATGTTTGTAGCCCCAGGACTGCCAGAGCCTGTTCTGGTGATGTCTGTCTTTTCCTTTGCGGACAAGATTCGCCCGAAACTGATACTACCCACCAGGTAACTAACCAAAATGAGCCCAATTAACAAAACTGCATTCATATCAAATCATCCTTGAATTTTAATCTATCTTAACTATACAACACCTAATAGTTAATTTTTAACCGCGCTCTAAAAAACTATTATTCCCTATTCTTTTTGCGCAAGAAAATTCGAATCGGTGTGCCCTCGAAGTTGCATGCGCGCCTTAGGCAATTCTCCAAGTACCTCTGGTAACTAAAATGCACAAGTTCGGGGTTGTTTACGAAAATCGCGAACGACGGCGGACATACACCCGTTTGAGTTATGTAGTTGATTTTTAAACGTTTGCCATTGTGCGAAGGGGGCTCTTGCGTACTCAATGCATCCTGTAAAATCTCGTTTAACAGGCCCGTTGTGATTCGAGTGGATGCGTTTTTATAGACATACTCCACGCGTTCCATAATGCGATTCATACGCGTGCCCGTGAGTGCCGACACATACTCGACCACAAAATAGTCCATGAATTTTAGATTTGCGCGGAGTAAATCTTTGTATCTATTCACGGTGCTACTGTCCTTTTCGACAAGGTCCCACTTGTTATACAGAATCACGCTGGGCTTGCCCTGTTCGTGCACGTAACCTAGTATTCTCACATCTTGCTCCGTAATCTCACCACTGGCATCGAGTACGTAAATAACGACATCGGCCCTGCGAATTGCTGCCAAACTACGCATAACGCTAAACCCCTCGACCGACTCATAGTCAATTTTATTCTTTCTGCGAATGCCCGCGGTGTCGATTAGGTTGTAGTTTTTGCCGTTGTATCTAAACGGAATGTCGATTGCGTCCCGAGTCGTGCCCGCCACATCGCTGACGACCACGCGCTCTTCCCCCAAGAGGCGGTTCGTGATACTGCTTTTCCCCGCATTCGGTCTACCGACAATCGCGATATTCAAGCGGTCCTCTTGTTTAAGGGCGTCAACCTTAGTCTTAAAAAGTGCTACGATTTTGTCTAGCACATCGCCGACCCCAGTGCCGTGCGTACAACTCATCATCATAGGTTCCCCAAGTCCCAACTCATAAAAAGGCATCGTGGAATCAAAGTCGTTATTTTCTAGTTTATTGACCGCCAGCACAATCGGCTTTTTACTCCTGCGCAAGATGTCTGCCACGTGTTTATCACTATGAGTAACGCCTTCTCTGCCGTCGACAATCATCAGCACCACATCGGCAACATCTATGGCGAGTTGCGCCTGATACAAAATATATTGTTGCCACTCGTCCTCTTTGCTGGGCGTAATTCCGCCAGTATCGATTAGGGTAAAGGCGTACCCAGCCCAGTCTACATCGGCATACACGCGGTCCCGTGTTACCCCTGGGATGTCCTCAACTATGCTAATTCGCTTGCCCGCAACTCTGTTAAAAAAACTAGACTTGCCTACATTTGGGCGACCGACCACCGCGACAATAGGCTTGTTCATTTTTGCACCTCGAAAATATTATATAAAATTTTAGCATATTTCTTGGCATTTTTCAACACTTTTTATATTTATTTTGATTTAAAATCAATTTGGCACCGCTTACACGACTGACAGCGACCACGAGTTAGCGAAATTAACGCGATTTCGACGCAAATCACAACAAAGACGACGCACATGAGCACCCAGCACATCGCACTTACGCCCACAGACTCGATTAAACCTCCAAGGTAGTATGCAAGCACCCCTAGTGCGTACGCGAGCAAAAACTGGAGGCCTAGATAAATTGCGGTAATCTTGCCCCCTACCGCGCTCTTTAACTGCGAAATTGCGCTGATACACGGCGAGTAAAGTAGGCAGAATGTGAGGAAGGCTAGCGCGCTGGCGGGCGTAAAACATACGACACTTGCACTATCTATTATGCTCGCCGCAACGCCTACTCCAGTAACGCTGTTGAGTATCGCGATACTAGACAGCACTAGCTCCTTTGCAATCAGCCCAAAAATTAGCGCACACACCGCGCCGAACCCTAACCCCATGGGGCTAAACAAGGGGGCCAGAAATTTTGAGATACTTTCGAGCATACTAACTTCCGCTTCGTTCGTGATGAATTTTAGGGTAAAGGTAAAGTTATCGAGCACCCAAATTATAATCGTGCACCCCAGCACAACAAACACTAGCCTGTGTAAAAACTGGCGCGTATTCTGCCACACAATCGAAAAAATTTTGCGTGCACTCGGTACGCGCATTGGAGTAAACTCGACGATTTCCTCAGTTTTGTTTGTAGGATACATCTTGTTTAAAATGAGGGCAATCAGTAGTGCCACGGCGACGCCAAGAAGGTATAGCGAGAAGATAATTAGCGCGTTGTTAACGCCGAAAACTGCGCCACCGATTACGCTAAACACGGGGAGCTTCGCACTGCACGACATAAAGGGAATTAAAATGGCCGTTTTGATGCGGGCGCGATCGTTTTTTATTGTGGCGGTGGTGGGAATCGCGGTGGTGCTACAACCAAAGCCTAAAAGGAGCCCAAACACACTGCGCCCAGACAGCCCAATGCGGTTAAAAACGGGCTCTAATATCCACGCAAGCCTCGAAATGTACCCGCTTTGCTCGAGAATTTCGAGGAATAGGAGCAAGAGTAGAATTTGCGGTAAAAAACTAAACACGCTCCCCACTCCACTGATTACCGCGTTTTCAAAAAAGTTAACAACTACCGCGGGGGCGGACAATATATCAAGTAAACTTAAAAGCCACCCGCCCAGTATTTCAACAACTACATACTCGGCAATTTCGCTCAAAAACCCACCAAAAAAACCGAATGTTAAGTAAAAGATAACTAACATTACCGCAAAAAACACGGGCAGTGCTAGATACTTGTTTAAAATAATTTTATCGAGCTTGCTCCACCCGTACGGCGTTTTTGCGGTGGACTTTTTGCTCTCTCTAACCACCTCTTTAATAAAATTTTTGCGCGTGCTCACGACATACTCGAGCCCGCCAGTTAGCTCGAGCGTGCGAAAACGCGGGAGCACGTTAAGAGGCAACTTGCACTCCCACATTCCGTCTGTGGCACCTTCGCGCACCCGAAGAGCGTTGTATTTTAAGTAATTTTTTCCGCAATAAGGGGTGAGTAAAAAGGCGATTTTGTCTAAATCAAAAAGTTCGAGGTATTTTGGTGGTTTCGCGGTAATTTTTGCCGACACAATGCGAGAAAATACCGATTGTATCTGTTTTTTATTGTGCGGAAGTGCAAAAACTGGCACCCCGAGGGCGCGACTTAAAGCCTCTAGACCTACCGCCACCCCGCGCCGTTTCCCCGCCTCGACAAAATTTAAGGCGACCACGCATTTTACCCCGAGTTCTAGCATTTCACATACAAGGTTTAGGGCGCGGTCCAGGTTGTTTACGTCCACGACATTTACAAACAGCGCGTCGGGGTTGTCTAAAATCATTCGAGTGGTTACGCGCTCCTCATTCGAAAACGGGACTAGGTCGTAGGTCCCAGGCAGGTCGTAAATCGTGTACCTTTCGCGGTTTAGTGTACATTCCTTTGAGGTGGCGGTTACGGTAACGCCGTGCCAGTTGCCCGTGTGGACTTGGCTGTTAGTCAGCATATTAAAAACAGTCGACTTTCCAGCATTCGGGTTGCCCACTAGAAATATTTTCTTCATCTTGCCACCACGATTTTGTCGGCAATTTCCCTATCTATTCCCAGCATCACTCCAGCGACAATGTAGACGCCCCGCCCACGCACTAAAATTTTAGTATTTAGCACTAGCCCATAGGCATACATGCGTCTGCGAAAATATAACGGCGCATCAACACTCCTAACACGCACCTCACCCGACTTTACACTGGACAACTTCATACCTAAATATATGTTTTTTGAAATCTAAATATTTAGTATTTACTTAATTTTTTGCTATTTATTTTCGCGATAATTTAAATAAAAAAGCACCCTTTTAAAATATTATTTAGGGGTGCAACTTAAAGTATAATTTAATAACTTTTTTTAAAAAAATATTTGCTAATTTTTTATATATTTTATTTATTTAATAGGAATTATTTTGTAATTTAATTTATTTATTGGGTTGCTTTTTCTCGATGTCTTTTTTAAAGTCGTTTAGTAAGTCTATAAAGTTGGACACATCTTTAAACTGGCGGTAAACCGAGGCAAAGCGGATGTAGGCCACCTCGTCAACTTCTTTAATCGCGTTCATGACAAGTTCGCCTATTTCGCTGGACTTAATTTCGGGCTCGAGTTTGTTGTAAATTTCCTTTTCAATGTTACTCACCATTTCCTCGATTTGCGCAAAGGTTACGGGCCGTTTTTCACACGCCTTTATAATTCCCTTTTTTACTTTTTCACGGTCAAAGGGCTGGCGGTCGCCATTAGTTTTTACGACCAGCACAGGAATGGTTTCGTACTCCTCAAAGGTCGTAAAACGCCTACCACAATTCATGCATTCACGCCTACGACGCACACTCGTGCAGTCCTCATTCGTGCGCGAGTCGATGACCTTACTTTCGGTACAGCCACAGTATTTACATTTCATAATTTTCTCCAAAATCGTAATATAGTGATTAAAATTTGCAACTTACTTGCATAATTTTGTAGTTTAGTCGCAATTTTTTAAAACGTGTAATTTATTAATTGCGCGGGTGCAAGCGATAAATTCGAGGTTTTTGCCCAAAATTCCATTAAACATTCCGCCGTTATTTACCACAATCACGGTATTAAATTCCAGTCCCTTTGAAAGCAGTACGGGCATGACCTGGACCTGCGTAAAGGCCTCCGTACGCGCGGTGTCAATTAGGCAAACTTTGTCGGTTACTTTTTTAATTTCCGCCTCAATTTCGCGAGCAGAATCGGTGTCGCCAGTGATTATGCCAATCGTGCCTTTTGAGGCGATTTCACGCTCCAAAATTGATAGAATTTGGCTAGCTACCATTTTATTGTTGCCCGCAATTTGGACCTCCTCAACTGGGTTATTATTCAGCATTCGAAAAGCATTGTGGCGGGGGTTGCCGATTATGCGCGAACTGTACTCGACGATTTCCTCGCTACTGCGGTAGGTGTTGTCAAGCAGGTAAACTTTGCTCTCGCCATAGTGCGCATTTAGGCCTATAATTTTCTCCAAATCGCCAATTCCTAAGGGATTAGTTTGCTGGTACTTGTCGCCAAAAATGCTGAATTGCGCGCGCGGGAAAAGGTGCAAAATAAAGTCTAAAAACAGTGCTGGATACTCCTGCGCCTCGTCAATAATTATGTGGCGGATGTCCATTTTTACCACCATGTTTTCGAGGTTGTATTTCAGCACGCACATTAGCACAGCATCTTCCATTTTTATAACATCGAGGTTCGGCTCGGGCAGTCCTAAACTCTTACAAAAATCGGTGTAAATACTCTCGATATTTGTCTTTGCATTAAAGCACTCGAGCACGCGTTTTAGTATCATTGCGTACGCCTGGTTGTCATTAGTGCGCTTGATTTTTTTAGCCACAAATTTCGCAATTTCAACAAATCTGTCGAGGTACGGCAGGTCGCAAAAGTCGTTATTAAATAGCCTATTTAAAAGGCCCGTGCTAAATGGCTGGTCGAGCACGCGGAAGCCCTTTGTCGCCGTGGTATTCTCGACCAAGTTTTTCGCAAAAGATGCGACATCTGCCTTAATTTTGAGGTCGAGTTTGCGCTCCACAACGGCGCGCTCCTCGTTAGAGAGGCCTAAGTAGCGGGTCAAAAACATGTCGCTTTCCTCGAATGTCTTGGGAAGTTTTAAGAGTCTGCCTGCAAAGCGGGCTAAGGTTGCACTACGGGTGTTCTGCTCGCCAAGTTCAGGCAATACTCCCTCGATATGAGACATAAAGGCCTCGTTTAGCGTAAAAATTAGGAAGTTCGCAGATTTTAGGTCCTTCATCCTATACAATGCGTACGCGATTCGGTGGAGCGCGACGGTGGTTTTGCCCGAGCCTGCATAACCTTGGACAATCACGAGGTCGTGTCTAAGGTCGCGGATGATTGCGTTCTGCTCAGACTGAATGGTGCTCGCGATGTTGTGTAGCCTGTCGGTGCTGATATGCCCCAGCACTTTTTGAAGGTACTCATCGTATAGATTTAAGTCCTTATCGTACATGTCGATGAGTTTACTGTCCTCAATTTCGTACTGCCGTTTTAGCGTGATTTCGCCGTTGATTACACCCTCGGGCGAGCGAAAACTAGCTTTACCCAAACCGTACTCGTAAAAAAGTTCGCAAATCGGAGCGCGCCAGTCGTAGACGTAGTACTTGTTGTTTTGCTCGATGCCCATAAGCCCTATGTAGAAGTCGTCCGCCTCCCCACTCTCGAACCGCACTCTGCCAAAATACGGCTTCGGTCGGTTGCGCTTTAAACGCTCGATTTTGTCTATATTTTGGTTGCCGATGTCAACAAGATTGTCGATGCGCTCGTTTATGCTAACGCGCTCCTGCGGGTCGATGTCGCCGAAAATTTGAGTGCCACGCACGTAGTACTCGCGGAGTTCTTGCACAAAATCTTTCGTTTCCGCAATGTCCCCGCCGAGCCTATTTATCTCACTGTCTATTACATCAATCGTGTCCGCTAAATGCTTGGTTTCAATATCCCATTCTTTTTTATCTTTCATAATGCCCTGCCTTTTTCTTTAAAATACCATAAATACTTGCATTTGTCAAATAAAGCAAGGCATAACAAAAAAGTGAGATTATTACCTCACTTAAAAAATCCAAAAATTTCTTAAAAATTTCAAAAAATGTGCGTTTTTTTGCTATTTTTTCGCGTTTTTTATGATTTTTTTGCGTATTTTTAGTTATTTTTTACTTTTGATAGTAAAGAATTCCAATGGTATTTGGTCCGCAGTGAGTGCCGACGGTACACCCAGCCTCTGTTTCAATAACCTCGTCAAACTTGTCTTTTATCATTTCGCGGATGCTGTCCACCACCCCGCTATCAACTGGTGTGTGGGTAATAAAACAACGTTTTTTATCGATGTCGGGATAAGTCGTCAAAATATATTTAACATATTTAGTAACCATTTTATCGAAATTTCCCATAAGTTTGCTAGCGACCTTCATCTCTCCGTCGCGCAACACAATAATAGGCTTGATTTTTAGAATGCTGGCACTAATTTTAGCGACACCCGAGCACCTGCCACCCTTGTGTAAATATGTGAGTTTGTCGATAACAAAACTTGCCTGCACGCGCTCCCTACGGGCAATAACTTTTTCGTAAATTTCCTTTGCGTCGAGCCCTTCCTCCACTAAATCGTGCGCATACATCATCTGCATACCGACACCTGTTGAAAGTGAGAGCGAGTCCACGACAAAGACTTTACCGTCAAATTCTTGGGCAGCAATACAAGAATTCTGGTACAGCACGCTAAGTTTTGAGGAAATTGTAAAGTGAATAATGGCATCGTAACCGCCGTCGCTTTTCAACTGTTCTTCGAAAAATTCGGTAGCTTCTGCAGGGTTGTATGCAGAAGTCCTAGGTAAAACTGGGTTTTCCTTTAAAAATTTATAAAACTCCTCTTGGGAGATATCACGGGCGTCGCTGTACTCCTTGTCTCCCAAAGTTATGTGTACGGGCAAAATAGAAAAATTATATTTCTTTATTAGTTCTTCACCGAGGTCACAACTTGAATCAGCAGTAATTTTTATTTTCATACTAACTAACCACCCCTATTATAATATAGGTTTATTATAACTTAAAATAAATAAAAAATCAAATAAATACCAAAAAATACTAAAAATATTACAAAAATGCTTAATTTGTTAAATAATTTAAATATTAAATTATCAATTTTCAGTATAAAGATTAATTATATTTAGGCCTTGCTTTTTTGCGTATTTATATGCAAGAATTGCACCTCCGCGATTTTGAGAAGTATCTACATAACAAATCAAAATATCACTATTATCTATCATTTGCCTGTTGCTCGCAACAATTTTTTGTTTATAATGCAATTCCTCTATACCATACATAATCGTTTCCACATCATCATAAGGAATATATTTTTCTGCGCCAAAAAGCGAATCATAATCTACCACAGGCTTAATAGTGTTAAAACTCGTAATAGCAACTTGAATTGTAATATCACTATATATTCTTCTCAATTCCCTGCACACACTCAAAGCCATTGAATCAAATTCGCCATGTGTCCCAATTGTAAAAGTCTTGCATCCATTTTTTATTTCCGCTTCAACCTGATAATACAACTTTTTTCTTATTTCGTTTGGGCTATCCACCCACCTATGCCCTATAAAACAAACTTTTTTGTCCACTTCTATACCCTCCATTGTTAGTTCCGTTTAGCGAACATGTTTGTGTAATTTTATCACTAATATAGCAAAAATGTAAAGCGTTCTTATTAGCGAACGTAATAATTTTAAATTAATTTTATAATTCTATATAGCGAACAATATGGAGGGAATTATGAAATTAGTTGAAGCAATAGGAAAAAGAGTGGAGCAACTTTTGAAAGAAAGAGGGCTTTCTCAATACTATTTATTTAAGGCTGGTGGCGTACCGCGAACGACCGTAAATGATGTAATTAACGTTCGTAAAAAGCGCGTTAGTACCGACACTATTTATCAAATTTGCTCAACTTTGGGGCTTTCGTTAGAGGAGTTTTTCGCCTCCCCTCTTTTTAGCGACCTTGACGACTAAAAATAAAAAGTCAGTTACGCCAAAACTTTATAATTAAAAAATTTTGAAACCTTATAAGCAAACGAAAAAGACACAGGAAATCCTATGTCTTTTATTTTATTTATAGATTTTCTTTGAAAGGTAGTCGTCTAGGTCGGCAATTTTTATGCGCTCCTGCACCATTGTGTCGCGGTCGCGAACGGTAACTGCCTGGTCCTCGAGGCTGTCAAAGTCAAAGGTGATGCAGTATGGCGTGCCGATTTCGTCTTGCCTGCGGTAACGCTTACCAATGGAGCCAGTTGTGTCGTATTCGCAACGGAAGTGCTTTGACAAGTTCTTGTACAAATCAAACGCGGGCTCCTCTAATTTCTTGCTCAAAGGAAGCACTGCCACTTTAATAGGCGCGATTTCGGGACTGAGGCCAAGTACAATGCGCTCGTCGTCGTCCGCCAGTTTTTCGACTCTATATGCACTGCACAAAATTGCAAGCAGTAGTCTGTCCACGCCCACACTGGGCTCGACGACGTATGGAATGTAATTTTCATTGGTAAACGGGTCGGTGTATGTGAGGTCCTCGCCACTAAATTTTTGGTGCTGGCCTAGGTCGTAGTCGGTGCGGTTTGCGATACCCCACAACTCACCCCAGCCGAACGGGTACTTGAACTCGATGTCGGTGGTGGCAACGGAGTAGAAAACCAACTCCTCGGGGCTGTGGTCGCGGAAACGCAACATCTCGGGCTCGACACCTATACTAACCAAAAAGTCGTAGCACGCCTGACGGTAGTACTTGTGCCAGTCGCTAGCGGTCTTTGGCTCGCAGAAAAACTCCATTTCCATTTGCTCGAACTCGCGTGTGCGGAAGATGAAGTTGCCAGGAGTGATTTCGTTACGGAAGGCCTTACCAATTTGGCACACACCCATTGGCAACTTGCTCCTAGTCGCGCGAAGCACATTTTTAAAGTTTACGAAAATTCCGCCAGCGGTCTCGGGGCGCAAGTAAACGGTGCTTGTGTTGTCCTCGGTAACACCGATAAAGGTCTTGAACATCAAGTTAAACTTGCGAATTGGAGTGTAGTCGCACGCGCCACAGTTTGGGCACTTTATATTATTCTCGCGGATAAATGTTTCCATTTGCTCGTCGCTCATAGCCTCAACGGGGCCGATTTCAATCTTGTTCCCCGCCTTTTCTTGCATATTCAGCCATTCTTCGATTAGTTTATCTGCCCTGTGGCGAGTCTTGCATTTTTTGCAGTCTAGTAGCGGGTCCGAAAAGCCAGCGACGTGTCCGCTAGCCTCCCATACGCGCGGGTTCATAATAATCGCGCTGTCAAGGCCAACGTTGTGGGGCTCCTGCTGTACAAAACGCTTCCACCAAGCAGCCTTTATGTTGTTTTTTAACTCCACACCCAGAGGGCCGTAGTCCCACGAGTTGCTGAGTCCCCCATAAATCTCGCTACCTGCGAATATAAAACCACGATTTTTGCAAAGCGCAACTAAATCGGTCATCGTTAAATCATCTTTCATTGTCCAGTTCTCCTTGAATAATTAAGTTATATTATAATACAAAACGCCCATTAAATCAAGTCAAAATAAAAATTATTTATAAATTTCGCCCTATTTGATTTTATTACTTTAACTATAATGTGCGCGTATATAAATTTTTGTTACAACACCCTAAAAAACAAAAATCAGTCAAATTTATGACCGATTTTTTAGGTTAAAAGTCTTATAGACCGCTCCAATTATCTATTCATTGTTTCAAAAAAGGCTGAAATGTTGTCCTCACGAGTCTTGCGAACGTCGTCAAAACTTGGCGAGCACTTCTGCACATCCCTAGCCAAGCGGACAATTTTGCGCATTTCGTCGCGCTGGTATTTAGCGACCTTTTCGCCCTTGGTCTTGCCAGAAATTACAGTTGTTGGGAGCTTCTCGTAACCTTCAAAAGCGAGTTGTGCCTGTAACATTTCGCCGTACTCCTTCATCCCAAAACGCGCCAGCATGTACGCACGCCAGTTTGTGCCGATATTTACATCAATATCGTACTCATCAGCAAACGGCACGCCACTTGACCAAATTTTATACTCCTCGTTTACTTCGTAGTCGTTCATTTTCCAAGTGTTGAGCTTGCCGTCCTTTGTCTTAAAGGTAACCTCGACATCGCTCGGTGCCTCAACAAGTTCGCCGAGCTTGTTTTTGTACCCAGTTTTGTCGCCATTGACTTTTACGCTGACTATTTCTTGGTACTTAAAGCCGTTTTCATTAAAAAAATTGATTAAATCGTAGTCCTCGACCTTTGTAAATAGAAGTTTGATTGTTTCGGGCACTTTGTCCTTGCCGTCTCTCAACTCCGAAAGCGCACTAAAATCTTTCCCCTCTCTAAATTTGTACTCGATACTGGTTAAATTGTGTTTATTCATAACTCTACCCACCTTTTAATTTTTGCACATTCATTATATCACAAAATATTATTTATGCAAGGGGTTTATAAAAATTTGACATCAACAAATCGCAAAAATCGATATTATATTTTAAATATTCGAAAAATATTCCAAAAAATCTGCACCTTTTTAACACTTTTATAGCAATTTGTTTAATTTATAAGCCCCGTTTTTAATAGACAAAAGGGCAATTTTTTGATATAATAATATAAATTTTATTTTTGGAGGATAACATGGAAGAGACTTTTAACCGCATGCCACTTATTGGCGACGATGCACCTGCGTTTACCGCAGTTACTACCCAAGGGACAATCAATTTCCCCGAGGACTACAAAGGCAAATGGGTAATTTTGTTTTCGCACCCCGCTGACTTCACCCCCGTTTGCACGACCGAGTTCATGACCTTTGGCTCAATGATGGAGGAATTTAAGGCACTCAATACCGAGCTGATCGGCTTATCTGTCGACTCGCTGTACTCGCACATTGCTTGGCTCCGCAAAATTCAAGAATTGGAGTGGAATGGCAAGAAAAATATCGAGGTTACCTTCCCTCTTATCGAGGATGTGCGCATGGAGGTCGCAAACAAGTACGGGATGATTCAGCCTGGGCAATCGAACACCCAGGCCGTGCGCGCCGTGTTCATTATCGACCCTCAGGCAAAGATTCGCACAATTCTATACTACCCACTTTCAACAGGGCGAAACTTTGATGAAATTAAGCGTATTATTATCGCTCTACAAAAGGCGGACAAGGACAACATCGCCACCCCTGCCGACTGGCGTCCTGGGGATGATGTAATCGTGCCTACTGCGGGCTCTTGTGGCACCGCAAAAGAGCGTATGGAAAATCAAAACGACGACCAATACTGTCTAGACTGGTTTATGTGTTTTAGGCGCGAAAAGAAGTAATTTAGCACAAATCTATTCGCAAAATTTATTGCATAGTACATGCATAGTACTAAAAAAATCGCTATTTTATACATAAGTTAATTTGTATAAATAGCGATTTTTTAATTGTTTAATTGGTTTTAAATTTTTTTATTTATTTTTTTAATTAAAATTTTTTATAGTTAAATAATTTAATTTTGATACTCAACTAATTTAATTAATTATAATTATATAATATTTAATTAATAATTAATTATTATCTATTTTTTATTAATTTATTTTATATTGGTTACCAACCTATTCTTAATTATTTATTAATTTATATTTGGTTTATTTTTGTTTATTAAATTTTTTATTTATTTATTCTTTAATTATTTTAGTTTAGCATTGGGTGAGTTTTCTTGGTGGGTTCTGGTGGGGGTGGGAGGCCGTCCCAAGTAAGGGTGTATTCAGGGTTTTCGGCACGATGGATGATTGCGTCCATTAAGAGGGCGTTGGCAAAGCTAAAGTACCCTGCCTTGCCGTGTATTATGTGGTCTTTTAATTCCAGGCCGTCTGCTAGCAAGAACTTATACAGGTCCGAGGTTAAGTTAAAGTCCTCGATTGAGGGAAACAGGCTTCCGTCTGGGTGATTGTGTGCCAGCACTACTTTCCTTGCGCCACATCTTCTGGCGGTATTCAATACATCTAGGGAATCTATAAACACGTGATTCTCGTCCCCATAGTTAATCACTTTATGCCAGATTATTGAGTCCTGCTGGTTTAGCATAAACACTACGGCAAACTCTCGGTCCTTGCCCTTGAAGTAACTATCCAAGAGGTTTATGATGTTGTGGTAATTGGCGGGACCGATTGAGATTGTTTCCTTGCCAAAGCTCAGCAGGTACAAATACAGCACTCTTAGAAGTGATGCAAGTTTCTCGGCGGTGTTCTTCCCTATCCCTTCTATCTTCTCGAGGTCCTCGGGCATAATGTTTTGGGTTAAACTAGCAAGGTCCCCGAGTTTTAGAATTCTCTTTGCCAATTCGTTGGTATCGCCACGTTGGAGCACGCACTGCAAGATTATTTCCAGTAACTTTACCTGGTCCAGTTTTTCGCTGGAACGGAGCACTTCATCCCGAACACGCTTGAAGTGTCCTCGGTGCAACGAGGGGTCTTTGTTCATTTTCTATCCTTTCTTCTTTATTTTGTTTACCATGTCCAAGATTTCCTTAGACTTTATGTGCTCTAAATTCCTATCGATATTTAGAGTATTTGTGGTATCAATTTGTGTATTTTCGGTATTATTTTTAAAATTTTCAGTATTTTTCGTGTATTTTTTAGCATTTTCGTTTATTTTATTTTGGTTGTCTTCTGCCTTAATATTTATGGTACTTTTATTATCTATTATTATATTATCGTTTAGCATTGTATTCGCTGTGCTTTGAGTGGTTGAGCTAACGCTATGGCTGTTTGTTTTTGGACTTTGAGTGTTTAAGGTATCCATATCAACGCAATTTGCACTTTGAATATTATTTTCAATATTTTTCGTATTTTTATCGTATTTTTTGGTATTTTTTGTGTTTTTTATATCAATTTCAGTTTCTTGTTCTTCGCACTTATCTCCCGATACTAAAAGGCCTATTTCAAATAAATAGTCTACTGCATCCTTATTAAGGTTGCTAACATCTGCCCTAACATACCTGGGCCCCGTTAAAAACTCGCTAGCATCGTCTTCTTC
>CALWKF010000013.1 GCA_944381215.1 uncultured Clostridia bacterium
AAAAAGTTGCCAGCAAAATTGAGGAAGAGTTTAAATCTTTCACTTTTGAGTTTAGCCTAGCATACGGAAATGAGGTCAGACCGTTCGATAAAATTATAAATTGTGGGAACTTTGATAATTTAGAAAAGGCAGGGGACGTTGTAATTATAAACATGGCCGATGTCTGTGTTTGCTATGTAGATACCTTTCAGTTGTTTGATAGTATTTGTAGAATGGAGCGAAGCCAAAGAAGAGCCTACATAAATTTTTTAACTACTATTAATTTGAATAAATATCTACTTAATCTTTTTCCCGAGCAAATTTAGATATTAAAAAACGCAATATTGCCACTCAACCCCTTGTAAATTTTACCCAATTCCTATATAATATATAGAGATTGAAAAGACTGAGGTGGACAAATGATAAATACAAACAAGTACGGCGAGCGCATTACGCCCGAGGAGGCTCGCGTTTTTAGCGAAGGAAACGAGCAGTTATACAAGTTGCTAATGCTGTGTATCGAGAAAAATATAGTTACTCTCGGGTGCTGTGCGGGACATTATTTTGAGACCTATCAGGACTTAATAGAGCATAAGTTAAAAACTACCAATCTATCGGTCGAGAAAATCAAGGAAATATTCCCGAACAAGAAAAATAGTGCGCCTTATATTTCGTTTACAATCGATGAAAATGATGCAAATTTGTTGAATTATCTGGTTGAAAACAAATTAGTCAACGCCCCCGATATAATATTAACAATTAGCAGATATGTTTCTCCAGATTTGCATAGACATAATGTAGCGTTTCATTTGTTGGGAATGCAATTTCTGGATAATGAGGAGGCATTTGCTGTTAGGCAAAATAAATTTTTTGGCGATATTTTGGAGGCGCTAAAAGGGTATAATTGCCAAAAAACATACGACTCAATCAAAATGGACTTAGATAAACTGGTGAGTTTTTCAAAACGCATTAGTATCGAGTATGTAAATAACGAAGTAAGTCTAATTAGGACATTACGAGAGGAAAATATAGAGCCCACTGAGTTCGAAAAAGAGGAAAAAGGCGTGTTTGATGTTTACCAAAACACTAAAAAGAAAAAAATCAACGATGTTTACTCGGATTTGGAAAAAAAGCTACAAAATAGAGATATTGAGTGGCAAAATAGTTAAAAAAGTTAGGACATTTCACAATGTCTTTTCTTTTTTCATAAAATGGGGTAGACAGGGTCGGGCATGTCTTAGAGGAGTTTTATCATGTCATGTTTTAGTAATTTTAGGAATAACTGCGGTTGTGGTTGCAACAACACAAGCAACTGCTTTAATTCTTGCAACAACACAAATCGTTGCTTTAACTCGTGCAATTGTTCTCGCCCTTGTGGCTGTTCTGACCCGTTTTTCTGTCCGAGGTTTAACTCGCTAGTTATTCGCGGACCTCGCGGAGCAACTGGCCCCCAGGGTCCCCAAGGCATCCCAGGGACAATCGCACTAGCACTAGGCTTCTTTACGAGTCCCGCCGTTCAGTCAATTGTAGCAAACGCCGACGTGCCTCTTCAAAATAACGTGGTGCTGTCTGGCACTGGGATAACCCACACGGCAGGGCAGAGTACCGTTACGTTGAGTGCAGGCACCTACTATATCAACTGGCAGGCAGATGCCACAATTCCTGATTCTGGCACCGCAAGTCTCGGGCTGTTCGTAAACGGCGTGGCTGACCAAAATTCGCAAAGTAGCGTTACTGGCACCGCCAACACTACGGCAAGGCTGAGTGGCTCTACAATGCTGGTCGTAACCACACCGACAACTATCGCCTTGCGCAACACGGGTACCGCAACCACAAGTTATCAAAATGTTTCAATGTCTGTAATTAAACTTGCGTAAACATTTGCCTAAACCTTCTTGTTTTTGGTATAATACAAAAAATAAGGAGTTAGCAATGGCAAGTAAAAAATCAAAACCAAACGAAGACGCGGACAACAGCGAAAAGAATTTCGATGCACAAAAAGAAGAAAATATTGAAGTGCCCACCAATGAAATTTTAGAGGGTGCTAACAAAACCGACACTACGGAAAACGAGCCGAAGTCTTCCCCTAAAAATAAAAAAAGTGCGAAGGCTAGCAAGTCAGCCTCAAAGTCTAGTGCTAAAAAATCTAGCAAAAATAAAGGCACCGAGTCTAATAGGAAACCAAATCTTGGTAAAAAGATAAATGAAATTAATAACGTAGAATCGCATCCTAATGAACAAGGTGTGGAGAAGGGGAGTAACAGAATGATTATCGAACTCGTGTCTGCACTGTCCTACATTCTGTTTTTCCTGCCACTGATTTTTTGCCGAAAGGAACCATTCGCTCTGTATCACGCAAACCAGGCACTAATTCTCACTATAATAATGCTCGTACTTTATCTTGCCTTTGCATTTTTTCCCACAGTTCGCGTAATCGCTCTGCCAATAATCGTGATTTTCCACGTAATCGGCATATTTTTCGGGATGTATAACTCGGCCCACGGCCGTGCTCGCGCATTCCCAATCGTGGGGAAGTTAGAAATTATTAAATGGAACAAAAAATAATTTAAATTAAGTAGGACCTGAAAATTCGGGTCCTGCTTTGATTTTTCCAGTATTTTGGCACAAAACTATTCGCAAAAACGATTGCATAGTACCTCGCATAGTATATAGACAATTATACAAAACCTGTATAAAAATTTACTTAATTTTTTATTTTTATGCAAAAAATTTCATTTTGGCGCAATTTTATTCATTTCAAAATTTATAAATATTCAAAAAAGTATTAAATTTGTTTGACTTTATTCGTTCTTATATTTATAATTAAATATAAATATGAGCTAGTTGTACTTTTTTTGGGGGGTAAAGTATGGCAAAAAAGAACATCGCCGTGCTTGATTTTGGAACGAATCATATTTCGGTTTTAATTGGCGATAGAGGTATAAATGGCACCTTTGATGTGCGGGGTTTTGCGAAGAGTTCTTACGCAGGTTTCCTTGATGGAGAGGTTTTGGAGCCCGAAAAGCTTGGCACCGTGCTAGTTAATACTATCACCGCAGCAGAAAATAATGCACGGGCAAAAATCACACACTTGTATATCGGCGTGCCAGCAGAATTTAGTATTGCAGAGGTCAGGACCGCGACGCTCGACTTTCCTAAAAAGCACCGCATAACCGACCGCGATATCGACGAGGCCTTTTCCGTCTCGGACGAGTTTAGTAGCAGTCCCACGCACATTGTCGTAAATCGTAGCCCGATTTGCTACGAGCTCGACGACGAGGAAAGGGTAATCGACCCACGAGGCAAGGTCTCGACTCATATGACTGCCACTTTGAGTTTTATGTTGTGCGAGCGGAACTTTATTGGTTTGATTTCGCAGGGGATACACGACCTTAATATTCCTTTTGTAGAGTTTATTTCAGAAACGCTCGCCGAGGCTATGTACTTAGTACTGCCAGACCAGCGCGACCGCTCCGTAATACTCGTCGACTGCGGATATTTAACCACCAGCGTCGCCGTAATAGTGGGGGACGGCATAGTGCACCTTAGGAGTTTTGCACTGGGTGGCGGACAGCTGACCGCGGACATTGCCGAGATGCTAAATGCCCCATTTGAGGTAGCCGAAATCTTAAAGCAAAACATAGCCTTAACTGGTCAGCCGACCGAGAACGAAAAAATGACAGTTAGTTATCAAGGCACCGATTATCAGTTTGAAACGCTCGCTGTTTACGAGATAACTATGCGCAAAATTAGACAAATCGCAAAGATGGTAAACAAGAGCCTCGAATCGTGCGAGTACGAACGGCCAGAGTATATTCCCATATTTTTAACGGGTGGCGGAATTTCGTACATCCGCGGGGTGTGCGAGAACCTCAGCAAGCTCTTAGGCAAAGAGGTGAGCATTATCAAGCCCGATGTCGCTCAAATGGCGGAGCCCGAAAAAAGTTCAGTGGTGTCGCTACTGGACCTAGCATTAAAACAAAATCACGCAAATTACTCATTCTTTATAAAAATTTTTAAAAAGCAATTTTAGTCGGAGGAATAAATAATTATGGAAACTTACAACAACTATGGGATGTCCCAGAACAATATCAACCCTGTGGTAAAAATCAAAGTCATCGGTGTCGGCGGTGGTGGTAGTAACGCCGTAAACCGCATGATTGATGCAGGGGTAAACGGCGTCGAGTTTATCGCTGTGAATACTGATAAACAGGCCTTGCAGATTAGTAAGGCCGACTACCGCATCCAAATCGGCTCGAAACTAACGCGCGGTTGGGGCGCAGGCGCAGACCCAGAAATTGGGTTGCAGGCGGCAGAGGAAAACCTCGAGGAACTCACCCAAGCAGTGAGCGATGCCGACCTCGTCTTTATCACCGCTGGTATGGGCGGTGGTACGGGTACTGGTGCTGCTCCAATGATTGCGGGCCTAACTCGTGAAAAGGAAATACTCACTATCGCGGTCGTTACAAAGCCCTTTAACTTCGAGGGCCGTCGCCGTATGGAGAATGCCGAGAAAGGCCTCGAAGCACTCCGTAAGACTGTTGACTCGCTCGTAATAATTCCCAACGAGAAACTCTTTAAACTCGTGCCAAAGGGAACGAGCATTGTAGAAACCTTCCGCTACGCCGACGATGTGTTAAGGCAAGGTGTGCAGGGTATCTCAAACTTAATTATTCAAAACTCGCTAATTAACCTCGACTTCGCCGATGTGCGCGCAATTATGAAAAACCGCGGGCTTGCGCACATGGGTATCGGTAGAGCAAAGGGCGATCGCCGTATTTTTGAGGCACTGTCGCAGGCAGTGTCCAGTCCGCTACTCGAAACCACTATCGAGGGCGCAACTGGTATTATCTTTAACGTTAAGGGCGGAGTCAGTCTGCCGATTGACCAGGTGCACGAGGCAGCCGACCTTATGCGCGAGATTGTCGACCCGAACTGTAACATCATCTTCGGTGCAAGTATCGACGAATCGCTCGACGACACTGTGGAAATCACTGTAATTGCGACGGGCTTCCAGGGTAACCCAAGCCTAATTGACAGGGACGAGCGCGACGAAAACGACGACGTGTCCCAGCAGAAGTACGCCGAATTTTTGGCAAATAAAATCGAAAGCGGTAAAATGTCCGCTACCAACCTCGGTGCCGAGGAGCAGGAAATGGTAGGTGGCTTTGCACAGCAGAACGGCTATTCTCAGCAGAACGATGTAAACAAATCGAGCCGTATGAGCGTCGATTTCGACGAGTCAGACATCCCAGCCTTTGTAAGAAGACTCCGTGGTAAATAATTGCTTTTTCAAGACATCGCGACTTTAGAGCACCCCAGAAATCACGTATTTTTGAGTGCTCTAGGTTTTTAGATGTCTTTTTTTTAAATTTACAATTTTTTTAAATTTTCGATAAAATAATTTGATATTTTTGTTTTATCTTGGTATAATATTAAAAAATGTTAGGAGTTAGAGTTGCTGTATGAATCAGGTAAAAAGTCGTTTTTTCTTGGATATTGCACGGGGGGGGGCACTTTTTTAGTTTTTCAAAATTTGTATTAAAAAATTTGACTTGTGAGAAACGAGTTGAGTTATATACTGTTACTTGTTTTTATAAAACTAGGCACTTTTTCCAGAAAAAGTGCCATTTAGCGATTGACCCGACTGACTTATCTAGGTATGTTAAAAATCGCGATGGAGTTATTGTTCAAAATGAATATTTAAAAAATTTTAATATTATAAAGTCACTTAATCTGGCAAGAAAAGGTGGGCTTCTTTTTGTAATTTAATTTTATAAAAAGGAGTTCTTTTCGTGTTTATTTTGGATAAAGGTGGTCACGCCTATGACCACTAATAGATATTTATATGGCGGTATTGCCATAATAGTTTTATTATTCTCGCTGTTTTTAGGACTGAAAATTGATTTTCTTGATAATAGCACTACAACTACTAGTGCTTATAGCACGACCAATTACGATTATGAGCAGGATAATGTCCTCTACACCTTTGGCACTGACAACACCGCCACCGTTGTCGGGTACTCAGGTGCGCCTACTTCGGTTTCATTTCCTGAGACCGTTTCAGGCTACACTGTCACCACGATTGGTGATGGTGCTTTCATTGACTGCTCTTCGCTCATATCAGTCACTATTCCGTCTACTATAACTACTATTGGTTTTGCTGCCTTTACTAATTGTGTTTTTTTGGAAAGTGTAGACACCGATGATGCCACTAGTTTACAATTTATTGGTGCTTACGCTTTTGCATACTGTTTATTATTAGATTGGATCTATCTTCCTGCTAGTTTGACTAGTTTAGGTGCTCTTATTCCAGGGGGGAGTCCGGTGGCTTCTCCTTTTGTGTGTTGCCCTAATTTAATGTACGAGCTTGATCCAAATAATACAAGTTTTTATGAGTTTAATGGTGTCATATATACTAGTGATTTAACTACAATAATTTGCACGGATAATGCTAATTTGTGTTTGGATTATGATGATTGTGGTGGCTTTCCAATATTGACAACAGCACAAACAGTTTTAACAGGGGCATTCAATCTAACGGGTGGTTTTGAAACAATAGAGAAATTTGTTTTTTGGGATTTAGATGCTGCAGAAGTTGTAGATGCATCTGACTATTTATCAATAGTCGATGGTGGGCTCTTGTGTAATAAAGATGAAACAATACTCTATACCATTGCTCCTTTTTTTGATACCATAGATAGTACTTATGCTCTACCTTCAACAATTACTGATATAGATTCAATGATGCTATGGTTAGAGAATTTAGCCTCTATTACAATTCCCGCGGCTACTGTTACTATTCCTAGTGTAATAACAGGATGGAATCTTACAGAAATTATAGTTGATAGCGCAAATTCAGCATTTTGTTCAGTCGATGGTGTGCTTTATTCGAAGGATATGACCACTCTCCAAGCTTACCCAATGTGCAAAGCAGCGGTTGAGGAATTTGTAATACCATCAACAGTTGATAGTATTTTCATACTTGCCTTTATGTCTGCTGAGATCAATTCGATAACCATACCCGAAAGTGTAACAAATATTTATTGTGGAGCATTCAATGGCGCGACTACTTCTTCATTCTATTTTAATAATGATATTTCCACATGTGAGATACATTCTGGTGCTTTTACAAGTCATAGTTCAACGACCACATACTACTTCAAGGACCAAGCCAGCCTCGATTATGCTGCTAACAATTACAGCGACCGCTTTTCAAATACCAACTTTGAAATAATGGAAAACAATGGCTTTGAGGTTGTATGTAGCACAACCGACTACATGACAATTCAGTCTTCCTCTCGCGAAAGCATCGATTCTACTACCGCATCAGTTGTTGTTTCCATTAATCCTGCTGATGAATACACTCCTCAATTTAGAATTAACAATAATGAGGACATTGTAGTACTTAGAGAATACGAAAGTGATACACCTGCAACTGGCACTACTGGTGGAATAGATTATGAATATATCTATATGTCTGGTGTGTTCATATTAACTCTATCAAATCTAACCCCGGGCGAATCGTACACGGTTTATCTTGATGCAATTGCACACATCGAGGTGGAGACTGGTGCGCACATAACTTATGATGATAGTGCTACATCTAGGGATTCAAAACTCGCTACCACAGCATTTGTGGGCAGTGTTTTGCCAAATAGCGGTTATGGGATTCGTATGAGTTTGCCCACAATTTCTGCCGACATAACAGTTAATCTCACCGGTGCCTCAGGCGAGGGCGAGATTGGGGGAGTGCAGTATAGTTATGTATTTAAAAATGTCACAGTACCAGGTATTGAGTTTAGTAATATTCCCGAAGGCCGATTTAGAGTAGTCTTAGAAGCCTACAGTTTGTACAATGTAATTAATAATAGTGACCATATTAGTGGTGTGCAAAGTTCATATAATAATAGTAATTTTCTAATTTCCGCAAATTACCAAGATGGCTATTATCCACGAGTGCAGATTAATGACTCAGGTTACTTAACAATTCTCGATGTCTTGGGGTCGGGACAACTTAGCGGAGCAACCTTTCAGTACACAATTACTAATGGTTCTCTTTCGCTGGTGCTTTCAAATTTAGTCGAATATACACAGTACACAGTTTATCTTGATGCTTACTCCACAAATCCTAGCACTGCAAATATAAACCTTAATGTTACAGGTAGCACGAGTTATACATATAAAGTTGAGGAGGACAGCCTCACAAATTCCAAAACCCTTGTATTTTACCCGACATCTAGTATGTATGTGACTCATATAACAGTTGACAATGGCACTGCAGTTGAGGTTAATAGGTATGTGGGTCAAATCATTCAGCAGTGTAACGCACACAGCCTTAATTACACCGCAAATAACACTACTACAGATAATATGTTTACTCTCACAGCAAACCGTATGAGTGGTGATATTAGCATTACCCTAACTCTATCGACTACTCCTCCTGTACTTACCGCGGATGAGCCCATTGAACTAGACACTATAGCCGTACAGGCAACTACTGGTGGTGAGGCGCGTGTAGTTGGGGCTAGTATAGATGATATAGAGTACACGCTGATCGCGCTTGCCTACGGAGGATATGAGTTTGTAGGTTGGAGCATTGATGGAGGTATCTCATACTTGGTTGATCCAAATGCAGAGGAGGAGGGTACCTTGTATGGTGCAAGTGCCACCATTTCTGCTTCGCAAATTAAGGGCAAGGTCGTGTGCGCGTACTTTAAGTTAAAGGAAGACAGCGAGTACATTGAGGATCAGACCGACAATACTAATGGCACCTCCGATATTTTATGAAAACTAAACTACTAAATCTGCAATCTCTTATTTTTCGGATTAGATTATTTGAGGTATTATAATGATTAAGAAGAAATTATTAATTCCGCTAATTGTGGTATGCTTTTGCTTAATTAGCATTACAATTGGTGTCATGTTTGCTTTTTTGCCACAAGATGGGTCAAAAAAGATTGAAGGGAATCTCCAATCAGCATCCACTACTCATAACCTAGGTACTGTGACCTATAATAGTATTTCTTCCGCAACTTATACATTAAGCGGAGTATATGATTCAAGTTTAGTTAATGTATCGGTTGAGGAATTTTATGTAGACACTGGTCCCATTACTGGATTTAATGTAATTGCCAAAGTAACTATCACTTCACGTAATAACAATTACGAAATGTCTGTTACATCGAGTGATTCAATCTCGAAAAATGGCAATGTCTACACATTAACTCACTGGGAAACAATAATAGGTTACTCTAGTAAAACAATTACATTTACAGTAACAATGGAACCAAAAACAGTTACTGTGACTTTTAATGCTGCTAACGCATATCTTTCAGTCGGGCATACGCCCATGACCCCTATTGGTAGCGGTAGTGACAGGACATTCACTGTCAGCGTAACTTATGGGACTACACTTTACTATGAGGTGTCTCCTCTGTCGGGGTATTACTTCTATCGCATTACTGGCGGAAGCAACCTTACTTCGCTCAGTGGCTCCTTTACAGTAACAAGCACTTCGTATGTAGTCGATTGTCGATCGTATGCCACAATTACTGCAAATACTCAGTCAAGTATTCGTGGCACTGTAACAGGGGGTGGACAAGTGCAAAAGGGTAATTCGGTCACCCTAGTCGCGACTCCAAAAACAGGTTACGAGTTTTCACACTGGGAGGACAGCAGCGGCACGCAGGTATCTACAAGTAGTAGATTTACGGTCACCGCCTCTAATTCAGCAGTATTATATAACGATGCGTGCGAGACCTACACCGCGTACTTTGATGCCAGCACCCCTTCTGCGACAACTACATTCTATGCCTACGCTTACTACAATAGTTCGGTTGGGAGTTCTAGTTACTCCCGAGGCACCAAGGGTGGTAGTGTAGGGTTTACTAGCAGTTGTGGTTCATCTAACACATCGACTAGTACATCCTCTAGCAGTGCCACTCGGTACGCAAGGGCCGCTAGTGGTTACACCTTTGATGGCTGGTACACCTCGACCTCGTGGTCTAGTCGCGTTAGCACTAGTCTAAGTTACACATCTACGAGAACCAGTCTCTATGCTAGGTTTTCTATGGCCACAGTTTCGCTAACTATTAACCCAAATGGTGGCACATACAACGGCAGTTCTAGCACCACTACTATTTCAGGTGGTGCTGGAAATACGGTTACTCTAAGTACCCCAACACGCAATAATTATACATTCGGCGGGTGGACTATGAGTGGTCAAGGAATTCTAAATAGCAATACTTCGTTTACTTTCGGATCGGGTAGTGCGACCCTTACTGCAAATTGGTCACAAACTATGCATAATTATACAGTATATGCCTATTACAACACATCAGGAGGTAGTACCAACTATTCTCAGGGTACTAGAGGTGGGACAGTTGGCTTTACGAGTGCTTGTGGATATGATTCAATTTCTACCACTTCAACCAGTTCGAGCATGACATTTTACGCAACCCCTGCGGTTGGGTATCAGTTTGTGCGTTGGGAGTCATTCACTCCACAAGGAGGTGGCAATTGGATGGATTGGTCTACTGAAAACCCGTATACAGGTAGCAGAAATATGCTCCGCGCAATTTTTGAGGTAATCTACTATGAGACCTACATCTACACCAATTTTGCTTCTTCACCAAATACTTACACAAACTATACTAGCTCATCAGAAGTTGGTGGATCCATACGTTATCAAGACACCTCAACTCACACATCGTTTTCTTCAGGTGTCGTTGCTACCACTGGTAGTGAAGTTGGCTTTACTATTACAATCGTAGCCACACCCAGTACAGGTTATACATTCGGCGGGTGGTACACTTCCAGCACTTTTACCAGTGCAAATAGATTGAGTACCAACCCAACTTACACCCATACCTACGATGGAAACCCCTTGTATGCTCAGTTTAGTATCGGTAGATATACTCTAACAATTGATCCAAACGGCGGTACATATAGTAATTCCACCAGCACCCGCAGAGTCACGGGATATTATGGCACGACTTATACTTTAACTACTCCATCACGCTCTGGGTACACATTTTCGCAGTGGCTAAGGTCTGGCTCAGGTACGTTAAGGGGGTCTACATTTACATATGGCGCGGGGGACACCACATTAGTTGCCGATTGGACCCGAGTTGTCTATACTGTCTCTGCAGAGCAAGATGAGGGATACTCGGTTACAGGACTTGAAAATTCGTGGGTTTACGGAGTTACTTCCTCGATAACACTAGTTTTTACTCCTTATCTTGGCTATTACTTTACTTCATTTAGTGAAAATGTTGCTGGTACGCTGAATGTTCCTCAAACGAGTTCAGCATCAGTGTCTGGTTTTAGGTACACTTCAAGCCGAGATGCGGACACAGGTGCGGTAACAATCACCATTACTAACATGACCCGAAACCTCCTGTTTACGCCGACAGCAACCTTGACACTTAGCGTAGTTGCAGATAACGATCTTGTGGTGGAAAAGGCGAGTAGGACTAGCCTTAGCGCCACAACTGCCGAGATAGTGGTTGATTACCCACAAGATGTTATACCTAGAATCTCACTACTCGACAATCAGGCACTGAATCTAACAAACTTATCGGGCTATGGCATCTGCGATGAGGTGGAATTTTCCTACACATTTAGCGGTAATGTGCTCAGCCTCAGCCTTAGCAATCTCCCCACAGGCCTAATGGTCGTAGAACTTACCAAGGATGTCCAGTCAATTGATGTCAACATCTTATCCAACGGCGAGGGCGGGTTTGTCTCGAGCACCTCGTACATAGGGGACAATGTGGTTTGTTGCGATGTGACCTTGATAGGAAAAACTAGTGTAATCGGTATTACAATAGGGGATAGTACTTTTAGTTTCGGTACAGAGGATAGTTATCTTGTTCCTATTGACAATGCGCACAATATATATATCAGTAATAATATAGCGAAAAATAAACTTTATATTTACATAGATTTTGGAAACTACACCATCACCAACACTTCATTTGATTTAACCTTAATTCTTGCCTCTAACAATTCCTAACTTTAAAATTTTCACAAAGGCTAGTTTTTTGCCCTCTAAACCACCATAGGGCAAAATTAGTCTAATCTAGACCGCTCCCAAGACCACCGGAGCGGTTTAGATTTTTATTTTGCGGTTTAGTTTTATATTTTTTAGAGTCGAAGTAGTTTTCGATGTCTTTTTTTGTAAAATTTTCGCATAAAATATTGACTTTTGTAGAAAAAATCTTATATACTCATATAAAAAAGGGAAAAATACTGCCTAAGAGGTGAAAATGAGTATCGCGAGATTAAGTATTTTTGGTCTAGTTTTGCCGATTCTGGCCTTTTTTGGCATATTTTTCGCTGGCTGTGGCGAAGATAGTGAGGCAGAACTTGCCTTCCTTAGCGACCCCAAAATCGAAATAATGCTAGGTACCGCCGACGACCCAGTAGCAAGCGCCCCCTTGTATTCTTCAAGCCTGCAATCGACAAAAGTTTCGTATAATTCAAACATTATTTCGTACGATTTAAACAGCGGACTAATCACTGCGAAAAGCGCAGGCTCAACTACAATTACGGCAACGCTACAAGATAAAGTTACCTCAGTCGAAGTCGTGGTTACCGAGGCTGTTTATTGCTCTTCATTAAATGTCAGCACCAGTTACTTTTTAAAACTCACTAATTCTAAACCCACCGAGGCAATCATTCCGTACACGAATGCAGGGTACAATATGGGCTTTGTGTTCGAGTCACTCACTCCTGGGGTCGTGTCTGTCGACGAAAACGGCATACTAACGCCCGAGTCCGCTGGCGAGGCGGTCGTGCGCGTGTTTGCTCGTAGCGCGTGCATTTCAGGCGAGTATACCTATACCGTCGCCACTACGAACGTTCGGGTCGAGAACGTGGCCACAGAGTTTAATGTAGAGATTCTCGATAGTGGCCTAAACCCCGTTACCGCGATGACCGAGACAGGGGGCTTTGTCTACTACGAGATAAATAGTCGCGAAATCGCAAACGAGTACTACGTAATGCGCCTTACGTGCGACGTGCCTCTAAAAGACAAGTTGCAAAGCTTTACCGCAAGCTCGGTTGACTCCATAGACGGCCAAAGTGCCTTTGATTTCAGTTCGGAATTGCAAAATCACACAGTAATCACCCAGGACGGCAAGACCCTCTACCGCCCCTTTTACGCAACAAAGGCTGGGTTTTACTACATCCAATTTAGCCTAGATGACAGTGGACTAAACTACTTTAATTTGATTTCTTCAAATATGTTGCGCGTGAATATCGTGGGCCTTTGCGACGAAATTAGCCTAACATCCAGTATCGACGACTCTAGCCACGTTGCGTATGTCGACACCAAAAGCATTGCAAACTTTTACGTCGATGTCGATATGGGCGAGTATAATGCACAAGATTTTGAATACTTAGTTGATAGTACCGTGTCGTCAACTCGCCAAGGCAACCGCCTGTACCTCTCGACCTCGGCAATCGGTGCGCACACCCTAACGGTTCGGGCCCTCGACGGTAGTGGTGTGACAGCAACCTTAAATTTCGAAGTAAAACTCTCGCCAGCGGAAACGGGCATAAATTTGAGTAGCACCGAGGTAAGTATCAACGTCGGCGAGTACGCGGTAATTTACTTTAACTCGCTCCCAAGTTTTACCGAGCCCCGTGTGGTCTGCGTCGACGAGTTCGGCACCGAAATCGAGTACGATAACAGCGCGATTTTACTCGACGTGTTGCCAGGCAATTTATGCATCACTGGGCTAAAATCGGGCAGTTACTTTGTAAAAATCACGACCAGCATCGGCCTAGAGTCTCAAATTATCTCAATTTTAGTAAATTGATAGCCAAATGTTTTGACAAAAGGCTGTCTTTTTTTATATAATTTTAAATATGAGTTATACTAACGATAATTAAAAAATAGGGGGCTATAATGACAACGGGTGAAAGGATTTTAAACGCGCTGACTATTGTCGGCTATGTGTTTGTCGGACTATTCGTATTTGTCGCAATATACCTAGGAATTGCTTATGCGGCGGGGTACTTTAACCCCCAGCGCGAGCCAGTAGTGGGCCTGCAATTTACCAATAGCGACGAGGTGATAATTAGCGAAAACGGCGGGACTGCTACTCTGCAAATCGTCAGCAGTAGCGCAACAATCGAAACTGATGAAAACGGCGAGCAGATTATTACGGACCCCGCGACGCCTACGGAAGTAAGGCTTACAGTGCGCGACCCTTACGGCTCTACAAATAACAGCATTATCTCCGTGCCGTCGACTGTTATGACAGGCGAAACCTTTACAATCACCGCAAATACATACGACCTCGACGGTGAAGATTGGAACGTCGGGGGCGACTGCTATATTTTTGCCGAAACCGCCGATAGGACATACCGCGCACTGCCGATTCACGTCTTTGTCGACATCCCAGTAAAGGAAATTATAATCAGTGCCACGAACCCCACAACTGGTGAGGCAATAAATCTCGATGTTGCCGACTTTATAAAGGACGACGAGGTAAATCTAACCGCTAGTGTTTACCCAGCAAACGCACTTAACCCGCACTACAATGGTGAGGCAGGTGAGCCAAAAGTTATCGAGTTTTTGTCAAGTGATACCTTGCGCGCCATGATTCGTGATAGATACAGCGGGCTTGTGTCAATCGTAACTCCCGATGTAAACACCAGCGACGAGGCCGTAACGGAACCCACACTCGTTACAATTACCGCGCGTATGCCGAGTACTTACGCAACCGACGGCTTCGACATCACCGCCACATGCGACCTCCGCATCTTCCCGCTACAACTTGATGAAATTCAAATTCAAAATGGTGACTACGACGACGCGGCGGACATGATTGAGTTCGACCTTGACCTTGACCCCGATGCCGAGCCCCTCCGCTTTTCCGCAAGTGCTACGGGTAATAGTGATATTATTAACCTCGACATTTTCCTGAGGCCCGAGAAATACAACTCAGCAAGCTCTACCGACCCGCTATCGAACCTTATGCAACAACTGCAAATGACCTATGTGTCGAGTATTGAGGGCTTCACGCCAGCACTCACGATTACTCAGGTGCTAGAAAATGGTGTCGTCGTGTGGACTGTGCGCGCAAATCGTACTATTGAGCCAAACGAGCAAGTCAGCCTAGTCATCGGCTTAACTGGTCGCCCCGCTAAGAATATCGAGAGGCTAGTGCAGATAAATTACACGACCCCCGAGGAATTGATTTTCGTCGATGGAAATGGTGTTGAAACTAATCAAATCACCCTTCAAATCGTAAAGGACGGTAACGAGCGTCAGCCCACTCAGGAAACAGAACTAGGCCTTGTTACCAACTATCAACTAGCACCTACTTATACAAACTCCTCAACCCCAACATTTACCAAAATCGTCTACTTTATTCAAAACGAGGACGCATACAAGTATAATGAAACGGGCAGTTACATAATCGAGGTCAACGAGTACGGCCAAGTTCTAGAAACGGGCGGGCTTGACTATATCGTGGCCGCGGGGGCGGGGATTATTCAGGTTACCCCGTACGTCGTGCGCACTAACTCAGCGGGCGAGCCTGTGGACTGCAATTACCGCGTGATTACCGAAGGCACCGCTCTGGGTGTCCGCACAATCAACCGTAATTCCAGTGAACCAGTAACCGAGGCAGGTTACTACATCGCATACAATGACTACACTTATGACCCAATAACTATAAACGTCGAGGAGATTTTAACTAATTTCAGCATTTACACCGACCCCGAATTTAGAAATGTCCTCGACACTACAAACAATAACTCCGACTCGCCACTGCGTATCGGTACCAGCGCAATCAATAGTAAAAAACTATACGCAAAGCCCAACTCGCCACTCGCACTGCCTCTAAATAGGGCAGAGTACCTAGAGTGGAGGCACGAGTTCGGTAACATCCACTTTACTTCAAGACAGAGCGAGGGGAGCCTGCAAATTCCAAATGCCGATTTAAGTAATGTCGACTTCCGCGAGAGTGTAACGGAAGAGGGCTATCAGCGTTACATCGAGTTTAGTGTGTCCACTCAAGCAGCGACCGAAACCCGCAGTATGCTCACAATCTTCCTAACCGATGAGAACGGCGCAAATATCCGCTCCCTTACCACGCAGATATATATAAATGCCTACAACATCCATGTGGAAGAGCAAAATATTGTAACAGAAGGCACGCAGATTAGTGACTCCGTCAGCCAGCAGTTCTCAAATATTAAAAACTGGCAACTTTTCTTGAATATTTCCGAAACCCAGCAAACGTATAACAATCGAAACTACACATGGCTGTATTGGCGTCAAGCCGACGGCTCCATTCCAACAATGCCCGATATTGAGTATGTCGCTAGTGACGAGTGGACCTCGGCTGGCTTCCGCCCGAGCGTAGGAATTGACAACCCAATTATTCGCTTCTACGCCTTTGACTATACGAGCGAAACCTATGACCTAAGCGACACCGACCCATTATATCAAAATCTCGACATCCGTCAAGTAATTAATCTCGAATTTGACCTAACTGACCCGACCCAAGCGGCAATGAATACGTTAAAGTGGGAAATTATCAACAGCCTGCTTAATAGCACGACCGTTGACGAGTACGCAACGATTGAAACGATAGATTATGACAACGATGCTAGTACCGCTAGCACTCAAACAATTCAGATCAAAAAGGAATTGCCGAGTAACTACTGGCTGTTTATGGTGTTCATGGTCGACGACCCTGAGAGCACTGCCGAGCCCGAGTTTATTCGAATCGACTATAACTTCCCCGAAGTGCACTTCTTTGATTACACCGCACTATTGCAGGCGGGTGGTAGCTACGATATCGAGACCGAAAACTACATAATCACCGAGGATAGTAACACGCTATACTTCCAGCAGTCAAACTTCCTAGGCGGGCTTGTATACAACCCTCTAACTGACAGTATTACCGAAATTAACGACGTCTACGATCCCTACACCAACTCCGTTTTGTCGGACGGCTTTACTAAAATCATCACCGACGCGCAGAACACATATAGCGCAAATTATGCGAATATGTTTACAGGTAGTAGCAGGCTTTACTTCAACTTCGAAATGGTAAATTCGATTACCGACATAGGCACAGATGAGGAAATCACTGGTTACTTCTTGTCAATCGGCCTCAATACGAATTCGTATAGGATTCGCGAAAGCGACGTAGATAGTGTATACACAATGTCTATGACTCGGTCGACCAACTTCGTCTTATACGCTGGCTTTACCGAGGAAATTTGGGCAGACCCCGAGAACGCGCTAGGACAGTTTGAAACCCTTGACCAGTACTTCCAATACCTTGTGCCAGTAAGCAGTACAATCGATATTAACATCATGGTTCAAGGTGGAGAAATTGTTACCATTACTCAATCATAGGAGCATCATTTTGAGTGAAAAACAGGCAAAAAAAGAAAGAACAAGGAAACGCTTGACGCAAGAAGAGAAGGCTAAAATCAAACAGGTCGAAGAGACCCATAGATTAGAGGCACGCGCACTGCGTGAAAATTGGCTCAATCTCGACAACGCAGCCCTAATATATCCTGCAATCGGCTCGACCGAATGGAATTCCGTCTTCCGCCTCTCAGCAATAATTAGCGAAAAGGTAAATTGCGACCTATTAGAGCAAGCCTTGCGCGATACTCTAAAACGCTATCCTTTTTTCAACGTATCCCTTTGCGACGGCCTGTTTTGGCACTACTTCCAAACGCTAAGTACCGCTCCAAAGGTTGAACTTGAAACTAACTACCCATGCAGACCCTTTACATTTAACCGAAAAAATCAAATTTTTAGAGTGCTTTATCTAGACAACAAAATCTCGTTTGAAACCTTCCACTCGCTTACCGACGGCGGGGGCGCAATGCGATTTTTCAACACCTTGCTCGCAAGGTACTTCGAGTTGACAGGAGTAAAATATAAGAATTTAGGCGACTTCGACCTGAATGTTCGCGACCTTCCCGTAGAGGAGGAGAGCGAGGACGCATTTCATAGATTCGCTAACAACGGCAAGTGTAAACCCCGCAAAGAAACCACCGCCTATGCGATAAAAGGGGCACTTGAGAACCCAAATATTCTAAATGTTGTGCTAGGTTCCGTCAACATCGATGCACTAAAGGAGTGTGCAAAGACCTACGGGGCCACTGTAAACGAGTTTTTGAGTGCTGTGTATTTGAGTGTCATGATTGCCGAAAAGCACCACAGCAACACCAAAAACCGCCACCCAGTGAAGTTGAGCGTGCCCGTGAGCCTCCGCCGATTTTACCCCACAAAGACCATGCGGAATTTCTCGCAGTACCTAAATTACGAGGTGCCGACAGATAGAGAGAACGCTAGTTTTTCAGAGCTTATTGAAATTATCAAAGCACAGTCCAAAAACATCAACATCGACTACTTTCAGCAAATGTTTAACGCAAACATCCGTAGCGAGCGCAACTTTTTCGTGCGAATTTTACCACTAGCCGTAAAGGACCCAATTTTGAAATTCGTCTACAACCGAGTGGGCGAGAGGCTGTTTACGAGCACGCTAAGTAACCTAGGCATATGCAAACTCCCCGCAGAACTCGACGACAAAATTCTAAACTACCACTTTATCCTAGGCGCAACCAAGTTAAACCGAATAAACTTAACAGCAGTAACGTTTAAGGACAAGTGCTGCCTAACATTCAGCACGCGCTTGTCGGAACGCAGAGTGATTCGCGAGTTTTTTAAAATGCTTACGAGCTTTAATCTCAATGTCGAAATAATTTCCAATGTATAGGAGGGTACCTTGACACATCATTGCGATTCATGTAACGTCGAAATCGAGGAGAGTAAGACCAATTGCCCCCTATGTGGCAAGTGCGTTAGCCCCGACACGATAAACCAAAACACATATTTCCCGAATTATACTATTACCACGGACAAGCGCGAACCCACGATAAAAGTGCTCGAAAAATTGTCGATTTTAGCGCTTCTCCTATGCTTTGCTGTTGACTTGTTTTGTACCCACACAATTACGTGGTCCTTGTATGTGTTGATTGGCTTGTTCCTTGACTGGGTGCTCATTCTTAGGCCCATAAAAAAACAGTTTAATTTTGCCCAAATCTTAACTCAACTCTCGTTTTATCTCACCGCATTTTTAATATTTCTCGAATTGTACACGAACACTTGGGGATGGGGCGTGATGTACGCAATTCCCTTTATGTTGCTAGGTTTTAGCGTGCTGGCGGGTATTATGACTCTTGCACACGGCTACGTAGACTTTGAAATGTTCAAGCCCATGATTATGATTGCCTTTTTAATGACTATTGCGCTAATTTTGCTACTTTGCTTTAATTGCTCAGTCGTGTGGCCGACGTTAGTCACTTTCCTCGTCAGCATCAGCGAGATAATTTTGATGTTCATGTTTAGGTTCAAGCGTTCCATTCGGTCCTTAAAGAAAAATTTTGGTATTTAGGAGTTAGTATGAATACAGATAATTTAGTTGATTTTAGAGCAGAGGACTTCAACCTCCCCGACATTTCCTCCGTAAACTACGATAACCAAACCGTGTTCTTTAACGTTATAAAGGAGGAGTTTACCGAGTTAAATCAAAAGGAAGACGAGTTGCCCGCCGATGTCTTTGCTCGGGAGTACGCCCAAAAAATTATGGATGTAATTGTCATGGCTGCGGGCGGAACCGTACCCGCACAGGACTTCCTCTGTTACCTTTACAAGCGCGGTATTGACGGGCTGATGAATAGCAACCTGGTCCGCGCCCACGAGTGGGGGATACTGGCCGTTGCAAATGGTAGCAAACTCTCAATTGAGAGGCTAAGGCTATTTTACGAGCCCGTGTTTAACTACGTGGTCGACAGCAACAAACTCGAGAGTATAATTGAAAAAAATAAACTCAGCGACGACGAGATTTCGGACTTCGTGGCGCAAAATTACAGCCTGCTCCTTATCGACGAGATAAAACTCGACCTATTGACTGTTGCGAAAAAGCCAATCTCTCAAAACGAGAACTTTGTCCGCTTTAACCACGATGTCGAGCAGGCAAACAAAAAAGTCCTCCCTAGACTCATCAATCTAATTTCATAAAACTTTTATTGCAAGCATTTTATACTTAAAGAAGCCTTAAAATATAGGGCTTTTTTTCTTTATAAAATGGCATAAAATTCAAAAATTGTAAAATATTGGAAAAAGTTGTTTTAATATTGAAATTTGTCTAAGTATGTCGTAAAATTGAAAAGTAAAAAAGTATAGTATATAGTATTTAATCGGCAAAAACTATCTTTTGTACCTAAAAAATGATTAAATTTTGTCAAGTTTTAAAAAATACAAGCAAAATATGTATACTTTTAACACTGGGTTATATACTATTTATAAATTAAAAAATAAGGAGAACAACTAATGGCTGATGATAAAAAAGGGATGTTGCGACATGTAGACGTACTAGGGCGCGTGGTGATACCTAGAGAGGTACGCAAGGCTTTGCGTATAAACTATGGTGATTTAATGGAATTTTGTGCTTGTTCAAATCAACAGGTCATCATTCGTAAATTTCACCTTATGGATGAAATTTCGGACCTTGCAAACTCGCTTGTGCGCGTGGTCAGGGTCGGTCGCAATTGTGATGTATACATACTAGATACGGAAAAAGTCATTTGCAAAAATGGCGATAAAAATATCCATAAACCAAAATTGAGTGCGAATATTTTAGAGGCACTTCAAAATCGTGATGAGCAGATTTTGGAGAATCTTAAAAATACTAATCTTGCCGAAGGCGAGAAGATAAGAGGGGAGGCAATCATTAGCCCAATTTTATCTAGCGGAGATTTATTGGGTGGGGTAGTGGTCGTTAGTTCCAAAATAACCGATGACCTCCGCTCCGTTTGCCAAGAACTTACCAACTTCTTCTCCACTTACTTTAACGAATAATTTACGTCTATATTTTTATAAACAAAAAACAAGGAAAATTCCTTGTTTTTTGTGTTTATGAGATTTTTTCAAATACATAGGAGCCGTGGATGTATCCGCCGAAGATGTAGTCGCCACTTTTCCATTCCATAATCAAATAATCTTTGTTTTTAATTTTTTTAATCTCATAGTGCATAGACACAGGTGCTTCAAAGCGGAAGGTAATCACGCCTTTACTCCACTTGGTTTTAAAGGCATCACCTTTTACAAATCCCACTAAAATCTCACCATTAGGCAAAATTGACAAAGTATCAATCACGAATCCGCCTTTCCACTGCTTTTTGTCGGGGTCAAATTGCGTGTTTTTGTCTACAAAGTCTACAATTTTCCAAAGCCCAAGCGCGCTCGGGTCATCTTTAAACTCAATGTCGATGTTATCTTTACGCATTAAGTCTTGAATTGTGTACTCTCTATCGTCCACTTTTTTGTATACGACAATGTCGTGGTCGCTATTGTCATAGGTGTCAGTAATGGTGATAAACATGTATTCGCCCTCAATTTCGTAGTCAAGTGGGGTAGAGGTCCACGTAACATTTATTTGGCCCTTGGTCCACGACTTAAAGCACCAGTACCCTTTGCCCTCGGGTAAGAACACAATCTCCCTAAAGTGCTCAAAAATTTCTTCATTGTCTTTGTACTGTCCCGATAAAAACTCCTGTTTGCTCTTCACGGCGCAAACGCGTTGCCATTTGCCGACAGCTTTTTCATCATTTACAAAACTATTCATAATAAACTCTCCCTTTTTGTTCTTACGAATAAGACTAAGGGCTTTAATATTTTGGCGCAGTTTTGCGATATCACTCTCAATTTGCTTCGTCTTTTCTTTAATCGTATTCTCATCAAACGAGGCAATCTCTTTTAGCGAAAAGCCCAGTTTTTTAAGATATACAATCTCACTTAGCCTTCTAACACTATTCTCATCATAGTAGCGATAACCCGTGTAGAAGTCCACCTCGGCGGGAATAAGTAGTTTCTTCTTTTCGTAAAATCGAATTGCCTTGATGGTTACTCCGCTTAACTTTGCCAAATCTCCTATTTTTATCACTTTGTTTGCTCCTTTTCTTATTCGCACTCGCAGTTTATCACTACCCTTAAGGGGAGAGTCAATACTTTTTTCAAAATTTTTTTAAATTTATTATAAATTTCCGTTTTGTACTTTAAATTACCATAAAAGCAAAAAATGCCACACTTATTAGTGTTGCATTTCGCCGTATTGAACGTTTCTTGACTTGCGGTCCTCTTCGATAAGTTCGTTAATAAGGTTACGTACTTTCGAAGGATTCTTTATACGAATCAAGTCCATATGGTCGTCGGATGCGTCTTTACAATACACTTTCAATGTGCCAGTACCCCAAAACTTGTTGGTAAACGACTCAAAAATGGTCGTGTCGTCGATACGGAACACATTTACCTCTTCAACATGTGTAGTTAGTAGCCCGACATCAGCAATCAACTTCACCCATTTACCAGGCTTTCTTATAATGCTGTATCTCGTGAATGAAAGGGGCATACCACACCAGCGTTTGCGGTCGTGCCAAAGTTCAACACAGTCATCGCCATACTTTTTGGACGCGTAAGACTTAGACATAAACCCACCTCAAATTTCATTTATAAATTAAGTCTACCATAAAAAAACACAAATGTAAACTAATTTGCAATTATTTTTTTATACGCACGAAATTGTATAGAATTTTATGCTTCAAATTAAGAAAAAAGCCCCAAAAAGGGCTAAATTTATCTTTTTACAATCACAGTACCGTCGGTTTTAATTGTTATTTCGTCGCCATTTTGCACAAAGTCGAGAAAATCTGCACCCAGTTTGTCAATGGCAATCATTTTGCTATCTTCCCAAATTTTAGCGAGAATCACGCCACTAGCAGCAAGCGAGTCGATTTCCTCCGAAAACAGCATCGCGCTTGGGTTTAGCCCCATAGAGCACACGGTCTGCAACACCATTCCGCCTGTGGTCGACCCAATCGTTTGAGGCAGACACAGCACTTTTCCCGTAATCACTTTGCCATATAGGTCGGGGTTGTTTTGGTCGCTACCGATAATCTGCTTTGCGTTCATCAAGGCACTTTTTTGAAAGGTGGCTAGGGTATTCAGCCCCGCGTGAGATACTAGCGCAGTCCCCACGAGTTCACCTGCGTTTATAACGCGCCCTTTAAATGTCTTTTCCATATTTAAACCTCCTTTCCTGTGATGATGTCTAAGATTTCTTGCTCCGTGTAGAAGCGCGCCGCCGTGTATGTACGCAGTTTGTTCGAGCACGTGATAATTGGACGCGAGTGGGTGAGCGGGTTATTTAGGTACATTAGCGGACAAATGCTAGTTAATTTCGCGCCAGCCGCCTCGAGTTTAAGGTACTGCGCCGTGCTCCTAAAAATCTTCGCAATTGCAGGCGAGGTGCACAAAATCGTACGACAAGTTACCTTAGTTCTGCCATTTTTAATTAAGGAGTTAAAAATCTTGTCCGCCCACTCGTTTAACTGCTCCATAGACAAGTGCGGGCACCCGATAAAGCACAATTTCGGCTTCGCACTCTTGTCTTTCCAAAGAATCGGGTAATCGGCATAAGTTTTTTGCAAGTACAGGTCGTCGATAACCAAGGTCTTTGCATCCTTTTTAATCAACTTTTCGCCCTGTTCCTTTGCCTCAGGGGTGAGGTTTGCCACGTGGAAAAGCCCCACAGCACCGTTACTAGCACTCGCAGCCCCCATGTCTTTTAAATATGAGCAAGTTTTGCTGTCCAATTCCGTGCCGAGCCACTTATCTAAGCCCTTTATGTATGGCACTCCGTCTTGAACGGCAATACCAATCGCACTTCCCAAAATCTGCGCCTCAGGAATCTTGGTGGTTTTAACTTCAATTACCCAGTTTGCCTTGCGATTTTCGTCAAGAAGTAGCCCAAACTCGGGCACTTTACCCAAAATGCACCCAAAAAGGTCAATCATACCACTATTACGGTTACAACGAGCACCCAAAACCGAGTTCGCATACACAACAGCACTGCTCTCCGCCCAAGAGAGGATGTCGCCTTTTTTAGGAATATTGCCCATTTCAGGTTGGTAGCAAGTACAACTAAACGCATCTTTATCCCTTAGCCCCACTTTGTTTAGTTGCTCCTCGTAGTCGTGTTGCTTTCCGTACATAACTTTACTGAACACAAGTTTATCTAGCAGGTTACACTTCACGTTTTTGTAGTCAATAGGGCGGGGGTCGGCCGTAAACTTCCACTTCGCAGTAATTCCCGCGTCAATGATTTCTTGCATAGTGCGGAAAACGGGCTTTAATAGGGGAATACCCATGCTCGTTACAATGTGCCCGTCGTGGGTAACATCTACAAAACGCTCCGCCCCAAAAATGTCGCCAACCTCGACAAGTGTGCGTAGCATTTTCGCCATAACTTCGCCTTGCTTGCCGTCAAGAATGTCTTGTTCTTCTTTTGTCAGTTTCATATTATTTTCTCCTTAATTTTTATTTAAAAATGCCTTTTAGTGCCTAATTTTTACAACATAGTATCTAAATTTAGCGGGTAAGTGTTATTATTCGTTTTTAATTTCTTTTAAAATTCGGGCAGGGTTGCCAGCAACGACCATGTTCGGTGGCACATCGTGAGTAACCACCGAGCCCGCACCCACTACCGCATTTTTTCCAATCGTGACACCAGGCAAAATGATTGCGTCACCGCCAATCCACGCGTTATCCTCGATTACGACAGGTTTGCTCAAAATCACGCTATTTTTCCTATCAACGGGGTCGAGCGGGTGGTAGACAGTAAAAATGTTTACATTTGGTGCAATGCGGACATCGTTTCCAATGGTTACTAAATTATCATCCAAAATTACGCAATTATAGTTGATATCTACATTATTTCCAAGTTCTATATTATAGCCATAATCACAGTAAAATGGTGGTTTTACGCGGACATTTTCACCCAAACTCTTTAAAAGTTTGTTTAAAATCACTTGCTGACCCTTTTCATTAATAGGGGAGAGTTGATTGTATTTGTAGCACCAGTTGTAGGCATTTAACCTTGCCTCGTGCCTAGCTCTATTTTCATCGCTTGAACGGACAGTTTCCTTCATTTTGCTCCTCTAAATTGCTTAAATATCTCTTGCGGTCCTGTATGCGCTCTTTGTCGCGGCAAAGACTTTGCCAGGACGAATGGCATCACCGACTCTAACAATCTCAGGTGCCGCATTCGAACTAACTAGGTCAAAGTAAATTTGCTCACTTGGGCGAGTCCCAAGGGCGAGAATGACTAGGTCCGCAGGTAGCAGTTTATTCTCGTACTTTTCGCCAATTTTAGGCGCAAGCGGGTTGTGAATGTTCTCAGGCAAAATCGGTTGCCAAGAGTTGTATGGGTTCGGCACGCTAGGGTGCACATTTTTCTTTATATATACAGCATCCTTTTCAATGCGTGTAACTTGACTTAGGTTGTGAGTGATAACCCCAGAGTTATCGAGGTAGTGGAGAATGTGCCCGCGGTTTGCAGTGCAACTCGATGCCATAAGGTTTGCAGTCATCTCGACAATTTGCACATTTTTGCCTAACTCAATTCGCGCCCAGTACGCAGTCTCACAGCCTGAATCACCACCACCAATGATTACTATGTTTTTGGCTTGCTTTACGCGCTCGGGGTCGAGTAATGCCTCGGTAACGGTTACAACGTTTTTGTTGTCCGCGCCCTCGATTTTAGGGGTAACAATGTGGCTACCAGTTGCCACGACAATGCTGTCAAAACGCCCTTTGAGGCTCTCAGCGGTCGCGGTTGTATCGAGTTTGAGGGTAAAGCGTGGGTTTTTCTCCAACTCCTTAACCTCGTGTTGTAGGTAGTGCATGTAGTTGTTAATCTCGTACTTAATCGTAGGTACGCCACCAGCACGCAGAGTGCCACCGATTTCGTGATTGCTCTCAAATAGTGTTACCTCGTGTCCACGCGCAATTAGCACTTTCGCAGCCACCACACCCGCAGGGCCACCACCGATAACTGCCACTTTTTTCTGCTTCGGTGCCAGCGGAATCTCTTTTGAAAACACTTCTTCAAAGGCCGTACGCGGGTTCACCGCACATTGTGGATGACCGCCGTCGACAAATTCCTTTATGCACGCCTCATGGCACCCGATACAAGGCCTAATGCTCTCACATTCGCCACGGTATGCCTTGTTTGGCCACTCTGGGTCGGCAAGTAGCGGACGCGCAAGCATAATCATGTCGCACTTGTTGTCCCGCAATGCCTGTTCAGCAAGGTCAGGGTAACCAAGTTTACCAACCGCCACAATCGGCACCTCGACACCAGCATTAGACTTAATTTTATTAGCGGCAAAGTATTCCTTTACGAGTTCTGCAATGTCTAAAAAGCATCCACTAGGCATACTTGCTGGCGGGTGAGGTAACCACCAGTTGTCATAGCAACCAAGGTCGACGTCGAACATATCGACACCCGCGCGCACAAGGTTTACCATGTAATCGAGCGTCTGCTGTACCGTGCGCTCGTTGCGGAACTTTTTGAGGCTTTTTACACTGTCCATTTTTTCCTTATACGTAGCGTTTAGCATTAACGAGAGGTCAATTCGGTACATAATAGGGAAGCGGTCGCCCGTGCGCTCGCGAATTGATTTTACGACATCTATACCAAATCTCTGCCAGTCGCTGTATTTCCCCATAGAACGACGGTTAAAGGCAGGGTTCGTCATCTGCTCTAAGAAATATCCCTCGTGTCCGTGTAGGTACACACCATCGAGATTCATGGCCTTCGCATCAGCAGCCGCCTGCCCAAAGTTTTTAACTAACTTGTTTAACTTTCTGCCACTTATGCGCATGCTGGGAATTTGTGGGATGTAGAAATTCGGGTTCCAAGAGGCAGAAACGGGGAGTTTAAACTGCGTGAGTAGACACTGCGGGTTACCTACGCGCCCGAGTCCCGCGGTTAATTGAATAAATATATTAGCCCCGTGAGAATGCACGCCTGCTGCCACCTCGCGCCAGCCCGAAAATACAGTACGACTGCGGTCAATTCGAGGAAAGTAACTTAAATCTCCCAACTCCTTTACAGTCGGGTCAATGCCGAAACTAACGGGTATTAGTCCAGTCGTAATCAGCCCCACACCGCCTTTCGCGCGCTCCTCGAAGTAGGAAATCATCTTTTGACTAGGCCTACCAGTCTCTTCCGCCATGTCGATATTACCCATAGGGCCCATAACTAGGCGGTTTTTTACCTTCAAGTGATTTATTACAATTGGGCTAAACATCTTTGTATAAGGATACAAATTGTTTGTCATTTTCGGGGCACCGAAGCCGTGCTCCCACCATTTACCAAAAGAATCATCAAGGTCGTATAAAATTTTATCGTTTACCATAACACACTCCAAATTTTTATTTTTAATAAAATTATACTAATTAATTCAATTTTAAGCAAGCAAAATTCTATTAAATCGACAAAATTTACACTTTTTAAATTAATAGATATTTTTTGATTTAGTGGCTATTTTATTTGACTTTTAGGTGCCTTTTTTAATAAAATTAAAAATGTAGAATTTTTGAAAAATTTGTAAATAAATGCAAGCAAATTCGACAAAATAAAAATAGGGAAAAAAGTATGAATAAACAAAGTTTTGTATCAAAGTTTAAGTATATGTTTTTAGCCTTCGTGCTCGCAGTGGTTGGTGCGCTAGGTTTAGTCGGTTGTGGCGATATTTACGCAAATGTGCACATCACTGTATCGACAAACCAAGTCTCCCTCTATCTTGATGATATCAATCTCGATACCCCAGAAACTGGCGGAGATGAGGAAGATACAGGCGAGGGTGAGACAACAGAGCCTACCGACTACACTTCCGCAATCATTACCGCAACGCTTGAGGGTGCCAGTGATGACATGCTAAAAAGCGTCGACTTTTGGTACAAAGACAACATGGTGGTAACCGCCGAGGTCGTATCTCTTGAAGAAAACGTCTCAACAATTCGACTGACCGCGAAAAACCCAGGCTCGACAATCATTCGCATAATCTCGAACGAGTCTAGCCAAATCGTAAGTGAGGACATAACGGTCAACGTATTCAAACAGGCCGATTCAATGCAGTCCTTAAATCAAAGCGTCGCGCTCGAAGTAGGACACAGCCTAACTCTCGAGACTGGTAGCCTAATCGGCTTTACCCCCAGCCGTGTTTACCCGAGTGAGGCAACATTCTCAATCATGAGCCCAACTAGCCCCTTGTGGAACTCCTCCTATGGCGTAAGTCCATTAAACGGCGTTTCAATTTCAGATAACACCCTAATTGCATCGCCTGATGCAGACACAGGCATTGTGCAGATTGAGGCCAGCATGCCGTACGGAATCAGTTGCGCGATATATGTGCTAATTTATGAGCCAATAAGCCAAGAGAGCATCCACTTAATGCAAGGGGAGACCGAACTTGAGGAACTTTTACTTACTATAAACTCTAGCATTATGAACTCGAACACCATGAGCGTAGTCGTAGACGAGTATGTGCAAAATTACAGCATCCGTTTATCGACCGCTGACACAGAAATTGCCTACACCTCGGCAATCGACACAGACGGCAGTTTTACACTATTTGCCCTAGATAGTGGCGCAACCAGCCTCGATGTTAATATCGACTTAATCGACCCCGTGACCCAGCGCACATACATTACGTTTACTCGTACATACGATGTCCTTGTTTGGCGAATCGCTGACCAAGTAATTATCTCTGGCGGGAACACTTCACCTACAACTAGTCCCGTCAATATGGATGTGCAGGATTACTACGACAACATCCGCGGTGCCGAAGTAAATATTAAAGTTGGCCCCGAGGGCGCAATAAATCGCAACTTTGAAATCGTGGTAACCGAAATCGACGGCGAGGTCCCAGGTAGCGACGTTTTTGAAACAAAACTCGCAGGCCTTAACATCCAAGTTACAGGGCGCAGTTACGCCGACATTAGAAATTATGCAGGTTACCAAAACTACGAGTACGGCGAGCTTTTGCGAAACGACACGACATTTTATGTGTCCCTCGCCGCTGGTAGCGAAATCGTAAACACCTTTACACTCGAAATGCGCGCCAACACCTTCGACCCGACACTCCCAGTCGTAGCAAACACGATTACTTTCTCCGTTCGTGCGGGTGTTATAGGTGTTACACCGTCCACTGATACCGTAAGAGTCGCTGTGGACAACAATGCACCCTTTAGCCTAAACTTCTCGACAAGCCTCGGTCCGTCCGCTGGTAACCCGCGCTTTACGGTAACTTCCCAAAACCCCGAAATCGCTACAGTCGAGCCTAGTGGGGTGGCATACTCCTACGTCGTAAACGGCATTTCCGAGGGCTCTACATATATTACAATCACCGCAGAAAGCGGAGTTAGCGTAACTTTACCCGTATTTGTCTACATCGTGCCAAACGAGTTTTACCTAATGACTGAGCGTAGCACGAGTAATGTAAACATCGCTGAGGAAACTTGGCAAGAGGCGGAATATATAAACCCGCTTGACGGCCTGTATGACAGAGGCGTAACCGCAATCACTGTTAGAGAAGGTGCAGTTATAGATGTTGCGTGCATCAGCGACCCTGCAAGTTCGCAAATCGACATCTTAGTTGCCAGCGAAGACGATGCGACAAATAGTTATTTGCGTCTATACGGCTTAAACGAGGACAACACATTTAGCTTTATCGCACTAAACGCGACGGATACACCAATTGATATAATCGTGCAATTCTCCTTTAACCGCCAGACTGCATCAGGTTGGGAGTTGGTAACCAGCGAACGTAGACTCTCCGTTACAATCTACAAGCCCCTAAATTACTTCTATTGGGACGGCACGCGCGAGCAAACAAATATAACCTTATCAAACCCTCTATATGATATAAATAGCCTTTATTATGAGGACGTGTCCAGCGCGTCAGCGACCCTTAACATATTCCTAAACGACGACGCCACCGCTCTCCAATACGGCGGTATCGAGTGGACAGTTAGGGACCCCGACCTTATAACAATTGTGTCAAATGGTCGCCGTGCCACAATTACGGCAAACCTAAGCGACCAAGATACCCTAAATACCTATGAAACGGTAGTTTATGCCTCCGTGCGCGAGTATCGAACGGTGCATACAATCTCGTGTACCGTTAGAATTGTGAGACCCACCTTGGTTGAAAATATCGAGGTAACAAACTACGATAATAACGAGGGTATCCGTCTGCGTAGCGAGGGCACAACGGAGCGCACGACATTTACAATTAACACATCCCTAACGCCTAGAAATCCATATGACACGCGCCTTGGATATAAAATCTACAATGCCGAACTCGATGCCAGTGGCCTTCCCGTCGCAACGACCGAATACATAGGCGACGGTAGCGACGCAATAATCACCTTTGACCCCGACACGGCAAACAGAATAATTGCGCAAAATGCAGGGTACGCAGTCGTGCGTATTTATCCGCTGGATAGGGTAAACTCGAGCGATGTAAATTACGATGAAATATACCATATCGATGTCTGGGTGGTGGTCGAGGACGGTATCACAGCGCCATACTCAATCTATACTCCTGAAGACTTTATAGCAATTGGGTCAAGTGCCGATGCTATGACCAAGGACTACACATTGATGCAGACAATCGACCTCTCAAATTACGCAAGTTACTTGCCTTTGGGAAAGGATTTAGGGGTTCCGTTTAGTGGCTCCCTAAACTCATACCGCTACGAGTACGACGGCCACAAGCAGTCTATTATCGGCATCACTCTGCCAAACGAGTTTATGATAATCGAGAACTCAATGTTAACGGGCATATTCGGTAGCGTCAGCGGCAATATCCGCAATATCGACTTTACTTTCTCGCAATTTGCGTGGAACCTTGCCGACGCCTTGGCAATGGCTACAAATAACCACTACGATATCGAGACCATTGACTTAGGTGTGCTCGCTGGTGTCGTTGACGGCGATGTGGAAAACGTGGCAATTCGTATGACCGATTATACTGCTACCACCTCGCTAATCACTGGCGTATATAGTGACGACTACACACTTTCCTTCGGTGCACTCGCTGGTAGGTTAAACGGCAGTGCTAGGGGAGTGTACACAAACCTCTCTCTGCGTACCGACATCGGCGCAACGGTTGCATACATTGGTGGACTTGTCGGTGTGTTTAGCGGAAACGTCATCGGCTGGGAGGACGAAGTCCTGAGTCGAGTAAACTTAACCCTTGCCCGCGAAACCTATTACGCGGTGGAAAGCGGAGTCGGTGGACTTGTTGGCTACATAGAGCGCGGGTCCGTCTACTCGCAAAACGTACTCGGCACAATTGTAGCAACTCTATATGATAATGTCGGAGGACTTGCTGGTAGAAACGCTGGCACCCTAGGTCTATTCAGTGGCAATGTCGAGTATAAAAACATAATCGGCGTCAAGACCCAAGGGCACAATAACGTCGGCGGTATTGCGGGCTACAATACGGGCACAATCAACTACTCCCGCGCCGAAAATTACGAGGATACTGATGTAACTGGCGTTAATCAAGCCATGGCAAGTGGTATTAACTACGTTGGCGGACTCGTGGGATACTCCGAGGGTGGCCGAATCACATACTCCTATGCAATGGGCTATGTTACGCAAGAATTCACAGCAGACGGAAATTACACGGGCGACGTAATGGGTGAGAATTACGTCGGTGGACTAATTGGCTACGCGCACAACACATACTTAACTAGCGTTTTTGCTAAAAACAACATACTTGTAAATGGCGCAGGCATCAGCGGCGGCCTAATCGGCGAATACCTAATTGACGCCAACACCCCGCTAACCACGAGTATTTTGCTAAACGCATACTCAAACGGCCAAATTTTAACCAGTGATACCGTGGTAAATGGTACCTCACTAGAACACACTGGCGAACTTATTGGAATATTCACCGCATACGGCGGAAACAATTACATCGACACCTGCTACTCTCACGTGTACATCCAGCACATTCCTACTAGCACAATGTTCTATAACTTAATTGCGGACAACGTAAACGGGGGCAATGTTACGAGCTCATATTACCTTGCCACCACGACAAACCCGAGCCTCGGCAGTGCTACGCACGAGGACATGATTGTCCAGCCCGACAACAACTTTAACCTTGATGAAGTCTACATCGGCTGGGGCTTCGGTGGGTCCACCTCGGGCATCGCGTGGGTGCAGTACGACCCCGACTACATGGACACCGTGAACGACAACTTGCCACTCCTTTACGACTACGACCGCGGATGGCTGTATAACCAGGCGATTCGCCACATCGACGTAACTCCGCTAACTCTCACGCAAGAGGGCGACCTGATTCCCACATTCACGAGTTTCCAGAATCTTGGCAGTATCGTAATGCTCGATAACATCCGTGCCAACTCAAACGGCCAGTACGTTCTCGACATCTACAACACTGGTGGCTCCACACCAAATGGACTATTTGATATCGTGGTCAGCCCGCAAATCGACGTTACCGAAGGCTCTGGGGCGTTAATCGACCCGTCTAGGTGGATGCTATCAGTTACTTCCTCGAACCCCAGCATTGCCGAAGTCGTGCAAGACAGCCTATCTGTCCTCGGCGCATACATCATCTTTAAGTCTACTGGTACATTTACACTTACTTTCCAGTCTCTTCTCGACGTAAACGCTAGGGTAGAGGTCGAAGTAAACGTAATTAGTGGCTTTAATGACTACGACGTGCTCGACGAAAACGACGAGTCGATCACCGCAATCGACCAAAATGTGCTGAGTATTAAGAAGTACACAGGCAAACTCTTGATTCCTACATTTACTCGCAACCACGACATAAACTACTACGACACAATCGGCATCAGTTACTCGACCCACGAGGTAGGGTACTTCGAGTTTACCGACTATCCCTTCGTGTCGGGCGCAAACTATATTCCATATACCCAGCCAAACCTGCTTGGTGGGTTGGAGGCGACGCTTGTCTCTGGCGGAATCGAGGTAACCCTTAGACCTTATGCCGAGGTAACCTTTGGCGGTCAAACATACTACTACACCTTTGACAACATCGCTAAAAACTTCTACTGCATCGTGTATAACGGCATCACGCAGGCAGGCTTTAATGCCGAGGTGTCCGACGCAGTACTCGAGAGTGGCGGGACATCGACAATTAGATTTGACGTCTTTACTGACAACACCTCTGCCGTTACTCTGTCCACTCCAACAGTAAGGCACGACGGCGAGATTGTTGACACAAACCAAATTTTATCGATACTCGCGCCTAATATCGACACAAATGTCCTCTATACCCAACAATACCTATTTAGGCTCGCTGACGAGGACAAGGTAATCACCGAGGACCAAAACTACGACATTTCAATCACAGTTAGCGACGAGAGCGGAGTTTATGGCGTGTACACGTTTAGGGTAACCTTTACGCCGTCATCAATTTCGTATATCGACATCGAGCACTTCACATACGGCCCCACATCCATGGAAAATGGCGAGGCTTCGAGTAATCTCTTGTCTCCTGGCACTATGGGTATACTCCGCATCGATGTAACCCCCGAGTACGCATATTACGACTACTTACTCCTTGCTAGTTCCATTGACTCTTCAACTGGCCAGCGCGTGCAACTTCAGCAAATGGTTTACCGCAACGGCAGATACACCTCAATTCCTACTCAATACAACTCGAACGGCGCACTGATTGTAAACAAGATTACAGGCTACGACGCTAGCGGAAATCAGTACTATAACGGCATTTTATATGTCAGCACATTGGTGGGTAACTACTTTACCGAGGGCTTCAACTTCACAATCAGCGTTACCGCTATGCGCGACGGCGAGGATAACTATGTATTCGCTCCGCAGAATATAAGCCTAGTTACCACTTTTGCGCCTCACGCAATCCTGACCCTCGATTCCGACAACGGCGACGCGATTGGAAAGGGTACAGTCGCAAACTTTCGTCTTACTGGCGAACTTTTGAATAGTACCCTCGTGTTGAGCGCAAGTTACGGAATTTCAGGGACAACAACTTATACCGACACGCAACTCTGTGCCTTTGACCCGAATTTAAGACTTACTTATGGCACAGGTGCTAGGGAAACGGTGGATATAATTATTCCATTCTACGTGGGTATCGATGCCCGCCCCGCAGGTAGCGAGATTACGATAACAGTTACCATAAACTCGACCACCGCAACGGGCGGACTACTAAACCCGATTGTACTCGAGTACACAATCTACATCGCTGACTACGAGGTCGACTCAATCTACACCTACGGTGCCGAAAATGGCACACTTAATGCCACCGTGCGCACCTACACAACCCTTCGTGCTGTGTGGACAATAGTCGAGCCAAGTATCGAAGACTACCGCACCTTTATCTCGGGCGACGAGGATGCTTTTAACGAGTCAGTCGCTCGCATTCGTGCCCGCGCAGACAGCAAACTCTGCGAACTGAACGAACTGGGCGAAGGCCAGGGCGGGGCATGGTACTACAACGACGGCAACGGCTATGTAGTAGTGCAACCCGCAATCTCGTACCGCGACTTTATAATCACTTATACCACCATGAACGACGGCAACTCCTACTACCTAATTCGTGGTATTACAAACACCTTGGGCATTCCCTTTATGCTGAGCGTCGAGTCATACTACATCTACGACGAAACTGAAGGGTGCTATACCTTGGCATTTAGGAGCGATTTAGAAAACATTCCTCAGGAAAACATCTTGATGAACTACTCGCGCCTACTTGAACAGACCTTTGTAGTCGACATCGTGAACAACTCGACCGCCGACACCCCAGACCTTATTGACTCCGTCGAAAAGTTCCGCGGTATGCAGGCGGGCAGTAGTAATATGCTGACAACTGACATCGTGCTCGAAAATTGGACCCCGATTGACACAGCAATCGCTTCACTCGACGGTAACGGCCACGTAATCTACTTGCGTAGTTTTTCAGCAAACACTTCGGACGCCACCGCAAATTACGGCTTGTTTAGTACTTTACAAAGTGGCACTGTGTTAAAGAACCTTATTGTCGACGTGTCCTATAATATCTTTGTTGACCTCGAGGGTGCGACGAATGTAAACTTTGGATACCTCGCTGGCGTCGTGTCCGAGGGCGCAGTAATCTATAACTGCGATGTAGTCGTTACACAGAGCAAGGAAGATTGGCGCACAATCTACAATAACACTCCACACGCAGTCAGCGCAAACACCGAGTTCGCCTTTGCTAATTCCGTGTTTACTCAAATGTTAGAGAGTAGGGGCGATTACGTAAATTATAGGACCCTTGCCTCCACCTTCGTGCTAACCGATATTAGCACTTCCTCTCGAAGAGTTACCACAAATATCGGTGGCCTAGTCGGGCAAAATAACGGCTACATTACTAACAGCCGTATCGGTAGGGTGGACCTCGACAACGCACTCGGTTACAACCGAATCAGTCCAAAGTACGCAGTCCAAGGCCTCAATATCTTCGCCTCTGGCAACGTCGGTGGCCTAGTCGGGCAGAATAATGGAGTAATTTCAAATAGTTACTTCGCAAATGGTACGATTGTAAATTACAGTATGTCAATTTACAGCGCAAACAACGAGTACGGCTCCAAGACTGGTGGCCTCGTTGCGGATCAGACCGAAACTGGTAGAATCGAATCGAGTTACGCAGTTGGTCAACTCGACGACACCGCGCAATCAAGCTTAGGCGGAATTATTGCTTATGGTACAATCGGCGGACTTGTTCACTCAAATGCTGGTATTATTAGAAATAGTTACAGCAATGTGTCGCTCTCGAGCTCGAATGCAATCGGTGGCTTCGTCTACGAAAATATCGACCGTGGCGAGATTAGGTACTGCTACTCAATGAGTAAAATTAACTCAACAGGCCTAATTAACGGCGTCTTTGTCGGTGCCAATGCCGAGGGTACCATTCAAAATGGCGAGAACGCAACCGTCGAATACTCGTATTATTATAGCACCGACAACGTCTACGCCGACGCGAATGAACCCGCGCAGGCAATCTCCGCTAGTGAGTGGAGCAATGCCCAAGGGCTCGCATTTGACGGCTTTGTAATCGCCGATAACGACATGAGTACTTGGTACATCAACCCGAACAAGACCTACCTTGGCCCGCAACTTCGTTTTGCCGACAAGGTTTACTACTCGCACAGGTCCGACGACTACACCTATGACGCTGGCTACGAACTTGGCACCGAGTACAACCCCGCAATAATTACATCGCTTACTGATTGGCAAAAAATCTTCTACTACGCCGATGAGTTAGGGACACTCCGCTCGCCGTTTATGGAGCGCAACCCCGCGTACGCATCCTCAACCAGTGTCGTGGCACGCTACATCTTTGGCGACTACTATGTATCTCTCATTGCTGACATCGACTTCAATTCGTCAATCGACGAAACGGCATACGACACAATCTTTACAGGAAAATTCCTAGGAAATGGTTACAGCCTCACTGGATTAAATTATAGGTATTTAAGTACTACCACAAGTTTAACAAACGACTTCGGCGTGTTCGACTCCCTTAACGGCGCAAGCGTAATGAACCTAAATCTCGAAATCGAGACCGAAATTAACGCACTTGCGCGCCATGTGGGTACACTCGCTGGTAGCATTGCCGACTCCTTTGTCGAAAATATCTACATAAGTGGCACCTCTAGTGCTTCCTCAATCACTGGGCGCAACATGACTGGTGCGCTCGCAGGCTACGTGTCGGGCGACAGCGAGATTAGGAACATATTTAGCGAAGTGTCTGTTAACTCAATCGGAGCAACGATTGAAGGAAATCTGCTAAATTACTACACTCCTAGTCAAGTATATAGGGACTACTCCTACGCTGGTGGCGTAATCGGCGTAATTGACTTAAATTTTGAGGAAAATGCCCAGAGTAACCCTCGTATACAAAACCTAGTTGTGAGTGGCAATGTCGACATCTTCGGCGAAACTGTCGGCGGTGTTGTGGGACTCCTTAGTGAGAGCACCGAGGCAAAGGGCCTACGCTTTATCCTAGGTAGTGGCACCGACGTATCTGCATCCATTCGTGGTGCAAACTTCGCTGGTGGCTTAGTAGGTGAAAATCGTGGCCAAATCCTTAACTCCTATATAGCCCTAAGCGACAGCGCACAAATCGCCCTCGATAGTGGTATAAACTCCTCTGACGACCCTAGAAACTACATCGGCTACACAGGACTGTTCGCAAACACCGAGCAAACCAGTGCAATCGCAGTCGGTGGGCTCGTGGGCCTAAACATCGGCGGACTAATAAACAATAGTTACTCGCGTGTATCCGTCATCGCAAACAACAGTTACATCGTGGGTGGCATAATTGGTATGTCGATTCAAGCACCAGCGGAGGGTGAGAATGGCCTAGCCGATTACGACGACACGTCAGGCTCAGTACTCTCGTATTTGCGCAATCTCTCGCTTGGGTCTAGTCGCATCTTCGAATCAAATAACATTGCATCCTACGCAATCGAGAGCGACGGGCGCATGAGTATTACTGGTGAATTTAGATTCGGCGCAATTCTAAACCAAGTCTACACAACTGGTGCCCTTAACGGCGGAATTGCAGGCGAAGGCTCGATTATAGGTGGGGTAGTCGGTGCAATGATTGGCGCACCCGTGCTCACAAACTCGACAGAGGCCCTCATTTCCGCAGTCATTAACTACGACACAACCGACCGCGCACTCCTAAACAAAGTTGACACAGAGGGCAACTACTTTGGCAGTGTCATAGGTTACCTAGGCTTCAATGTAAATACCTTAAACAACTCTGGCATCATCCCGTTTGTCAGCACCACCAGCATCTCTGGCGATAGGTCATTAGCAAACTCAGCCTCAAACGTAAAGGCTACTACAAGTATTGGAAACGTCAACCTCCACGCAATCGGCAATTTAGGTTCTGTGAATAACGAGATTGCAAACATCTCCGTTTACTCGACATCCTTCTTAACTAGCGCAACTTCGGTAGACGACCGCGCATTCAATGGCTTTAACGACGCCGTGTGGAACCTCGACTCAACAAAGACTGCGCACCGCTTCCCGATACTGAACGCCAACTACTCAGCGACCGTTTCCGAAATTGACACCGTTGAGGAACTATTTGACTTCCTCGAGAACACCAATAGGAATAGTTACGGCCGAATCACTGCAGACCTAGTAATAAACGGCGCAGACTGGACAAATAGAATTAACGCTCAGCACAAAAATACAATCGCCACCGACTGGCAGACCGCAATCAGCGGTAGGCTAGAAGGGGCAGTGCCAATCGAAGTTTCAGGACAGGAAACGACCACTTCTGCAACAATAACCTTGCGTAACTTCAATTCAACAGTTGCAGGTAGTTTCGACTCATTCTTTGGCTACCTCGACGGGTTTAGACTACTAAATGTCAACTTTGTGTTCGACTTCAGCCCCGTAATCAACGGCGACGCAAACGACACACTAATTACGAGTGTTGGCCTGCTTGCCCAAGAGAGTCGCGGGTCAACGTTTGAGAATGTCAACATTAGTCTACTTAACGAGAACACCTTAGTTGTAAACAGAGTCGACAACATCGCCCTAGTTACAGGTACGGCGCAGAATTGTAGTTTCGTAAATGTAAATGTACAAGGCGGAATTACAGCCACCGACTTTACAGCAAACCTAGGTGTGTCTGTAAACATCGGTTCGCTGTTTGGTAGCGGTACCGTAACAAACACGATTAACGGCACGCAGTTTGGCTCCTTTACCCTCGACTACTCATCAACTAACAATTATGCTCTAAATATCGGTGGCTTAGGTGGTCTATCTAGCGGAATTCTATCAAGTCGCGCAGTATTACTGCTTGACCAGCCAAATATCGAGTTTAATGTAAACCTAACTGCCGACAACAACGATGCCGACATCCGCTTAGGAGGACTATTTGGCTCGATTACTGGCTCTGGAAGTATTCAAAATGTACTTTCGTCTGGTAGCCTAAACGTGTCGAGAGCGAACAACTCCTCAAACTCGAATGCCTACATCGGCGGTATCGTGGGACTGGCTGAAAACACGAGCATGAGTAATGTCCGTAGCGCAAGCGACATCGTCTCAAACATTAACGGCGACTACGTTTACCTTGGCGGGTTAATTGGTAGCATTACCAATGCTCAAGAGTTTACAGGCACGAATTCATCAATGCAGTTTAACGGCTACACAATCACAAACGCCGTGTTCAGTGGCTCGATTACGCACAATGCCACTCAAAACACCAGAGTTTACGCTGGCGGAATTGCAGGGTTTAGCCAAAATAATCTCGTTATGGCGAACGCTACGATTGTTCCAGTTGGCCAGCCTAGATTGATTTTCGATTCTATCCTAGTTAGCGGAAATATTACTATAAACACTTCTGCAAACTACATCTACGGAGGCGGACTACTTGGAAATGTAATTCAAGGTCGCTTTAGAGATGGTGTATATACAGAACTCGACCGCCCGAACGGAATTTTGAGAATTTCCGACAGCGCATTTGTAGGCAGACTCGAGATTACAAACTCGCAGTCCTCAAACAGTCGCAACCTAATCGGCGGTATTGCTGGGAACACGCAACTCGCAATCTACAACACGCTCTCAAACGGCGTCGTATCCTTTGATGCGAACTCGGCAATCACTTCTTACATCGGCGGAATCGCAGGCGTAACCAACATCGATATCGCTTACTCAATATCCATTTCAAACGTCGCTAGCCGTATGCCTAGTCAGACCGATGAGTTAGGCCTCGGCGCGATTGTAGGAGTGCTTGACCACGAAAACGCAAGAGTGCTTTACTCCTACTACTCGGGCGAACTTTGTGGCATTACCGACTTATTTGGCACAAATCTAACCGCCATGCAGATGCTCGACGCTAGCAGTTTTACTCAAAATAATGCAAACCTATTTACCGACTGGACATATGCAACCTCGACCGATACGCAAAGTAGCTTCATGTATCCAATCACACTCGACGGTGTCATCGACACGACCCGCGGTAGCGCAATGACCCCAGTATTTGTTAGCGATATAAATATGCTAACAGGTCAACTTGCCGACACCACCACACCTAATAAAGTTATTTACGTAAATACGGATAAAATTGACCTTGTAACTCTACCAAACCTCGAAATTGCAAACGCGCGTAAGATTGTAGGTAACGGCGTAATCGTTGAGTTTGCTGGAATTCGCGAGAGCAGTGCCAGCGGGAACATAGGCCTGTTTAGCGAAATTCCTAAGAATGTTGTCGTTTCAAGTATCACTCTAAATATTAGCAAAGTCGAAGTTACTGGTGGCAACGGCTTTAACCTAGGTATACTCGCTGGTGTAAACAACGGCGCAATCTATAACTGCTCTGTTGGTGGCATCCCAGAGGTTACCGTAAACAACGCAACTGCTGCTTCGTTTGAGGACTTGACGCTAAATTGGAGCGACAACTACGTAGGCCTTACTACAAACGACGTACCGCAGATTGTCCTAAACATCCAAAACCCGAGTGACATTAGTGTTGGTAGCCTAATAGGCGAAAACTTGGGAAGTATTACAGCCGTGTTTACCAATGTCGACATCTATGCGTCAGGCGGGAACATGAACATCGGCGGAATCGCAGGTAGCATGTCAAACGCAATTCTAAATAACTCACTAACTGAGGGTAGAATCGTTATCGATTCAGTGGGCGAGGGCACGTACATTGGTGGCCTTGCTGGATATGTGGAGAATAGTTACATATTCGCTTGCATCGCCAATGGCAACATAACCGCATTCAATAATATTGGTACTAACATCGGCCTCGCATTCGGCGAATTTAGCGGGTTTAGTACAGGCGTGATTGTAAACAGCGACATTAGCGGAAACCTTGACAATACTACGCTAAACACTTACTACAACACCGCCTACACGACCCAAAACCTGCTTAACTCCTCAACTCAAAATAGCATATTTAGGGACACAACCATGCGCTTTAACGAGGCCCTGTGGTCGTACGGCGATGCCACACTAAACTACGGCTATCCGTACCTAAATACTCTATACAATATTGACTTCTCAACGGGGTCAGGCTCAGTTGAATC
>CALWKF010000014.1 GCA_944381215.1 uncultured Clostridia bacterium
ACACTAAACTACGGCTATCCGTACCTAAATACTCTATACAATATTGACTTCTCAACGGGGTCAGGCTCAGTTGAATCTCCATTTGAGATTCGCGAAGCTTCCGAGTTTACAAAAATCACTCAATCTACAGCATCAGGTAGGCACTACATTCTAATTCGCGATGTAATGATTTCCGAGTCCGCAATTTCCTCGACCTCTTCGGGTTCCGTTAGCGCATCCTCTGTATCAGGTAACGGAAATGTCGTGCTAGTAGAAAGCTTACCAAATCCGACATCTAGCGGTGGCACCTTGCGTGTAGGTTTGTTTGGTACAATCTCAGCAAACACCACAATTTCCAGTCTCGCAGTCGTAATTAACGACAGCCAAGTTACTAACATCGACACCCAAATCTACTTTGGTGGACTCGCTAGCGAGAATAGGGGTACGATTACCGATTGCGCTGTTGAGTCTTTGGGAAGCGTTGAATTCAGCTCGCTACCTAACTCGCGTATCGGTGGCCTTGTTGGTGTCAACTCTGGCGCGATTAGAAATAGCTGGGCGAATGTAAATATCATCGCAAACGACGGCTACATCGGTGGCCTTGTGGGTCTGCTTGGTACCAGCCAAAGTGCTAGCAGTCGCAGTACCGCAAGCATTCTAAATAGCTTCGCAACTGGCAACCTCACCATTACTCAAAACACGCAAAACAGCCGTTACACTGACACATCAGTCGGTGGCCTCGTGGGTTTGAGTAACGCAGAGATTGAAAATGGCCACAGCATTGAAAACTGCTACGCATATAGTAACAGAATTCTAGTTGCTAGCCCTAACTCAAACGTCGGCGCGCTAATAGGTAATGCAGTAAGACTTAACACAATTAGAACCTATGCCTACGTATACACCCCAGGCGCAAACGACACAACCACCTTCGGCCGTGGAAATTACGCCGATATGGGTATGATTGGTAACACCTTAGAGGGCGCATTTGACAGCACCAGTATCGTTGCCGTATGGCGTGGTGAGAACGACGGCGAGCGCATGACTTCAATTAGCACTGATGTATCAAACGTGTTGCCAATCAGCACACTAAGGTCCACCGATATTGGAAACGGATGCTATGTTGACTGGCGTACGTCCATTTGGACTAGAAACCGCAGTGTCAGCGGTACCACAATATTTGCACTATACCTCGATAACGTTACTCCAGTAGACAAGCAAGAGCGCAATGGCACAATTCTAACTCACCAAAGCATCTTTGAATACTACTAAACTAAAAAATTTCTAATATTAAACAAACTGCTAAAATAATTGCTATTAAAACTACAAAAACATTGCTATAAAATAATCTACAAAAAATAAATGCTAATAAACCACCTTAGCAAAAAATAGAATATACCAAATAAATGGTATATTCTATTTATTTTTATTTAAAAAATTTGAGTAATCTTAATTATATATGATTTTATGTTAATTAATATAATTTTGTGTGGTCGTAAATTATTTAAATCACCAAAATCTAAAAAGTGTACAACTGATGCTGTTTAATTAAATTAAATTTCACGCACAATGTCGGCATAAGTGTTGTTTTTGTCGTAAAATTCTGCCTTTCCAGTGCGGTAGTCTTCTTTAATTAGATTAATGTGGCAGTTTACTATGTTGTCAATCTCGTCTAAATTCTCATTAAACTGGGGAAGGAAGGAATCAGTGTACGCAGTCGAGATAATAGTCAGGCTACCATTGTCAGTAAACTTACTATTTCCCAGCATCCGCTTTAATTGCTTTATAATTTCGACACTGTGCTCCTTTTCGCTCTTGTCCTTTTCGGTTATTAGATTACGAATGTTTAACATCAAACTCGTTATGTCATCAATAATAAATACCACATTTTTGCCGAGTTCACACAGCCTTTTTGCGCGCTCAAGGGCGATTTCGTATAGGAAACTAATGTCTCGTGGCTCCACATCAAAGGCGGTAAACAAATATTCACACGAATTTAGAGTAATTTTATCCTCTGGTCGCTTTGCCACGGCAAAATATACGACGGCATATCTACTTTCCAAATCTTTTGCAATACTACTAGCAAGGTACGTCTGCCCGCTAGCATTAGGCCCCTTAATTAGTACACGCTGACCAAGTCTAATAGGGCACACTTTGTTTAAAAAATCGAGTTGAGGCAGGGTAAATTCAATTACATCTCCAAGGGCCTTTGGCGTCATCTCGGAAAAAACGCCCCCTAATTCTGTTTTGTTATCGATTTTTTGGCCATTGATTGCTAAAACATTCGAAACCTTTGGCCCGTCTTTTTCAAATTCTAATTTACATGTAATTTTGTCGCCTACACGCAAACTGTCTAAAAAATCAAAGGTGTCGGGGATAATAGCGTACTTGTCAATCGAGCAAAATTGTTGCACCTCGGGGAAAAATACCCACCTTTCACCGACATTTTTAACAAACCCTGAGTACTCCGTCTGGTCCGATTCCGCAAGCCTACTACTGCGCAGAGCAAACAGCGCGCCCGAAATGTTGTTATTCGCACCAAAACCTTGATTCAACCCGTCATCAAAACCTACGAGTCTGTCCCAGTCTTCATCGGGTATAATCTTTTTGGCATGCGGTCTACCACTCTTGATTTTTAGATATGGCTGGGTTCTGCCTTCGACTACATCCTTAATCGCCTCGCGCAACTTGTTTGCACGTAGGGTGGTGGGGTTTTTTACCCCGATTTGCGCACCCACTTCACGCAGTTGGAATAGATTCAAGTTCCCAAGTTTTCTAACATCTACATTAATTGGATTCATAATTCACCTTTTTTTAAATTTTCTACCTAGTGTAACATATTTTTTCAAAATTGTAAACATTTTTTTAATATTTTTACAAAAACCTCATAAAATCGACAAAAACGCGCAAATTTCCACCAAACTTTTGCTAAAACCTCTTTAAATACAATATTTTTTCACAAATCATTCTAATTTTTTTACCATATTTTTCAAAAATAACTAAAATTTTCTTAATTTATCATAACACTTTTATTTAAAAAACTACAATTCACTTGACCAAAAAAAGCGGTTAATACTTGTAGGGCTAATGTTTAGATGTCTTGCAATTTATAAATCAATATACCGACATCATTTTATAAATAGGAGGCCATTGAGTCAATCTCACATAAATAATAAAAACATAGATTTTTAAGATATAACCACTTATAAATTTTTTCTTTAAAAAAATACACCCCAAAGGGTGTATTTTGTTTAGCGGACTTTCATTCTGTTTCTTAGTAGTATAAAGGTGATAATTATGCCAACCACAAACACACAAGCAACTACAATTAGAATGATTGCCACAGTATTTAGCGGAACATTGATTGTAATTCTATGACTTAGTAGAGTGCTTCCGCTTGCAGATTGAATCTGCACTACATAGACATTCGGGTCAGTGTAGGTAAATGTCTGTGGTTCGATGTTAGAACCGTTTTCAGCATTGATTTCTAGTACAACCACGCCGTTTACAATCAGCGAACATTCGCCCACGCGCTCATAAATACTTGCAGTGTTTAAGGTGATTGTAAAGCTAGCTGTACTTGACGAGCCCCAATCGCGCGAGGTCGAGATGCTGGGCGATTCGTCGTTTATCCAGAAGCCAAATGTGTAGTCTTGACTTGGGTTGTAGCCACTGCCTGCGTATCTAACAGTTACTGTGTACCTACCAATTCCAAAGTTTTCAGTATCGATATAGAAGGAGTAAATGCTAGCATTTTCGCCACGCACCTCGTCGGTTATGTCTTGGCCAGACCTTGTAATGTTTATTACTTCATATCCAGTCATTGCGGTAAACTCGTAACTTGTCAAGGCCTCGTTTTGCGAAAGAATTGTGAATTGATAGTTTGCAGTCAGGTCTGCTGAGGATGTACCTACAATCGAGCGAATTGACCCGCGCATAGATACATTGTATACTCCTGGCTCGGTAAAGATGTAGTGGCCATTTGAGTCGGGGCTCAGTTGATACTCGACATTGTTTCGGGTAATTTCTACTGCCATAGAGTCGTAACTACCGAGGTCCCCAGAGAACGTAAGCGGAATATACAGGTCCACAGGCTCGGAGTAGGTCGCATACTGAATCGGTGCAAGGTCATTTACATAGTATACCACATCATTTAGTATATTTAGAGTAAATGAGGTAAAGTTTGCGCCAAAGTACTGGTTTTGTCCCACAGCATCGTAAATGCGGATGGTGTAGATACCAGAGTCAGTCAGTAGCATATTTCCACTTGTGTACGTGCCAACCAGCACATTGTTGTACCAAAGTTCAAGGATGTAGAAGTCGCTATATACATTTGTAAACCCAGCATCCTCGCCACCAGAAGTGTCCGTGTAATTAGGTGTCCAAGCAAGCGTTGCAGTCGCAGTCTCAGTGTCGGTTACGCGGGTGTAGATGTTTAGGTGGTTTGATGACAAGGTCTCGCCATTAATCGTGAAGTTTGTAAGGGAGGAGATGTTTGATGTAGGAATACGTGTTACCGCAAAATACGTGCTGATTACGTGGGTGGTTGACCCGGAAACATTGTATATGCGGGTATTTCCGTGCTCCTCGATTACGGAATAGGTTAGGCCCTTGTCCTCGTTACAAACAATTTCAATATTGCGGTCCCAATCACTGTCTGCACTTAGGAATACATAGTGAGGCACACTGAATTGGACACTATTTAGGGTAAAGGTGTACGCTTGATTTCTAGCAGTCAGTTCGACAGTGTTACCAAGTGAGTTGATTTGATAAACTCCATATACAGACACATCGTACGACCTAATCGTAAACACTTGCGAGCCGTATAGGTATAGCCCCATATCGTTATAAATGTTTACGACATACACGCCTTCCTCCGTTACAGTCGTAGGAGAAGTTATTCTAGTCTCGCGATTGTTTGGAGTAACCAGCGTTACATACGGGTTAAACAGCGCACCAGAGTCGAGCCAACTAATGACAACAGCCTTTGAAGTAACATCGTTAATTAGTGGCGAGCCCGCAGTGTCAGTTAGAGCCACATCAGGGAAGTGCGTGTAGATAATGAAGTCAAAGGCAGTCGGCGTGTCAGTGTAGTTATCTACGGAAAGGTTAACTAAGTAGTAAATTCCCATAGGCGCGTGGAACACAATTCGAGTTACACCAATTGCCAGCGGGTCAGGAATCACGTCAAAGTAACTCGAGTCACTAGGTAGGTCGGTTACATTGCCATTTTCATCAAGGTTTGTGTACAGAATCGTGCTGTTATCAATATCAGTTAAGGTTAGGGTAATGCGCATAGAACTCGACTGGTAGGTAAATGTCGCTTCGCCTGAAGTGTATGTGTACAGCCTGCCATTATACTCATGTGTGGTCGTGCCACTCTCAAAGGTCAGGTCACGCACTAAACTCGAATCCGTTGGGTACGAGTACGATACCGTCCTATTAAAGTTGTCGACAAACTCGAATCGGTATACCACATTAGAGGCTAGGTTAAAGGTAAAGCCATTTTGCACCATGGAATCATTAAAGTCATTTGGAGACATAGGTAGCGGGTTGTATAGCGAGTCACTCGTCTGTACTAGACCGTTCATGTACACTCTAAACGCCGTTAGGTAAGTCGATGGCATGTTCGAGGTGTCAGGGAGTCTAATTGTAAAGGTCGAGTCAGCATTGACAGTTATCAAACTTAAAAATGCATCTTCATTATTTACTAGCGTTATACCAGGGGTGTTGACGTAGAAGACGATATCGTTACTCGGGTCGAGCCTGTCTGAAATCGTGATTTGAATGCGACTACCAGTAGAATTAGAGTATCTTAACGCCACGCCTTGAATAAAGGTGTTCATGTTCGCAATTATTGTGTCAATATCGCTAATCGCTGTGCCGTTAAATGTACTTAGGCGAGTTAGGGTATCATCAGGAGCGTAGTAATAGGTCTCTTGCTCCGTGCCCATAGTGTTGCGGAAGGTAAACCTAAGCCACCTGTCATTGTTCACAATCGCTTGCATACGGAAGTTTTCGCTGTTAAATACCTTCATGTCGGTGCTAGCATAGTAGGGTTCATTGTTGTATAGAACAGTCGTGCCTGATTGAATGGTGGTCGTGAAGTCAATTGTGTCGTAACCGCCTGTATTGTGCGGAATCGTCGCAGTCATTAGGTTTTCGCTGTCAGTAACGTAAATTGTGTAGACCCTCATGTTTCCAGCACGGTCCTGTTCGATAATGTCGTAGTACCCAGTCTCGTTTAGGGTAGTGCCCGCCTGCACACTTGTCGTGTACCTTGCTAAAATGTAATTCGGGTCGGCAGGGGAGAACTTGTTAATTCCGTTCTCGTAGCCAGGTTGCCCCTCAATTACGGTCTGTTGCTCAACTGAGCCGTTGTAGTCGGTGCGCGCAAAGTAGTAGTAGTTTGTCCCAGTCTCGTAAGAGTTGATGTAATCTAGGCTAAACCCGCGAGGCACTGCAAAGGCATACGATTTTAGGAAAGTTACATTTTGATTGTCGATGTTTTGAATCAGCATGTCAGTAAAGTTTGTACCATTCGTATTAAGTGAGTTAAGGTACACATCGCTCTCAATAAGGTTTACGAGATTTTGATAAGGTGCCGTGTTGTCAACGTAAATTTCTTTTGTAGTCTGGTAGTAAATGCTAGGCTGATTGCTGTTTGGAATCATGTAGTCATTGCTATCTTTTGCGATGTAGTGAATGGTAACATTGTATTCAACATCTACAAGTTTATTTTGATACAACTCAACATTCTCATATTCTGCACGTGGCATCAAAATATAATAGGTATATACGTTGTTCTCTAAAATTTTATAGAATTTACTGTCAGTTAGCGAGGTTGATTCCATTGCCTCGTTTAAGAGGGCATCGAGTTCCGCCTGCGTCTGCCTGTAAATAAATGTTACACCTTCCTCTTCATCCTCGTCAGCAAGTAGCCTCTCGTACTCCTCTTCATCGCAGGTGAGTAGAATCGGGTTGCTAAACTCGTGGCTAGTCCTGCTTAAAACATTGTTATTAAGCGAGCCGTCTTCGTTATATTTAGGGTGAGTTTTATCATACGTCGTCTTGTATACCAGCACGTTGTTAAACGCAATTTGCGCAGTATAGTCATCAGTAGGGTCGGTCCAAGTTATGCGAATCTTACTTGCGCTCGTGATGTTGTTAAATGTTACATCAATATTGGTAAACGTGTTGTCGCCACCCTGGAAGTTAAACTCGGGCGATACACCAGTTAACTCGAAGGTAAATATCGTGTAATTTGGTGTTAGGTTATCAAGATACGTCAGTTTCTTGAAGTCGCTATTTGCATTTCCACTCAAAATTCCCTCGTAGTTAGCAAGGTCAAAGAGTATTACGCGGTATTTTCCTACACCCGTAAACGCGTATTTTAGGTCATCTAGCGGGTAGCAGTCGTAATCGCTGTTGCCATTTCTAAATACAGAGGAGTAGAAGGTCTGGTTAACATAGGTGTAACTTGTTCCCGAATTGTATCTAAAATACTGCACCGCTACTTGCACGCGCGAACTGTATCGGTATTTGTCGAAAATGTTATTTAAAACTGTCGCAGCATCCTCGGGCGTTGTCGTATTTTCGGGGGTGTAGTAGTATTTATCATATGTGCTATTTCCGTCGGAATTTAGCCACGTGCTCATGTCGATACCCGCAGGCAAGATGTTACTGTCAATCACCACGCGCTGAGGCTCTGCGGGGCGGTCGTAGGTGTTGAATGCCACCGTGTCTACAAAAGTATCCGTGTTTGTGGTCGTGCTAAATTGTTTGAAGGTGATACCTGAGTAGTCAGGGTAAGTGTCGCCATATTCGCCCGCATCATAACCAAACTTTAGTCCAATGTCGGAGCCGTAGTTGGTGGTAGACGAGGGAATAATCGCGTTGCGGTCGACGTAGTAGGTATATATTCTAGTCTTCGTGTCGCCACCAGTTTCTTCATCCGTAAGTTCGTCAAACCTGTCGTTATACACGCGCTCAATTTCGTATTTCCCTGGCAGACTCGCATAACCGTTATAAGACTGGTTGTAACCCAAGTTTAACACATCCGTCTGGTAGTACGGGTTAGAATTTCCTGTAACATCGTAGATTTCGTAGTCTTCATCGTCGCTCGCGCTGTAAATTGTCTGCACAATTGGCTCATCGGAGTATGGGTAGTTTTCACTGTCCGTTGTGTAGGACAGGGTGTAGTATCTAAGAGTTATCGTCTCGATTGCAAAGTAGTCGCTAGGCTCGGTCCAACTAAATGTTACGTACCTACGGTTTGTCGAGTACGAGTTTGCCACAACCTGTCTGTTGGTAGTCAACGGCCTACCAGTGCTATCGTTTCCTTCCTCACGCACGTACCCGAGGGTCGACCCGTCGCTTATTGAGTTAAAGGTGTTGTAACTCTGTAACGTACCTTGCGAGCGGTCCAGGTTTACATCGACATTCAACCCGTCATTTCCGTTGCCAATGATATCCCAAACATAGATTGAGTACATAAAGGAGCCGTTTTCCAACTCATGTAGCGGGTGATTTATAACGTCTTGCACACCGTCGGGGTAGAACTGAGTCGTGTAAACATCGTTAGGCGAGTTTATATCAGGCTCATTTACTTTAATTTCACCCCACCAGTTGTGCGCCACGCCGTAACTATCAATGTATGGCGAAATCTCCGCGTCGTTGTTATCATTCGTCATAATCTGCACGCTGTCAAGGCTCAGCATAAAGGTGTTTTGCTCACTTAATGCCGAGGTTAGCGCGTTTACAATTATGTCGTTTGCAGTGTAGGTAAAGTTATTTTGCGTCCAAGTGCACTCCGAGTCCGTTATAAAGTCGATTACGTCGTTTATGTTACTTCCTTCGGCGTTATCTACGCGCGTGATGTCGATCGATTTGTGAGTACCCCAGTAGAAGCGCGTGTCATCCGTAATTACATTTACATACGCACTCTGTGGCGGGTCCTGTAACACTTGCGTGCGAGAGTTGTCTAGCATCGTTACAAAAATTTCCGTGTTGCCAGCCTCGTCGTATAGTAGAAGAATTGCTAACTCTGGGCTCGAAATAATTTGAGAAGAATTGAGGTCTTGCCCAATTTCAGCCTTGCGATAACTTACCGCAGGGGAGAAACCACGCAGTTCCGCATTCGTGGGCATCAAAATCGGCTTATTCGCCGTCGACATGTTTATCATTTCGGATATGTAGTCGCTATCCAAGGTAAAGTCGCTGATTGTCTGCATGCTTGCATACACAATGCTAGCCGAAATCTGCGCGTTACTCTCTTTATTATTCCAGGTCCACGCAAATGACTGACTCGTGGTTAGATTAAAGTCCGCCGAACTGTCCGTCAACTGCGAAATATATGTAACATTTCCGTATTCATCAAGGGCGATGCGGTTGCCCTCGACCTCGACCGCTGAAATTCCCGAAATAGGCGAGGTGTCGATCGAGAATGTGTGGTTTATTACCATGTCGGGCGAGTTGGAACGCCTAAATTGAAGCAGATAAAAGCCATCCTGGCCGTACCTGTTTTGGTAGGAAACATTGCTACCATACAGCATCGTTGTCGGGTTTTCACTCACATCATAGTACCCACTAGCACCATGCTGGTACACGAGGCCGTTAAGTTCTCCACTCCTAATCAACGCGCCGTCCCAGTCGTAGATAAAGTATTCCCCATAAATCTCGGCATCAAATGGCCCCTCTGCCTCCCACGAAGCATACACGAATTGATTGGTGTACGCAGTTATCGGGCTAGCAGTCGCATCCATAATTCCAGGGGCATCGCCAGTCGCCTTTTGATAAATGCTAATCACAGGCGTCGTGTCCGTAATCTCAAAGTAGAAGACTTGGTGGCAGTACTGATTGGTTTTCCCGTTGTTTTCCGTCTGCCCATTTTCCTGAATTATGTTTTGGTAGGAGAGGTAAACAATGTACTCACCAGCTTCTTTTAATAACTCGTTGTGCGCGTAGTTAGATACGGTTATATTGCCGTTTACATCGCGGTACGCATACCAACTAAACTCACTAGCACGCAGTCTGCCATAGTAGTCAAATTTTACAGGCCCCAAGTTCGTGCTGGCGCGCGTGTTTAAGGTGCTGTTGAGGAAGAAAAGTCCGCCGTCTGCTTTGTCAGTAAACAAAAGCTCTTTAATCGCATTTGCTTGCGTGCTCGATATTCCGTCAGCGCTCAACACACTCGCATTGCCAAGGAGAGAGGTGTTAGTGTTTTGGAAACTAAAATCTGCTGTGTAAATTGTCTCAACTGGCGTTGGGTCGTTTACACTGATGTTTACAATCTCAGTACTGGGGGTCAAAAAGTCGTGGCAGTAGATTACACTAGGGGTCGTAGTTGGGTTGTTCATAGCGTTATATGCATACGTGTCGTCATACAAGGGCGCGGTTGTTGTGGTAGTCTCTGCATAAGTTGCAGTGTATCCGTTAATTACCAACCTTTCGCTCTTTAAAAGGTCTGCATTCGAGGTTACCACTTCGCCAGTCGCCGCCTCGTACCTTGCCACATTGCCAGACACTCCCGTGCGCAATCTAGCCGTTTTCGTAATCACATATTCGCCGACTTCATCAAACTGAATTTTTAAACAATACCCGTCTGCACCTCGCTGAATTTGATAAGTCCTCGTTACATTTTGCCCAGTGTTCGTTACCGTGCTGACAATCAACTCACCATACTCGCTAGTCGTAGTCGTGCGCGCCGTGAAGTTTAGAGTAATTGTCTCGACCGTGCTGTAATGCGTGCGGGTTATAGACAGAATATACTTTTCGGGGTTGTAGTATAGAGTAGGGTAGTAGAGCATGTCGGAGTTTGCTCTGCTAGTTAAATAGCCATTCTCGTTATAAAGGGTCGTGTATTCGTTGTTGAAGTTAAAGTAGTGGAGCATGCTGTGCTCTTGGTTTTCGAGTTCGAACTTCTCCGTGTCGTAAAAGCTTGGACGTTCGTTTACTTCGCTGTATGTATTTTGCGTCGTTAGGTAGAAGGTAAACTCAAATGGCTCGGTATTTAGGGCTGTTACGTCGAAGTAGTCAATCGTTATGTGGTACTCGCCCTCGATGTCGGTAATTTCAGGGTTTGCGCCACGGTCGTAAAGGGTGATGTAGTCTTCATTTAAGGCAGGCTCGTTTTCACGAACCTCTTCAGGCGTTAGACCATGAATATATTGGTTAAAGTACTGTGTGTCCGAGTCTTCAACAGTCTGGTACTCATTGTGCGCAATTAGCCTACCGTTTAGCGTAATATTTACACTGTGAATCGTGATGTCAGGGTTGAAGCCAAACGAGATAAACACTGCCTCACGGCCGACCGTGTCGCCACCCTCGTCATTTTGATAAGTGTTTGCCACAGTATCCAGCATCACAAATTGTCCGTCAGTAATGTCGACTGCGCTACTCTGGATGTGGCGCGACTCGTAGGGAATATAGTCCTCCGCATCCGCGTACACATCAGGCAAAACTACCTTTTGAATGGTAATCACAGGTGTTGCTACTGCGCTAACATACCTATTGTTTGCACTTGTGTAGTTAATTATTGCTAGACTTAAAAAAAGTATTAATATAAAGTAAATAATACCATTGATTGACCATAGTTTAGAACTTGTCATTTTTGTCCCCCTATTTTTAACGCTCTAGTTGTCTATTTTTTATAATTAATTTTACCAAATACCTACAAAAAAAACAAATAAAATCGCTATAATTTGCTAAAAACCACTAATTTTTTCATTCCCAAAAGCACACAGCCCCTTAATGTTTATTTTTTATAAAAAAGGCCAAAAAAATGTATAAAATATTCATAATATTTAATTTTTTAAAAATGCAAAAAAATACCCCAATTTATTAGCAAAAAACCAATAAATTCAGGTATTTAATTTTTATTAGTAGTCGAAATCGTCAAAACTATTTAGCACAATTTTGTTACGTTGCTTGATATCGTAGAAAATTTCGCGCTCGTTTAAGAATCTCGGCGGTACATATGAGTCATTTACAACCGCTAGGTCGTATACATTGCTTGCCTTATAGTAGAAGGTAAATTCACTCTTCAAAGCCTTTTCCTTAAACATAGACACAATCATTTCGCCTTGTTTTAGGTAACCCAACTCGTCAGGGGTGATGAGCGCACGGCTAACACGCTGAACGTTTGTCGACTTTGTTGTGTCTTGTTTTGACTTACTTTCACTCGTCGATTTCGCTTCGACACTAGTTTGACCACAACGCGCGCTAAACTCTTCTTTAGTCTTTTGGTCCTCAGTACCCAAGTATACGTGCACGTTACAGTTAGATTTAATAACATCCGCTGCCGCCTCACCATACTTAATTTCGACCTGCCTGTAACTCTGTACAACCAGCATTAAGGCAATACCACGGCTACGGCCGACCGTTACAATCGACTCAAACCTAGGAATTTTAGGCATGTTAGCAAACTCATCTAGCACAAAGTATACGTGCCTTGGTAGCGTCAAATCAGGCCTCCTGCTCGCAACATCCACAAGCGTCTTATACATTTGCAGAATACACATCTGCGCGATAGGGTGGCGGGTCTCTTTCTCGTCAGGAACCTTTATAAATAGGGCAGTAGGCTTGTCCGCAAAGTGCTCGAAGTCAATCTCATCCGCACTCGTCGCAAAACATACACCGCTGTCGGCAAACACGTTTACCGCATTTGCAATCATACCGAAGAAAGATCTTGCTGTAATTGGCGAGTTGTTTACAATAGGGCTAGCGAGTTTCGTCGCATTTGAGAGCTTGTCGCGTCCCTGGAAGTACTTTTGTAATGTGCCAAACTGCTTGTCAGGGTCGGGGTCCTTCGTGTTACAAATTTGATATAAGTTAAAGAAATTGTATTTTTCTGCCGTCATGCCAAGGCGCGGGTCCGCAGAGTCCTCGAGCATCGCTAGCATCGACCCGAGTATAAAGTCCTTTGCACCCTGTTGCCAACTTGCATCATTTGTCCCTTCCGATATAGGGCAAAGGGATAGGGCAATGTCGCTTAGGTCCTCGTATGCGGCGTCCATTAACGCCTTTTTAGTCGCGGTCAATTGATTCTCAATCGACTCACGATTAGGGTGCGCCACGCCCTCAAACTCGTACCACTCATTATTGTATACATTGCTAATGACTTGTAACCCGCAGTCCGCAGGGTTCTCATTGTGGTGTACTTTAACCTCTTTTCGAATGTTTAAGGCCCGCTGGTAGTTCTTATATGCCTTGTGCATAGGGTTCCACCTGGTACTAGAAAACGGATTTCTTAGGTCAAAGGTAACAAGTGTATAGCCTTCACTCGTCAGTTTGTGTGCGTGCTTTTGATATAGTTCACCCTTTACGTCCATGATGACAAGGCTTGGCTTCGTCTTAGTACTAGCCAAAATTTGAATGGTAGGTGAGATGTAACCAGCAGTCTTACCACTACCAGTAGTACCTACAATCAAGGTATGCCACACTTCGTGCAGTAAATTTACTTTTACGTTATTACCTACATACTTTGCCCTAATCGGCACACCGTCTTTGTGCTCGTGTAGGCTTGTGAAGAAACAGCCGTCATACTTTTTGTCTAACTCCTGTTCCGTTAGCCACTCAGAGTCGAAGAACTGGTCTGTAGGTTTTGAACCGCTCTTTTTCTTGTTATCCTTAAAAATAGACTTGCCGTCTGCCGCCTTTATTAATAAATATAAGATAAAGGCAAGCATAAACACACCGAAGAATGACCATGAGTAGCCCCCCAGTATGCCGTTTACGGTTATTTCGCCGAACTGAATCAGCGACCCAATTACGCATGAAAGCCCGAAACTTACAACTGCTACTACAATAAATAGTAACAGGTATTTCATAAACTTACTCATCACACACTCCTATTCTAAATTTAGTCAAATTTTAGCCCAATTCTATTAATTTTGCCAAAAATCTTAAAAAAATTTAAAATTTCTTTAAAATTGTACTTAATTAATTTGCTTTTGTCAAATTTATTTGGTAATATATTTTCATAAATTTGTGTTTGCTTGTTTTTCTCTCTTGAATTTTCAAATTTTACGCATACTTTTTAATTCCAAGCAAAACATAATTTAAAATCAAATCAAAAAAATTCGGAGGTATTTGATTTATGTTAAGCATAAGTGAACTTTTGTTCCAAGCCGCTAATGGTATGATGAAGGTTAGTTCTAATGTGCCACTTATGGACACTCCTACCGAGGAGGATAGATGGCAGTGGGTATACGAGGTCTGCGACGCAATCAACCTTATTATTTACCCTTTACTCGTGTTAATTGGTACTGCTGGTATTATCTACGCTATCGTGCTTGGTGTAAAGTTAGCGCGTGCCGAGAGCGCAGATGAACAGCAAGAGGGTAAAAAGCGTATTATTAACTTCGTTATTGGTATCGTTAGTGTAATTGCTTTAATTCTGCTTATGAAACTGTTTGTAACTTACTTGCCCGCTTGGATTAACCCAGCAGAAGAAGTTCTGCCTACAACCTAATAATGTTCGTTTTGTAATGAGTTGATAGTAGATAGTTTTTGGCTATCGACTATCAACTTTTTTGTTAAATCGTTATTATTACTAAAAATTACAAAATATTCAACCAAAATTAATCTATAAAAGCCTATTAAAGAGTCCATTGGGCTGGCGCGATAGCATACGTTTCTAATTGTGCCAATCGTTCATGCGCCAGACTTCCCGCAAGCGGGAAGGCATCCTGAGCCCGCCCCGCAGCGCTTTTCGTAACTCAGCGCATAAGGAAAGCAACAATAGGAACACTTAGCATGACGCTGCCCGAAGAATCTCAGCCGCATAATTTTTATGGATAATGCAAAAGCGTAATTATTAATTTAATTTTGATATTTAAGTTTTTAATTAATAAGGTAATTTATAAGAATAAATAAAGGAGGGAAAAGTGCCTAAAAAGTCGATTTTTAGTATGCTAATGTTAGTAGCATTTTGTTTCGCTGGATGTAATTGGTTTAGCGGACCAAATACAGTTCCTAGTGACCAGGTAAATCCTGACGACTTTACCGACGACAGATTGCAGAGCGGGGAGATGACTCCGCCGTCTCTTGACTATGACGGGAGTGCCGTTGATGCCAAAACAAATGCCGAGTATGCCCAACTTACCCAAGGAATTAGGGCTACCTACATCCCAAACGCCACCGACACGACCGATGATGCAGTTTTACAGGCCGACCGCGACAAATTTAACGAAAACGCAGCACTGCAATATGAAATTGTCGCTAGAACGATACTATATACTTTAGTCGGGCACTATGGCGAAGAGAGTGGAATTGAGGCACAAGACCTAGTGTACGAGTTTTATGCAGACACCTCGCTTCTTCCTAGTGGCGAGCCCACCAGCACGACCGTACATATTGATGCCAACACTCCTACCCAAGGCGATACGAGGCTACTAGAGGGGCACGACTACGCAATCGAGCACGTAATCTCGGGGCTAACTGGCAACTATGACGTAAACACTAGTTCGTGGACGGTCGAACGCACATACTCAACCGACACCCGCTGGAACTTTAACCTCGGCGCAAATATGATAGGGGACAACTATAACGAAACCTTTGTCGAAACATTTACCCCGTATGTGCAGTTAAACCTAATGGAGTACGCATTGGGTTACCCCTTGACTTCGTACGAAACAATGGAATTTTTAGGACCTACCGCTATCCGTTTGGCAATAAATGAGGCAGTTTATCAAATTGACAAACTAGGCATTACCGCAAACCAGGAATATGCCGATTTTCTCTACACCTATATTCAAGACACAATTATCGGTACCACCGCCATTAATCGCGAAGCCGAAACAATTTCTTATACCGAGCCGAGTTACACCTACGAGGTGGAGACCCCAGCCGAGAACCCCGACGACCCGCCAACAGTTACGACTGAGACTGTCTACTACGACATGGACGGCACCGACGCCCACACTTTCACCTCGAGCACAATTTATAAGTACGACTACTTAGGCACAATTAGAGAAATTGTAGATTTAGTTGCTGGCACTTACGATTCAAGCGGAAACACACTCACTCCCGCGATTTCTGCCGACTTTCCAACATACACCCGCTTAGAAATCACCGACATCGACCCGAATCTGTTCTTTACAACTGGCACTGATGAGGACGTCAGCAAACTTAACAACATGGACTACCAGGAATATAAAAGCGTCGTTTGGTACCCGAACGGCATTTCAAATATCAATGCCGACGGAGATACCGTGCTGAATTTTGAACAAAAGTTGTGGCAGTTCGATATGCTTTTCCCGTATATCGACAGTAAAAACGACATAACCCTCGACATTTTCCTAAGGCTCCACATCGACGGCGAAAATTATATCAATCATGTCTTCCGCATCCACACCGACTCAACTCAGTCCTTTGATTACGACAATAGCTCGGGCGACTTGACTAGCCCCGATACCGAAATCAATACCGATGCCTTTTTTACCGAAGATAAAACTAACTCAGCCCTCATCTATACTCCGCTGTTTTTCCCTGAGCAAAACGAACTATTAATTACGGGTATCGAAAACACCCTTAAAAAAACCTTTTACAGTGAGGAAAATTCATACAAAAATGTATTTGCTGGTAAACTAGGCAGTAGTGTGTCCTTTGGAGATAGTGGGGAAGATTACATAATTACAAACCACTTTGGCGAAGAGGTGGACCTATCTGGCTACTATCTATGCACCGATGAGGCGGACTTTGTCGAAATGATTTTCGTGCCCGTGTATGACCAGGGCGAAGATTACGACTATACATTTAAATTTATGCTCACTTCAATGTTTTTAGGCGACCTAGACTTAAGTATCTCAACAGAGGAATAAAAATGCTCAAAAAACCATATTTTCAAGAACTTTGCTTCGGCGAAAAATACTTTATCGCGGGCGTGGATATTTTTACGGATGATAAAAGCCGAAAGTTTTTAAAAAAGATAAAAATCACCGCAGAATTTGTGTTAGATGAGGGCAAAAATGCGGTATTAGATGCTAAATTATTTCAATTTTGTATCAATAAGATTAAATTTAAACTAATAATATCTCGCTTTACTCCCGATGTGGCAGTAATTGGTTATCCCTCTTGGTTGAGCCTCAATCGTTTTGCAAAGGCACAAACCGAGCAATCACGTAAAGAAAACAACAAAATCTTAAAACAGATTGCTAAAAAACATTTTATCGAGGTTCATAACGACCCCAACATTTTCTACTCACACGACAAAGGAAAAATGTATAAAATCATTCCCAAAGATTCGGTATTTACGGTCGAATGTTGGGTGTTTGACATTAATATGGATGCTGAAATTACCGCAGTTTCAATTAAAAACCCGTATGAGTCTTTGTTAGATTGCTTTAGAGAAAGCACCTCAGTTTATGATAGTTTAGAAAGTGCTAAAAAATATATACAATCTCAAATTTAATCAATTTAATGTAAATAAAAGAATGAAAATTATAAATATTAAATATAAGAGGCTAAAAAATTTCACAATAATTTCACAATATGCAATATTTTTTATTGCTTAAATGAGTTTTATTTGCTATAATTAGACAAAAAATGCTAGAAAGTACAAGTAAAAACGGGAGGAAAGGACTTGACATCAGCATATTCACAGCTCGGTGGCCTGCTAGACGGCTTGATTGATTGGCTAGCCGATGCATTTAATAATTTTATCGTATCCCCAATTTTCAACTTTTTCTCATACATAATTGGTGCGATATTCTACGGAATACAAATGGGACTGTTTTACATAATGGATGCGATTCAGTTGGTGTTCAGGCGTGTAGCGGGACTCGATGTGTACTATGACAATGGCGTCGCAGTCGAGGGCGATTTGGTGGAAAAATTCTTGACTGACCCCACAGTTCAGGCAGTATTCTTCTCAATCTTAATCGCTGCAATAATCCTACTATTTATCACCACATTTATAGCGGTATTAAAGACTGAATTTGACGAAAAGGACAACGCAAAGGGCCCCGTATTCAAGAGTGCTATTAAGGCAATCGCATACTTTGCCATTGTGCCCATTGTGTGTATTATGGGTATCACGGTGTCAAATATTGTACTGCGTATGCTAGACGGCGCGACCTCCCAAGATGCGCGGTCGTTTAGTACCCAAGTCTTTGTTGCTGCCGCGTGGGACTGCAATAGGGCGCGGAGCGATGCCGATTTTGCCCGAGATGTTTGGGAAAACCAAAAATGGATACCAGGCCTGCCTGCCACTTATGACCAAGAGGCAGTCGCAATGGCAATTGACCAGGCGTTTAGAGCGGCCTCGAGCCCGACAACGGGCTCCGCAACCGTGCACGGAAATAAAGGTTGGGGTTATGACCAAACCTTTACAGTATTCTCAATCACGAGTTACGACACGGTTTTCTACTACTATAACCCAATATCGTATAACTATCTAATAGGGTACGTCGCGGGCTTTGCCGTCTGTATGATGATGCTAAACCTATTAATCGGTGTCATCCAGCGTATTTTTGAACTATGTGTATTGTTTGTCCTGTCTCCAGTCGCGGTGGCACTGATGCCTCTCGACGGCGGAGGGCGGTATAGCGCATGGCGAAGCATGTTTGTTAGACGCGTATTCTCTGCCTACGGACCAATTTTGGGTATGAACCTTGTATTTATGGTGCTAACCCTCATGCAAGATGTTCAAATCTTCCCAGACGGCGGTATAAACGGACTATATAATGCGATAGTGCAAATATTATTTATATTCACAGGCCTTGTATCTATTAGGTCGTTAGTTGACCTCGTTACCGAACTTGTTGGTCAAGGCGACGCGCTAAAACAAGGTGAGGCTACTGGTAAACAGGTAAAAGACTTTGGTGCAAAAGCCATTGGTGTCGGTGCAAATATCGCTATGGGCCCTGCTAGATTTGCAGCAAATGCTGGTAGGCGTGCGGCAAACTGGCGGAATGAGAGCAAAGTGCGTAAAAATATGGCCTTTGATGAAAATAATAATGTAGTCGGTGCTGGTACTGAGGGTGCTAGCACATATCAAAGAAATAGTATGTGGACTAATGCTAAGGGTGCTATGGCTTCGGCTGGTAATAGGATGACTTTTGGTCGTCGTTTTGGCGATAGTGAATCGTTGCAAGCGCGTAATCAAAATAAAGAAAGGCGGCAGAAAACCCGAGAATTCATGGAAAATGGTGGCCAGATTACGCAAATGACCGGTAAAGATGACGAGGGCAATCCTATTTACGAAAATGTTCAAGGCAGATACCACAAGTTATCTAACAGCACCTCGAGCAATGTTTGGGCGGCTACTGGCTTTGGTAAGAAGATTGAAGAAGGTGCCGCTAAATTTGGCCCAGGTGTACCAGGGCTAGAGGGTTTTGCCCGCCGTAAGAAAGAGAAAGAGGAAGAAAAGGCAGAAAAACAAGCACGAGAAGAATATAAAAAGAATCGTAAAATTCAAGAAGATTATGAGGAAGAGTACAAAAAAGCTAAAGGTGGCGAAGGTACTACCGAAAATGATTCAAAAGAATCTCCGAAAAATAATCTTGATACATCTTCCACTCCTACGACTGCGACTGGTCCAGGCAGTGTGAGCGCTGATAATGCTCCAGTATCATTGACTAGCGACGTAAATGTCATGAACGCTCCTGAAGTCCGCATCAAGCAAGATAATCCTGAGGAAACTCCTCCACTTAACACCACAATCGAGACCCAAGACAAACCTCTCGAAGTTAGAGAGAAATACACCGTTGACGACCTTGAAGAGGGCGCAAGGCGCGAGTTTGAGCGCAAGGGTGGCAACATGACTGTTGATGAGTTTGTGGCACAAAGAAATGATCAAGGTATTCCTCAAAAGATGACCCTGAATGCAGATACAATTAGAGCAGAGGAGTTGCAACGTGAACGAGATGAGAGTGGCACCGATTACATGCATACAGTTGCACAAAATGCCGATGAAATCAATGTTACTGCAAACTCTACTGAGACTCAATCAGACAACACTAGATTCCAGTCTAACAATAACAATAAACTCAAGATTGATGATACAAACTTAAAGCACGCTATTGAAGGACTCGGAGCTTCGTTGACTGCTACAGCACAAAGAATTTCACACAAATTAACAGCAATCGAATTCCATACTCGCGATACAAAGCGCGTTGCTGAGGAACAACGTGATGCTACTCAATCAGTTAAGAATATCGTTACCGAACTCAATGAAAAGACTCCAAAGAGCAAGAGCGATTCAGGTAGTGGCGGTTCACGTTCAGGCGGTAGTAGTACACCTCCAGCAGGATATCAATAATACTAACACAAAAACACAAGCACAAGTCTTGTGTTTTTTGTATGATTTTACAAAAAATATACTTAATCGTTTTGAATTTTAGGGTATTTATTATATAATTATACGAAAACTATTTTTATTAAATAGGTTAGTTTAGGTGGTGTGATATATGAGATATATTCCGCGTAAGACAAAGGTTAAAATGGAGTTTGCAAAGGGCATTACCATTGCCGATATTATTTTCGTGGCTATCGGTATTGCCGTACTACTTTTGCTGATTTTTAGCCAAGGTATCGACACAAATATGAAAATTTACCTAAGTGTCGCTTGGGTAGCAATAATTTTCTCACTATTTTTGCCCATTGCCGACGGGAAACGCCTCTTTACAACTCTAGGAATTTTATTTAAGTTCCTAGCCTACAAGAAAAAGTATTCAAAGCGTCCCATGCGCAAGCATGTCGATATAAAAGAAATCATTCCCTACAAAAACATCACAAACGACATGATCGACTTTAACGAGTACTATGCTTCCGTAATCGAAATTCGCCCAATCGAATTTGGGCTACTTAATGAGGAAAAGCAGGACGGCGTAATTCGTACCGTTGCCGATGCACTGAGACTGGTGGGCCCTAACCAGCAGGTGAGCATCGTAAAGACCTCAAAGCCTATGGTTATGGACGGCTATATTTATAACGAAGACCGTAAATACGACTCCGTTTTGGAACTCGCAAACGACGGCGAAATGACCAAGGCCGAGGTCGATGCCCGTAGCCAGATTTTTGAGGCGAGGATGCAACACCTAAGGGATTTGAGTAACATGGAGCGCACCTATATGGATCACTTCTATATGGTAGTCTATGACAAGGATAGAGAGGGCCTAAACACAACTATTGAAAGTATGATAAAGTCCTTGTCCTCTGGTATTGTGCCTCTTATGTCTTGGAGACTAAAAAACAACGACTTGGCAATATTCTTAAAGTCTAATTATGGCGAAGACTTTAATGAGTCTGAATTAGGTCTTCACTCGATTAACGAGTACGCTGACTGGACGATCCCAGATGAGATTGTGTTTAAAACGAGTAAGACCGTAATCGACGGGAAAAACTACTCAAACTTTGCGATTACCGACTATCCAATTTCCGTGCCAAACGCATGGGCGTGGCCATTCTTCCACTTGGGTAGCACAAAAGTAGTCGTAAACCTTACTCCCGTGCAAAAGGACAAGGCAGAGCGCACGATCGACCGCTCCATTGTCGAACTAGAGGGGCGTATGCGTTCGACCTTTAAGTCAAGTAAGCAAATCGATTTAAAGTCCCAGCACGACACCTTAACCGACCTACTTAGCGACTTAAAAATCGGTAACGAAGACCTATTCGACATGCATATCCACATCATGTGCGCCGAATCGGTTAAAAAAGAGGTCCGCGCCATTTTAAAGCAAAATGGCTTTAAATACAGCGAAATGTTCGGTAGGCAAGTAGAGGCCTTTATCGGTACAAATATTAGTAAGATAGACAAGGACGTCGAGTCGATTCGTAGTATTCAAACCACCTCGATTGCCGCAATGTTCCCCTTTATTTCTAACACTCTGCAAGATGCAAAGGGCTTCTACGTAGGCTACAACGCGTATCCAGTGTTTATCGACTTCTTCGTAAACATGGATAAAGATAACCCCCTTCACGATGAACGTGTAAACGCGAACATGATTGTAATCGGTAAGTCTGGTAGTGGTAAATCATACGCGACGAAAACACTGCTTGCAAACCTCGCTGCCGACAACACCCGTATATTCATCCTCGACCCCGAAAAAGAGTATACGGATCTAACTCGAAACCTTGGGGGTAAATATATCGACGTAGGTAGTTCGGTGCACGGTATCCTAAATCCCTTCCACGTAATGACAAACCTTTCAGACGACGAGGATATACTGCCCGAACTTACAGGTGATGAGACTGAGGAGGAGTTAGAGGCCTACGAGAAAAAGAAGGCGGAGTTAAACAAAAAATCAAGCGATACCTATAACATGCACTTGCAGTTCTTGGAAGAGTACTTCCGTATTATTTTCGAGGGTATGGGCGGTGACGCGTTCGAAATTCTAAACTCGCTAGTTGTCGAAATCTATAAGAATAAGCACATCGACAACACTACCGACCTAACCAAACTCAAGCCCGAGGACTACCCGATATTTGACGACTTATACAACTTGATTTTAAAGCGCATTGAGGAAACCAATGATGAGTATTTGCGCAGAAACTTGCAGATTCTCGAGGTTTATGTCCAGAAATTCGCGACGGGGGGTAGAAACTCGAAGTTGTGGAACGGTCCCACGAGTATCGAAACCGACGAAAACCTCGTCTGCTTTAACTTCCAGTCGCTACTTAGTAACCGTAACATGTCCGTTGCTAGTGCGCAGATGCTACTCGTGTTTAAGTACCTAGACAACGAGATTTTGAAAAACAAGGACTTTAACGAAAAGTATAAGACGAATCGTAAAATCATTGTAACCGTCGATGAGGCGCACTTGTTCATTAACCCGAAATACCCTGTGGCCCTTGAGTTTATGGCGCAAATGGCAAAGCGCATTAGAAAGTATAACGGTATGCAGATTGTCATTACCCAAAATATTAAGGACTTCGTCGGTAGTAAGGATATCGAGAGGCAGGCGAGTGCGGTAATCAACGCCAGTCAGTACTCTATGATTTTCTCGCTTTCACCTAACGATATTACAGACCTTGTAAACCTTTATCGAAACGCGGGTGAGATTAATAAGGACGAACAGGACACCATTGTAACCGCTGGTCGTGGTGAGTGTTTCTTTATCGCGAGCCCTTATAGCAGAACCACCTTTATGATCGAGGCAAACCCAGCAATAAAGAAAATTGCAAAGCTATAATTTTAGGCAGTGTACTTTTTTGCACTGCTTTTTTGCGTTAATAGTAACAAAAAAATAAAAAAAGCATATTGATTTTTATATAAAACTATGATATAATACTTGTAGTATATGAAATAGAGGTAGGATATGGAAAGTAATAAGAGAACAATGACTAGCGGTCAAAATGCGCAAAACACACAGAGTAACACTGTTAATTCTGCTGTTTCTTCTGTAAATGCAGGCAATTTGCGCGACCACTTGAAAAACAAGCGTTTTTGGTTCGCCCGTAAAAAGATTTTAAACAGGGGCTTTTTTGACCACTGGCCAATGGGTGATGGTCAGTTTGTCGAAAATTTAACCAACGTAATCGGCACCGACTTTTATGGTAAACAATTCGACGATGCCAAGAAAACCTATAAGTTTAATAATATCGCTAACCCCGAGGCGCAGGCGATTGCCAACACCTCGACTGGCGATATGCGTGAGGCATACTCTCTCATAAACAACGGTTTTACTTCGAGGTCAATTCTCGGCAAACTCCGCGATATGGAAATCAACGAGAGCGTGGCAAAGAACCGACTTGAGACCATTTCGGGTGCCCGTCATCCCGCTCCCGATGTCGATAACTGGGCGATTATCGGGCTAAATGAGGAAAAAATCACCCCTAGGGAGTACTTTAACCTGTTAAAGGCCGAATTAATCGTAGAAAACCCCATTATTGAAGAGCATCGTTTGAGAAAGCAAAGAGATGCTACCTTTAACCCGCTACTTAACGAGGATAGTTATGCTCCACCTGTAATTATGGACGGCGTTTCGATAAACAGTTTCCAAAATATGGAAACTATTGAGAATTTCGACAAGGTAATGGGCACAATTTCTCGTAAGGCCCGCGTAAACCTTGTTTCCTCAGACGCTGTTGAGGCAGGGAACGTAGAGATTACAAAGCGTAAGTACTACGGCCCACTCCGTTCTATTAGAAACATATTTAGAGGCCACACCAACAGCCGTACGACTGGACTGCCAGGCGCGTATACGGTTAAGTTTTCTGCGCAAAATTCGCAGAGCGAACAACTCTACATGGTGCTAAAATCTATGGCCGAGGCTTCAGTTCGTCCGTATATGGAGCAGACTTCGCGCCTAATTTCTACAACTTCGGCTGAGAACTTGCCAAACATCAATACTTTTAACGAGAACAGCCACGCAATCAGCCGTGCCAGCGCATGTTTGATTGCTAGCGATATGTGTAAAATGCTCGACCTTGAGCCACACGATGCCAAGGTTATGAGTACCTTCTTCAAGGTCGAGGCCGCACAGCACTTAAACAGCATTACCGACTCGCGAAACGAAAACATTATGCCTCTAATTGCCGACTATTATGCCGAGAGTATTAATAACTTTGCTCAGGACTTCGGCATTAGCCTTGACACCTTTGCGCAATACGAGCAGTTTGACACTACTACTGCAGTAAACCTAGGTTCCGCTCTATACAGTCGCCGTGCAACTCCTACCACAAACACTTTGGGCGAATCAAACTTCAATTTTGCCCGTAACAACCAAAACACCGAGGCCCTTGACTACATCTTCGGCTACTTAAACCGCAGAGCAATTTCTCAAACGCCCTCAACACCTACACCTCTGCCACCAGCACCTACGCCAAAACCCACTCCCGCTCCAACTCCTTTGCCACCAGCACCAGCGCAGGAAAAGAGTTTTTCAAGGCAAACTTATGGCAATGATGTTCTAAAAAAGCATAACTACGAAGACGGCTCTATAACTTACGACATTAACGACATCGAGTGCTCGAAGGAAGATTTCGAGGAGTTTGAAGATCTCTCTAAATTGATTTACTCGCCAACTGCAAAAATGGCAAAGCCAAATGAGCCTGAGACCATGCGCCAGCTTGTTCGCGAGAGCGAGTACAACAACACCGAGTACTTCTACATCAAGGGTGTTCCTGCAACTAGACGTGCATTCTACTCGCAAAAGGACCTCGTGGTATTTAACGGAATTTGCGCGACCAACAGCGAGTTTGAGTTATACAAGAGTTATACAAGGAATCAAATTGTTCTTGATGTTGATTATAATATTGAGAATGACGGCGTTATCATTACGCCTTATAACCCCGAGCCAAAGCCCGAGCCAAAGCCATTACCAGGTGGTAACGAGGTAAAACCTCTGCCTAGCCCCGAGCCAGAGCCCGCTGTTGAGGCCAAAAACGAGGACTACCAACAGATAAGCGACGACTTAATAAGCATGGCCCTAGGCATCACTCCTAACAGGATTGAATCTCAAAGCTCTGTCCGTATGAATAAAAAGCATATTATCGAGCGCAAACTAGAAGAAATAGCACAAAGAAAGGCGGAAGAGGAATCTGTCAGTGAACCTGATGAATTACCTAATCCTAACAAAAAGAAAAGAGAATTAATTGAAACAGAATTAGAAAAAAGACCAGTTTCTATTAAAGTACAAGGCTTGCCAGAAAATTATCCAGATGCCGAAGAGGAGTTACTCGACCCAGTTATCGACCTTGATGAGTACGACCCAGACAAGCCATACTTCCGCCACGACCAAAAAGGCTCGAAGTACGCTCAAGAGATTGTGAGGAAGTACTATGAGCGCAAAAATGCTAAGGAGCAACAGCCAGTTGACCGTCACGCAGAGGATGATTTTGGCGACTTACTTCCTAAACAACCAGACCAAGTCACACCAAAGGTCGAACAACCAAAAGAGGAAAAGACCGAGGTTAAAAAAGATAGTATCCTCAAATCGCTTGATGACTTCCTCGAAGTAGAGGAAAACATCGACAACAATGCTAGTATCACAGAGGAAAACATCGACAACAATGCTAGTGACACCGCTGAGGTAACAAAGAAAAAGCCTAGTCACAAGAAGCAGGAATTCTATGGCCCACGAATTATGGGGCACATTCCTACTGAAATAGAAGCGGAAAAGGTGAAATGCACCTCGACTCAGGTAGAAAAGTCATGTGTAAAAGTGGTCGCTGACATCGTAAAAGACAAGTTTACAAAGCAATATGCTGAAGGAATGCTATATAACAAAGCAGCAGCCGCAAGTGCCGAGAATAGTCGCGAGTATTTTGACAATCTCGACAAGGCTGTGGACTGCCACAACGAGAGCGAACTTTATGCTGTTGTAGGTGAGTTGCTTGATGACCACATTGACCACAAGTCAAGAAAACGCAAGGACGACCGCAATCTATTAGATGATTCTCATTACCAGGCCGAAAAGGATGTATGTAAGGAACTCTTGGAGGTCGCAGACAGCCTAGTTAAAGAGGTCGTGCACTTCCGCGAGAAAAACTACTCTGTAACTGGCCCCAAGATGACGAACGCAACCTTTGAGGAGTATGTAAACTCGGTAGGCGGAATGAAAAACTTAAAAGCAAAGCTTGACGAAAGATTCGTAACGCCTATTCTAAACCGCGGATTTTTCCAGATTCGTGGGATAGAGGATGAGAGACAAAAAAGTTTTGAATAATATAGGAGTGTGTAAAAATGGAAGAAAAATTAACCCCAAATAACCCAAAGGTCATCGAGATGAGTTATAACGTTTTTGAAAAAATACTAACTTCGATTGACTTTAAGTCAAAGGATGAGTTGCTTAAACTTGCCGATGTAATGCTAGAAAAGGTCCAGGACCCCAAGTATCCTGAAATCCTTCGCCTAGCATACGCCGACGCAAAGCGCAAGATTGAACTCTTAGAGCTCGAGCACCTAAACGAAATTAAGCAAATCGTGCTATCCGACAACGACAAATAAAAAAACTAATTAATCTAGGCTTAACTATAAAACGCATTTTAAGGGACACTTAGAGTGCGTTTTATTTTTGTATTTGTACCGCTTTTATTTGATTTTATTCGACATTTTGGTTATAATATTAAAAACGGGGGAATTATGAAAAAAGTTTTAATTAATGTAGGCGTGTTCGCCTTGCTAATTGCAGTGCTCGCGGTGTTTGCACTCGGCGGTGCCACTAATATCAAAACCAGTGGACAAATTCGACTAGCTAACGAGGACCAGACAACCACTGAATCGTTTTCACTAAGTTACCACGAGTTCAATATGGTAGACGGAAGCCTCGTTGATGTCGAGATTCCCGCCGAAGAGGTCGCGGGGGCGGGGCTTCCTACAAGTTACATGGTCGAGGACTTGCCAGTTAGTATTCCCGCATTCAGTAGGACTGGATATACTTTTGACGGCTGGTACTACATTGACGCAAGCGGAATTATCGACCTCAGTCTGGATTCGGTGAGCGGGGAATACCTTTTACCCGAAACCGCGTACGGCGACATTGTCTTGTATGCAAACCTTGAGGCAATCGAGTACAAAATAGAGTTTTTAGGACTACCCGACGGTACGAGTTTGAATGCAGATAATACCTACACAATTGAAACTGGCGTGCCTCTGTCTACAATCGTGCCCGAAATTTATGGATACAGGTTTGTCGGTTGGTATACTGACGAGGCTCTTACCATTCCCGCAAGCGACATTCCGGCAGGTAGCACTGGCAACATTACCGTGTACGCAAAAATTGAGCGAATCGTCGTAACAATCACTTTTAGCGAGCAGTTCGACCCAATCAAAGTCGACTTTGCTTCCATTGCGTACGCAGAGGACGGCACGGGAGTGTTAGATAACATTGTCCCCACGCGCGAGGGCTACACCTTCGACGGCTGGTATACCGACCCCGACTTTTCTAGGCGTAGCAAAATCGACTCCCACAACAATTATCTAACCAGCGATGTTACACTTTACGCAAAATGGAATCAGCAGGCCGACCCCGTGATTACTTGGATAGGTGTGGGGCTTGGCGGAGTCGCTGTTATTATGTTTGTAGTTTGGTGGCTAGCATTTAAGCCGAAGCTCGAAGACTAGCATACTTTTCTTTTGTAGCCTTGCCACCACGAATATGTTTTTTATTAAAGTTGAGTTGTGCTTGCACACTCACTTTTTTATATAAACTCGGGCTGATTTTAGGGAGAAGAAGATGTAGGTAGTTATGAATACTGCTCTTGCTTTTTCCAAAATGCTTGGCACACTCGCGCACGGTCGTCTTGTTGTTTAGGTAGTAGTTTGCGACTTCAATAACGTCCATTTTAACCTCCATACAGCATTTTATGGGAATTAAAAGTACATTATGTTGTTTTTTAAGATTTTGTGCGGAATTTTTTATTTAAATCTTGTATTTTATACAATAATTTGCTAAAATATTGCTATATTATTTGGAGAAGGTTATGAAGAGAGTACAGGGAAAAGTGCGCAAAGCACTCGAATTATACAATATGATAGACGCAGGCGATAAAATTGCCGTGGGCCTCAGTGGCGGAAAGGACAGCCTAACGCTCTTAGATGCCTTGGCAAGTTTAAAAAACTACTATCCCGTGCCGTTTGACTTGGTCGCAATCACCGTCGACATGCACAACGGCGAGTCAGATTTTAGTAAAATCACCGAATTTTGCGAGAAAAGGGGAGTGGAGCACAAAATCGTGCCTTCGCAAATTTACGACATCCTCTTCAAAATTCGCAAGGAGCCAAATCCGTGTAGCCTCTGCGCGCGCCTTCGTAGGGCAATTTTGGCCGAAACCGCTAAAAAACTCGGCTGTAATAAAGTAGCCCTTGGACACCACGCAAACGACCTAATTGAAACCTTTTTCCTTTCGCTCTTTTATGAGAGCCGTCTGTCTACATTTTTGCCCGTTACGCATCTAAGTAAGACCGACATCGTAATCATTCGCCCCATGATTCTCGTGTGGGAAAAGGAAACTATCGCGACCGCAAAGGACTTTCCCGTGTTCCACAACGATTGCCCCGCAGATAAGAACACCCAGCGCGAGTACATAAAAGGGCTACTTAACTCAATCGCTCCGCACATCCACCAGGTGCACGAGCACATTTTGAGCGCAATCACACACCCTGAGCGCAACCACTTATTCAAGCCCACCGAAGACTAAAAATATAATTTCACACCCCCTCAAAGTGCGTAGGCGCACACACGATAAATTAGTCTGTATAAATCCAATCTTTACTGACTATTGCAACTTTATTTTATCAACCGCGTGCTAGTCTACTTGCCGAACACTTGATAATTAAGTACATATTCGTATCGTACCCGCAATATATTCAAGGTCATTCTGAGCCCGCCCCGCGAAGCCTGAGACGAAGGATCTCATCCAAGCCGCTTATTCTGAGCCCGCCCCGCGAAGCCTTCAGACGAAGAATCTATTCCGCTTAATACAATTTTGTATCAAATAAAGCAAAAACAAAGCCCTTTTTAAAAAGGAAATTAGTATCTTAAATATGGGCCACCGAGTTTTTGCTCGGGGATATCGATATTTTTGTCGCGCTCGTGCTTTACATGCGAGTAACTGTCGAAGTTAAATAGGTCGAATTTTTCAATATCGCTAGCACTCGTTGTCTTGATAATTTCATGCAAGTGGTGAATTTTAGCCACCTTTAAAACCTGCTCAATTAGGCAGTTGTCGCGCGCCAAAATCATGTCTTTTGAAATGCCGTACATTTGCATGAATTCATCCAAGCATTTTGCAAAATCTGCGCCCTTGAGGTTTGAGAGGTGATACGGGTGAGAGGCCTCTCTGCGGTCGCGCTCAGTTGAGGTAAACCTAGGTCTGTGGATGTGCGGAAAGGGGACCACTTGGAACCTGTTTTCAGGCTTTAAGTGGCTGGGGTTAAGCATGGTGCTCGACTTTAAATACGGATTTTGCACCCTGTGCGAGAACTCTTGATTGTTGTTGTCCAGTCTACTGATAAAGTAAAATCCGTCCTCATATCCGCCCACAATTGCGTATAGGTTAAAGGAGAAGTGCTCGGGGTTGTTCACTTCACGACATACGCTAAAACGGTACAAAACTGGGAGCCCTTCGCTGGTCCCGCTGTCGAGCGTCGGCGCAACCGCGAAAAAATGCGTCTTTTCAAACAAGTTGCCGTTGTGCTCAAAAACGAAGTGGTAGGTGTCAAAAATATATTTCGGTGCTGACGCCATAATAGCATAGTTTTTCGGGGAGCAGTAAATGTTGTATTTTTGCATGCGCGCCTTTTCGGTAAGGGGAAGGTTCGACACCAGTAAATTGCGCTTTAATGCAAAAGAATCGATATTGAATGCCTTTATTCCGCTAGTCTTTTTTTCTTGCGACTTTTTGGGGGAATAAATGCTGTATACTCGGTCTCGAGGGAAGTTGTCCTGCCTGTAAGTTGCCTCTTGGTCAAACGAGAGTTTATTTGGTCGGTAACTACCCGATAGTTTACTGTGAGCCTGAGTCATACCTGCCCCCTTAACTTCTTTTAAATACTATACCATATTTCGACATAAAAGTCAATATGCTCGCTTATTTTTCCACATAATTCTATTAGCACAATCAATAATATTAAATGCCTTAATTAATAAATAAAATGCCTTTAATGCAAGCATAACGGCACAATCACAACATATTATCATGTCTGCATTTAGGCAGACTCGCACCAAAGCGACTCACTTTGTCCGTGCGCAAGTATAAATACTTGCCCCAGTTCTTGTTATTTTATGCCTTTTATACAAGCATATTAGCATGTATGCAAAAATGCAGACTCGCCCCAAAGCATCTCAAAAACTTTTGCGCTAAATAGCACAAGTGTACTTGCTCTTTTTATTGTTTTAATGCCTCCAACAATGGTACTGTCTACCTTGCGGCAGACTCGCACCAAAGCCACTCACTTCGTCCGTGCGCAAGTATAAATACTTGCCCCAGTTCTTGTTATTTTATGCCTTTTATACAAGCATATTATCATGTCTGCATTTAGGCAGACTCGCACCAAAGCATCTCAAAAACTTTTGCACTAAATAGCGCAAGTGTACTTGCTCTTTTTATTGTTTACGCACAAGTGCGACACAAAAAAAGAACAAGTCCACCCCTGCGAGATTGCATCTCGCAAAAGTTTTCTCGTTCTCCTTTGGTGCGGTCAAGAGGACTTGAACCTCCACGGCCTTAAAAGCCACAAGATCCTTAGTCTTGTGCGTCTGCCAGTTCCGCCATGACCGCATATTTTTGATAACAAATTTATTCTAGCACAAATTAAATATAAAATCAAGGAATTTTCGAAATAAATTTTAAAAAAGTCTACTTTTCTGCCTTAAAATGCAATTTTTGTGTTTAAAAAATTATCTTTTTCGTTCATTTTATGCTATTTATACTCAACAGTATGTCGAAAAATAAGACGAAATTTGTCTATAAATTTAATAATAAGTTTTTAGTAGAAGAATTTTATTACTATTTATCAATTTATAATAACTTTTTTACAATTTACATCTTGACAAAAGCATAAAATTTGTGATATAGTGCTAAAAAATCATAAAGGAGTAAAGTTATGGTTGACAAAGAAATATGCCTCGGCTGTGGTGCTTGCGTAAACATGTGTCCAGTCGGCGCAATTAAGTTTGACGAAAATGGAAAGGCAGAGATTGACCCAAATATTTGCATTAAATGTGGGACCTGCGAGGGCGTTTGCCCAGTTTCAGCAATTACTATAAAGAAGGATTAAGGCTTTGAGTACAGAAAAAGAACAAATTACAGACTTTCATTCATTAAAAAAAGAAAAGATAGCACTACTTGAGCTTTCGCCTAGAAATGCAAAACTAATGCTTGCTTGGTACGTGCCAGAAGTCTCGTTCGAGGTTTTTGACCAGTTTGTAGAGCCAATCAAAATCTACGAGGACATCAACCGCGACGGGTTTATCAAGCCTACGCAGATTGACAACGTCGTTAAAATCGTGAAGAGGTTTAGAAAACTCTGCGACGCGTTAGAGGTTACAAAGGCAACTGCCTACGCGACCCCCGCATTCCACGAGGCAAAAAACCACTACGGTTTTATCGAGGAAATTGAGATTGCATCAGGCTTTAAGATTCGACTAATGCAGGAGCAGGATGAAATCGTCTCTGTCTACAACGGAGTCGTAAACACCCTCGACGCGCCCAAAGGCGTGATTGTGTACATCGACGACGAGTATACCGAGATTATTCACTATTCCAGGAAGACGATAATCAACAGTAGCACCATTCCTTTTGGCGCGGAGTCGTTAGCATCGCTATTTTTAGAGGACGCAGGCATGCCCGAGAAGCAAATGCAGGAAATGGCAAATTTCTTCAAAAAGCGCGTGATTAGCGAAACCCCATGGATGCAGGACATTTTCACCGAGGAAACCCGCTTTGTAGGAGTAGGCGACGTGTTCGATAGCATCGCAAAGATTAGTCGCCTTGGTAAAAAGTACCCGCTAGATTTATCTCACGGGTACGAGTTTAACAAGCACGACTTCGATAACGTCTACGATGCGGTAAAGGGCATCGACCTCGACAAACGCACCCGTATTCGCGGAATTTCGGCAAAGTCTGCTGGCACGATTGCCACGGGACTTGCAATGGTTAGGGGGCTGTTTGAGGCATTCAACATTCCTAAATTCATGGTGTCGACCTCGACCGTCGCAACGGGCGTGCTGTTTAACCAGTGCATCCCGCAAACCATGGAGAAGCCCATTGTCGACGTCGTGATGTACGGCGTTACCGCAAACCTTACATACCACCCCGTAAACGCAACTAATCCAGCACAAGTGCACTATTTGTGTAATATCTTGTTTAGGCAACTGCGCGTTATGCACAAACTTCCCAGGCAGTACGTAAGGCCCCTAAAGGTTGCTAGCTTCCTCTACGATTGTGGGTCGAGGTTAAGGTACCTGCCCAGCAGAAAGGACGCGCTAGAGGTTATTCTAAACTCAAATTTATATGGACTAAGCCATCACGATTTAGTTTTATCAGCCTTTATCGCCGCATCACAGCATAGTGAGGAGTTTAGCCTCAGCGACTGGGTGCGCTTTAAGGATATCGTAACCGACGAAGACCTTGCCGCCGTTAAAAAGTTGGCAGTCATCCTAAAAATTGCAGTAGCCCTCGACAGCACTCAACAAAAATTAGTGTCGGACATTGCCTGCGATGTGCTAGGGGACTCGGTTATCATGAAAACCGTCTCAAATGGCCAGGACATTTCGTTCGAACTAAAACGTGCAAAAGAAGCACTACCAGACTTCAAAAAGGTCTTCAAGAAAAATCTCGAACTCCTTTAATATAATATGAAAATAAAACCTAAATAACTAAATTAATAAAATATCAATCTTCAACATTAATCAATTAAAATATAATCAACACTAGTATAAATAAATATCATTAACACTAATATGATAAACTAGTATAAATAAAATTGTAAATCTAAAATAACACCGCCAGGGTGTTATTTTTATATTTGGTTATATAACCCAATTTATTGAATTATGTCTAAAATTTATCGGTAAATCGCAAATAAATGCCAAATTCTTGCTAATTTTGTAAATAAATATCGAAAATATTTGCTAAAACTATATTAAATTGTTAAAATAAAACTATAAAATGTTTTAAAAATGGAGGATGTCGACCGCACATAAGCCAAAAGGTAAATACATATATTCAAGTTAATGTGCTGTCGCATAAAAAGTTATGAAAGACTCTTTTAATACAAATATGCATAAAAACTCACGGGGGGGGGGCTTTTCTAGCCTAAAAAATTCTTGTATAAGAATTTTTAGTCCCTTATACGTTTTTTTATTACTACTTTTAGTAATTTTCGGTTTTTCCGCTTACTTTATCATACATCCGCAACTCAAAACACCTACCTCCGCCGCCACTGTGACTGAAAGATTTAATTTTGATTCCCCTTATCACGCAAATGTTACTTACGATAATACATATGGAACTATTGAGTCTGTGACTGGGGCAACAAGTTGGGCTGGTTTGTTAGCCTTAACTATTAATACATCTTTAAATAGTGGATATTCGTGGAGTGCTAGCAGTTGTACAATTACTATAATAGGTTATGAGAATACTTCTATTAATGTTCAATTTACTAGAAACAACAATCAGTGGTTTAATAACGACATTTCATCACCCACCATTTTTATGGTTTCAGGAATAAGCTTTACCTTTCCGTTTGAAGATTTGGTTGAAAGAGAGGTAACTTACGATATATCATACAACCTAAAAGGCGGTAGTTACGGTACATATCACCCTACAAGTTATACCACCTCAGCAAGTTTGCAAAGACTCACTGTGTCTACCCCATCGCGACCTGGGTACACTTTTAGTAGTTGGTCTATTTCGCGGTCGTCGAGCGGGGGAAGTCGCCCCACAATTAGTGGCACCACCCTGACAATTCCCGCAAATTCCTATGGTAATATCACTCTAACAGCCAACTGGAAAGCCCGCAGTTATACAATTACGGTTAATGCGAACGGCGGAAATATCAGCGGTTCGCCACCCACGCGTTACTCAACTTCTGCTAGCGCGCAAAGTTACACAATCGCAAACCCAACCCGCGACTATTATAATTTCACGGGCTGGACTCTTACACGTGGCGGGAATTATGGAGGCAGTAAACCAACAATTAGTGGCACAACCCTTCGTATACCTGCCAACTCTTACGGAAATATCACTTTGACGGCTGGCTGGGAAATACAAAAATTTAACCTTACTTTCCGCTCGAATAATAC
>CALWKF010000015.1 GCA_944381215.1 uncultured Clostridia bacterium
AGGCTAAACTCAAAAGTGAAAGATTTAAACTCTTCCGCAATTTTGCTAGCAACTTTTTGGTCGGCGCACAACACGCGTTGAAGGTACGGGTAACGCTCGCTGGCTTGCAAATCGGTAACAATGCGCCATGCCATGAACTCAAGTTTTCCACCGCAACCGAATATAAACCGACTGATACCTTTATCAAGCAAATACTTTATCGCTTCGCGCAACTCGTTCTCTAATTGAGCAGAATTTTTTAAATCTAGTTTCGGGTTCCCGAAAAAGCAACACGTCCCCATATATTTTCTCCTTATAATTTATTATTTATATATTTTACGCACTGAGTTTTCTAAAATCAATAAATTTAGCCATATTTTTTATAAAATTACAAAAAATATTGTTAATTTATGAGGGTTAGATGAGTTTTAGAAAGAAATTTTATGAACTTTGTCAAGAAAATGGTGTTGAAATAAAAGAAGTGGCAGAGAAAACTCAAATTGGCTTGCAGACTTTGTACAAGGAATGCGAACTTGATGTTTTTCCTACTCTGCCAATTTTAATAAAACTTTGTGAATATTTTAATTGTTCGATTGATTACATATTAGGGCAAAGTGATGAATATGGAAAATTTGGCAACTATTCGACTGAAAATTTCATAAAAAATTATAAAAATTTGTTACAAACACGAGGTACTACTCACTATCAAGTGGCAAAAACTTTAAAAATCGGCAGAAACAGGTTATACGATTGGGAAAATGGTCAACTGCCTTACGCCGAAACACTGATAACGCTGGCAAATTACTTCGATATTGAAATCAGCGATTTATTGGAGTAAAAGTAAATTTTATGATGAATTTTTACGAATTGATTTTAGATGTGTTGGATGAAAAGGGTAAAAGTATTAAAGATTTGGAGCGCGAGCAAATACTTGGCAAAAACACAATTTACCTATTTTCAAGTGCCAGCCCTTCCCTTTCGAGTTTGATTAAAATTGCGAATTACTTGGAAGTTTCAATTGATTATATTATTTATCAAAAAGATATTAATAATTTTCAACCTTATGAGGTATCGCAAGCTGGCTTTTTTGAAAAGTTGGAACAAATTCGCCTCGATACTGGTATTTCGCAGTCGAAATTGTGCGCTGATTTGAATATCTCGCGAACCAACTTTTCCCGCTGGAAGCATGACACGACGCCCAGTATTTACAAACTTATGGAACTTGCCGAATATTTAAACTGCGATATTGATGATTTGCTGGTACACGCTGGTGAAAATTTTTCGGAAAATTGAATTATGGAAACGATTAAAGATAGAATTTTGGAGATTTTACAAGAGCAAAATATAAGTATTGGTGAGTTTTGCAAAATGTCGGGAGTCGGTAAAAACGCGATTAACGAACTTGATAAATTTACTCCAAGCCTTACAAATATTTTGAAAATGGCTGATTTTTTAAATGTTTCGCTTGATTATCTCGCGGGCTTAACCGAAAACGAAAGTGCTATTTTAAAAGACTATAAAATCAAATTTTATGAAAATCTAAACGAGATTTTAGAACAACAGCAAATTAGCAAAAACAAATTCATGAAAGATTTAAACCTATCGACCGATGCTTTTACGCGTTGGAAAAGAGGCACTGTGCCCTACTTTTCTACCCTTATCGAAATTGCAAATTATTTAAATGTTAGCCTTGATTACTTAATAGGAAGAAGTGAAGATTGATGGAAAAGAGTTTTTACGATTTTTTAGTTGATGCGCTGCATGAAAAAAATAAAACTATTAATAATTTAGTAGAGTAAAGATAAACAAATGATATATTTTGTAGAAACATTGAAGGAAGTCTTGAGTGATAAAGGAATCTCTTTGTTGCAATTTTCCAAGGACATAGGAATGCCCGCAAACACCTTATACAATTTGAAATTATATAACCCGACGGTCGACAATGCGTTAAAAATTGTTGATTACTTTTCTTCCTCTCTCGATTATTTTGAACGCAAGTGCGATACTTTTAAGTGCTCTTTTGAATACCAAAGTAGTTTTTACGATTGCTTGCGCGGTGAAATGGAAAAGCAAAATATTAGCATTAGCAAAATTTGCAAAGATTTAAATTTTTCATACACAACACTTGAGCGTTGGGCCAAAGGTATACTGCCTACTTATGAAAATTTAATTAGAATTTGTAACTATCTTGATTGCTCGATTGATGAAATTTTAGGTAGATTTTATAAAAAAATTTAATTTTATACTGTGATTTTGGAGAAAATATTGAAAAATTTGAGTTTTAAAAAGAAAGTTTATGAACTTTGTCAAGAAAATGGTGTTGAAATAAAAGAAGTGGCAGAGAAAACTCAAATCGGTTTACAGACTTTGTACAAAGAATGTGAACTTGATGTTTTTCCCACTCTGCCAATTTTGATTAAACTTTGTGAATATTTTAATTGTTCGATTGATTACATATTAGGGCAAAGTGACGAATATGGAAAATTTGGCAACTATTTGGCTAAAAATTTTATAAAAAATTATAAAAATTTGCTACAAACACGTGGTACTACTCACTATCAAGTGGCGAAAACCTTAAAAATCGGCAGAAACAGGCTATATGATTGGGAAAACGGTCAACTGCCTTACGCCGAAACACTGATAACGCTGGCAAATTACTTCGATATTGAAGTCAGCGATTTGTTGGAGTGATGAAAACTGTTTGATTTTTGCGGGGAATTGGGGTATAATATGATAAAATACTTTTTTAGGGGTAGTTTATGAAAATTGCGAAGTCGTGGTATGAGTTGTTAAAACCTGAGTTTGAAAAGCCGTATTACAAGGAGTTGCAGAAATTTTTGGAGGAGGAATACAGCCATTACACTATTTACCCAGAGGCGGACAACGTTTTTAATGCGCTAAACTTGGTGCCTTTTGACAAGGTTAAAGTTGTGATAATCGGGCAAGACCCTTATCACGCACCGAGGCAGGCGCATGGGTTGTGCTTTTCCGTGCAGAAAGGGGTACCGATTCCGCCGAGTTTACAGAACATTTACAAGGAGATTCAAAACGACCTTGGCTACCCCATTCCAAAAACAGGCGACCTCACATACTGGGCTAGACAAGGCGTGTTGCTACTTAACTCGGTGCTGACCGTGCGGGCGGGGCTTGCGAATTCGCACAGGGGCAAAGGCTGGGAGCAGTTTACCAGCGCGATTATAAAACTACTATCCGCTCGCGAGGACCCAGTAATATTTATTTTGTGGGGCAACAACGCAAAAGAGTTCGCAAAGGACATTGACACGAGTCGCCACTACATTCTCACCGCTCCGCACCCTAGTCCATTGTCTGCGCATACTGGCTTTTTTGGATGCAAGCATTTTAGCAAGTGCAATGAATTTTTAAAATATATGGGCAAGACCCCAATCGACTGGCACAACCCTGGCGAGTAGTAAAACTTGCTATTTTTTTATATGTTAAACATCAATTAAAATTTATTTAATTTGCAAAACGCTAATAAATTTTTAAAAAAATCTAAAAAGAAATTAAAGTACTAACTTGATAACAAATCAATAAAGCATTTACAATACAACAATAAATTTAATAAACTCAACAATAATATAAAAATTAAGTAAATTAATTATAAAGTAGCGAAAAACACGAAAATTTCTAGTTTTTTGCTATTTTTTTATTAAAAAATATGCTTTTTAATAGTTTTAATTTGTTTTAATCAAAAAAAGTATACGTAAATCATTCTTTTTGCCCCCAATCTTATAGATTAGTATGCAAAATTTAAAAATATTCGTAAATTTTACGAATATTTTTATAAAAAATCGTAAAAAACCTGTATTTTTATATTAAAAATGCAGTTTTTAAAAAATACAAGTAAAATTATTTACTTTATAGAGCAAAAAGCTTAGAAAATGCGAGAGTTTTTCGGTTTAAAACGAAAAAACTTTGCGAATTGCAAAGTTTTTTGTGTTGATTATGAAATAATAGAATTTATCTTTAAAGAGTGATTATTTTGCTTTGCGGAGGATGTCGCGCTTGTGGAGAGGATATGGGCATTTTAATTTAAGGTGTTGCTGGACGAGGTTGGCATCCTCGACAATCTCTCCTGCCTCGTTGAACATTTCGGTTACGACAAAAGTTTTATTGAATGTGTCAGTGGGCGACAAAATTTCTAGGGTGTCGCCTACTTTAAAGCGGTTGCGCTGTTCGACCATTGCAAAGCCTTCAGCGTTACTATCCTCTATAACATTTGCGATAAAGTCGTAAGTGGAGACAGGCATACTCGAACTAATTTCTTCACGGTCGTGCTCACCTAGGCAAAAGCCAGTTGTGAAGTGACGGTGACTGCATTTTTCGAGTTCGGTAATTCGGCTGGGGTCGGGCTTGAATGATTTAGGGTCATGCTCGTACAAATCGAGGGCACGGCGGTAGGCGTTTACCACATTTGCCACATAATAAGCGGACTTCATACGGCCTTCGATTTTGAAACTAGTGACACCTGCATCGGCCATTTTGTCTAGGTAGTTAATCATGCAGAGGTCCTTGCTGTTTAGGATGTAGGTGCCACGGTCATCCTGCTGAATCTCGTACTCCTCGCCCTCGCCTACGCGCGATTTTTCGGTGATGTAGTACTCCCAGCGACAAGCCTGCACGCACGCGCCACGGTTGCTGTCGCGACCAGTTAAGTAGTTACTCAGCAGACATCTACCCGAATAACTGATACACATTGCGCCGTGGACAAAGGCCTCGAGTTCGACCTCATCCGGCAGAAAGTCGCGAATCTCTCGAATTTCGGTAAGACTTAGTTCGCGCGCCAAAATTATGCGACTGGCTCCTGCGTCCGCCCAAAATTTCGCGGAGTACTTGTTGCTGGCACTCGCTTGGGTCGAGATGTGAATAGGCAGGTTCGGCGCGACTTCCTTTGCGAGTGACAGAATGCCCGCATCGGACACGATTATCGCGTCGGCACCGATTTTTTCGAGATACCTAATGTAGTCGTCGAGGCCCGCAAAGTCGCTGTTGTGCGCCTGAATGTTTACGGTAATGTAGGCCTTTTTGCCTAATTTGTGCGCGTAGTCGATGTAGTATTTTAGTTCATCATCGCCAAAATTTTCGCTAAACGCGCGCAGTCCCCACCTTTTGCCTGCAAAGTAGCAGGCATCGGCACCGAAATAGTATGCAGTTTCCAACTTTTCCATATCACCAGCGGGGGCCAGTAATTCCAACTTGTTCATAAAATCACCTTTTGTAATCACTATAAATTATTTTATTTCTTAGTAAGAGAATGAGATAGAACGCACTTAAAGCAATTGCTTGTATTCCGTTTGTTTTAAGAGGAATAGATCCTTCGTCTCAGGCTTCGCGGGGCGGGCTCAGGATGACTAATAATTTTATTATTAATTAGTTTTTATATCTTACTTCGCAGAGGCCGTCGCCGATGTGGTGCACGGTTGTGATAAATCGTGGGTCGCGTTGGAGCCGGTCTATAAAAGTCCTAAGCACTTCGACTGTGGGCACAAAGCGGGGCTCGGGAATCGGGGTTTCGCCCTCGACCATTCCACGAAACAGGACATTGTCGGCAACTAGCACGCCATTATTATCGAGGAGTGGTAAAAGTAAATCAAGAATTTCGAGGTACTTCCCTTTGGGCCCGTCGAGAAAAATTAAATCAAACTTTTCGCCATTTAACCCAGGCAAGGTTTTTAAGCAATCGCCCACGACGATGTTTACGCGCGGGGTCAGCCCGAGAACTTCGAGGTTTTGTCTGGCCAATTTGATATTCGGCATGCTCGCCTCCATACAAGTGGCATTCGCATCGCACGCCCGCAACATACACGAAATTGAGTAGCCAATTGCGGTGCCGACCTCGAGGATGCGTTTGGGCCTAAGATTTCTACACAAGTTTTCGAGGTACGCGCGCGTGTCCCTTAAAATTACGGGAATGTTGTTCTCGCGGGCGAAGGCCTCCATTTTATCCAAATAGTCCAATTTACACTTCCAAAATGATAGGAATAATCATAGGTTTGCGCTTGGTGCGCTTGAAGAACAGGTTTGTGAGCACCTTGCGGACGGTTGACTTGATTTCGTTCCAATCGGGCTTGGGGCCGTTTTGCGCCATTGCATCAATGACTGCTTGCTTTGCCTCGCGCACGATGTCGCTCATTTCGTTCGGGTAGATAAAGCCCCTAGGAATGAGTTCGGGACCAGTAACAAGCTTGCCCGTGTTCGGGTTAATTCCAAACACGACAACGCAGATTCCGTCCTCAGCAAGTTGCAGTCTGTCGCGGATGACGGAGTTGTCGAGGTCGCAAATGGTCTTGCCGTCGACAATCTTCTCACCAGACATAACGTCTTTTAGCGCGCGCATGGAGTTTGGAGTTACCTCGATGACGCTACCCACGTGCGGGACGATGATGTTTTGAGGCTTTACGCCCATTTTGATTGCAAATTGCTCGTGATATTTAAGGTGCTTTACTTCGCCGTGCATTGGCATAAAGAACTTGGGGCGCAACAATTTGTGCACAATCATGAACTCGGTTTGGCAAGCATGTCCTGATGCGTGCACGTCGCTAAGATCATCGTAAATGACCTTTGCGCCGAGGGTTATGAGTTGGTTAATGATGTTTGTAACAGACTTTTCGTTTCCTGGCACTGGCGAGGATGAGAAAATCACTGTGTCATTAGAACCGATGCGGATGTTAGCGATTTCGCCCTTTACCATGCGGTCGAGCGCGGTGTGCTCTTGTCCTTGGCTACCAGTGGCGAGAATTAGGATTTCGCTGTCCTTATACTTGTCCACTTTCTCGATATCGATAATCAGCTTGTGGTCGAACTTAATCTCGCCGATTTTCATAGCGAGCTCCATAGTATTTATCATACTGCGACCAGAGAAGGCCACTTTCCTGCCGAACTTGCGCGCAAGGTCCATAATCTGCTGTACGCGGTGGACGTTGGAGGCAAAGGATGTAATTATAATGCGGTTATTCTTCGATTCCTCCATGATTTCGGCCAAAGTTTCGCCAACAACGCTCTCACTCATGGCCATTCCGCGACGCTCGATATTGGTACTCTCGCACATCATAAGCAGTACGCCCTTTCTTCCTAACTCGCCCATACGGCTAAGGTCGGTCGTGTCGCCCGCGATTGGGGTGAAGTCAATTTTGAAGTCGCCTGACACAAACACAACGCCCACGGGAGTCGTGATTGCCAATGCGTACGCGCCAGGAATTGAGTGGTTTACATGAATAAACTCGACGTTAAAGCACCCGATTTGCACGGCGTTGCCTGGGTTTACCGCGTGGCCCTTCATTTTGATTTTAGGAAATTCGCGGAGTTTGTTCTCGATTAGGGCGAGGCTAAGTTTACTTGCGTACAGTGGTGCCTTTACCTCGTCGAGAAAATATGGGAGGCTACCTATGTGGTCCTCGTGCGCGTGGGTGATGCAAATACCCTTGATTAAGTCTTTGTGCTGTTTTAGCCAAGTCATGTCGGGGATGACGAGGTCGACCCCTGGCATGTCGGGCTCGGCAAAGCCCACACCGCAGTCCACAACCAAAATATCGTCGCCGTAGCGGAAGGCGGTTATGTTGTCGCCGACCTTACCTACCCCACCAAAGAACATTACTTGCAGGCCCTTTGCTCTGCCTCCAAAATTACGAACCTTGGGTTGCTTTACCTCGCTGTCGTTTTGTGCATTTTGTGGCATACGGACAGAATTGCGCGCTCTAAAACCGCGCTCGCGCCTGTTAAAAGTGCGCTTTTGAATATTGCCCGCGGTTACAGTTTCTTGATTTGGGGTTGCGGGCTGTTTGTTTAAGTTGTTAGTCGATGTAGTCGCATTTGTATTTTCATTCAGCACTACACTCTCGTTAGTTAAGTTTTCCAATTTTATTCTCCTTTTTAAGTTTATATATTAAAATTACAAACGTAATCTTTTTACTTTTTAAAAATATTGATTGATTTTTAATAATTATTAGATAGTTTTAGTTTTTATAAATTAGATTATTTAAGTTTTTAGTTGTCGAATTGTTTTTGCTTTTGTTATTGTTTTATCTAGTTTGTTGCATTTTAGAGTAAAATTTGAGGCCTTTATGCCAAAATTTCGAGGCGATTGAATTATGCCTTAAATAATGTTTTTGAGGGCATCGGGGTGCTCCCACTCCTCTTTTTTGTGTGGCGAGACGATTTGATTCTCGTCGATGTAGAATTTTAGCCCGTTTATGTGGAAGAAAGCCACCTGCCCCATAATATTTGTAAAATACACGGTCGCGGGCACGGTAAGAAGCAGGCCTACCGATGCGGTAAACAGGCACACGGCGATATTTACCCCGATGTAGATAATAGTCATCACGAGTTGCCTCGGGAAAATCGCGCCGAAGTTTTTTGCCATTTGTCTAAAACTCTCGCGGAGTGCGCCGAACACCGAGCCGTTGTGCACGATTAGGCATGGTGCCCACATGCAGAACATGGTTTGTCTCAGTGCAATCAGCAGTGTAAGTGCTAGCACGATGATAAACGGTGCCACGAACACGAGCCACGAGATGTCCAAAGTAAACAGCATTAGCGAGGCGATAAAAACGGCGATAATAATCAAGTCGACGGGCAGGACAACTGCGAGTTTTGCCAGTTGAAGTTTTGCCGATTTTTTGAGATTTTTAACCAGGCAACTGCCAAAACTTAGGCGCGAGTTGCTGGACATGTAGCCGTAAAGGTAGTCCGCCATTGCGAGTTCGCTAAGGCCGATTAAAAAGGACAGGCCGATTCCCAAAATCAAGACGAGCGCAACAACCAGCGGTACGAGTGTGCCAATGTTTTCAGCAACAACCTCGCCGAAGGACACGAGCACTTCAGCAATCGAGTTGAACACGTCGGCAAGGTTTACGTTCAAGAACGAATCGCCAAATAGCGACATAATTTGGCTAAAAAAGCCTGCCTCCGATAGGCTCGTGATTAAGGGATAGCAAACGGCAAGGGCGATGCCGAGCACGATTAGGATACAAACTAGCATATACGGCAAAAGTCGCCACACTACCCCGCTGGTGCGCATAAAAATTTTGGTGGAATGAGTGATTATCATATTTCAATCCTTTTTAATCTTTTATATAATAACGCCGATTGTCGTACCGCTTGATGCCGTTGTGGTCGAAGAACACGACCATGCCGAGAATACATTCAAAAGGAATCAAAATTAGCAAGCCTAAAATGTTGCCCAGCCACGAGAGGTCTAACAGTGTAAAGCCGACGGACAGCACGAACGCGATGCCAAGCCCTACCGCCTCGACCGCAAAAATCTGCCATGCACCGCGCTGAACCGCGTGGGTCGTGTCTGAAAAAGAGACGTTCATTGGCGTGCCGTTAATTAGCATTTCGATGCCCGTTATTATAAAGAGTGTGAACAGGCGCACAAGTAACCATCCGCCAGCAAGGACAAAGAGGTAATTTAGCACAGTGGACACTACGATGCCAGCGGTGCTGGTCCCGCAAATTTCGTGCATTAAAAACATAATCAGCACCAACAAAACGTTCACAACATACCCGATTACTGCTAGCATTATGGTGATTTTAGAAACGTTTAGGATGTTGCTGTTTAGGCTGAAAGTGTTTTTAAAGGACACTTTGCCCGTTTTGAAGTGGCTCTCGATAAAGCCAAGGAGCAGGCTTAGGGCGATTACGAGTAGTATAAAGCCTAAAAATATCCAGAGGATGTCCAGCCATTCGAGGCCGTAGACTGCGAGGTAGAAGTCGCCGAAGTTTTGGAGACTAAGTGTAGGATATTTTGCCAAAAATTCGTAGAGTGCAAAGGGGCGCAAAAGTAGCCCTATAAACACAGCGGGAATTATCATAAACACTGCGATATAGAGAAAGTTTTTAAAATAATAGCGGAATACTTCCTTTAAATAGTTCATATTCTTCCCCTAAATTTAATTAAATTAGCCTAAATTTTGGCAAGCAAAAAAGCAGACTGCGAGCCTTTTATAATTTGCGCCTAAGTTTTAGGCAAAGCGAAATTTGGTGTAAAATTGATAAAAATCTTCGAATTTATAATGTATATTTAACAAATTATCCTAACTTATTGTCTCAATTATATCACACAAATTTTAGAAAATCAAGTATATACGCCCAAAAAAGAAAAAAGCCCCGAAATTGGAATAAAGGGCTAATACTTTGTTTTAAGAGGAATAGATCCTTCGTCGAAAAGCGCTGCGGGTCGACACTCAGGATGCCTTCCCGTTTACGGGAAGTCTGGCGCGCAAGTGATTAGTAAAATTAGAAAGGAATGCTTTCGCGCCAGCCCTAATATCCTCTTAAAAAAGAATGCTCTCACGCCAGCCCCAAGTGATTTACTTTTTTGTTTTATTCCAACCCTATTATATAGAGAGTTAGGCTTGATTATTTTGCTTTGTCTTTTTTATAAAAGGTACGCGGTTGGTTTTTGTAGCGAAGGGGTTGAGGCTTTGGCGGTGGATGTTTAGGAGCACGCCCATACCTGCCATAAAGACGACGAGACTAGTACTTCCCGCGGACACGAGAGGCAGAGGCAGGCCCGTGGGTGGAATGGAGCCCGTAACTACCGCGATGTTTAAGAGGACTTGGACGGCGAGAATCGTGGTTATACCTGTGGCAAGATAACACCCGAAGCGGTCTTTTGCGCGAATGGCGATTCTAAAGCCCCAAAATATCAGCGCGCCGAACGCCACAATCAGTGCGATACAGCCGACAAACCCGAGTTCCTCACCGATGATACTAAAAATAAAGTCGCTTTCGCTAAACGGCAAAAAGCTATATTTTTGACGGCTATTAAAGAGGCCGACGCCGAACCACCCGCCACTCCCCAGCGAGTATAGCGACTGGATGAGTTGAAAGCCCTCGCCTTGGGGACTTGCCCACGGGTCCAAGAATGCCATGAGGCGGTTAAGGCGATATGGTTCGAGTAAAATCAGCACGGGCACCAGCATGACTGCGGGAATTAAAAGAAGGCCTAAGTGCTTGAGCCGTGCCCCGCCAGTGAGGAGCATGACTATCATAAGGATGCCCACGCACATGGTAATCGACATATTCGGCTCGAGTAGAATAAGCAAGCACATTACCCCGCCCGCCACTACAACTGGGAGCGCGCCTAGGAACGTGGGCATTTTGTCGCGGTGCTTTGCCATGTGCGAGGCGGCGAAAATGATAAAGCAGAACTTGGCAATCTCGCTCGCTTGGAAACTGAACGCGCCGAAGCCGATCCAGCGTTTTGCCCCGTACGACTCGATGCCGATACCTGGGATGAAGACGATAAGAAGCACCACAATGCCGACACCTAGGGCCACGTAGCCGATTTTTTGGAGCCAATTGTAGTTAATGAAGTAGCACCCAGCCATTGCGAGCGCGCCTAAAATCACGCCGATGATTTGCTTTGTGGCAAAAAACATTGGGTCGCCGTAGTTTTTCTCGGCGGTGTAGCACGAGGCGGAGTACACCATAATAATGCCGAAAATCGCGATTCCTAAGGTAAGCCAAACGAGTGGCCAGCAGACCTTGTGCGCGCCGTGGTAGATAAAATCAATTTTTTGCTTCATTTCGACCTACCAACGACTTAAAAAAGTCGCCTCGCTCCTCGAAACTATCAAACTCGTCGAAACTGGCGCATGCGGGACTGAGTAGCACGACATCACCCTCGTTTGCGGAATTTTTGGCGAGCATAAAGGCCTCCCCTAACCTCGGCGCGTAAACTGTGTCTAGTTTGCGCTTTTTGGCGAGTTTGTAGATTTTCTTGCCGACTCTACCAAATGCCACGATTTTGCGGACATTCTCGGGCATATTGTTTAAAAAGCCCGCGAAGTCCTCGCCCTTGTCGCTACCGCCGAGCATTAAAACAACTGCGTTTTTCTCAAAGCACTCAAGGGCAACGGTGGTGGATGCGATGTTGGTGGCCTTGGAGTCGTCGTAGTACCTAACGCCGTTTATTTTGCCCGCAAACTCGAGGCGGTGGCTGGGAAGTTTGGCCTTGTTTAGAGCGCGCTCGATACTCTCGGCATCCGCCCCCGCGTAAAGGGCCAAGCTCGTGGCACAGAGGATGTTATATAAATTATGCTTTCCTAGGAGTTTACATTTTTTGAGGCTTAGAAGAGGCGAATCCTGGCGGTAAATTGCGCCGTCTTTATAGTAAATGCCCTCGACGCCTTCGGGGAGCGGGTTTAGACTAAAATACTCGCAGTCGGTGCGGTTTTTGCCGAAGTCTCGAACGATTGGGTCGTCGTAGTTTAAGAAAATCTTGCCGTGCGTGCAGTCGAGAATTTTTCGCTTTGTGTCCACATAGTCGGTAAAATTTACGTAGCGGTCGAGGTGGTCTGGCGCAAGATTTAGGACTGCGGAGGCCTTGAAATTTAGGCCTGTGGGGTGTTCGAGCTGAAAACTACTCACCTCGCACACGACCGAGTCGCTGGGGGCAACCGAGTCGACTTTACTAGTTATCGGGGTGCCGATGTTGCCCACAAGGTGCGCTCTTATCTTGGAATTTAGGAGCATATCGTATAGCAAGGTGCAGGTTGTAGTCTTCCCATTCGTGCCAGTTACGGCGTAAATTGGCGCGGGACAAAAGTACGCGCCGAGGTTCAATTCCCCCAGCACCATGATATTAAATTTTTTTATCAATTCCGCCACGCGTTTTGATACCGCTACCCCTGGGCTGAGTACTATGCAATGTACTATGCACAACGTTTTTGCGCAGAGTTTGTCTATTATTTCGCAAGATTTGGGCACCAGTCCGCTTTTGTAGATTTCGGCGAGTCGAGTCTTGTCGTCATCGTATAAAATTACGTGCTCGTCGTTTTTTACTAGCAGATTGGCTGTTGCTATCCCGCTCCTACCTAAGCCGTACACTAAATATGTGTCCATACTCCCCCCTTATAAAACGATTAAAATGGATGCGAGTGTTGCTAAAATCGTTATAATTATATATATGGCGACAATTTTGGTTTCATTCATGCCTTTTTTCTCGAAGTGGTGATGCAGGGGTGCCATTAGGAAGACTCGGCGGTGCGTGCGCTTGAAGTGGAGCACCTGTATTATGACACTGACCGCGCTCACGACAAACACAAAGCAAATTAGGGGTAGTATTAGAGTATGCCTTGAAAATACAGCCATGCAGGTAATCAGTCCGCCGAGGGCGAGCGAGCCCGTGTCCCCCATAAAAATTGATGCGGGGTAACAGTTAAACACCAAAAAGGCAAGTAGTGCCCCGCTGGCGGTCGCGCCGATTATTTGGAGGTTATGGAGTTCTGCTATGTAGGCTTGTCCAGCGCCTGCGTTTAGGTAGTTCTGCTCGGTGATGCCTAGAATAATAGTAAGGCCTAGGAGCATTATAAAGCTTGTCCACCCAGCGAGCCCGTCGAGGCCGTCGGTGAGGTTTGCCGAGTTCGTCATGGCGAGGAACACGAAAATAATTAACGGAATTATCCCCCAACTTAAATCAATCTCGCCCCAAGGGAGAGTTAACACCGTGCCGATTTCGGGAGTGTTGTATACATATATTGCAATAATGACGGCGATGCCGAGTTGCCCGATAATCTTTTGATATGCGCGCAGGCCTAGGTTTTTGTGCGTGTGGACCTTGATAAAGTCATCCAAAAAGCCTAGCAGTGCGTAACTAAAAAACACGCCGAGGGTTACATAAAGAATGGAGGCCTGTCCACTCGCAAAGCAGAGGGCGACTGCTATTGCGGGGATGATAAAAATCAGTCCGCCCATGGTGGGTGTGCCCTGCTTCCCCTGGTGTGCGGTAACGTACTGTAAGATTTCCTGCCGTGCGCCGACCTTTTTAACCGCCATAATAACGAGCGGAGCGAAGACGACCGCCACGATAAAGGCAACTAAAAAGGCTATCAAAATTGTTTGCATTGCTCCCCCTGTTTTAGTATTTTGCTTTCCGCCTCGCGCACGGTGTCATAGTCCGAGTATGGTATCTTTTTCCCGCCGATATCGAGGTAGTCCTCGGCACCTTTGCCCGCAATGACTGCGACATCGCCCTTTTTAAGGTGTGCAAGTGTGTGCCTTATTGCCTCTGCGCGGTCGGGGATGCTAATATACTCGTGAGACTTTGGAATTCCCGCCTCGATATCAGCAATAATGTCTTCGGAAGGTTCTAAGCGGGGGTTGTCGGAAGTCAATACCGTAAAGTCTGCAAGTTTTGCGCTAATCTCGCCCATTACTGGGCGTTTGCCTCGGTCGCGATTTCCACCACAGCCGAAGACTGAAATTAACTTCCCCGTGGTGATTTGGCGGACACTTCTAAGGATGTTTTCGAGCCCGTCTGGGGTGTGGGCATAGTCGATTACCACGCTTGCGCCGTTTTTGAGCTTAATTACATTTATGCGCCCTGGGACAAAGTCCATAGAATTTAGCCCTAGTTTAATTGCCCCTAGGTCAACACCCAGAGCGTACGCGGTCGAAGCGGCGGCGAGTGCGTTATATACATTAAATTCTCCAATTAGGCGCGTATTTATGCATAGGAGGTTATCATTTAGGTTCAAAAAGTAGTGCGTGCCGTTCATGTCGTACTTGATGCTGGTCGCAAAATTGTCCGCGGGGTTTTTGAGGCCGTACGACACGATTTTATAGTTTTTCCTCTTGCAATTCTCGCTGACAATGACTAGCCTTTCCCCAACTTTATCATCAGCGTTTACGATGCCAATTTTACAGAAATCGGGCTTTATAAAGCGCGACTTTGTGTTGGCGTAATTTTCGAAACTGCCGAAAAAATCTAGGTGGTCCTGCGTTACGTTTGTTAGCACCCCGACATCGCAGACTACCCCTTTCATCTTCTTTAAAGCGATTGCGTGGGCACTGACCTCCATTACGACCGTGTCGACCCCTGCCTTCGCCATTTTGTAAAAAATCTCGTGGAGCTCGATTGGGTCGGGTGTAGTTAGGTGGCTGTCTAGATGCTCCTCGCCTATCATTGCGCCCAGGGTGCCAATAAGGCCCACCTTCTCCCCTGCGCACTCTAAGATGTTTTTTATCATGTAGGTGGTGGTAGTCTTGCCATTTGTACCAGTGATGCCGATTAGTTTAAACCTGTTGCGCGGGTGGTGGTAGAAGTTACTAGCGATTTCCCCCACTGCCTCGCGCGTGTCCGCTACCACAACATTCGGGACCTCTATATTAAGTGGCCGTTCGCTAACCACGAGGCTGGCACCCTTCCTTACCGCCTCGGCAGCATAGTCGTGGCCGTCGACCACCGTACCATTTAGGCAGATGTACGCATCACCAGTTTTGACCTTTCTACTGTCGATACACAGGCCCGTAATATCGAGATTTTGGGCTAATTCGCTCTCGGTTTTTATTCCGTTCAATAATTCTTTTACTTGCATTTTGCACCTCTTTTTTAATTAATTATATATCATTAGAAGATAAAAAGTTACACAGAGGCAAAAATAGTCAAAAAATTATGTTTTTAGCATAATTATTGCGCCTTCGAACAATTTTTCGCCCGCAGGAACGCTCTGCCAAGTTACAAAATCGCCCTCGCCGTCGATTTCGTACTCGAGTTTGGCGCGTTTTAGGGTGTCAATCGCCTGCATTAGCGGAAGGCCTACGAGGTTTGGTACCTCGATATTTGGCTCCAATTTCTCAAGGTCGTCGGTAAGGTTCGTGGGTGCGATGTTTAGGTAGTTAAACAGCCCGCTGAAAATGTCCTTTGCATACGGTGCTGCGACCATGCTCCCATAATACACGCCCGTGCCAGGCTCATCGACACACAAAAGGAGCACGTACTCAGGGTTTTCGACTGGATAGCATCCTATAAAACTCGACACGTACTTGCCATTTGCGATATGTCCGTCCTCGTACTTTTGCGCGGTCCCCGTTTTTCCGCCAATTCGGTACCCAGGGACAAAACTGTATAGCCCTTTCGTGCTCACAACTTGTTCCATAAGCCCCGCCACAGTTTTTGATACACTCTCGTCTAGCACCTTGCGGACAGCGACACTACCAAATGTTTTGGTTTCGCCCGAGGGGGTCGTGATTGATTTTATAAAGTGAGGCTCGTATAGAGTGCCGTTTAGAACTGCGCACACGCCAGTAATCATTTGTAGTGGAGTAACGGCAACCGCCTGGCCGAATGCGATGCGCGCGAGGTCGACATTTCTAACACTTTCCTTATTCATCATTATTCCCGAACTCTCGCCCGCGAAGTCTACGTTAGTAGGACTACCGATACCGAAGCGTTCGAGATAACTATACAGCGTATCGACGCCAAGTCGAAGCCCAAGGTCCATAAACACGCTGTTACAACTGTTGCACAGACCTTCGGCAAGCGTTTCAGAGCCGTGTCCAGTCGTGCGCCAACACTTAATTCTCTCGCCGTCGATTATGCGATAGCCTGGGTCGTAAAATTTCTCGTCGACATTGGTTACGCCTTCGGCTATCGCTGCGGAAATTGTGAAGAGTTTAAATGTACTACCTGGCTCGTACACGTCGACAATGTTTACATTCTTACTATATTCTAACAACTTCTCGACATCGTCGCGCGGAGGGTTGTTGAGGTCAAAACTGGGCTTTGAGACCATTCCTAAAATTTCACCATTTTGCGGGTTCATCATAATTGCAGTAACGCCTTGGGCCTGCTGTTCGGCAAGCGCACGCTCAGCAACGGACTCGAGGACCTCTTGAATATTTATGTCAATCGTCAGGCCTATGTCGCACCCAGCAACCCCTGGGATAAAGCTTGTGGTGGCGTTGCTGAGCTCCAAGCCTGTAATCGTGCTCTCGGTTAGGGCTGTGCCGTCGGTACCAGTGAGAAAATTATTATAGTACGCCTCGAGCCCCGCTTGACCTACATTGTCGATCGTGGTAAAGCCAAGCACGCTAGTCAATGTATCGCCGTAAGGATACTGACGGGTGCTGGTTTCCCCTAGGTAAATTCCGTTTAGGTTGCTAGACAGAATCTCCTTTGCGGTATCGATGTCGACCTGCGATTTAATTAGGCTTTCCGAGACGTCAGTTTTAGTTGCCTTTTCGTACACAGTATCGTAGTCAAGGTCGAGTTTTTGACTTAGTAGACTCGCCACGGCACTCGGGTCGTCGACATTGCTGGCTCTGGTGTACACGTTATAACTCGTGTAACTAGATGCCAAAACATTGCCGTTTTTATCTACAATCTTTCCGCGCAAGCCCGAGAGCGAGAGGTCGCGGGTCCACTGGTCGAGTGCGCGTGCTTGCAAGGTGTTGCCCTCGATTATCTGCACGACGAACAGCCTCCCCACCACGCACAAAAAAAGAAAGGCCATTATGCAAACCACGCATAACAGTCTCTTTTGTAAACTTGATATTGAAAATTCCATTTTGCCCCCTGGGGCTCGTTATCTACCAAACAAGTACGAGAAAAACTCAGCAATCTTGTTAAAAATATTGTCGCTCGGGGTAATCTCGGTGGGGTTTGTTGGGGTGATGTCCACATTAGTGCCACCATTTGCCCCTTGCATCCCTTCGGGAATTGAGCCAGACTCGGTTACGATGCTACCGTTTAGGCTGTCGAGCTCCCCTTCCTGTACGACTATTGTATCCGAAATTCCCGAAATGTCGCGGTTGAGAGCACCAATCGAGAAAATATTGCAAATCACCAAAGTCAATAGCAGTACCAGACACACCGCCCCCGTGGCAATCCACATTTTTTTGCGGGTAGACATCTTTTTTGCTACGGTCTTGGTTTCATATGACTTAATCTCAAGTGTCGGTGCCTCGGTAGGCGTGCTCACCACGTCGCTATATTGCGGGCGGTTACGCATTTTGGTTAGCGTGTCGCTTTCGCCAAAAAAAGGGTTCGACAAGGTATCGGGCTTAAAAACGGGCTTCGGCTTCTCGACCTCGGGTTGTGCATAGGTTTTAGCAATGTTTGCCCTGTCAATTGCGTCGTAGGCCTTGTTTAAGTCAGTCGCGGTGTGCGAGTTGTCAAAACGCTCGACCTCGCGCTCGATTTCCGTTTTCTCGGGTGCCGTGTTTTCCTTTACCCTCTCGTCGATTAGGTCTAAAATGCTGGTCGTGGGTTTCTCTATTGTGGTAGTACGAGTATCTTCATCTTTATAAGACATAATAATATACTCCTTTTATTCCTAATTTATCACAACTTTTCGATTATCCTCAATTTTGCGCTGTGCGCGCGGGGGTTGGCCTCGAGTTCTGCCTCACTTGGAGTTATCGGCTTTTTGTTTACTAGCACCCCTTCTTTTTTATGGTGGCACACGCACACGGGCAGTCGCTTGTCGCAAATGCAGTCGCTACTTAGCAGATTAAACGCGTTTTTAACAATTCGGTCCTCTAAAGAGTGGAATGTAATTATACACAGCCTGCCTCCCGTGTTTAGCCCCTCACGGAACATGGACAAAATGCAGTCGTTTAGGCTCGAAAGTTCGCCGTTTACCTCGATTCGAATCGCCTGGAAAACGCGCTTTGCGGGGTGGCCCGAGTTGAATCTAAACTTTGCGGGCACGGCGGATGCAATGATGTCGGCAAGTTCTAGTGTCGACTCTATCCGCTTCTCTCGGCGGTACTTTACAATTGCACTGGCTATGCTTTTTGAAAAACGTTCTTCGCCGTAGTCTTTAAAAATTCGCTCGAGTTCGGTCTCTGTGTATTCGTTAACTACAACTTCGGCGGTAAGGGGCGAATCTGCATCCATTGCCATATTAAGTGGGCCGTCCGCTATGTAACTAAACCCGCGCTCTGGGTTGTCGATTTGGTAACTACTGACCCCGAGGTCGAGTAAAATTCCGTCGAGGCCCGAAATTTTGTTTTCGGCTAGGACCTGCTTGAAGTCTTTGAAATTACTGTGCGCAAAAATCTTGTGGCACGGGAACGGCTCGAGCCTTTTGGAGGCAAAAGCAATCGCCTCTTTATCAAGGTCGAACATGACGAGCGTGCCGTCTTTGTCTAGTCGCTTTGCAATCTCACTGCTGTGCCCGCCCCCACCGAGCGTGCCATCCATATAGACTCCAGAGGCTCGTATGCTTAGCCCAGCAATGCACTCATCGAGCATTACCGAAATATGTTTGAATTCCATACGCACCTCCTTTTGACTGAATTTACTTTAATTCCCCGCTTATTTTTAGACGACTATTACTTCTATATATTATTGTTATATTATAACACAAGTAGATGAATATTCAAAACAAATTTGCATAAAAATACCCGCTAAATACTTGTCTTTGCGCCGAAAATGACTAAAAAACGCACTTTTTTCAAAAAATTTTTAAAAAAATAAAAAAATTTGGCACTTTCCGCAAATTATGACACTAGGTGTCAGGAATGATTTGTATAATTATAAAGGTGTCTTTCTTTTTTTGGCCACTTTTTTTCTTTCGAGGTAATAAATTAAATTAAATATATATCAAGAATATACTTACCCTGTAAGTATGATATTATTTTATTTTTTTAGATTAATAATAGTAGTTCTGCTTAGGTTGTGAGGAGTTGGGGAAAAGTACGGGGTTTAACTATTTTAGGGGGTCTGGGGGAGTGGATAACTTTTGCCTGTTGTGGAAAAGCGCGGGGGCTTGTTGATAACTTGCCGAGCACCACCTCTTCCCTGTTGATAATTTTGTGAAAACTGCGAGTATAAAATAGAAAATAACTTTTTTCAACTTTTGGGGCTCGTTCTACTTTTGCTTAACTAGCGTACTTCAATAACTAGCGTATAAAAATAAAAGCATTAGATTTTACTAATGCCTATTTGTTTTTAGGTTGTTTTCGCAGAGCTGTTGGAGAAGTTTTGTTTGGAAGACATCAGGCACAAATCCAAGCTCCTGTACATAATCACTGAAAACTTGCCCTGGCGCAACACTAAAAACCTGTCCGCCCTGCTCAATTAGTAACAAGATTAGCCGATCATCCCATTCCCTCCGACCATAAACAAAGTCAGCGATAAGGTCACTACAAGCGTTAGCACTCAGCTCTTTGTAAAAACCAGGATCTTTTATTTTGTGTTGTGTTAACTTCTCAATTCTAAAGCCGTTTGTATTTTTCTTAAAAGGCTCATATATATGGGGAGTTCTGTCAATGAGCTCATTGTCTTCTAACAACTTATATAGATTGTAGTTATCAAAGGCTAAAATTTTTTCGTACGGGAAAGCACCCAAATTTCGAATCCGCTTATCAGCCTTATCATCAGTGATCAGTGCCACAATTGAGTCATAGTACTTTTCAAGTTTATTGGCCTTTAATAGTTTCTTTATAGATTCCTTTAAGTCCTCGGTATACTGTTCAAAAGTGGGTTGTTTATTTATAGACTTTTTATCACCTTTGTGTATTATACCCTTAGACAAATAATCTACGCTGACTTGAAACACTTCGCCAAGATTTATGATATCCTCTAGGCTGGGTTGACCTTCACCTGTCTCCCATTTGCTGACCAGTTTACTAGACACATTTAGTTTTTTAGCCAAATCGCTTTGAGTCCACCTGTTCACCTTTCTTAAATTTGAAATTCTTTCTGCAATACTTTTCATATGCACCTCCGAAAATATACTAATATTATAACATAAAAGTTTGGAAATTTCACTAATTTAAGGCAATTTCTGTGTCTATATTTTGTAGACTCTTTTTAAAAAATAGAAAAAAACATAAAATTTCGAATTTTTAATTCTACTAATTGTGGAGTCGATGCTTTTGATTCAAATATTAATTAATTTCACAAACTCCGACCAGTTTGCAATTTTAAAAGGGCAGAATTCGCTGTGCTCAATCTGGTCAAATGAATTGCTTTTACATGTATTAAGGTTGTAGTTATTTTGACTAACTACTCACTTACATCACAAACAGGTACAAGTTTGCAATTTTTAAAGAGCAGAAATCTCTCCGCTCAATCTGTCTGCAGTAGATTGCAAACTTCCACAAGTTTGCAATCTACTTGGTCGCAACTACAAAGCAGGTACTTGATGTTATTTTGAATGAGTTCGTGCTTTACTCGGCAATTTTTCCCGTGCAAGTGTCCATAGACTACATAATTTACGCCGTACTTCTCACAAAGGCGCGTGAAGTCTGAGGGTTGCATTGTGGCATTAAAGGGCGGATAGTGAATCATTACGATTTTTTTGTCACCTTCTATATACAGCTTGTCCATTGCTTGCAGGCCTAGTTCGAGGCGAATAAGTTCGCGCTTGTAGATTTTTTCGTCGTCGGCGTCCTTGAAAGTCTTTTCGGGGACAGTCCAGCCACGAGTCCCGCACACGACCACGCCGTCAAAACGAATGGCGTCATTTTGCAAGGCGTACATGTTGGGCTTCAATACCGAGCGAACGGCGGTAATCGATTTCCACCAGTAGTCGTGGTTGCCTCGGGTGATGATTTTCTTGCCTTTGAGATTAGCAATTAAATCGAGGTCAGGCACTGCCTCCTCTAAAAACATTCCCCAACTGATGTCCCCTGGAATTAATACAAGGTCATCTTCACTCACCTTTTTATTCCAATCGGCGCAAATTCGCTCGAAGTGATTTTCCCAGCCAGGGCCGAATATGTCCATGGGTTTCTCGACCTTTGTTGAAAGGTGCGTATCCCCTATTGCAAATATTTTCATTTTCTTGTACTCCTAAATATTATTATAACATTTTAAAAAATATTTTGCAAGTTAAAAATAAAACAACTAATAACGTGAACGGTATAAGATATACATATAATTAATAAATGTATTCTAAATATAATTAATAAAAGCATTCATATAAATATAATAACTAATGTAAATAATATAATTTAGCCAAAAGCGAATAAAATATAAAATTAACAGAGGTTAATAAAAATTACCATTTTTTAAAATAAAATTAAAACCTAGCAAAAGCTAGGTTTTTCACCGAAAATTGTACTTTTTGTGCATTTTTTACGAAAATTTCATTAAAAAATCGTACTTTTTTATACTTTTCATTAAATTTCCTCAAAATTTTAGTAATATTTACGAAAATTGGGGTGATTTTTATGAAAAGTATTTGAAAACGCGATTTTTTAGTAAATTTTTGTGTTTTTTCGTGTTAAAAATGTATTTTTCGGTAGTAGAGATAAATCTTATGGTTTTTCTACATTAGGTTACCGTTGGTTGTAGTTGTGCCTATCCCGTTGCCAATCGCGTTTATGTTGATTGGGTTTATCGAGGGGAACAGTGGCATCTCGAAGAAGCCTTGGCAGACGTTGGTCGAGAACTCTTGACACTGCGGTATCTGGCAGTAGCCATAACTAGGCACCAGCAACTCGGTTTCGGCGACAATTTTAATTATAATCATTACACATCCCTCGACCGTTGCGATGTTGTCGGTAATGGTGGCTTGTGCGAGTATTGCGCTTGCGACCACTTCGACCTGATACGGAATTATCGAAGGTTGCGGTAGGAACAGCACTACATCCTGTGGCAGTGCGATTGTGCCGGTAGCGACTCCCTGAACGTTGTTTGCATCGGTGTACACGATTTCAATCGGTATATTGGCGATTGCGGACACGTGCGCAAAGTTGGGGCGGTCGTCGAACCTAGTAATTGTGAGATTACTCAGAGTCGGGGCGATTGTCGTGCTCGAGCCCCCAGACACAAAAGTGAGAGGGGCTGTGGGGTTTGCGGGTGTAAATGAGGTCAGTGCTACTTGGGTGTCGGTGATGTGTTGCTGTTTTAGACACGCATCAAAGACTTTCTTTACTTGTATACAGACCTTTTCACAAAGTCCGCGCGTTGGGTTACCATTAATCGGCCCTGGCATCTGCTCTGTCCTAACTCCAGAGAAAAAAGACATTTTTGTTACCTCCATAAGATTTGCCCGTACATTATAGAGTATGCTAAAAACGCCCTTGTGGTGAAAAAATTTAAAAACTATTTTTAAAAAGTAGATTCAGTACCGCGAAAGTGCTAGTAGTATATTTAGATTTTCTAGAATTTAAAATTATTTTTGTCACAAAATACAATAAAAACAGTATGCGTTAGTTTTTTTGCTGTTATACCAAAAAGTTAACTGCACTGGTTACCTTCATAAATCTGAAGAGGCCAATTTTTGCTCTAAGTCTTGTTCTTTATCAGTTTGCTCGTTCGTAGTGGTGGGAGCGGATTTGTTTGATTTGTGGCGGTCGCGGAAGTGGATGAAGAGGTTGTAGGCGATGATGCCGAGGACTGCGACAAAGGCGCCGAAGAACACGCCTGCCAGCACATCGGTTAGATAATGTACGCCTAAAATAATTCGGCTAATCGGGACTAAAATTATCGCAGCGGCGGAAAGGCTGCCTATTAGCCACTTTACCCAGGCCTTTACCTTTGGCGAAGAAATTATAAAATATGCAAGAAGCACAAACACGCACGCGGCAGTGATAGAATGTCCACTAGGAAAACTCGAGGAGGTTTCGGTCATCCACCACAATGCTTCATCAGGGCGCGGGCGGTCGACAATCGCCTTGATAATTTGCTGAAGTACCCAAGATATAAGAATTGTCCCTGCAAAAAACCAAGTCTTGCTACGAAACCGCCAAATAATTCCCATAATCAAAATTATCGCTATACAGAAATAAGTGTACCCAAATTCAGTAACGATTCTAAAAAACCAGTATGACGCTCCACCCTGCTCCCCGCGCACACTATATGCCCAGTCGGCAACGGCGGTATCTACCCCAAGTGGTGCATAGTCTACGGTCGCCAAAATTATCGCAACGACTAGAAAGCCAATAAACAGTAAACTCACACTCACGATTGAAGTGATTAAAAACTTCTTTGTCATTTTTCCTCCCTTGTACTTTTTTAACTTAGCCTTTTGTAGTGCGATATACTAGACTACAATTATTTACAAAAAACTACATTTAGTATAACTTATAAAATTGAATTATGTCAAACAATTAAAAATACACTTAAAGGTTTTAATAAAATTATTGTTGTAAATTTATTATTTGTGAAAAGTCAAAAATTATTATACTTTATAATAACATTAATTTTATAAATCTTATCATTAATTATTATTAAACTAATAGTAATAAATAAGATATTAGAGAATGAAATCATTTATAATGATAGCACTTTTCAAGCAGTCTTGTATTTAATGCGGAATAGATCCTTCGTCAAAAGGCGCTGCGGGTCGACACTCAGGATGCCTTTCCGCTTGCGGGAAGTCTGGCGCGTGAGTGATTACCTCAATTAGAAACTAATGCTCTCGCGCCAGCCCAGTGTCCTCTTAAAGCGGATGAGATGAGATCCTTCGTCTAAGGCTTCGCGGGGCGGGCTCAGGATGACCTAAGAGAGATTCTTGTCTAAGGCAGCCAGGACCATTCTGTTCTGTTTTTTCAACAACCAATAAAAGCACTGTCATTCTGAGCCCTGCTTACAGAGCCTGAGACGAAGAATCTCAGCCGCTTTGTTCTACTACATCTTTATGGTTTATTGAGTAGTGTTTTAAGAGGAATAGATCCTTCGTCTGAGGGCTACGCGGGGCGGGCTCAGGATGACCAAGTAAATTTTGTTAGTTGTTGCGAGGAGTATGTTTGGACTTGAAACATATTCGCTTGCGGGAAGTCTGGCGCGTAAGTGATTGGCACAATTAGAAATGATTGCTCTCGCGCCAGTCGCAAGGTCCGCTTAAAACACTGCCTAACAAATCGTAAATATATAATAAAAGCGCGCTACCTTTCACTGGTTTAAGTTTTAGTGAGATAGTGCACTTTTTTGTAATAATTTTGCTTGTATTTTTTAAAAACTTGCGTTTTTTAATAGTTTTTATGTGATTTTTATAGTACTATGCATTAGTTTTCGATAAAATTTTTATTATTTTTTAATTTAAAATTGATTTTGCTTTATACTATAAAATTATTGATTGGGTTGTATTTTTTGTTTTGTTAACTGCTTTTTATTTCTTCATAACATTTATGTTTGTATCTAATTTTAATTTCAGTTCATTCATATTTATAATAGTATGCAAATTATTCCACCCCTA
>CALWKF010000016.1 GCA_944381215.1 uncultured Clostridia bacterium
TTTAGGGCTTGTTTACGGGTTTATTTTTTGTCTTTTTGTCGCTTTTTATGTCAAAAATTAGAAAAAAGAAAAGAGCTGGAGCTCTTTTTTACTAATACCTAAAAATCGTCGGAGTTGGAGTCAGTATCGAAGTTGAGGTCGCTGTTATTTATTGGCGAAAATACGGCGGTAATCACCTCGCCCATGTAGTCGTCCTCGTTTATTGTATAGCTTGCACTTGTGGAAATTTGGCCACTGCTCGAGCCTTCCCAATATAAAAACTCGTAGCCTGCGTAATTTACGGCCACTAGTGTGGTGCCTTCCCCGCTACCCACGACACGTGCTTCGCCACCAGTGGTAGATTTTAGGGCGATTCCGTCGATGTTGAGGCCGCCGCCCGTGTTTTCCTCGAGAGTTGGAGCGTTGGTTGTTGTCAGCACGTTGATTGTGCCACTGCCCAAAATATAGTAAAGCGAGAGTTTAAGCACATTTTTGTTGTCGTTGTTATTGGTTAGATACGTTGCGTACAGGACATTGGAGCCACAGTTTACGATTGTGCCGTTGTAGTACTCGATTTTAGTAGATAAGCCGTTGTCGAAACTGATTGAATCGATGTACTGCCCTGCCTCGGGTGTAATTGTAATCAAGGCGTAATTATTGTCCGTTTGCTCTACCGTGTAAGTACCCCCTCCGCCCGAAAAATTCACAGTAAAATTTGAAAGCGAATTAGGCTCGAAAACTGCTTGTATGGTGGTATTGGCTGATATACTGAACTGAAGCGGGTTAGCGGTCGAAATGTAGGAATTGTTTATAGTCCAGTAACTAAACTCGTAATCGGCGGTAGGCACAGCACTAACTGCCACCATTGTATTTGCTGGATACGAAGTACTTGCCCCGATTATAGTGCCATAACTCGAATTATTTACCGAACTAGATAATGTGTAGTTACTTGATGCCACAGTGTTACGTTCCCACTGAGCAAATGCGGTCTTTGGAGAGTCCCACATATAATATGTATTGCTAATAATTTGCTCGCCATCCACGAACCACCCCATAAAGGTATAACCATCGCGTGTTGGGTTTGCTGGCATTGCGCTACCGATTTGATTACCGCAAATCACAGTTTGCTCTGTTGCTTCAGTACCATTATTTGCGTAGAATGTGAGCGTGGTTGTAGGATGAATTTGGGGGAGTTGGATTGTAACATATCTTGTGGCAGCAGCTACATAAGACCCACTAGATATTTGATGAAAATAAGTAGAAAGATTTGTGTTGTAACTAAAAGTCCAAGTACCAGTTAATTGGTAATTAGAATTATCACTAGAAAAATATCGACAATTTATATTATTTGAAGTCGCATAATTTAACCCAAATTTTAAATAAAAAGAAAAAATGTAACCAGAATAATTTCTACTACTACTATAATAATAAGAATAACCACCACTTAAACTTTCTATATATTTAGCAGGATAAATAATAGAAATTTGGTAATCTAAAATTTCTCCGCTATTACTTTCATAAGTAAAACTTGTTTCATAGGTTTCACTTTCATTATAGGAGTAATTTAGGCCACTGGTGGTGATTGTGGAGTCAGGAGCGGTGTCGTGGTTGAGGCTGACGGGACTGGTGGGAATGAATAATAGACAGCAAGTGAGAATAGTGGCGACTGTAAAAATAGATACCAAAACTATTGAAATTACCGACTTTTTACCCAATTTTTGCATATTTCCCTCCTAAAAATACAAAAATAATAAATTATTTAAGCAACTCTAACCAAAACTATCTAGCACTTTAACCTACTACACGAATTTTTGTGAAAATAAAAAGCTTAAAAAATGTTAAACAATAACTAGCGAAAATTTAATTTCAATACAAAAAAGTGAATTTAGGCGAACAAACGAAGCCATATAATTTAAGTTATAATTGCGAAAAATAAGTAACTGATTGCTAATAGTGTGGACATTTTATCTAAAAATTACTACATTTTGTAAAAAAAGTTGCAACTTTCGATATTTATACAAAATAATTATCTAAAAATCGCTAATAAAAGTCAACTTTTTCAATTTAAAATAGATAATAGTTTTTAAAATTTTTTTACTTTCTCAAAATTTGCTCTTGATTTTTACAAAAGTTTACATAATTTTTCGTAATTTTTACTATTATTGCTATCATTTTTAAATTAAAAAATCGTAAATTTTACTATTTTTTAAATAAAATTCTTGCATATAATTTACTTAACTGTTGTTAATTTTTCGTAATTTTTACGATTTTTTTGTATTTTATATTCGTAATTTTTACAATTTTTTATATTTGGATAATAAAAAAAGAAAAAAGTCCGCTTGGGACACAAGAGGACTTTTATAAAATCACAAGTATTAAATAGATAGCAATTATCAAGTTTAACTAATATATTTAAGCACACTAAGGCGTAAATTTAGTAATATTTACGAAACAAGTGCACATTATTCTACTAAATTAGTCAACCAGGGTGATAATTACGCGTTCTGCGGCATCGCCACGGCGTGGTCCACACTTAACAATACGAGTGTAGCCACCACCCTGACCCAATTCTTCCTTGCGCTGTGCATACTTTGGAGCATACACGTTGAAAATTTTCTCGATTAGAGGGTGCTTGATATCCTGTGTACGCGCGATAAAGTCTGATTTTGACTCTTTTGGTGCGCGTTGTTCCTGGATATCGTACACGTTTGCCATGATTTCGCGACGGACAGCGAGTTTCTTGGGGCCATCGTTCATAACTTGCTTTTTGGTAGTTACGCCATCTACGACTACATCCTTCTCCACCTTTACGGTGTCGGTGTATGTATTGATAGCCTTGGTTAGTAACTTTTCTGCTACGCGACTAATGGCCTTGGCACGCGCTAGGGTCGTCTCGACCTTGCCAGTCCATAGAAGAGTGGTAACTTGGTTGCGGATGAGGCCATCACGAATCGAAGGGCGTTTACTCAATTTTTGGTATCCTGCCATTATTCTTACTCCTTATATTTATTCATCATCATTTTTAAGGCTGAGGCCTAGTTGCTCAATCTTGTGGATAATCTCTTCTAACGATTTGTTACCCAAATTACGCACTTTTGCCAATTCCTTGTGGGTTTTGTTTGTTAGGTCGCCGACCGTGTTGATGTTAGCGCGTTTTAGGCAGTTTGTACTGCGCACGCTGAGCTCAAGGTCTGCAATTGAAAGGTCGAGAATTCGCTTTTGGTCGTCCTCTTCCTTCGCCATTAAGAAGTTCTGCCCCTTCATGTTCTCAATCAAGTCGATAAACAGGTCGAGGTGTTCATTCAAAAGGCGCGCTGACATACTGGTAACTTCCTTGGCACTGATTGCGCCGTTAGTTGTGATTTCCATTGTCAGTTTGTCGAAGTTAATGTTTTGACCTACGCGGGCACTCTCTACGTGGTACTCGACCGACTTAACGGGCGAGAAAATACTGTCCACGGCAATAAAGCCGATAGACTCGCAATAGTCCTTGTTATCCTTTGCCAGCACGTACCCTCTGCCCTTTGCTACAATTATCTCCATATCGAGATTAGCACCAGCGGACACGCGACAGATTTCCATGTCGGTGTTGACAATCTCAACGCCCTCAGGGGTGATGATGTCGCCACCAGTGACTATGCAAGGGCCCTTTACGCGAATATTAAGGGTCGCGGTAAAGTTGGGCTCTTCGTTGGTGGTGCGGACAATCAAAGACTTGATATTCAGCACGATATCAGCGACATCGAGGTCGACGCCTGGGACTGCGCTAAACTCGTGCTGTACACCTTGAATACGGATAGCGACAGGGGCGATGCCTGGGAGACTGCCTAGCAGTACTCTACGCATAGCATTACCCAAAGTCGTGCCGAAACCGCGCTCCAAGGGTTCGACTACAAAATTAGCGACAGCACCGCGTTGCGACTCCTCGTATTTTATAGTCGGCTTGTCAATTTGCATCATATAATAATTCCCTCCCTTATTATCTTGAATACAACTCAATGATTAAGTGTTCACTGATATTTAAGTCGATATCATCGCGAGCAGGGTTAGCGATAACCTTTCCAGTCAAGGTGTTTGAGTCGACCTCTAACCATTTAGGTGTGATGATTTTGCTGCCCTTAATTTCCTTGAATTGTGGTGAATCAAGGTCAGTCTGCTTTACAGCAATCACATCGCCAACTTTTACCTGGTACGAAGGAAGGTTTACAATCTTACCATTAACGGTAATGTGTCTGTGGTTTACGATTTGGCGACACTGTGTACGGGACACGCCGAAACCAAGGCGGTAAACGACGTTGTCGAGTCTACGCTCAAGCAGTGAGAGCATAACCTCACCAGTTGCACCCTTTTGACGCTTTGCCTCAAGGTAGTACTTTTTAAACTGAGTTTCGAGCAATCCGTACGCGCGCTTAACTTTTTGTTTCTCACGCAACTGCATTCCGTAGCCTGTGGGCTTTTTGCGAAGAGAGTCCTCGCCGTGCTGACCTGGTACAGTTGGTCTGCGGTCAATCGCACACTTCCCTGTTACACAACGGTCGCCCTTGAGGAACAACTTGCAACCCTCACGTCTGCACAACTTGCAGTTGGCACCTGTATATTTAGCCATTGTTTTTACTCCTTACTTTTAAAATTAAATTCTACGAGGTTTAGAAGGGCGACATCCGTTAAATGGAATACCTGAAACATCCTTTATCGATGTAACCTCCAACCCTACGTTTGCGAGTGCGCGGATTGCAGCCTCACGGCCAGCACCAGCACCCTTTACATAAACAGCGACCTGGTTGATACCCATGTCCTTAGCTTTCTTGCCTGCTGTTTCTGCGACTAACTGAGCTGCATACGGGGTGTCCTTACGACCGCCACGGAATTTTAGCGCACCACTACTGCACCATGCCACTACGTTACCAGCCTGGTCGGTAATGGTAACAAGGTTGTTGTTAAATGATGACTTGATGTGAACGGCACCTGTGCCCAAGTTTTTAGTCGCTCTTTTCTTCTTTGTTGGTTTTTCCATAATATAGAACTACTCCTTATTTATTAACCTTTTTTGCCTACTTTGGCCTTACCACGAGATACAGTCTTGCGAGGACCCTTGCGTGTACGCGCGTTGGTCTTGGTACGCTGACCGTGTACGGGTAAATTACGGCGGTGACGGATACCACGGTTGCAACCGATTTCCATCAAACGCTTGATATTCAAGTTTGTTTCACGGCGCAAATCACCCTCTACGAGCAGACCACTCTTGTCAATGTAGTCACGAATCTTCGCAACTTCTTGCTCTGTGAGGTCTTTTACGCGCGTGTCGGGGTTGATGCCCACGTTCTTTAAGATTTCATTTGACTTTACCTTGCCGATACCGTAGATATAGGTTAGACCTATTTCCACTCTCTTTTCCTTAGGTAAGTCAACACCAGCTATACGAGCCATTAGAAATTCCTCCAAAAATTAGTTTGAGTTTTATAATCACGAGAAGCCCGATTTGCCGCGGGGGCTTTCTCGATAGTTTTCAAAGTAAAGCAAGTTACTTTTAACTGCCTAAAAATATCTAATTAAATAGATAATAGGCGCATTAACCCTGCACTTGCTTGTGTTTTTTGTTTTTACAAATTACCATAACCTTGCCTTCACGACGAATTACTTTACACTTGTCGCACATAGGTTTAACAGATGGTCTTACTTTCATTTTGTTTTCTCCTTGTTTATGTTAGTTTTCGTCGTTAGACGGATTGGTAGACGATTTGCGCACATCAGTACGCCATACAATTCGCCCATGAGATAGGTCGTACGGCGACAGCACGACTGTAACGCGGTCGCCTACTAGCACGCGGGTACGCGACTTGTACACCTTGCCCGCCATGTAAGCGTTTACGATATAGCCGTTGGGTAATTGTACCTTGAAGTTTGCACCCGGAAGTGCCTCAATAACAATTCCTTCTGCCTTGATTGAATCATCGTTTGCCATACTACTTACTCCTTATTCGACTTTTTGAATTTAAGTAAAGTGTGATATATCATTTGGTCATTAACTTCTAGTCCGTCTTTTAGTTTGCTCTCAATTTCGGGGTCGATAAACTTTGTAGCAAGCAGGTGTTTGCAGTTCTTTTGCTTGGGAGTCTTAATTGATTTTAAAACCCCGTCCGCTACTGCGATTCTGTCCCCGCGGATGCCCACAACTACATATCTCTGCCCCTTGTCGTGCCCCTGGGTGGAGAGGACGATTTGGCCGATATTAAAGGTACAATTTTGCATACTCATCATCCTCCTCTAAGGTGAGGATTTCTACCCCGTCTTTTTTAACGAGGATAGTGTTTTCATAATGAGCTGACCACTTGCCATCCCGAGTTCTGCACGTCCACCCGTCCTTTTCAAAGACAACGTGCCGAGACCCCATGTTTACCATAGGCTCGATGCAAATGGCCATGTTTTCCCTTAATTTCGTGCCAGTGCCAGCCTTCCCAAAGTTTGGAATGCCTGGCTCTTCATGAATGGTAGTGCCGATTCCGTGTCCTTGGAGTTCACGGACGATACTATACCCGCGCGCTTCGACGAACTTTTGAACAGCCTCGCCGATGTCGCCAGTCGTGCTACCAGCCTTGAGATTTTTGAGTGCCACAAAGAACGACTCCTTTGTGGTGTCCACGAGAGCCTGAGCCTCAGGACTGATTTCGCCCACCGCGTAAGTACGGCAAGCATCGGTGTGGATACCCTTGTAATTAACGCAGATATCCACGCCCACGATATCGCCATTTTGAAGAATTACATTCTCGTTAGGGATACCGTGAACGACGACATCGTTGACTTCAAGACACGCGGACGCGGGATAGCCCATGTAACCTAGGCACGAGGGCTTACATCCGTGCGATATAATGAAGTCGTACACAAAAGTGTCGATGTCTTTGGTCGAAATTCCCGCTTTGATAAAGTCACGGAGGCCTACGAATATGCCCTTCATGACTTCACCACTGTGTCGCATTAATTCTATTTGATGATTAGTTAGCGTTTTAATTTCTCTCATAGAGTAATTATACCATACCTTTTAATTACTTTAAAGGCTTTTTAGCAAAAAAGTCATCAATTTTTTTACAAATTTGGTCAAAAACCTGCTCTTTTGTGCCCGATGAGTCGATTCGAATGAGTTTTCCCAACGCCTCAAAGGCATTTAATACGGGCACAGTTTCGCGCTCGTACTGCGCGATGCGGAAATTTATGGTTTCTAGATTGTCATCATACCGATGTTCTAGCGTGGCACCGCAGACTTTACAAATATTGTCTGGGGATTCAAACACGCTAGTTACACTACGGCAATTCGGGCAGATTAGTCGGTTTAAAGTACGGGTACGCAAGATATTTTTGTCCTCAACCTCTAGCGAGATTGCGACGTCGATATCGTCGGTATTCATTTTTTCGTACTGGTCCATATTAATGGGCGCGGTGTCGATAATGTAACCAGCGTATCCGCTAATATCGGCTAACTGCGAATTCAGCACTTGCATAACGATATCACTTGGGACGAAGCGCCCTACACTCGTGTATTCGTACATTATTTTACCGACCTCGGTTTTGTTGCGAATCTCGGCCTTTACAATGTCGCCTACGACGATGTGTTTTAAGTGATATTTATTTGCAATTCTGCCCGTATTCTGTCCCTTCCCACTTCCAGGAGGTCCCAGAACTACTAATTTCATAAAATACCCCCAAATTTTGTTTAGACTGCTTTTGTATTTTATTTTAAGAAGCCACGATAGTTCTTCATTAGCATTTGCGCGTCAAGTTGCTTGTCAAATTCAAGAGCTACGCTAACAACAATCAACTTGTAAGGAGTGTCCCTCTTGCTGTTCGTTTCTAAATAGGCTTTGCTATTCGGGACACACAGGTTGCTAATTGTTGGTAGCTTCTACTTTAAAAAGCCTCTGTAATTTTTCATCAACATTTGCGCGTCAAGTTGCTTATCGAATTCTAGTGCTACGCTAACAACGATTAGCATACCAGTTACACTAAACGCGGTCATAAGTGATGTAGTGTTTGGACCTTGAACTAGCGAGAAGATAAGTGTGGGCACGATGAAGATTACTGCTAGATAGGTTGCGCCAAACAGAGTGATTCGGCTGTTGATTTTCTTTAAGTAGTCGGTTGTCGGTCTGCCAGCGCGAATACCTGGGATGAAGCCACCGTTTTGTTGCAGGTTTCGGCTGACATCCTCGGGGTTGAAACTAATCTGTGCATAGAAGTATGAGAAGAAGAATATAAAGATTGCGTTAAATACGAAGTACAACGGGGTACCTGTACCCAACCAGTTCGACCACCAAGCGTAGAATGCGCTCTCGGGCCAGAACATTTGAGTTAGCAGTTGAGGGAATGTAACCAGAGCGGTTGCGAAAATGATAGGAAGCACACCGTTACTATTAACCTTTATAGGAATCATAGTAGACTGGCCACCATACATTTTACGGCCCTTAACCTGCTTTGCGTACTGCACGGGAATCTTACGCTCGGATGAGTCGATAAACACCATTAGTGCGAATACGACAATCAAAATTGCCACGAAGATTAGAATGTTCCAAAGTTGGTCGATGTCCGAGTTGAACACGCCTTGGAATGCGTTTAATAGTGCAGAGCCTGCACTGGATAGGATACCTACGAAGATGAGTAGCGACACACCATTGCCTATTCCCTGGTCGGTAATCTTTTCACCGAGCCAAAGAGTAAACATACCGCCACCAATTAGGATAAAGCAGATAATGGTGGGTACAATCCACACGGGAGTTCCTTCGCCAAATAAGTCGAGATTAATCACGCAATTGTCCCCGCCGTCGCCATAGAACGCAACAACTATTGCAACTGCCTGCATAATCGAGAAAATCAATGCTGCTATGCGAGTATACAAGGCAATTTTCTTGCGCCCGTCCTCGCCACTCTTACTAAGTCGCTCGAGTGCGGGAATGGCAACAGTAAGTAATTGCATTATAATCGAGGCGGAAATATACGGTACAACTCCGAGTGCGAGTAGCGAGCCATTTGCTAGCGCGCCACCAGATACACTACTAAGTAGGTCTAGGAACCCTGTTTCGTTCCCAGCGATTGAACTAAAAGCACCTGCTTCCAGCCCAGGAATAGGTATCCAGCAACCTATTCTATAAACAAGAATGATGCCCAAAATGATGAGCAACTTCTTGCGAATGTCTTTCTGTTTGAAAGCATTGATTAAAGTTTTAAACATTACGCCTCCTCAATTGTCCCGCCAGCCTTTTGAATCTTCTTGATCGCTGTTTGGGTGAATTTGTTAGCCTTTACAGTCAGGGCCTTGGAAATTTTTCCATCGCCTAGCACTTTTAGGCCATCTTTTTCGATCTTGCTAATGATTCCCTTTTGCTTTAAGAGTTCAGCGGTAACCACTGTACCCTCGTCAAAGCAATCTAACTGACCAATGTTGACAATTGAGTAAACTGATTTAAACTTTCCATTTGTAAAGCCACGCTTGCCTAAGTGTAGCATCAATGGCATTTGACCACCCTCGAATAGAGGACGAACACCACCACCAGAACGCTTGTTCTGACCGTTTTCACCACGGCCCGAAGTCTTGCCTAGTCCAGAACCCTTACCTCTGCCGACACGGCGAAGGCGGTGCTTTGAATTAGGTGCAGGAGATAAATTGTGCAATTCCATAATATCCTCCTATTGCTCTACGCGTACAAGGTGACTAACGACCGCGATCATGCCACGAATTGCTTCGTTGTCAGGCATTACCTTTACCTGATTAATCTTGGTCAATCCCAAAGCGCGCAAAGTCTTGCGCTGTTTAGGAGTAGTACAAATTGCACTGCGAATGAGTTTAATTTTGATTTGATTAGCCGTAGCAGGCTTTGTTGTTTTCTTTTCCATAACGCGCCTCCTACAATTCTTCCACTTTCTTGCCACGGTTCTCGGCAACTTGCTCTGCGGTTTGCAGTGTCTTCAATGCCTCAAAAGTAGCACGAACGGTGTTTATTTTGTTGTTACTGCGGTGGTTTTTCGCGGTGATATCTTTGATACCAGCGAGTTCTAGTACAGGGCGCGCTGCACCACCAGCAATGACACCAGTACCCTGTTTTGCAGGCATAAGCTTTACAATACTTGCACCATACTTCATGGTAATCTCATGAGGAATGGTAGTACCTGCAAGGTTTACGGTAATCATATTCTTTTTAGCGGCGTTAAAGCCCTTTTCAGTAGCGTTTGCGACTTCGCGAGCCTTACCGGTGCCGATACCTACTCTACCCTTACGGTCGCCAACGACACATAGAGCACTGTAGCTAGGTGTGCGACCACCCTTGATAACCTTTTGAACAAGGCGGACATCAACTCTTACCTTGTCTAGCCCATCGTCAACGGGCTTGCGGTCCTCACGCTTGCCACGAGGTTTGTTGTCGGAGCGACGCTTTTCGTTTTTATTAACTTCTGCCATAATTTCCTCCTAGAACTTCAATCCTGCGGCTCTTGCGCCATCAGAAAGATTTTTTACTCGACCTGTGTAAATGTATCCGCCACGGTCAAAAACGACCTGCGAAATGTTCTTTTCTAGAGCACGCTTTGCAACCGTTTCACCGATTATGTACGCCTGCTCCTGCTTTGTCTTGCCCTTTAGAGCACTCTCGAGTGCCTTTTCAACGGTGCCAGCAGAAACGAGTGTAACACCCTTGCTGTCATCGATGATTTGGGCATAGATATTTGATAAACTGCGGTAAACTACGAGTCTAGGACGCTCAGCAGTACCACTCAAATTCTTGCGCACGCGTGCGTGACGGCGAGCGCGCTCTTTATTCTTATCGATTTTGTTAATCATAGTACTACTCTCCCTTACTTCTTAGCGGCTGTCTTACCCTCTTTCTTTACGACAACTTCGTCAGCGTAACGAATGCCGTATGCGTGGTAAGGCTCAACCTTTTGAATATCGCGAATTGTTGCAGCGACTTGACCGACCTTTTGTTTATCGTAGCCAAACACCTTAACTTCAGTTTGGCTGGGGCAACTTAGAGTAATGCCCTCTGGTGCATTGAAGATAACTGGGTGGCTGTACCCGATTTTAAACTCAATTGCGCCATTTCTATCAAAAACTTTGTAACCTACACCATTAATAATGAGGTTTTTAGAGAAGCCGTTTGTAACACCCTCTACCATATTAGCGATCAATGTACGGTAAAGGCCGTGTGCAGCATTTGCCTCTCTGGAATTATTTAATGCTGTCACGTAAATTTTTCCATCAACGAGTTCGACTTTCAGGAGTTTGCTAACCTGTTGTTCGAGTTTGCCGAGTTTTCCTGAAACGGTAACCACGTTGTTATTAGACACTGCAAAGTCTACGCCTGCAGGAAGTTCGATGGGTTTCTTACCTATTCTTGACATAATTTACCTCCTACCAAACATATGCCAGCACTTCGCCACCCTCTTTGAGAGCGCGTGCCTGCTTGTCTGTCATAATTCCTTTGCTTGTCGAAATGATCGCAATACCCAAGCCGTTGATAACTCTAGGGAGCTTGTCAACACTTGCATAAATACGCAGACCTGGCTTTGAAATCCTCTTTAAACCAGTGATCACATATTTGCCAGAGTTGTCTACCTTCAAGGTGATGTTGATTACCTTATTCACGCCCTCGCCCTTTTCGGCGTAGTCGGTGATGTAACCCTCATCCTTTAAAATTTTAGCAATAGCAAGTTTTACCTTACTGGTAGGCACGTCAACTGTGGCGTGCTTTGCGCCGATCGCATTACGAATACGAGTCAGCATATCTGATATAACGTCTGTAACTGCCATAATTACCTCCTACCAACTTGCCTTTTTTACACCCGGAATTTCGCCACGGTAAGCCATTTCTCTAAAACAGATACGGCAAATTCCGTATTTTTTCAAAACTGCGTGAGGACGACCACAAATTGAGCAACGTGTGTATTCACGAGTTGAAAACTTTTGAGGCTTTTTAGCCTTTAAAACCATACTTTTTCTTGCCATTTTTTACTCCTTACGCTTTTTTGAAAGGCATTCCGAGTTGCTCTAAGAGTGCCTTTGCCTCGCTGTCGGTATTTGCAGTCGTAACGATGCAGACATCGAAGCCTCTTACTTTTTCTATTTTATCGTAGTCGATTTCAGGGAACACGAGTTGCTCTTTGATACCCATAGAGTAGTTGCCCTTGCCATCAAAGGACTTTGGTGAAATTCCTCTAAAATCGCGCACACGAGGAAGTGCAACAGAGATAAGTCTGTCCAAAAACTCCCACATTTTCTCGCCACGCAAAGTAATCTTCGCGCCAATCTTCATTCCCTCGCGGAGTTTGAAGTTTGCGACTGCCTTCTTAGCAGATGTTACAAGGGGCTTTTGACCAGTAATGAGGCCAAGCTCATCAACAGCCATGTTAAAACTCTTTGCATTGTCCTTGACATCGCCAAGACCAGCATTTACCACAATCTTGTCAATACGCGGAACTTGATTGATGTTCTTGTAGCCCAGTTCCTTTTCAAGAGCGGGTACTACAACAGTTTCATACTTCACTTGCAGGCGAGGTTTTGCCTTCTTGTCGGTTGCAGGTTCCTTAGCAACCTGATCAATGTCTTTACTCATTTATTCCTCCGTTAATTACTTACCCTGAGACTTTGCAGCAGGAGCGCGACGCTTGGTAGTGCTAGCGACCTTGTCTGCGGTGTCAGCAGTTGATTTTGTGGTTTTGGGAGCGGTTTTCTTTGGAGCAGGCTTCTTAGCCTCTTGCTTCTCTTCCGCTTTTTCGACCTTTTTAGTTGCAGGCTCCTTTGTTTTCTTGGTCTCTTTCTTAGCGCGAGCCTTCTTCTCGCCGTCCATGAATGCGCCACACTTCTTGCAAGCGCGGTGCTTTACGCCCTTGTCATCAAAGGCGTGACCAATACGTGTTGCTTTTCCGCAACTTGGGCAGACGATCATTACGTTTGAAACATCGATACTTGCCTCAGTTTTCTTGATTCCGCCCCTGTCTTTTTGAGAACGAGGTTTTGTGTGCTTGTGAACGATGTTAACACCTTCAACAATAACTCTACCTTTTTGACCATCGGAAGACAAAATCTTACCAGTCTTACCCTTGTCTTTACCAGCGATTACCACTACGGTGTCGCCCGATCTTAAATTGCTGTTCATCGAGATTATCCTCCTATAGTACTTCATTTGCAAGCGAAATAATTTTCATAAAGTCGCGCTCGCGGAGTTCCCTTGCTATTGGTCCGAATACACGGGTACCCTTTGGCTGTTTGTCCTTGTCGATAATAACAACTGCGTTGTCATCAAAACGAATCGAACTGCCATCAGGTCTACGAACACCGCGCTTGCTACGAACGATGACTGCCTTTACGACATCACCCTTCTTTACGCTACCGCCTGGGATAGCACTCTTAACAGTACCAACGATTATGTCGCCAATGTTTGCTGTTTTTCTAAAAGAACCGCCAAGCACGCGAATGCACATTAATTCTTTTGCGCCAGTGTTGTCGGCAACTTTTAATTTAGTTTGTGGCATTATCATAATAGTTCACTCCTTTTACTATTTCGCTTTTTCAATGATTTTAACCAGTCTAAAATGCTTGTTTTTAGATAGTGGTCGAGTCTCGGCGATTACGACCTTATCGCCTATTGAGCACTCATTTTTAGGGTCGTCTACAAAAAACTTTACAGTTTTCTTGACGATTTTCTTGTATAATGGGTGGCGAACATTGTTGACAATTGCAACGACACAAGTCTTGTCCATGAGGTTGCTGACAACTACACCAATACGTTGTTTACGACTGTTTCTAACTTGGTTTTCCATAATTTACCTCCACCCTAATTATCCTTTTTTTCCTGTGCTAACTCGCGCTCGCGAAGGATTGTCATTACGCGTGCAATGTCCTTGCGGATAGTGTTTAGCATCATAGGATTTGTTAACTGACCAGTTGCGTGGGAGAAGCGCAGGTTAAAGTGTTCGCTCTTAAGGCTTTTGAGTTTGTCCTGCAGTTCTTCTGTGGTCATATCTCTAAATTCTTTACTCTTCATTGCCTGCCTCCTCCTTGGTCAAATTTTCTTTATTTTCGCCATTTAGTTTGGCATCGACAACGCGGTCAAGGTCTGCCTTTGAGTAGAACTTGGTAGCAAGTGGAAGTTTGTGTGAAGCAAGGCGTAGAGCCTCTCTTGCAACCTCTTCACTAACGCCGTTTATTTCAAACAGCACTCTACCAGGTCTAACCACAGCGACCCAGCCCTCTAGGTTACCTTTACCTTTACCCATACGGGTACCAAGTGGCTTCTGCGAGTATGGCTTGTCTGGGAAGATTTTAATCCAAACTTTACCAACCCTCTTCATGTAACGAGTCATTGCGACACGCGCAGCCTCGATTTGCACTGATTTAACCCAGCAAGGTTCGAGAGCAACAAGTCCGTAATCACCATAAGTGATGCGGTTGCCTCTAAGTGCCTGACCTTTCATACGGCCCTTTTGCACCTTACGGTGCTTTGTTCTCTTTGGCATTAACATTATTGCTCACCCCCTTGTTTGGGAGTCTTGTTTGCTAGAATCTCACCCTTATAGATCCAAACCTTTACGCCTAGCACACCATAGGTGGTGTGAGCCTCTGCAAAGCCGTAATCGATGTCAGCGCGCAGAGTGTGCAGAGGTACTGAGCCCTGAGCATACTGTTCTGTACGCGCAATTTCTGCACCATTTATACGTCCAGCGACTGCGATTTTACAACCTTGCACGCCTGCCTTCATAACGCGTTGCATACTAGACTTCATAGCGCGCTTAACGAGGACACGCTTTTCAATCTGTGCAGCGATACTTTGAGCAACGACGTTTGCGTCGGTGTCGAGATTCTTAACTTCTTTAATATTAATAGTGATTTGCTTGCCATCGGTGAGTTTGGTTAGTTCCTTTCTCAATTGTTCGATGCCAGCACCCTTTTGACCGATAACCAAACCTGGTCTACCAGTCAAGATGTTTACGACAATCTTGCCTTGTGCGCCCTGAGCGCGCTCGATAGAAACACGTGAAATTAATGCGTCGTGGTATTTCTTTTGAATAAACTCGCGGATAGTATTGTCTTCTTTTAAGAGTTTGCCAAAGCTTGCTTTGTCAGCGTACCAAGTGGCATCCCAGTCTTTAACAATACCTACTCTTAATCCGTGAGGATTGACTTTCTGACCCATAATTACTTCGCGCCTCCTTTTGTCGTACTAGCCGATTTAGCGGCCGTTGTCTTCTTAGTTGCGGTTGTTGTTTTCTTTGTGGCAGAGGTCTTGGTCGAAGTTGCCTTTTTAGCAGGAGCCTTCTTAGCAGTCTCCTTTGCTTTTACGGCATCCTCTTTAACCTGTTCCTTTGCCTCTCCTGCTACATCGACTAATGTAGTAGCGGTTGCCTGCTTTCTCGCGGGCTTTGTTGCGCTCAGGTCAATCTTCTTCTCATCAAGGATGATTGTGATGTGACTAGTGCGCTTTAAGATTTGGTCGGCACTACCGTGTGAACGAGGCCACCAACGTTTGTAAGTAGGACCTTCGTTAGCGTATGCTTCTGCAACGAAGAGGTCTTCCTTTGAATAGTTTTTAAACTCTGCATTTGCTCCTGCTGAAGCCAGCAATTTGACTAAAACCTCGCTAGCAGCCTTTGGCGTGCCCATAAGAATAGCCATTGCTTCGTTATAGTCTTTGCCACGAATAATGTCGAGGACAATGCGGACTTTGCTAGGGCTGATGCGCACGAACTTTGCAGTTGCTTGTGGGCGACGGTCAGCCTTTTCAGCGCGGGCTAATGCCTTTTCTCTCATTCTTTTTGCCATACATTATACCTCACTCTTATTTCTTATCAGCGATTTTAGAACCGCTGTGGCCTTTAAATGTTCTTGTCGGAGCAAACTCGCCGAGCTTGTGTCCTACCATTTCGGCAGAACAGTATACAGGAATGTGTTTACGACCGTTGTGAACAGCGATTGTGTGCCCTACAAACTCGGGGTAGATAGTGCTAGAACGGGACCAAGTCTTAATAGGTTTCTTCTCGTTCTTCGCATTGAGTTCTTGAACACGTTTCATCAAGCGCGCTTCTACATACGGCATCTTCTTCAAACTTCTACTCATAATGCTTACTCCTAATTAACTCTTTTTAAAATCATACTACTGCTTGGCTTACGCTTGTTACGCGTCTTCTTACCGAGAGCAGGTTTACCCCAAGGGGTGCGAGGGCCAGGTAAACCGATAGGTGCCTTCGACTCACCACCACCATGAGGGTGGTCAACAGGGTTCATAACACTACCACGTACTGTCGGTCTAATTCCGCGGTAACGGGTGTTACCTGCCTTACCCCATTTAACGAGCTCGTGGTCAACATTGCCAACTTGACCGATTGTGGCACGGCACTTTGCCGATACCATACGCATCTCGCCACTGGGAAGTTTCAAGGTTGCCCTTGTGCCCTCCTTTGCGACCAAACGCGCTGACTCACCAGCACTGCGGGCCATTTGTCCGCCCTTGCCTGGTTGCATCTCGATGTTGTGGACAACGGTACCAACTGGCATACTAGCCATGGGCATTGCGTTACCCACTTTAATTTCGCTATTCTCGCCACTCATAACAGTCTCACCAACGGTTAGGCCGAGAGGAGCAAGGATGTATCTCTTTTCACCATCAGCGTACGCAAGGAGCGCGATGTATGCACTGCGGTTTGGGTCGTACTCAATCGACTTAACCTTTGCAGGAATACCGTCCTTGTTGCGCTTGAAATCGATGACGCGGTACTGTCTCTTTGTACCACCGCCCTGGTGACGCACAGTGATTCTGCCGTACACATTACGACCAGCATTTTTCTTGACCGGCTTGAGGAGTGATTTTTCTGGGGTCGTCTTGGTGATTTCCTCGAATGTCGGGCGAATAGTGCCACGCAATGTAGGCGTTATAGGTCTAAATCTTTTAACTGACATTACTATTTCCTCCTGTGCTTAATTACGACAAGCTTTCGAAGAACGCGATAGGCTTGCTATCCTTCTTTAATGTTACGACAGCCTTTTTCTTGGCTGAGATGTAACCAGTCGTTCTGCCTTGTCTTTTTCTGGGTTTTTTTGAAGTGATGAGGGTGTTTACTGATTCAACATCGACGTTGAACATCTCCTCAACTGCGCTCTTAATCTGAGTCTTTGTAGCCGACTTGTCTACCACGAACCAGTAGCGTTTCTTTGCTATATCGGCATAACTTTTTTCTGATAAAAGCGGTTTAATAATAATCTTGTTTGCTTCCATTATTCAGTATAAGCCTCCTCTATAGATTTGATTGCCTGTTTTGTGATAAGTATTTTGTCGGCACTAACAATTTGGTACACATTTAAAAGTGTGTAGTTTTCCACCAACACTTTGGCGATGTTTCTGCTAGCCTTCATTACGTTCTCATTTACTTGGTCGAGTACGACTAGCACTGACTTGTTAAACTTGAACGCATCAAGAACTGCCTGCATATTCTTTGTCTTGTGGTCTTTTAGGTTAAAGTCCTCTACGACAAACACATCACCCTTAGCAAGCTTTGCGCTGATTGCACTACGAAAGGCAACGCGCTTTGCAGTCTTGTTCACCTTTTGGCTGTAATCTCTTGGTTTAAGAGCGAATGCCAAGCCACCCTTGGTCCATTGAGGGCCTCTGCGACTACCCTGACGAGCGTGTCCAGTACCCTTTTGACGCCAAGGCTTTTTAGCACGACCGCGCACTTCGCTACGGCTAAGCGTTGCCTTTGTGCCCTGACGCTGGTTGTTTAAGTAAGCCACGATCACCTGATGGATGAGTGCTTCGTTATACTCTGCCTTAAATACTTTGTCATCAAGTTTTACGTTGCCGACTTCGACAGCCTGCAAGTTATATACTTTTGTTGTAGCCATAATTCACTCCTCCTAGGCCTTGACCGCGTTTCTAACCATTACCACGCCGTTACGTGGACCTGGGATTGCGCCCTTAACTAAAATTAGATTTCTGTCGCAATCGACCCTTACGACTTCAAGATTTTGTACGGTTGTACGAGTTCCGCCCATTCTACCAGCCATTCTCTTGCCCTTAAATACTTTGGCAATTCCTGGACCACTACCTAACGACTGGTGGCGGTGAACCTTGTTTCCGCCGTGAGTGTTGTCCTGGTGGTGCATATTCCAGCGTTTAATAATACCAGTAAATCCGTGGCCACGAGAAGTGCCAATTACGTCAACCTTTTCGCCCTCGCTAAACACATCACATTTAATCTCTTGTCCAACTGCGTAGCTAGACACATCATCTACGCGGAATTCACGCAAAATGCGCTTAGGCTCCACGCCAGCCTTTTCAAAAGTCCCGAGTCTTGGCTTGTTAACTAAGTTCTTGCGAATACTACCATAGGCAACAACAATCGCGTTGTAGCCGTCCTTGTCCTCGTTCTTAATCTGCACGATTACATTAGGCTCGGCTTCAACTACGGTTACGGGAATAACTAGGCCATTGGTAGCAAAAACTTGAGTCATGCCAAGTTTTTTACCTAAAATTGCTTTTTTCATAACTTAATTCTCCTTATGTTGTTTGCCTATAATTTGATGTTGATATCTACACCTGAGGGAAGATCCAACTTGCTCAACTGGTCAACAGTCTTGCTATTTGCGCTGAAAATGTCAATCAAGCGTTTGTGTGTGCGCAATTCGAATTGCTCACGGCTATCCTTGTTTACGTGTGGTGAACGCAGGATAGTGATAATTTCCTTGTCGGTTGGTAGCGGAATTGGTCCCGAAATCTTGCAACCAGACTTTGTGGCTGCATCGACTATGCGAGCGGCAGCCTCATCGATTAAGCGGTGATCAAATGATTTTAGCTTAATCCTAATTTTTTGTGTACTCATTGTACGACCTCCAAATTATGTAAAACTCCTCCAAGCACTAAGGGAAATCCCTCGCCCATCGCAAACCTATATCGTTTTATACCGACAGGCCACACGCGAAAATTTTTTCATCTGCCGTATGACTAATATTATAATGTCACGCGCACATGAACACACTCCCGTGTGTGTCATACTGTAAGTCAAAAAATAAAAAATTTAAAAAGTGCTCGGACGCAGTGCTTTTGCACCACTTGTACGCCCAAATTCTCCCTAAAACCTAGTTATTTTAGGGTAACTTTGAGTTTCTACCCAGACTAACAGTAACATGATTATATAACAAAGTAGGCTTATTGTCAATAAAAAATTTGAAAATTTTTCGAAAATTCGAAAAATTTTCTCGCTACGCTCTGCAAATATTCCAGTCCTTCCCTAAAATACAAGTATTTTAGTTAAGTCCTCTAATATTTGCTAATTTTTTATTGGCTACTTCGCTTCGCTCGTAGGCAACCTTGGCTCCGTACTAGGCTTAGACTAAGATATTATTAGACTTTATTCCCTATTGGAATGAAAATTTTTAAGTTTTTTAAAAAATTTTCGTTTGCTACGCAAACCATATTTCGTTTGTGTTTGCTCGCTTGCAAGCAATCGCTCAAATATTCTCTTCATAAGCAATAATGGGCTGGCTACTTCGCTTCGCTCGTAGTCAATTCCAGCTACGTACTTATATAAAGTATATTTACAATATAATATTCTAGTAAAATAAAAACTCTGTATCAACTTTATATTTATATTGTTTTTTATTGGCTACTTCGCTTCGCTCGTAGGCAATACCGACTTGGGCACTAGAATTGCACTTAACTATTATTAGGCTTTGTATTCTACTAGGAGTTAAAAATTTTTCGAAAATTCGAAAATTTTTCTCGCTTCGCTCGTAGGCAAATTAATTCCGTACTTTAACTAAACCATGTTGAAAGACTATTATTAATACAAAAATGATATGTAACACCATAAAAACAAAAATTTTGTTCGGCTTTATAAAATTGATTGACTTAAAGTTGAAATTTTAGTTATAATGGAAGAAAAGAGCGAAAAAGTAAATTTTGGAGGAAAAAGTGGTGAATTTTGGTGCAAAAAGAGTGGGATTTGGCTTTTTAGGGCTTATTTTCGTAATTTTTACGATTTTATTAGTCGGTTGTGGGCCGTACGAGTTTAACTACGGGACTTACGAATACTACGGAGTGCGCATTGCGGATGCAGATAATAACAACACTGATGCCAGTGCTAGTGAGACAACCGCGAAATTTTCGTACCCTATGGACGTGGTCTTTAATACGGACAACACTGCCACAATCACGACTTACAGCACGACATACAACCTCACCTACACCGTAAATAGCTCTGGTTTTGTAACTTTTTCTGGCGACAGCCTCGAAAGCCTCACTTCGCGCGTGAACGGAAATTTTAACAATCACGGTTACTTTGAGGATGACAAATTTTTCTTCCGCTACAAATTTGATGCGGACACAAAAGAGGCATACTACACGATTTGCGTTTTAGACCCTAATTCAATTCCTGCCTCAACAGATACAAATATTTAAAACTACCGACTTAATCGGTAGTTTTAATTTATTCTTTTTAAAATTTCTTCCTATAATAAAATTAAAAATTCCACATATCAAGCACTGATTACGAGATTTTAATCTCCAAATAACACAAGAACACCGCGCAAAAAACTAAAAATTACAGCATAAAACGCCTATCGTAAATTACTATCAATTTAGCGCAGTGTTGGCACGCGCGCTTTTATTAAAAATTACAATTCTAGACGATAAACGCGTTCGTTTTTCGTGGTATCTGCTTTTTTTACATAACGCGGGCGGGTTTCGACATACGAAAAGCCTAGTTTTTCGGCTAGTTTTTGCGAGGCAGTGTTCCCCTCAAACAAGGTGTACTCGACCTCTTTCCCGTCCTTGCTTTTTATATAATCTAGTAAAAAAGTCATTGCCTCGGTGCCGTAGCCCTTACTAACGAACCTAGTGCCAAAGCAAATTGCCACATTTTTCCATACTCCATTCTCGTGCTCCTCGGCGGAGAGGTATCCAATCGGCTCACCACTAGCCTTTTCGTAGATAAAAAAGTAGTCGTGGGTCTTTGCATACTCGATTGACCCCGCCACATACCGCGCGCACGCTCCCCTATCAGTAAAAGGCTTCCACAATAGAAACTTGGCGGTTTTCTCCTCGGAATAGAAGTTATCAAACATCTTGTCCGCATCATCAACGCGCCCTTTTGAATAAAACAACCTTTCACTTTGATATTCCATAATCGCTCCATCCCTTTTGAAACTATTTTAATTTTATCACTATGCATTAACTTGTGTCAATAAAAATAGTTTAAATTTGGTTGACATTTTGTAGGTTTTCTAATAAACTACTTTTTATATAGCTAGACTTTGGGAATTTTAGTGCTGTCGATTTAATTCATTCAACTTTCTATGTGTTTTTGCTGTGATTTAACTATTATTAAATTACCAGCACAAAAGGAGGAAAAACTATGGCTAGTGAAAAGTATCGGGCAATTATCATTCAAGACGACAAAATTTTGGTAATGAAGCGCAACAGGCTGGGAAGAGACTATGCGGTCATCCCTGGCGGGACTCTTGAAGAGGGCGAAACTCCTGAGGAATGTTGCAAGCGCGAACTGCGTGAGGAGTTCGGCATCGAGGTGGAGCCGATTCGGTTAATCTACAAAATTGAGCAAAATGGCATCCACCAAGGGTTTTTTGTGGCAAAGTGGGTGTCTGGTGAAATTCACAAAACTGATGCGGAGGAATACACCACCCACAACAATGCGCTGTACGGCAAATTTGAGCCCAGCATTGTACCGATTTCGAGTTTACGCGAATTGGACCTGGTGCCACACGAACTGCGCGAACAACTTTTAGCGGACATTGAAGAGTACGGTCTAGAACTGAATCGCCCTTTAATTGAATTCAAGTGTAATTGGGGTTAAAAAAGCATATCGAGGAAAATTCACTTCTACGACATGCTTTTTTATTTTTATAAAATATAGGGTTTATTATTTTATTTAATGCGAGCAAGTTTTTGACAACTGTAAATTACATTTTTTATTTGGAGATTTCGAGAGGTTCATGTGCTTTTGGTAAAATGAAGTCAACCAATTCCCCAACATGCTCTACCGTATATTTGGCTGACATGCGAACTCGGCCGTTTTTGCAGGACCTAGATGCAATACTAATGTCGCAAGCGTTGAGACAGTCAATGTCGCTCGCGCTGTTGCCAATGTATACAATTTTTGAGACATCGTCAGGCATCGTAGAAATTGCGAATTTCCCTTTTTCCAACATTGACGTGCTCGAGTATGTTTTCGAATTTTCTAAAACTGTTTGCAATGCGGACAATTTACCACGAGCCTGAATAAAGTAAGCGCCACTCTTTTCGCAAATGTTGACAATATTTGAATTTTTCCGAAGCTCAAAAGCAATGTTTGACCGCTTATTTTTATCAAATTCTCGTACTACAATTTGACAGATTTCTCCGATTTCATTTGTAATAGTACGCATATCACGCCCGTAACGCATGCCTTCAATTCGATGAGAGTTTAATGAGTTATCGTTTAGCAAAGAATCTCGAAATTTTAAATATTTGAATCGCAAATCGTTGATAGCATTTTTGGGATAATCAACATAATTTCCTGATTCTGTACAATACATAAGCATACAATTATTATCATATGCACGTAAATACGAAACGAGTCGCCAGCAATGCATGGTGTCTAGAGGTTTATTGTCTACAAGGCGTCCGTTCGGCGCATAAATTCGCGCGCCACCATTTGAAATAACCCAACCCGACACCTGTGTACCAAGGCTTTCTCCAATCTGTTTAAATGTAGAAAAAGCGACATTTGCGCAACTGTCGGTTAAAAAAATATAATTTGCCCTGCCACGCGTGTTTTTAAAAATATTTAGAGCGTCTAGGGTCAATTTGCCATTTTTATCTAACAAGATATCGTCGATATTTATGGCGAGTGTAAGACTATCGTTTTCCATTTTTAACTCCACGATAATTATACTACAAAAATAGCATTTTGTCAATCTCAACTAAAAAAACAAAAAACACACCCTAGGGTATGTTTAAAATTTTGCAATAAACTCATCAATTGAATTAGACTTGACATCCTCAATGGCTTGCTTTTGGATTGCAAGGCTACGCTGTTGAAAAGCAACAAGTTCGCGAAGTTTATTTACCTCGGTCTCAAGTTTTGCCATGCGACTATTCAGTAAAATAATTTCGGCCTTTAAGTTATCGATGGTTTTCTTTAAAACCTCGGTATCCGAAATCTCCGTTTTTGAGGTATTTTCTTTACTATCGTTGAAGGGAGTCATCTTCTTTTGCCTTTTCCTTTTCTTGTTTTTGTTTTTTGTCAAAATACTTCTTCATAATTTGATCAGCCATTTTGTCGCCTTCTTCGCGATATTTTTCAACATCAAAATCTTCCATTTTTCGCCTCCTAAGGTATTTGTAAATATAATAGCACACCGATGTACCGCTGTCAAGTATAAATAAAAACATAATTCGCGATTTTTTTCAAAAAATACCATAAATATCACAACTTATCGCTTTTTAAATTATATAATTTTTAAGCAAAATAAAAAAGTACTTGCAATTATATTTTGTATGTTAAAAAATCTACGTCTAGTTTCATAGACAAAACCTCCTATTGGTATATTGAGCAAAGCGGTGAAACTTCGCTCCTACTAAAATAGGAGGTTTTGATTTGCAAAAACTATAAGTCTTTTGGAGCCACGGGCACAGCCTGTAATTTTCATATAATAACAAAAAACGAGGCGAATGCCTCGTTCTCTTATTGAACCTTAACAACTGAATAGTTTTTAAGTTTTTTAATCTTGTTTAAGATATTCGCAAGTACCTGCTATTTCGGAGCCAAGTAAGGAGATTGAAAATGATGCTCGCATCAATTTTCAAGACTTACGCAGGCTCTCGATTGAGCAAGGCTCGCGTAGCGAGCAGTGCGCCGAAGCGCACACTATGCAACAAAGTTGCATAGACTTGCGAAATCGACCATGGAATAACGGCTCTAAACCGTATCCTTAAAAGGAGGTGATCCAGCCGCACCTTCCGGTACGGCTACCTTGTTACGACTTCACCCCAGTCATTGGTCTTGCCTTAGGCACCTGCCTCCCTTGCGGGTTAGCTCAGCGACTTTGGGCACTCCCAACTCCCATGGCGTGACGGGCGGTGTGTACAAGACCCGAGAACGTATTCACCGCGACATGATGATTCGCGATTACTAGCAAATCCT
>CALWKF010000017.1 GCA_944381215.1 uncultured Clostridia bacterium
ATTATTACATCTCGGGTGCAGTTGACGGGAACCTGCCCGCCTTTGTCGCCGATGTGGGCCTCATTGCCGACCACGACATAATGGAGCTAGGGCACAATGCGATTTCTATCACTCCTTCAATTCGCCAAGTAAACGCTAGGAGCAAGGCAAGCGTTCTGCAAAGCCTCGCGCTTGCGACCCAGCAACTCACGATTCTTTACCCCGTGCGAATAGGTAAGGACGAGTGCGTCCCCGCGAGCGTGGTGGACAACATCGCAAAACTGTTTACCTTTCACGGTGCCGATTTGCCCATACTATTTTTGGGGCAGTTGCTAGAGGACGATAGTGCCTTTGGGGGTATGGCGCGCCGACTCGCGTTCCTCTGGAATAACGACGACGTCATGCTAAACGCAGTCGCAACTGAGCTTCGAAATCTTAACAGTCCGCTAAGCAACGAAATGCTCTCGACATGCAGGCAGTACTTAATCTCGCGCGGGTTCGAGCCCACTCTTAGCGAAATAGAAAAAATTCTCGCGGGTCAGCAGGTAGAAAGCCTCAAAAACCCCGACCAATTATTTTTCACCAGCGACAAGGCGCGCGTTACTCAAATTGAACGCTTTTTCGAGTGCCCGTACTCGCATTTTTTAAACTACGGACTCAAACTCAAAGAAAAGCGCAAAAACAGGCCCGAAGCCGTCGACATCGGTAATATTTTGCACGCGGTTTTTGAGCGATTTGGCAAAATGCTTAGAAAAGGCGACATAGCAGAAGACAAGGTCGAGGGCGTAGTCTCAAAAATCTTTGACGAGGTGATGTTAAGCAAAGATTTTAGCCATATTGTGTTCTCGGGGCACAACGATACGATGTTGTCGGGTCTCAAACGCGAGGCCGTGCGCGCGTGCTCGGCGATTAGGTATCAAATGGCGCATAGTCAGTATAAAATTCGCTTTATTGAGACCAGTTTCGGTACAGAAGGCTTTGCTCCAATTCCCGAGGTCGTGGTAATTAACACAAACAAGCGCATAAAAATCAGTGGAAAAATCGACCGCGCTGACCAGTGGGGGAACAAACTCCGCATAATCGACTACAAAACGAGCAAGCGTAGCGGAAAATTTAGCCTATTAAACCTATATTTAGGCAAAAAAATTCAGTTGTTTTACTATATGCAGGCGATTTTGGAGGCACTGGGGCTTGACGCGGGCGGTGCATATTATTTGCCCGTTCACCGCGAGTACGACACCGAGGGGCGCAACGCAACTCCGTACTCGAGTTACCGCATGGAAGGGGTGTCCGTGTACACCGAGGCCAACATGTTTGCCCAAGACGACCAAGTGGATTTTGAGCACCCAAATAGCGACATTGTGCCCTTCTCAATCAGTACGAGTAAGGCAAATGTCGATGCAAACAAGATTCAACTCAGTTCGGTAAAAAACTCGAGTGCTAGCCCCGAACAATTCGCAAAACTCCTAAAATACGCTAGACTCGTGCTCGAGGGTGCGGTTAACGACATCTATAACGGCGAGATTCGGCCACTGTTTATGAAGGAAGCGTGTGAGTACTGTAAATTCAAGGCGATTTGTGGCAAGGATGCCGTGCCGAGTGTTGTCGAGCGTCGGGGCGACTTTGATGTAAAATTTGAAAGTTTTGATATGGGGGAGAAAGATGTACGATAGATTTCAGCAACAAGCCATTGATACAAGGAATAAGGACATGCTGGTGTCCGCGGGGGCGGGCAGTGGTAAAACCAGCGTAATGATTGAAAAAATCGCAAGTTATCTAATCGACGGCACGGTGAATATCGACGAGCTATTAGTCGTAACCTTTACGAACGCCGCCGCGAGTGAAATGCGTAGAAGACTCGAGAGTAAGTTGAATGAAAAGTTGCTCCTCGACCTGCCTGCGGACCAGCACCAGCGCATTGTAAACCAGTTGGAGTTGTTAGGGCAAAGCGACATCTGCACCCTGCACAAGTTTTGCCAAACGATTATTCAAAAGTACTTCTATACAATCGACCTTGACCCCTCGTTTAGCATAGGCGACGAGACCGAAACGGCGGTATTGCGGGCGCGTGCCTTAAATGACTTACTCGAGCACGAGGCGGAGAAGGGCGACCCAGACTTTATGCTACTCGCAAACACTTTTGACGACAAGCGCAACTTTAATAAAATTAAAAACTATGTCTACAAAATTCACGAGTTTTTGACGAATCTGCCGAACGTCGAGGAGTTTAAACAGCGCGCACTGGGAGCCCTCGAAGGGGAGTTGGATGCTAACAAACTCACCGCAATTATAAATAGGTATGTCGCCGAAGTTTTCGAGTATTTCTACACGGCCTTTAATGACCTAAACACGGAGGCAAAGTTTATAGGATATGAGGAGTTGGAGGAATATTTAACTCCGTTGCTTGCAGAACTAGGGAAGGTTAATATAAAAAATACTTTTTCACAAAACCACCACAATGTATTCGCATTTCCTGCGATGAAGGACTTGCGAATCTCGACATTCAGCCCCGAGAGCACGGAGTTAAAGGCCGAGGCCAGCAAACTAAAAAAGGACCTTAGCGACCGCCTAAAATACCTGCGTACAAAGGTGCTAGTGAGCGAAGATTTAGGCAAAATTAGCCACGACCTTAAAGACACGCGCCAGGCCTTAAACGCCATGTTTAAGATTGTGGAGCGATTCGAGTCGGCATATATGAACGCGAAAAAAGAGCGCAATATTCTCGACTTTTCGGACCTTGAGCACTACTGTTACCAAATTTTATCTAACCCTGAGGTCAGGCGCGAGGTGCAGGCGCGGTATAAACTAATTTTTGTCGATGAGTACCAAGACATTAATGACGTGCAAGAGGGCATTATTGCTATGGTGCACACCGACCGCGATCTATTCTTGGTGGGCGATATCAAGCAAAGCATCTACGGCTTTCGTGGCACCAACCCGCAGATTTTCCTAGACAAAAAAATCGCCTTTTCGAATGAAGAAGATGCGGATACCACAGCGATTGACTTTAAATACAATTATCGTACCGATAGGCGAGTGCTGGGCTTTGTGAACTTCGTTTTTGGAAAACTGATGACTCGGGAACTTGGTGAGATTGACTACCTGCCTGACAACGAGATGATTTCGGACAACGTCTTTTTAGTGCAAAACTCTATGCCACAGGTCGAGATTGACATCGTGTATAAGGAGAAAAAGACGGTTAGCGCAGAGGATAGACTGCAAGTAAATGACGTGTATAGGGTCAGCACCGCTCCGCTAGTTGAGGACGAGGAGCGCGATTTTGCCCGTAGTGAAGGGGTGATTATCGCCGAAAAAATTGCCAAAATCATGACAGAACAGCGCGTTATTTACGACGCAAAATTAAAGGCCGAGAGACCCATCGAGTTTAGCGATATCACGCTACTCTGCCGTAGTCGTAGTAACAATGTTAGCACGATTTTAGATACCTTAGCCGAGTACGGCATCCCAGTTATGCAGTTGGAAAAGGACAGCATTTTCTCCGAGTACGAGGTGCAAATTCTATTTGCTTATTTAAACCTTGTGCACAACCCTTGCGACGACATAAACCTAACAATCTTACTGCATAGCCCCGTAGTTGGGCTCGATGAAAATGAGTTAGCCCTCGTGCGCGCGTGCGCGCCCGCGTGCGACAATTATTATGAGTGTGTTAGCGAATTTGCGCACGAGCATAGCGACGAGGTGGCTAAAAAGATAAATTATGCCCTAGAGCTCATCGACGAGGGCGCGGGCAGACTCATAAACGACAACATCTATAACATGCTAAACTGGTTTATCGAACACACGCACTTTATCGCGCTGATTTCGGCCTTGCCCGACGGCCAAAACAGAGTAAAAAACGTCTACGGCTTTATAAACGGCTTTAATGGTAAAAAATATAACACCGATTTAGGCGAGTATTTGTCGAGCGTCGAGGAAAAGGAGGAGGAGCCCGAAATTTTGCCCGAGAGGGTAGTAGGTGCCAATGTCGTAAAGGTGGAAACTATGCACCATAGTAAAGGGCTAGAGTACCCAATAGTATTTTTAATCGATACAGGCCACGGCTTTAATAAAGAAGACAAAAAAGGCGACTTTTTGCTCAACAATCAACTGGGCGTCGGTATGTACAAGTACGACGAAATCTTGCGCACTAAAACACCTACAATTTCGCTCTCAGCACTTAAAATTGCAATCGACAATAAAAACTTTGCCGACAACTTGCGCCTTTTGTATGTCGCGATGACCCGCGCCAAAAATCACTTGTTTATAACAGGTTGTTGCGACACTAAAAAACTTCATACAAACACTTGTGCCTATGCGGTAAAGTCGTCGAACAACTTTTTGGAGATGATTTTGTCCGCTTTTAGTAGTGCCGAAATTGACGCACTCGCTAGCACAAACGCGCGAATAACTGTGCCTCTCGCCGTCGACAACAACATAAATATCAACGTTTATAGCAAGATTGATTATAAAAAGGCCAACACTGATAATATTAAAAATAAACTCGAAAACAGCAATATAGACGCAAATTTTTACAACTTACTGACTAAAAATTGCGGGTATGCATACAAATTTGCTAAAAGTACGACTTTGGCGCTTAAGAATACTGTAACGAATCTAAATAGAGAAGCGGACGAAATGGAGAGTATAAACCCCGAGCCCAAGAACTTTACACTCAGCGAAAACTATAATGCTGTTAGTACCGAGGTTGGTATTGCATACCACAAGGCCATGCAACTAATCGACTTCGACCTAAACACTGTCGAGGCGGTAAAAAACTATTTAATTGGCAAACTAAATGAGCGCGAACTCGAACTCGTGGACCCTACAAAAATATTTATGGCGATTCAAAATATTAGGCCACTACTTGAGGGGGCTAGGGTGTATCGCGAACAGCAATTTATGATGCGCACTAGACACTGCGATTTGGTAAAAAATAGCACGATTACGGACGAAATTTTGCTCCAAGGCGTAATCGATTTAATTATTGTAAAAAATAACGAAATAATTTTACTAGATTATAAAACGAGTGGTTCGCATAACATCGAAAAAACTGCACAAAACTATATTATGCAATTAAACTGCTATTCAGAGGCGATTTCGGGCGCAATGCACGCAAAAGTATCTAAGAAATTTCTTTACTTTTTTTTGCAAGAACGCTTAATATTAATTGACAATTAATATCGTTATTTTATATAATTGAGTTACAAGAATAGACAAATTTTTGTGAAAATGGGAGTTTATTATGATTTCAATGCTTGGCACAGAAACAGGCAGTAGCGTAGTTGATTCTATTGTCGGTTTCCTTCAAAGTTTGCTGGAAGGCCTTGATATGGGGTCGCTTCTCTATATCTTTGGCGGTATAATGTTAGGTATAATTTTGATTAGTATCGTGCGCCTTATTTGGTGTTATGAGGACCGCGCCATGCGTGCCATGAAGCATATTAATAAATACCTAAAAAATAACCCAAAAATCAACGATGATAACCTTGTGGAATTCCACAAAAAGATGAAGAAATTGCCTCGTCGTATTCGCGACCGTTGGCAACTTTTCATGCTAGAGCGCGAGGGTAGTCCTAGTAGGTACATGACAGTCGAATATTGTGTAAAGCGTCCGCTTTATAACAGTGCGATTACCATGAACCAAAAGCAGATTACATATGCCTCGCTGATTATCGCGACTTTTAGTTTAATTTTTGGTTTGTCGTGCCTGCTACCAGGGGTGGAGACCGTGTACTCGCTGGGGTCAATGATTTTGTTATCTCTAATCGTTCCCGCGATTGTGCTAATCATTGCTGGTATATACTGCATGGGCTTGCACATTAAATACACGAGCGTAAATCACGACCTTTATGACATGTTCACGACCTTTGTCCGCAATATCGACAAGGCGACAAACACCATGCCCGATTATGTCGACTACGAGTTACTCTTTACCAAGAAAGAAATTGATAAAGGTATCCCAGTGCTTCGTGAGTACTTGGAGAAGCGTGCTATGGAGGAGCAACGCTTGCTCGAAAAGGCAAAGAAGGAAGAGGTCAACCACAGCCCGTACGACTTTTCGAGCCTCGGCGTAAACGGTGCGCAACTTATTGAGCGCGCTGTTACCGAGAGTGAGAAGTTCTTGATAAACAAGATTCAGTTGCAGAACGAGATTACTGAACTCGAAAAACAGGTGCAAAAATCTGACGCAAATGTCGAGGAAATTCAGCGCGACGCTAACAGAAAGTTGCAGGCGATTAAGGAAAACTTAGAGCGACTTGACAAGGCCATGAGCGAAACTACCAACCGTGTCGAGATTAACTATAACCGTCGTCAGGCCGAGGCCGAAATGGACAAGAAGAACTTGCTAGAAAAAGACCTCGAGAGCATGCTAAACAAGGAAAAGGTCGCTAGTGATGCCTTAAAAGTCGAGATTCAAAAGCGCAAAGAGACCGTCGAGGAAAACAAGAAAATGGTCGAGGACGCGCTCAAATCGGAATACGACACATTTGCTACCAAAGTTTACGATGAGTTAAACGAAAAGATTACCCGCGACAACTCAGAACAACTCCACGAAATGGAAATGACTATCGCAAGGCTCAAAGCAAAGATAAAAGAGTTTACCCGCGATATCGAGAAGAAAGACTCTATTATCGAGGCGCGCAACTTAGAGCTTGATAATATGCGCCAGCAGATTAGCAAGCAAAAGGGTAAGGGCAAGAGTAAAAAGGACTTCGGCCAGGACTACATCAAGGCTCAGGATAACAAGCCCGAGGGCACCATAAACGCAGTGCAGGTCGACTACTCAGAGCCTCAACAGCCTATGAGTGCTGACACCGCAGGCTACTACGAGCCTCAAATGACCGACACCGCAAATTATAATTATGCTCAACCCGACCAGCCAACTGACCAGCCTGTTGAATATGCTCAAACTGAAGGACAACCAGTAACCGACTACACGCAAACCGACCAACCAACCGACTACGCACAAAACCAAAACTACGACTACACCCAAGCTGACGGGCAACCTATCGACTACACACAGCCAACTGACCAACAGCCCGCAGATTTCACACAAACCGACGGACAACCAGTTGACTATGCACAGGCTGACGGCCAGCAACCCGATAATTACGATTACTCACAGCCTACAAACTACGACTACACGCAACCTAGCGACACGGGCTTTGACTACTCAGGAACAGGTTACACCGAACAGCCCGAAAATTACGGCGATTACTACCAGCCTACTGGGTACGACGAAAACGGCAACCCGATTTACCCGTACTACGACGAGAATGGCAACCCAGTTGACGCAAATGGCTATCCTTACAACTACACCGACACAACACAGCCTACTGACACAACTCAAACCGACACAACTGGCACCACGGACACGACTCAAACTGAAACTACTACCGACGCAAACAACACAACTGATACAACACAACCTACCGACAACACCGACACGACAACTGAAAACAATGATACTACTGAAACAACCGACAACACTGGCACAACAGAGTCAACAGGCGCAAGTGAAAATACCGAGCCAGCAGGTGAGGAGCCAAAGCCTGAGAGCGTGGGCGACAACCTTGACCTCAGTGGTAATACCCTTGATTTGAGTGGTACCAACACACAAGATGCCAACTCTCTCGACCTCAGCACTCCAACTGAAAATAAGCCCGAAGAAAAAGCTGAACCCGAGACCGAGCCTGAGGAAAAGAAAGAGGAAGAGACAGCAAAGGCTGAGGATGAAAAAGAATTGAAGCCCGCTAAAAAGCCTAAGGTAAAGAAGCTCACCGACGAGGTTCCAGAGTCAAAAGAAGAGCCAGAAGATGCTGAAGATAAAAAGGCCGAAGAGGTAGAGGAAAAAGACAAAGACAAGGCCGAAGAAAAAGAAGAAAAGACTAAGAAGAAAGAGAGTAAAAAGGACGAGGCCGAGGAAAAAGAGAGCAAAAAAGACGACAAGAAGTACGTCGAAAATGACGACCTAGTTGCTCTGCAAAAGCAGATTGAGGAGGAAAACGCGCGCTTAAAACAACAGCAAGAGGAACTCCGCGCGCAAATTGACAAGACTCTCGCCTCTATGGAAAAGGCCGAAAATGCAACCAAGGCCGAGCGCACCCGCAACATCAAGAAAATTAAAGACATGATTGCAAAATTAAAGGTGCAGGCCGAGGAGGCTAAGGCAAAGGGCCAGAGTAAATCTGCAATTAATAAGATTAACAAGTCCGCAGCTGAATTACTCCGCGTACTCGCCGAATACCAGGCTAAAAAATAATATAAATACCGCCTAAAAAGGTGGTATTTTTTCATATTCAAAGGCTATTTTTATATAAAGTGGTCAAAAATGTTTATTATAATGGCGGAAATATTTAGATAGAATTTTTGATAAAATAAGGGAAACTTATAGGCAGATTTTTTGATGCAATAAGTGGACTATTTATGAAGAGTTTTTGATATAATAGGGCGGAATATTTATAAGAATTTTTGATATAATTTTGTATATTTTGGCGCAAAATGTTGCAAAATTTCAATTTTTCTAGTATAATATTACTAATCGACTTTAAAATATTTACTAGACATTTTGCCCTAAAATACTAGGTTTTTCTTGAATTTTCAAAAATTTGATTTTACAACTATCAAATATTTGTCAAAATTTTTTCATTATATGCAACTTGCTTTACATATTATAAAATATGTGATAAAATAAATGTATAATTTTTAATAATAATTAGGTGTATTATGAATTTAGTAAAATCTAAATTGGGGATAATCAGCCTACTAATTATATTATTTAGCACCGCGCTCTTTGTAGGGTGTGGTGAAACCAATGTTAACTTCAATGTATCAGGCACTCTTGTGTGCCAAGGCACCCCCATAGCTAATGCTACAATCACAACCGACAAAGGCGACACCACTACAACTGATGCGGAAGGTTCCTTTGTCTTTTCTGCTTTGAATGAGGCGGTTATTCTAACTTTTTCGGCGGACGGATATGTGTTTAAGACCGAAAATGTGGCCGTGTTTAGAGAAACCCATGACCTCGTTATCGAGGCGGAGCAAATGTACACGCTAACTGGTCGCGTTGAGTCGCACGGAATCGGTATCCCTGGGGCACAGGTGTCGACCTCGGGGCTCGTAAATTTGACGAGTTACACAGACTCGGACGGTCGCTTTGTAATCAATAATGTTGCAGGTGAGACCGTTGTCAAGGTGGAAAAAGAAAACTACACCTTCGAGAGTAAAATTGCCACCATTAGTAATAGCGACCTTGTGTTCTCGGGCTCGACCACCGTTACCGCAACTGTTAGCGGAGCCGAGGGTGCTACTCTTATGGTAGGGGACAAGAAGTTTAGTTATGCAAACGGCGTGTACACGGCTAGCGACATATTACTTGGTAGCGTAGTTGTGCCTAGTTTGGCAGGTTACCACTTTGAGCCCAGTCAAATCGTGGTTACTCGTGAGAACGCAAACCTCGAATTCACTGCATACCCGATTTACGCAGTTACTGGCACGACCACGAGCGGAGGGGTAGCAGTGCCCAATGTGCAGGTGTCAGTAAACGGCAACATGATAACCACATCAAACGCGTCTGGCGAATTCACGCTTTCGAATTTGTGGGGGGATAATGTGCTGTCTTTTGCTCACCCCGTGTTTAATTTTGCGAATGTCAGCGTCGAGGATAGCACTTTGGTCGAGACAAACGGCACATTTACGCTGACTGGCTTTGTCTACGATGGCACCACACCACTCGAAAATGTTTTCGTTATGGGCAAAACTGAGACCTTTACGGACACAAACGGCCAGTTTACTCTAAACAATGTTGAATTAAATGACACAATTACTTTCCAAAAGGACGGCTTTATAATAAATAGTGTTACGATTACTGACACTTTGACCCTAAACATCCCCGCAATCGCGCAGTTTGATGCGAGCCTAACCGTGCTTTGCGACGGCGAACCAGTCGAGGGCGCAAGCGTCGTGGTAAACGGCACAAATTACGAAACCGATGCCTACGGAAAGGTGAATTTTTACGACTTTACGAATAGTTTTGTGGCAGAAATCGAGGCACTGGGCTACACTTCCGCTTCCGCCTCCTTCTCGCGCGATAACACACAAATCACCATTTCGTTAAATAAAATATATGACGCGACCTTAAATATTCACAGCGGGGACATCGAACTTTCGGGTGCTACAATCTACTATAATGACACCCACACGACCTTGGAGGCAAACACCTTTGAAATTAGCGACCTAACCGAGCCCCTTACGATTCGCGTCGAGGTTAGCGGGTATAACCCAATGACTTTAACCGCAAACAAGGACAACACAAACCTCGACTTTAACCTAAGTTACACCGTATCGGGTAGGGTGCTAAATGGTGATAAGGCTGTCTCGGGCTCGCTCGAGGCCACCGACTCTGCTGGTGCAAAACTCTACGCAACAATTTCAGCTGGCGAGTACACGTTTACTCTACGTGGCGGTAACACAATTGCTGTGAACGCCGACAACCTTGACTTCGAGAGCGAGAGCGTAACAAAAGAGGCGACTGTCGACTTTTACGCTACTTACGCGATTTCGGGGACCTTGTCCGCTGACGACGAGGCGATTAGTGGTGCAAATGTTATGCTGATTTCGACCAGCGACCCTGAACTCAACCGCCAAACTACTACTAATTTAGACGGTGAGTACTCATTTACAAATTTAAGTGGCGAGTACGTGCTATTTACCACGAATACACCTGTTGCACTACTACCTAGCACCTACACTATTTCGTGTGGCGGGGTATACAATTTCGATGCGAACGGCTACGCAATTTCTGGTAGAGTGGTAAACGGCGACTCTGGCCTCGCGGGCGTTACTTTGCGCGCGGGCAGTACTACCACCACGACTAATGAATTAGGCGAGTTTACATTCCCGCTACTTATGGGAAATGTTACAATCACCGCTGAGAAAACGGGCTACACATTTAACGAGTCATACAGCGTAACCCCTAGCGATGCTGGTAGAACCCTCGAGTTTACTTCGACCTATCGAGTAGAAGGTAATGTGGTTAGTGGTACAACAGCACTCACGGGCGTCGAAGTGTGCGCGGGGGAGCAGACCACCACGACTGACGACACGGGCCACTTTGTCCTAACAGGCCTAGCCAACAGCCACACGCTCGAGTTTAGTAAAACTGGCTACAACTTCGCTAACGAGAGCATTTCGGGCTACGAGAATTTAAGTATCACAGGCACATTCACCCTAACTGGCAAGGTGCTAGTCGGCTCCACTCCGCTAGACGGCGTTACCATATCGAATGGCATCACGACTGCCCAAACCAACGAAAATGGCGAGTTTAGTTTAAGTAACGTGTCCATTGGCGACAGAATTACTGCAGAACTAGCAGGATACACCTTTAATAATATAACGGCCCTAGGCTACGGCGAGAGTGCAGAGTTTAGTGGTACTTTCGAGGTTAGCGGTACCGTGAAATCGAACGGCAGAGTGCTCTCCGATGTCGAGGTAAAACTTGGCGACAACGTAACTTACACCAATTCGGCGGGTAGGTTTGAGTTAACCAATCTCGACGAATTTGGCACTATGACCTTTACCTATGCGGGCTACACCTTTAACCCAGTTGAGATAACAGGGCCAGTTAGCAACCTCGAAGTCCTAGCCACATTCGCCGTGAACGGCCGTGTTACGATAAACGGCGAAGGGCTTGGGGGTGTGTCGATTAGCGCAAATGGTCAATCTACTACTACCAATACAGACGGCTACTACACACTCTCAGGGCTGTCGACATCGGGCTACATCACGATTGAAAAGCAAGGCACCACCAGTGGCTACGACTTTACGGGCACCAAGTACTTCTCATCAAGTACGACTCTAAACTTTACTGCAACTTACTATGTAATGGTGAGCGTGTCGAGCGGAACGGTTGCAATCGACGAGCGTAATATATCGCTTTCTGCTACCGTTGGCCGAGTAGAGCCTAGCGAAAATGGCTACATCACTGTCCGCGGAATTACAACAAGCACAATTATCACCGCGCGCGCTAACGGGTACAATGACGCGACCCTTGAGATTTCCGAGCCCACCGACAACCTGCACATCGACCTAACCTATAATATAATTCTTAGGTTAAACGGCGCGACCCTCGATAACGCAAGTATTACCTACACCCACGAGGGCGGGAGCGACACTGTAATTCTAACTGGTAACAGCTTCGAGATAAAAGACATCGTGGGGGCGGGGACTTGGTCAATTTCGCGCGATAACTGCCAGTTTACTCCTAATAGTGGCACTTTCTCCGCACCTCGGTCAAATGCAGTCGAGATTGGGTACAGACTCGAGTACTCGATAAACGGCAGAATCACCATTGAGGGAACGGAAATAGGAGTAAGTGGCATGGCCGTTTCATTTGGTGGCAAGACTACCGAAACCGACGAGAACGGCTACTACGAACTCACTGGCCTCTATGCGGATCCAGGCCAATTAGTTGCTAGATTCGAGGCCGAAAACTGTACAACTTTAGAGGTGTCCACTCCAGTAAATGGCGCAGGCACATATAATCTGTCAAACGTCAAAAATAACGACTTTGCCTACTGGCTATGGCAAAAGGGCTACCAAAACCTCCGCGAAGCCGCTGCATATCGTACGATTACGACAGGTGAGGTGGACGCAGGGAGCTTTGGTGGTATTCAACAAATGGGCGGAATTAAATTAAAAGATAGCACGGGTAAATATTTAGTCGAAAATATCAACTACTCGAGTGGTAGTATTGATGCGAGTGTGTCATTTACTGGGTATTATGATGGAACTGCTGCTTCTTATAAAAAATTATCAGGCAGGGGCAATATCTCGATTACGAATGACTCAAGCGATAGTCACGCACATTGGTTTAAGCGGAATTACACTTCCCAAGGTTGGACAAACACGACTCTGAGCGCTATGAATAGTGACACAGGTATTGACCCGACAGCATTCTATGCCTACGAGTTTGATGTAGTGGGTAAGGCCAATACCACAATCAGCAGTATTTCCTTGGATGCTAGTGGAAATTATGTGTTCAAATTCAGTTTTTCGGGGCAAAATGCCGTAAATCTAACTAAAAACAAGTATGTAAAGCAAATGCAAACCCTGTCTGGTTACCCAGCAACTTTCAAAACAGTAGATATTATCTATACTATAGATAGTAATGGTTATTTAAAGAGCGCTAAAGTGCACGAAAATTATACAGTCACGGCTCTAGGTGTTGTAAAGGTCGATACAACTGGTGATATGCTGGAAACTTTTGAAATCTTTGAGAGTGAAGCAGATATCCCAGCGAACCCGTTAAGCAAAATAACCGACTTGCCAATTAATAAAGCACAGTATGAGGCAAACGAACTTTAGTCTATCAACTTAAGACAATATAATTTTTCTATTAGAAATTTTGAGAGAATTTTAATAGTAGAGAGGAAAATATGATTAGCAAAAAAACAATTTTTAGCAGTATTATAGGAGTGTTATCAGCAATATGTGTGTTGCTGTGTTTTAGCACTGCCTTTTTGCCAAAGACCACTACAGGATTTAGCGCAAACTCTACTATAAAGGCCTCTCAAATTTCTGGCGGCAGTAGTACAGTCTCTAGTCTCGAACTAAACGATGCAGGCTCTGCCCGTGAGGAAATCATAAAACTCTACGGCACCAGCAATTTATCTGGCAGTTTACTGAATAATCTTGTAAACGACTATTTCAGTAATAATGGTGGTGCTGATAGTACCTATACTTATGACAATGGTACGGGTACTTACCACTGGTTAAAGAATAATGCGCAAACTTTGGATAATGGTTCGGGCTATATGTCACACACAATGACATTAAGTAATGACCTACATTATGCGCTATTAAATAACGCCTTGAGTATAACTTTCACTGCCGATTTTGGTTCAAATAAATTTGATAGTTCTTTTGGTTATAGTGATGAGTACGACAAAGTTACTATGACGCTAACTGGTAAAGATTCTAGTGGAAATCAAGTATATAGCAATTCTTTTGATAACTTTAATGGTTACGATGTTCCTCAAACAAGAATCACAGGCAAATCTTTTCAAGTATCCAATGCTAATATTGCTAGTTTCGAATGGAGATTTGGTGTTGAGTTTACTTCGCAGGGTTCATTAGGGTTGAGGAGCACCTCTAACTCAATGATAATAATTAATCCTACAATTATGTTGACGAGTTCGGACTTAACCGCTCCTGAAATTACTTATTCAATAGACAACGAGAACAACTGGGCGCAGTCAAAGGATGTTAAAATCACCATAAACGACCCCGCTGGCGTGTCGGCTGCAACAATAAATGGCGAGCCTTTGGCCCTTACATTTAACGACAATCACACCCAGGCCACCGCGACGATTACCGCCACTCCTAACGCAAATGTGTTTAATATCGTATCGACCGACTGCGTAGGGAATAGTAGCGAGCAAACTACAATTAATGTAACTAAACTTGACAACACAGCCCCAGAGATTTCAGTTGATATTGCGGACAACACCGTACTAGACACCTTTGATATCGACTTTGTAGCAACCTTTGACCCTAATTTTTTAGAAACTGAGGCTCCCGAAGACTATACCTATACCTTAACCTACGAGGGTGAGGCCGAGGGCGAGCACTTGGCTCTAATCAACGGGCAAAACCACTTAATTTCCGCGCGCAACGGCAACTGCGTACTCAGTATTTACGCAACGGATGAGGCAGGGAACATAAACAAAATTACCCGTAATATCACGATAAACGCGCAGTACTACTACGAAATTAGCACGACTCTAACCGGCATAGCACAGTCTAGTAGCGTAGTGCTTGAAGGGGATGTGTCGCAATTAAATACGCAAGTGTCCTACACGATTTCGCCTACAATTGAGCAAAATGGGCACACTTACACCCTCTACCGCGTGGTTAAAAACGGGCAGGATGTCGGCACAGAACTAAATAACATCGACTTTACCTTTACCTCGACGACTGTATATAATCTAATTTACCGCGAAGTAGTTGAAATGACCCTAAATAAGAGCAACTACGACTACACGGGAGGCCCAATCACGCTCGATTACACCACAAATCTGCCTAGTGTAAACTGGACCATTACCAAAAACGGCGAATCCGCTGAGATTAGAGAGGCAGGGGAGTACGAAATTAGTTTCAGTATCGACGATGCCAATTATATCGGCTCCGCATCTTATAAAATTTCGGTGCAAATTCCCGTTACTCTATCTATAAATACTACAAGTTACACCTATTCGCCCGACGGCTTTACATTTGACTACGAACTTACTGGCAACGCAGACTTTACACTCACCTTTACAAACGAGAGTGGCTCAACCTTTACCCCGAGTGATGTTGAGATAAATTCGCTAGACGTTGGCAAATATACCTACAAAATTACCTTAAACACCCCATACGCATACTTTACCTCGCTTGGCTACGGCGTGCAAGAGGCGAGTGGCGAGTTTATAATTTCCCCTCGTGAGATTAGCCTCGGCTCATTTAGCGACACCGTGGAGTATAATGGCGCAACTTATGAGTTTACCGAGGACTATGGCTATGATGTAGTGGTTAAGTACTTCCAAAACGACATCGAGGTAACCTCGCCAAAGGACGCAGGGGAGTATGTAGTAACTATTACAATTGATGAAACTAACTACACGGGCTCGATTACAGGCACTCTAACTATTACCCCGCGCGAAGTTATCTTGACAGCTCAAGATGCGACCAGCGTGTACGGAGAGACATTTAGTGGCCTAAACTATTCGCAAAACGGCTTTTTAGAGGGCGAAGAGGTCGAGTTTGAGTTAACTTGCGACTATGAAAACAAAGCTAACGAGTATGTAATCGACTTTGTTCGCAAGGATGTTAAAAACTACTCAATTACCTATAACACCGCAACCTACACTGTTACCCCGCGCGAGCTTGTGGTAACGATTTTAGAGAACCAAGGCAAGACCTTTGGCGAGGCCGACACCGAAATAAAGTACACGCTCTCGGGGAATTTGAGTACCGACGAGGTAACTGTTACCCTCACTCGTGAGGAAGGCAACGACGTAGGCGAGTACGCAATTAAAGTGGCCAGCATTTCAAACCCTAACTACGTGGTAACTCTTGATGGCGACCCATACTACTATATCACCGCTATGAACGTAATTTTGCGTGCAAACGATCAAACCATTACCTATGGCGACGACTTGCCGAATTTTAGCGACGAAGTGTCCAAATTTTACACAGTATTATATGGTGAGCCTCAGGCCGACCTCGAAATCACATTTTCAACCACTGCCACCGCGGGGGCGGATGCTGGGCAGTACGCAATTACGATTACCTGTGGCAACACTAAAAATTATCAAGTTACCACAATCCCTGGAATACTAACTATCAAAAAGGCTGATTTAAATGTTGAAATCTTAGACGCCTCCAAGGCATACGGCGAGGCCGACCCAGAGTTAAAATACAATGCAGGGGTAGTGTTAACGGGTGCACCCAGTCGCGAAGCTGGCGAGGCTGTGGGTACGTATACAATAACCTTAGGTACCCTTTCGCACAAAAACTACAACCTTACCCCTACTAATGGTACCTTTACAATTAACAAGGCCCCTGTTACTATCACCGCTAACAACGTGTCCTCCATGTACGGAGAGAGCGACGCGGAACTAACCTTTACGACCGACATCGCTGTCGACCTAACTAAGTTTACGGGTACACTTGTGCGCGAGAGTGGAACAGACGCTGGCGAGTATGCAATTTCGCTTGGCACATTAAATAGTGATTGCTACGAAATTACCTTTACCCCTGGCACTTACACAATTACAAAGCGTGTGGCAGTCGTTACGTTTAGCAATGTTTCCAAAACCTACGGGACCGCCGACCCCGAGTTTATCTACAAGGTGTCTGGCGTCATAAATGGCGAGGAGATTAATGTCGTGGTATCGCGCGCAGAGGGCGAAAATGTAGGCGAGTATACCATTACTGCTACCACGGACAGTAAAAACTACACCCTAAACGTTTTGCCAGCAACCTTAAACATTATAAAGGCAAATGCTGTAATCTCCGCAAACAACAGGACCTTTACTTACGACGGTAGTGCAAAGGATGTAAGGGCAACCTTGAATGTCGACGGGGAACTCTCGTTTCGCTATGTTTTAAACAGCGAAACGGTCGCTGAAATCAAGGACGCTGGCGAGTACAGTGTTACAATTTCCTTCGCTGGAAACGACAATTTCAACCCCGCTAGCAAGACAATTTCCGTTACCGTTTACAAGGCCGATGCAAACGTTACATTCATTAAAAATATTTTCGTCGAGAACGGCTCCATGCAACTCCCTGTAATCGAGTCTGAACTTGAATACACTCTATCTTGGGACGACATCACGATCGTAAGTAGTGTCGGCGTACATGGTTACACAATCGTGTTTACCGACCCGAATTACAACTCGATTCGTGGCGAACTCACGATTCTTGCGCGCCCCAGCAACACCACCGAGGGCGGTAGTGTCGAGTTCGAGAGTGGCGATGTGGACAACGAAAACATTGACCTAAGTATCGAGAAGACCGAGGACAACAAGACCGCGCAAGACGCCACAAACATGACAGTTGACTCGACCTACGAGATTAAATACAACCAGTCGAGTAACGCTACAATCAAGGTGGCAATCGACTATATAACCGACAACTATAACGATGTTTACGTGTACGCCTACAACGAAAACGGCGAGGCAAAACGCCTTGACTACCAAGTGGTCGATGGTAAACTCGTGTTCAGTGTGGATGCAGACAACCTAAAATTCGCGATTGTAAAGCAGGTTACAGGTATCTCGATTGTTACAATCGGCGCGTTCGTAATCTTAGCAGGTCTCATTGCGTTAGCAGTTGTGCGCCACCACACCAAGAAAAAGAAGAAAACCTTACTAAAAATTAGTTAATTTAAAATCAACCACCACTAAATTTTAATAACAAATACATTCTATTAAAGTGCTTTAAAATTTAAGGAGCATTTTAAGCAGAATGTATTTTTTTATTGTCTCTTTTTCGCATAATTTAATTGGTTACCTAATAAATATACTTTATGATTAGAATATTAGAGAGAAGGAAACTAGATAGTCTACTTTATAGGTGCGTAGAAGGGGACACGCTAGAAAACATCGCCACTCGCTTTCAAATCAGTACCGAGGAGATAAAACGATTAAACCCGCTATACTCTTCCGTATACCCTGGGTGCGTGCTGTATCTATCGGGACTAGGCAAGCGCAGAGTAATCGTTGGCCCGTTAGAGACGCTATACGATATCGCCAGCAAAAACAACACCACGGTCGACCATATAATGCGGATAAATAATTTGTCTACCGAAAAGGTCTTTGTCGGTATGCAAATTTTGCTCGATTAGGGGCTGGGCATGAAGTCGCTATTTCGCGCGGTGCTCCTAGTCGCGGGGTTCTCGGTCCTCACGCGCTTTTTAGGGTTTTTATTCCGCATTTACCTTTCGCGCGAACTCGGGCCCGAACTGCTGGGAGTCTACCAGGTAGCAATCTCGATTTTTTCAGTGCTTTTAGTACTAGTGTCTAGTGGCATACCCTTGGCAATTTCGAAACTTACCGCAGGCTATTCGGTGAAAAAAGACTTCCGCGCGCAAAACGGAGTCGTGTCGAGCGCATTGGTTGTGGGCGTAGGCATTGCGGTTATTTTGTGTTTAATAATCGTCGTCTTCCGCGAGAGCCTCGGGCACCTGTTTACCGACGAGCGTTGCGTATATATTTTGATTACGCTCTTGCCCGCAGTCATCGCTAGTGCCGTTTACTCAGCATTCCGTGGCTCGTTATGGGGGAATCAAAACTATTTCAGCGTGTGCTGGACGGAACTAGCGGAGCAGGTCATTCGCATCGTCGCCTTTGTGATTCTTGTAAATTTTGTATACATCGGGCTTGACGGGGCAAGTATCGCAGGGCTGTCCATGTCGATTGCGTGCGTTTTGAGTGCAACGCTGGTGGCCATTGTGTATTTTAGGCAAGGCAGACGCCTCTCTTCGCCAAAAACGTACTTCCGCCCGCTACTTCGCTCCGCCGTGCCAGTAACAGGCGTGCGCACCGCCAGCAGTCTAATTCAGCCCGTAATTGCGGTGCTTTTCCCCGCAATGCTTGTGCTGGCAGGGTACACGAGCGAGCAGGCAATGGAGAGTTACGGCATGGCAATGGGTATGACATTCCCACTACTATTTTTGCCGTCGACAATTGTAGGCGCAATCTCGTTTACCTTGATTCCCGAATTATCCACCGCAATCGCAAAGCACGAAAACGACCTAATCGCAAACCGCATCAAGACTAGCCTAACTCTTACGGTGTTCATTTCAGCCATGGTAATTCCATTTTACATCGGTGTGGGGCCAGAAATTGGCGCGTTTTTGTACGACAATACCGCGAGTGGCGAGTACCTAGCCCGCGCCGCGTGGATAATGCTCCCGTTGGGGCTTAGCAATATCTCGAGCAGTATCCTAAATGCCTATAACCTCGAGGTAAAGAGTTTTGTAAATAATATAGTGGGCGGAGTGTTGCTACTAGGCTTTGTAGCATTACTTAGTGGCACGCTGGGGGTCGACGCGCTGATTTGGGGCTTCGGCACCTGTATGCTGGTGACAACTGTACTAAATATCTACATGATAAAACGCCACACCAGCCTAAACCTAGGGCTAATTAAGCCGACATTACTCATGCTCCTCTTTATCATCCCCGCTACCTTGCTAACGCATTTCAGTTATCCGCTGTTTAGCCTCGCTTTTCCAGAATTTTTAGCAATCGCACTGTCGGCTGTATTAGGGGTAGGGTGCTTTGTCGTGCTGTGTATCTTGTTTAAGCTCGTAGACTTTACCGCAGTATTTGTGCGCTTTAAAGCAAAAACCCTCAAAAAATCTTAATTTATTCCGCTTTGTTACAAATTTAACAGCATTTTTTTAAATTCAAGCATAGAATCAACCATATTTTATAAATTCAACCATAAACTTAACCACTTTTCTATCAATTTAAGCATAAAACTAACCGCTTTTTTACAAAATCAAGCATAAAACTAACCATTTTTTTATAAATTTAAGCATAAAATTATAACCATATCGACAAAATATCGGTATGGTTATAATTGTTTTTAGAGTTTTAATTATTTATTTGGTGGTGCTACTGTACTTGCGCATTATGGGGAAGCGACAATTAGGGGAGATGCAACCCTTTGAGCTTGTCATAACTCTACTAATTGCCGACATCGCGACCCTGCCAATGACCCAAACCAGTATGCCAATTCTCTTTGGACTCGTGCCACTTACTGCACTCGTTATTATTCACTTTTTTGTGTCAATGCTCGCCAGAAAAAGCATAACTATGCGCAAAGTGATAAACGGCAAGCCTGTACTCGTGGTTACTCCCGACGGAATTCAGTACGAGGCCTTGAAGGAACTCAATATGTCCATCGACGACCTTATGGAAGGCATCCGTAGTAAAGAATACTACAATATCGAGGACATTTTGTACGCGATTGTCGAAACTAACGGCACGATAAACGTAATTCCAAAGTCATCAAGCGCAAATGTAACCAACGAAAACTTGGGCCTAGATGTCGAGGAGGCCACTTTGCCAATAATTATGATAACCGCTGGGAAGATTATCAACTCTAATTTAGGTGTGGCAAAAGTTGATGTTAAATTTCTAGAAGATGTATTAAAAAAGGCTGGTATCGAAAAAATTGCTGATGTTCTAATTCTTACGCTCGACAGCAGTGGCAAGGTCTTTATTCAGACATTTAGTGGCGAGAGCAAAAATCTAGAAATCGAGTACAAGGGGGAGTGGTGATGACAAAAAAATTGATTTCAATTCTAGTGCTACTTGTAGTGCTTATAGGCATTGTTACTTTTGAACAGGTCTACACCGATGACTCGATAAATAGAATGCTAGAAAATGTCACTAACCTCGAAATCAGTCTAAATGACGAGGACCTCGAGGCAAGTATAAGTAAAATCGACGGCATAATTTCCATGTGGGACGAGCGCGAATCAGTAATTTGCCTCTTTGTCGACTACCGCGATATCGAGCAAATAGGCAAGCAGGCCGACCTTGTACGCTCGCACCTAAGTAACGCCGACTTCGAACTCGCTAGGGTGGAGTGTAACACCCTCGAACGCGTCTTAGAGACTTTTCGTGATATGGTTCACTTCGACGTCGCAAACATATTATAAAATGCTTTTAAACCATAAATTTTCGAATATTTAATAATTGATAAAGGACTTGTTTAAGTCCTTTTAATTTATAAAAAACGCCCATTTAAAAGGTACTACTCTTCGCAAAATTGCTTGCATAGTACCCAGAAAGTGAAAACTATACAACAAAAATCAAACGCTTGCAAACTTTTAAAGCAACAAAATACTAACCCCAAATTAAAGTAAACAAAGCAAGTTTTAATCCTAAAATAAAAGCGCAAATTTAAGTGTATGTGGTTGATGTAAAAGCGTTTTTTTACATGAAATTTTAAAAATCTCGTTTATTTAGTATCAAACTTTTGAATTTTCTGCTATAATAAACTTGATTTGGAGGGGAAGTATGACCATAATGACCGCAGTTGGCTTGCGCTTGGGAGATTTGCTAATTAAATACAATATTACTCAAAACGACTTAGCCCAAAAAACAGGCCTCAGTACAAATACTATAAACAATATAGTTACCGCAAGGTATAAGAGCATGCACATGAACGCGTTGATTCAAATTTGTATCGCCCTTAATATCTCTATTCGCGACTTTTTTGATGACCCGCTTTTTGCACTCGACAAACTCGAAAACAAGTAAACTTTATAAAAGGGAGTGTAAAGTGTAATGAGTACTTTTATTTGGGGGGAAATTAAATTTAATAGATTGCCACATAATTTTAGTGCCTAATTTAAAGTGGTTTTTAATAAATAATGCTTTTTAAGTAGTTTAAATTAAGAGTGATTAAAGTGTCTACTAGGCACTTTTTTGTTTTTAAATATAAGATTTCACACAAATTCCTTTTAAATATGCTATTTTTAGGCTATAATTTTTAAAAAATATTTGTACTTTCGACAAGTCTAAACGAGTTTAGCAAAAATATTTGCGCAATTTACTTTATTTTTTTGTTAAATTGTGTTATACTTGACAAGTATTATTACCAAAAAATAAGAATAATATAATGTACTTGAATAAGGAGGCTTTATTTAGTGGAAAACAACACTATTAATACTGGACCAAAAAGATTTCCTTACTTTACGGTTATTCTGCTTGTGTTTTTAGTCGTAGTGCTAATTATTTCTTTTTCGACTGGCAGAACCGACACTTCAAAGGAAATTGACCGTACCACCTTTATTTCTTCACTAGAAAGTGGTGAAGTTGTAGCAGTTCACTACAATAACGCAACATTTTATATTTTAAATGCTGGCGAAACTGCTGAGGAAACGGCAGAGAAGCTCGAAAACTTCCCTCGTGAATACGACCACTATTTGGTTGTGGCAACCAATGCAGAGATTGAGAGTTTAATTAATATTATTGATGCTTATAACAACCCAATGGGCGATGGGGCGACCCCTCCTGAGACCTTGGTGCAATTCTCATCCGAGCCAACTCGCGAGTCTTGGATATCTCAAATTTTCCCGTATCTATACATTATTCTACTGATTGTTTTGGGTGTATTTATCTACAAGACCTTTACTAAAATGACGGGCAAGAATATGGACTTCGGCAAGAACAAGGCGAGAATGGAGGCGGGGCTAAAAGTAAGATTTAGCGACGTCGCTGGGTGCGAGGAAGAAAAGCAGGAAATGCAAGAAATTGTCGAATTTTTGAAGAACCCTCGCAAGTTTACCGACCTTGGCGCGCGCATTCCAAAGGGCGTACTGCTAGTTGGACCTCCAGGCACTGGTAAGACGCTACTTGCTAAGGCAATCGCTGGCGAGGCTGGCGTTCCGTTCTTCAGCATCACTGGTAGTGACTTTGTCGAAATGTACGTAGGTGTCGGTGCTGCGCGCGTGCGCGACCTATTTGAAACGGCCAAGCGCAATATGCCATGCCTTGTATTTATCGACGAGATTGACGCCGTAGGTAGACAACGTGGCGCAGGGCTAGGGAATACAAACGACGAGCGCGAGCAGACCTTAAACCAGTTGCTTGTGCAAATGG
>CALWKF010000018.1 GCA_944381215.1 uncultured Clostridia bacterium
TAGCCTGGGTTTGTATATAGCCTAGCGGTAACTGTAATCGTGCTCGGCAAGTTGTAGACGATTTGGCCATTGTCGCGCTCCTGTCTAATCATGGTGACATTCATATTCAGGTACGCGTTTTTATACTGCGCCTCGCCCCATGCCCTATCGTTGCCGTCCACGGGATTTGCTGTTTCGCTAGAAAGTTTTGTGGTAACATAAGGGCCAGTTAGGGTTGCATCCTGGGTGCTACTACGCCAGATTTCACGGACCATTTTCTCGCCTTGGTCGGAGTTTATTGAATAGTACGGACTCGAGGAACCAAGGGATACTTTTACGTAGTAGTAACCACTTGCGAGCGAGTCGCTACCCGACAGCCAGCGGTCTGCTACGATTAGGTTCGCATTTGCGAGGGCATTTAGTTGCGCGATTAGGTCGAAGGTGTAGTCGAGCATTCCGCGGTTGTACTCGATGTACTGGTAGTGGTCAGCGGTAACGGGCTGGTCCCACACGATTTCATCTAGCGCGTCGCCCTCGATTCGAATCTCGTCGTAATCTCTGCCTGGGGCTGGGGTTGCGTCACCCACTGCCCAGCCAGCGAGTTTTAGAATGCTAACGGAGAGCCAAATTGTGTTTTCGTTTGCCACGATATCCTGATAAATCTTTTCGCTGATGTCCGTGGTAATAGACACGTCGATTCGGCGGTGGTCATCCCATGTTACCTCGATTGCGGGCAACTGAGTGCTGGTAGGCAGGCTTGTGGTAGATACTGTTACGCGCTCGCTGTCTAGGAAGTACTGCATGGGGCTCATCGTGTAGATGTAGACGTCGTTTCTAGCACTACCGCCTGCGATTAAGTAGTCGCTGATATTGATTGAGTACTCGTTATTCTCGTTCGGCTCATAGAACTCAATTTCATAAATTTCGGCTTCGGTGCGGTCCTCGTCCCACACGTGAATCTCGATCATGAACCTTGCAGTTGAGAAGTCCTTATCGCCGTAAATTGAGTCGGAGTAAGTCCATGAAAGCAGGCCGTCGCTATTTAGAGTTACGTCCTCGGGCCCGCAAATAAAGGCGATGTCGCGGTAAGTGTAGGGGCGCATACTGTCCGCGGTGCCGTAGGAGTTGGGGCTAAATATACGGGTGGCAAATCCCTTGCCGTTTTTGTCGAATGCTGTCGCCGTAATCATGTACTCATATGTTCCAGCCAAGTAGTAGTCCCCCGTTTGTCCTGCGCGGATGGTGTTATTAAAGTAGCCCTTCATGTCAAAAATCAGGCGGTTGTTTGGGGTGTCGAGAGTAAAGTACCCGCTGTCGTTTTGGTCGATTGTGTAGGTAATCTCGCCATTTTCATCGACATTGATGTTTAGGTACACGCTGTATGGAAGTATATGGCGTTGGGTCTGCACGATGCTACCAAATTCTTGGGTTAGGTCGCTGATGTTCACGATATACTGCACGCGGATGCTGTACGGATGAGTTGGCAGTGTCCAGGTTAGGCTTCCATTTTTAGCAAACTCGTCCTCGTTATTAGCAGTTATCTCGGTAACTAGGCTGTTTACACTCGCGTTTCCGTTCAGCGCGGGCGCAAATTCCATTAATTTTGTGGTGAATATAAACTCTTTAGTCGTGCTGGTGTGACTGTTTAGCATAAACTCGTTCTCGGTATTCACGCGCTTTACCTCGAACCAGAATTCGAACGGGCCGTACATCTTGATTTTATCGTAGACTGCGAGGCCTAGGGGCACGCCGTAGTCGAAGTCGTCCTTCCCTAGTTCAATGATAAAGGAGTCGGCGGTGGTTTCTGCGTAGCCGTTGTAGTAGTCCTTGTAATGTGGAGTAACTAGGTATTGTCCGCCCAAAACTGCGTTATTAAACACGATGTTGACGCGGTTTACATTTAGGTTGTTAGGGCTGTCTGAGTAGCCGATGTCTAGCGAGTTGTCACTGATTGCGGGTGCCTCGTAACGCTGGTATAGTGTGCGCGAGAAGTAACTGCTGGTGCTCTGCTCGGCAATGGCTGTGTACAGAGCATACTCGTTACTACCGCTTAGATAGAAGTAGTAGTTTTCATCGCCGTATGGCACGAGTTTAATGTTATTTACTCCCGCCACAGTGTTAGGCAAGCGCAACTTGTATGTGGTGTTTGTAAAGGCCTCGTATGTTGGGTCAATTGCGTGGTTTTCGATTGTACCGACGTACTGGTAGATATCCTCGCCTTCGCTATCCGTGCCAGTTGAGATGTAGACCTTGTAAAATTGCGCGTATGAGAGCGTGTCGTTGGTAATGATTAGGTACTTTTCGTTATAGCCGTAGTTTTCCTCATACAGAGTTAGGTCGTCGCTGGGGGTCGTAATTTCGTTATCTACAATACCGCCCTCGCCCACAAAGGCATCGGGAAGTACGGTAAACAAGGGGTTACTAGGGTCGGTGTCGGTAATACTAGTTAAGGCAAACTTGTTGTCAAAATTTCTGCTCGCGGGGGTTGAATCGTAGTAGACGTCATTTCCGCAAACCACTACACTCAAGACGCACTCACCAGCGGCGAGACTGCGGGTGATGTCGCCGTTTTTAGTTCCGTCGAGGTAGTTGAAGGTAAAGCTTGCGTTGTTCCCCTCGAGAATTGTGTAGGTGAATTTATCGTTCGGGTTGCCACGGTCGAGGGTGGCTGCCATGTTTTGTACAACATATGCCACATTTCCGCTACTGTCGGTAATGTACACGGTAAAGCGCACGGGCTCATCGGTGGCTACGCCTTGGAAGGGGTAGTTTTGGTAGTATGTCCACGATACGTAGGTTATGTACGTTGCACCCCCAGGGTTTGCAATCGGGGTAACGGTGAGGCCTGTAACAGGGTCTGCCTGTGTGCGCACGAGGAAGGAAATTGTCGCGGTCTCGGTAAGTGCGCTCGTTTGAATATCGTGCGCCTCATCCGCTGCCACGCGCACTGACACGAAGTAGTCCCCTGCATCAAGGCCAGCAATTAAGTTTGAAATGTCGTAAGTGGTGGACCTAACCAGTGCGATGTTGTCGTCAATTGCGGGGCCGTCCTCGGTAAGCGAGATAAACACCTCGTACTGCGTAGCAAAGAGCACAGGGTCCCAAGAGAGCATGTTGTTTTCAACCATGAGATTTGTAGGTGCATCGGTGATAACGACAGGGAGGTCGGTATATCCTGAGTAGTTTTGCGCGTTGTACGCAATGAGGTCGCCACAATGTGTTGCTGTAATGTCGATTGTCCACACTGCCGAACGGCTAACACTCAAAGCCGACTCGATGATGCCACTGTCAATAACTGCCGATACGTTGCCATTTTGAGCGGTAATCACGAGAGGGGTTACCACTTGCCCATTTATGCGGAGCGAGTATGTGCCGTCGGTAAAGAAGGGGTCGTTGGTGCGCACGTCGTTCCATGTGGCTACATACCCAGTCGTATCATCGTAGGTAATTGTAACGCCAGTGATTTCGGGCAGGTCGCGTGCGTTGATAAACCGAGCGACTGCGCTCAAACTCTCGACGTTGTCAGCAACGGACCTCGCACTGATTGTAAAGGTTACTACCCACACGATGTCGCTAGGAAGGTTGAATGTAATGCTATTTTCATAAGTCGACAAGGTTGCGGTAGTCTGCGCCCAAGTGTTGGAACTGGTTAGGTACAGCGTGTTTCCGCTAGCCGAACTAATGGATACAGTGTAGTTATAACTTGGGTTGCGGTAGCGTAGGTCCCCTACCCAAGACACTGTAACCTCGCTCGAATCGAGGCTGGAAACCGTGAACTCGATGTTGCTAGGGGTGTTCATTCGGCCAATTGTAAATATGTAATTTGTGGTAGAACTCTGCGCAAAGTCGAATTGTGTAAGGCCTAAATCGCTAGGAGAGCAAGCGACCGCTGAGGTGTTTGCGGTAATCTCGATTGTAAACACTGCATCCTTGGCACTAATAGCACTTACCCAGCCAGCGTCGCCAGCAAATGTAACGGGGCTACCTGTAAATGCCTCGAACTCTAATGAGCCGTTGCTATCTCCGTTTACGTAACTAATGGTTGCGGAGTAGTTATTAAGTAAGGTGTAGTTGCTTGGCGAAGTTAGGGCATCAAAGGAGAGTGTAAATTGCGCGCCGTCGTAAGTTAGGCTAATGTTTTCGGCAACTTTATATGCCTTTGACACGTACAAAATTAGGGCTTTACTCCAAGGGCTCGGAGCATAACTTGCGTACTGCGAGTTACGAACCGATACTCGATAAATTCCGCGCTCGCTAAAGTGGTCCTCCCCGCTGAGAGTAAATCTGTTGCCTTGCCAAGTTAGGTTATCAAAGGTTTTAGTCGATGCGACCGCCCCCGTGCTGTCAAGTAATTCGACCCTTAACTCAAAGGTATTTGCGCGGGAGTCGGCGTTTGATATCGAAATAATCGCATTTTCGTCATCGAGGATGTAGTGGTAATTGTTGCTGAGTCCATAGTAACTAATTTGCGGAGCGGTCAGTTGCTCTTGGTAAATAAACAGCGTCGAACCTACAAAACTGTCAAGCATCGCCCCATTGCCTAGCGCGGTTACAGAAATGATGTAATTTCCGCTGGCCATGTTAACAAGGTCATCACCCGTCATGCGGTAATTATTATTTAAAACGGTCTGTGTAAAACTGAAAGTTTGTGAGTTGTTGGTTGCGTTTGTTACAGTGAGCCTGTATCCGCTAGGTGAAATTTGGCTAATACTTCCGCCACTCGACACATCCGCACTTACATCGTCCCATGAAATCACAATTTCGTTCGTATTCATGTCTTGGAGTGCGGTAACTAGCGGGGTGTCGAACTGACGACTCAAAGTGAAGGTGCAAAGGGCTGGCTCGCTCGCGGTATAAATATCGCTGACGGGGTACGAGATTACAACTAGTGTGTACTCCCCTGCTGGTGCGGAGTTGGTATCTAGGAGCGATTGCAGATTATAGTAGACAAAGGCATCGGAGCTGGTCGCTAATATTTCGGTACTTACGCCAGGTAATTCTGGAATCGACATGGTGTAATACGACACTAAACTATTGCTGTCCGACATGATTTGAAGGTACAATTCGCCGTTACGGTCGACTACGGATACGTTGGGGCTAGGTAGTTTATTGCTAAATGTCCACCTGAATATGCCTTCGCTCGAGCGGTAGAACTCGTTGTTTGACTGCGCGGTAATCTTAAATTCGTAGACGCCGTCAACAGAGAACACGCCCGTGGGAATGGTTAGGCGAATTACGCGCTTGTAAGTGCCGTCGACATTCGCGGTGTACTCGCCCCAAACTGCGTCTGAGTACTGAGTACCTTGAATTTCGATGTTATAACTGTCGACATTTTCGATGTAGTCCCACTGCAAATACGAGTTGTCGATTGCTGGTACGAAGTTTGTCGGAGTGTCAAGTTGCTTGTAAATCGAGAAATTCGCGCTAACCTCGGGCGAACGCATAGTATTTGTGGTCGCGATTGCCACAGCATAGATGTTGTAACTACCGATAACTAGGTCGCCACCAACACTAATAAAGCCCTCGAGCGTAGTCAAGTCGATTGTAAAAGTATTGCTCGTAAAATCTCTAATATAGGTCGAGTGATTTCCCGTAGGCCCTGTTAGACGCCACTCGATTGCGTAGGTGTACGGAATGGACTCGGGTGCCACTGATAGAGTAAGTGTATAAGTATCTGTGTCTATACTCATTTCGGGTGGGTCCATGAAGAAGGTGTTGGTAAACGAGGTAGTCCAACTGCACGGAGTTAGGTTTGCCTGGTCGGTGTCGGCATCGATTTTACCTGCGTAGATTGTAATAGAAGTTTCTTGGAAAAGTGGCAGACAGGTCGAGTCTACGTTGATTATCGCGTCCGAGCCACCGAGTAGGTTTCCGTCCTCATCTCGTTCGCTAACCTCGACGCTCCTGGTCTCTCCCGTACCAAATACGAGGTAGTAGTTAGTAACATACTGGTTAAACCCTGGAATTATAATCTGCACTTCGCGGGTGTCATTTAGCGCAGAGTACACTAAACTAGAGCTACCCGAAAGCACGTAGGAGTAGTTCATTTCGATTGTTACGCGTTCACTCGCGATATATAACTGCCCAGAGTCGGCAGAATAAACGGAAATTATGTTGCTACCGAGGCGCAGGAATCTGCTGATGTCCTCGAGATATGTGCCCGAGGTGTCGATACTGCTAATTAGATTTCCGTTGATTTCAAGGCCATAATGTCCATTTGAGTCGGTAACCGTCTTAACGGGGTCCCACTTAAGTGAAACAGCATTGCCATTCTGCTCATAGCGGAGGTTTGTGGGTGCTACGTGCTGGTACGAGTTTACAATCGTATACGAGGTCGAGGGCACACCATTTATGTAGTGGATGTTCTCGAGGTCGTCTCTAACGATTGCCTGCACGGTTACCCTATACTGCCCTGGCACATCGTAGCCGTTTATGTAGTTTGACACAAATTGCGTGTCAACAATTATGCCGTTTGCGGGGCGCGAAGAGGGCTGAGTGATAACGCCTGCGTCGTTGTTGTCAACTTGGACGTTATAGTACTGTGCACCCTCGACGTAGGTAAACGACATCGCAAAAGTGTATTTATTTTCGACGTCTGTGGCTTGTCTCTCGATACTAATAATCGTAGGAGTTGCTAAGCGGACTTTGTAGTCAAATGCAATCACTTCGGACGGTTCGGAATCGACAAAGTAGACCGAGTATCCGCGAGTGATGATGCTAATTGCGTACATGCCTGGGCCTAACCCGTTCGCGCTCATGTAGTCGGAAATTTGGATGCTAGTAGACATAACAGTTTGAGTTAGCACTACATTACCCAAAACTATGGTTGTGCCCGACATACTAGCCTCTTGCACGCGCACGAGGTACCCTGCCTGCGCGCCCTCTACCTCACGCCAAGACAGTGAGTAAACACCGTTTAGGTCGACTACGCGCACGTTTGTGGGGGTCATCAATTGAGTTACCGCGTCGTATGCCTCCGACATCGCGCTAAACTGGCTGTTTAGGATGTACTGGTTGCCCTCGCGCACGGCCTGAATCTGCACACAGAACGAACTGCCGACATCGGCAAGCTCGTCTAGTGAGATTGTGTACATCGGAGCCACGAGTTGTTGCACGGTCTTAAAGTCGAAGAAATCGGGCTCCTCATCTGGACCATTTGCGTTAGCAAGCAACACTAGCGTATATGAGGAGGCAACATATGGAGTATTAGGGTCGTAAGGGTTTGTGTCACTGATTGGGTCCCAGCGGATGACTAGATTGTTCCCTTCCTTAGTAATTCTCACGGTGCTAGCGTCGGGGGTGGACAAGGTGTGGGTTACCGAATAGGTAATTATTTCGCTGTCTTGACTGGCGATTACGAAATTCGGGTTGCTCCTTGGCACTGCCCTAATGTAGACGCTGTGTGAGCCCAAGGTGTCGGAAACTGGAATGCCGTTTATTAAAAGCGAGTCGAGTTCGAGAGAGTACTGTGTGCCTGTCGCGATGCCTGTTGTAGGAATCGTGGTGGCTAGCATTCCGTCAATGTATACCTCGTATGAGGCCACTGCCCCGTCGATTTCCCAAACTAGACTCTTTACAGTCCCTTGGCTAAAATTCGTGGCACTCGGGTTTAGCCTAATTTCGGGGGCGCGAATTGAGGTTGTCCTAAAATAGTTTGTAGGCTCACTCAATTCACTCTCATGGATGTACGCGTTTTCCTCGCCAGTAATGAGGTTTACCGAGGTTGCCTGCACATAAAAGGCGATGAAATCGAGTTCACTGTATGGGTATTGATTTAGAATGGTTGAAAAGTCAAAATTGTTCGAGTCGGAACGGAGAGGCTCTGAAGTTAGTGGAATCGGGTCGCCATTCGCATCGAAATCGGAGGCTATAATTATGTTATAACTAACAGCGTTTGCAACCGAGGTCCAGTAAAGCACATCGTTTGAGTCGAGCGAAAGGCTCGCGGGGGCTAGCAAAGTCGTGGAGTACTCTACAAAAACAGAGTCGCTTAGGTATGAGTTATAATCAGGGGTTGAGTGCAGGGCGCGCACCTGGAAGGAGTATAGTCCATAGTCATTTATGTATCTTGAAATGTCAACTTGTGTTTGGCTACTGTTAAACGCGTTTTGGCCACCATTTATATAGATTTGGTACTGTTCTGCGTTTGTAACTGGGTCGAAGGATAAAATTCTATTTTCCATGTCGACGCGGATGTTAGTAGGAGTGTCAAGTCGTTGAGTTAGGGAGGTGTTCTCGCGCTCCGCAGGTCTCAAAGTAAATATTAAAGCAACGATACCCCCAATTAGGAGTAACGCTACGACTATGACTATGGCAATTTTTGCACCCTTTTCCATACTCTCCCCCACTTTTTTCTAGTGTAAAATATTTGAGCAAATCTCGGGCAACAAAATCTAGATTTTTTAAATTTTTTATTTAAATTTAATTTTTCTTTTAAAATGGAAGAAAATTAAATAAATTTGTGAAATTTTAGTTTGATTAAGTAAAAATTTTAGATTAAGTGGTTAAAATTTGAGTAATTCACGGGCAAGAATTTTTAGTTTTAAATTGAAGCAAATCGCGGGCAACAAATTCTAGTTTATATTCCTATATAATATATATTTACTCTGTTGGCTCCTCAGTTGAGGGAGGAATGTAGCCATCAAGCGAGTTCGGGTCGACCCAAACAAGTGTCGGGTTCTGCCCTAATATTAGGTTGAATTGTGCAACTAGGCCATCGTACCTTAGAACTATGCAGTCTACAGTCTGCTCGGCCGCCTGCACGGTTACGCGGTTAATCTTGGTGTCATTATTTGTTAGGAATGGCGTAATTTCAGCACCATTTGTGAAGTCGTCGGTACCGATGTAGATTGACTCCCAAACACCGTTGTCGCGGTGCGAAGCAGTCGTACGAGAAGGAGTGTTGCCGTCCTGGTTATCAAGTTCAACTATGTTGTTATTTAAGTACCAAACTGCAACCATGTTACCACTCGTAGCGTTACCGATGATTGCACCAGTGTAGATGTAGTTAGTTGCGAGCTTGTACTCACCTGTTGCTGCGACGTAGTAACGGTTATATGTGATGTCGCCGATGCCGACACAGCTTAGGGTGTATCCACCAGTTTCTTGCGTACCAGCGATACCACCAAGGTGTGCAGATAGTCCATCTGTTGAGATTGTGCCTAGGTTCATACAGTACGTGATGTAAGTCAGGCTCGAGTATCCAGCGATACCACCAGCACTACTTGCCACGATGTCGCTACCGCTTGTAGCGTATCTTGTCGACACGTTACCATAGTTTACACAGCCAGAGATGTAGGAGTACTGATTTATCTCTTCGGTATCTACTGTAATCGTGTTACCCGAGGTGTATCCAGCGATACCACCGACATAGAAGCCGTGGATTGTAGCACGGTTGCTAAGCAGTGTCGAGTCTGCAACACCATTTTGACAGCCGATTATGTAACCTGCAAAGTTTCGACCGGCAATACCACCGACATACGATGAGTAGTTCTGGTCGTTTTCAGGCATGATGGATAGGTCTAATAGGTTTGTACAGTTTTCGATTCTACCAATTCCGTCGTAATCCTCATATTCCTCGGTTACTTGTGTGAAGTCGTACCTACCCACAAGTCCAGCAATACCACCGATGTAGACGGTATTCTGCCTAATCGCGCCTTGGATAACAGGCACATACTCGCCTTCGTCCTCGCGGTCGCTACTTGGAGTGCCGTCAGCAGTACAGCCAATAATCCAACCATAGTTTTGTTGTACGAATAGTCCGTTGAAACTATTGTAATTTAGTGCCGACACATTAATCGAATCAGCGACGATTGTTAAGTCTTTTATGATACCACGGCGGTTTTCGAAGTTATTTTCTGGGGTGTCCTCTGGCAAGTCGCCACCGATAATCATCTGCCACCAACCATAGTAGTTAGCGTTGTTTACCTGAACATTCTTAATCGAGTGTCCGTCGCCGTCGAAACCACCGCTGAATATGAGTTCGCCGTACGACTCATCGACACCCGTCCCTGTAATTCCAGCAGGAATCGGATAGTTAGATGTCATGGATAGGTCGCCATTGCTCTTAATGCTGAGGTCAGTCAAAGTTACGTCTTGGTCAAGTCTAAAGTACATTTCGGGTAGCCAGTAAACGAGTTCGAGTAAATACTCGGCGGTGTACTGACTGCTTACACTCGTGTTGTCCGCAATCACAAACGGATCCTCGGGCGCACCGCTACCACCAGTGAAGTACTGGAAGCTAATCTGCTGTAGTGTGAGTGTCGAGCTACCAAATGCTGCGCCATTACTGTTGAGCACTTTTAGACTGATGTTGTCGTAGTATGCAAGCTCCCAAAGCGGGATGTTTGAAATCTCTTCCACATTTACAAGGCGGTGATACTTTGTAGTCGGGTCGCTGTTTACGGAGTATGAGAACAGAATTGTGTCGCCAGGCACGGTAATGAACGCGCTCTGACCCTGCTCTACTAACGGCTCGTATCCACTCAGGCTACTGCTACTGATGTCCCAGTTGAGACGAAGTCCAGGGCCGTTGATTTGGTCGAGTTCAAACATGTTTGGAGCGTTAAGTTTGTATGCACCACATTCGTAGGTATTACTATTTAAGTAGATTACCTCGCCAGTCGATGAAGTGTCAGTTGTAGTGTCGCGTGTACCAGCAACATAACCATACATATTGTATCTCATAATTCCAGCAGTACCGATTAACGGGTTGTTGTCCTCTAGGAGTGCGTTGTCCCTGTCTTCGTCGGAAATCGTGATTACAGGCACATCGAACGAGTTAACTGTTCTAGCAAGGTCCCAACCAGTTGCGTATCCACCAACAGAGGTGCCAAGATATGTAATATCAAGGTACAAGTGCATATTGATATCAAAGTCGGTAAATGTTCCCTCGCCGTAGTTTGCACCATAGTTCCATTCAAGTTGACCATAGTCATTGATGTATAAGTATCTAGAAATACCCGAATCCATTTCGGTGAGCGCGATGTCAGGAAGTTTTGTAATGTTTACCATTTCGGTAGACCACATGCAGTTTACATAACCTTCGTACGCTCCACTCGTGGTAGCGTCCTCACCTGCATATCTCACGCGAATGGAGTTGAAGTTTCGTCCCTTAGCCTCGGGCAGGTCATCAAATGAATAGGTATTAGTATTTAGTCGTCTGTAATTTGGCTGTTCATCACTACCGCTGTAGATGTACTCGATATCATAACCAGACCTTGACCCATTGTTAACCTCAGACCAGTTGAGTTGTCCGCTCGTAACATTTAAGTCGCTAATTTGTCCGCCGTAAATGATTGTAAACACGCCAGTTGAGTCACTTGTTAGGTAGATTGCGCCTTCGTCGTTTGTGCCAGTCCAAGTGTTACCGATTGAGTAAAGAGACACATCGTATCTGCCAGCCGATTGCTGGAATACCTCGCTCGCGGTAAAGTGTGCGGTCGGGTTGGTTAACGGGAAGGTAAATGAGTCGTAGTCGGCGATATCAAGAAGGTACGCTGTAGCACCGCTCTCGTCGATCCACTGATCCATGCCGTCCCTAATACCCCAGTCAAACTCGCCGTCGACAATTCTGCTAAATGCGTCAGTTCTGCCGTTTACGCTCGAATCGTTCGGCGCGTAAAGTTTTGTTACGAGTTGAGGAGTTGAGAAATCGCTAGTTACATAGCCAAGCAAGTACTCTGTCGAGTCGTCAACAATTGCAGCGGGCGTGTTTGTACCGCCACCAATCAGCCTAAATTGTAGGTTATAACTGCCGTAATTTATGCCAGTTACTGGGCTCGAGTACTGCTGTGTCGCGATGTCTGCATCTAATGTAAAGGCGTTGTACACAGCCCCAGAGCCGTCAGTTGCAGCAAGGGTTGCCTCATATTCAGCCACACCCTGCACTGCGTTCCAGTAAATCACGCCGTCCTTTACGTACCAGCCGTCGTACAGCGATTCATTCTCAATGCCCATGTTTATGCTGTTTGCCTCCAATGGAGCCAGTCTTTCGAGAATATACAGGCTGTTTTCCCATTCGGAAGTAATTAAGTAACTTGAGTTACCTAGCGCACGAATACGCAACAGGTACTTCTGGTTTACCTCAAAGCCTGTGCTCATCGAATAGGTGTTGACATTCGGGTTGAGGCTTACTTTAATCGAGTCTGCGTCCGAAATTGAGTAAGTTACTGGAGTATTTTGCTCCGCGTCAGCCTCGCTCTGTAATGTGAGCGGTACAAACTCTAATTGCAGACCTTTGTCATATTGGTTGGTTTTATTAAAGTACAGTATTCCGTCGGTAAAGGTTACGTTCGGTGCAGCGTACACGTATGCTGCGTAGTTTGCACTTCTAGGACCTTCCATTAAGTAGACAGTGTTTGCACTATCATTTGTTACGGTCCCCTCACCAGCGATGACAGACTGCACGGTGATTCGAATCGCACCTGCTGGGAAGTCGATAACGTCGACCTCGGTGCCTTTCTCATCGTAGGCCTTGCCGAACAAGTTTAGCGAGGTTTGATTATATGGCATGTAGTATGTAGCGATTGTTTCGGTGCCGTTAAGCACGTATGAAATTTCAATTTTAAACTTCATGTAGTCGCCAGCACCAGTTGCCGTCCACGAAAGAATTGGGTCGTCGCCTGAGTCGCCACCGCGGGTCATCACGAGTCCCGTCGGGCGAACTAAACGCTCGATATAAAGTTTGTCTGAGAAGTCGCTACTGATGTACTGAGTACCGCGTTGTCTGTTTGGATCGGTCGGCGCGGACGGGTCCTCTAGGGTGTAGCCTTGTCTTCTAATCACGATGTAGTAATTTCCACTGCCGTAGTCGGGCAAGGTGTACTCGTGGTCTTGGACAATTGCAGTAGTTCTCAAAATCTCGCCAGTCAGCGCACTGTTTTCGTATACTTGGATGATGAAGCTCTGCTCGTCGTTGTCGTTATCGGTCCAAGTAATAGTTCTGCCGTCGATTTCCACGTGTACTGGGTCAACCTCGGGTGCGGGTAGTTTACGAACTACGAACACACCAGTTTCGGGGTTGGCCTTCGAGGGCCTGGTATATGGCGCGCTCATCTCACTGTCGTACACCCTCTCCCACACGCTGACAGCCTGGATGCTGACAAACAACTGGTCGTTGTAGAAGCGCGAAGGCAGGTCATTTAGAGTCGTCGTAAAGCCTGTGTCGACCACAAACTCGAATATATCTTGGCCGTCGGCAGTGTTACGAGCGACGCGAATGATGTAGTTACGCACTTGCCTTGATGTACCGCCGAGGTTGTCGTATACATACCCCCACCTAATCTCGCCGTCCACGATGTCCAGCACTGGGGTCTCGAGTTTGTAAATCTCGACGCTAGCACTTTCGTAACTTGTCAAATATCCGTAGTTTGCGCTCGATGTGATGTTGTGGTTCGTACCGATTGCGTACACCACAAACTCGTATGCGCCGTACGCGATATTAGGAATTGCGCCTTCGGAGAGTACCGTTGAGTCGCTAACGCTAGCAGTCGCATCCTCGTCGAGTCCCCATTGCAGTGCGAAGTTGAACGAAGGGCTTGCGGGGTCATTTGGTTGCAACTCGCCAGTCCACACACACTCACCGCGGGAGCGGATGCCGTTTGTCTCGTTTATGCGGTAGAGTTCTACGCGGTAGTTATTTAGGCTCGTGTTACTCGGCGACCAGTACAGCACGCCGTCAATAATCGTTACACCCGTAGGCGAAGAAAGTTGACGCACGGAGAATGGTTCGCTGAAGTTCGAGTTGATTATGAAAATTGTGTCGTTACCCTTTGTTGTAACACCGAAGTCCCCAGACTCGCTAGCCACGATTGTAGCCTGTAATTGCACAGTATAATTTAGCGAGCCCGCGGTTAGACCACTGATAATTGCAGAGGTCGAGTTAATTGTCAGTATCGGGTCGGAATTCTGCCCATACTCTTGGGAGCCGATTCGTAGAACGTACCTAATACCAGTGTGCCCTGCCTCAACATTCATGTCGCTGAATGCATCCCAGGTAATCACACCGTTCTCGACGCGGACGTTGCTGGGGGTTTCTAGTTGATATGTACTAATGCCCTCGGTCCAGTCGCCGTTTATAAAGTTTCTATTATCATATATATTAATAGCGCGTACTTTGAATACAAAGTATCTGTCCGATGCCTCGAGGTTTTGGAGCTGATTCTCAACGGACACGCCAGACGAAGCCTGGAAGACCGCCAACTCCTCGCCCTCCAACGACTCTATCCTCACCTCGTACATGTCGGTGCCGATTGCGTCGCCGAATTCATCATTCGAATCCCAAACCAGCTCACCGTCGACAACGCGCAGGTTCGCAGGAGTCGCAAAACGGCTGATATCGATTACATCCGTTTCATTACTATCGATAATCATGTTGTCGTTCGTGTCGTTAACCGCACGAATGGACACGAGGTAGTTTTCTGCAACTTGAGGCATGTCAGCAGTTGTAGGAGCATATTCATAGTTATCCATACCTGGAATAGCGTCAACCGTAGGTTTTGTAGACACACCAGCGAAGGTTATCTCGTACTGGGTAGCATTATCGACGCCTTCCCAAACGAGTACACCATTTGACACGTGGAAGTTAGTAGGTGTGGCAAGTTTGATAAACGTTCCATACACGGTAGGAGTCGACGCGATGTAGTTTCCAGAACCAGTGTCTGTCGGTTGAGCCACAATCTTTATGTAGTTATTTCCAACGGTCCAGTACTCACTATTTATAGAAATGGTGAAGCTTGTATTGCTCGTGTTACCAACTGACCTGTCGCTAGCAGTGATTTGCGAACTGCCGTCGGTACCAATGTAGACTTGATATGTATTAGCATAGTCTACCGAAGACCAAGTAATGTGGTATTCTTGGCTGTCGGAAAGAGTTTCTAGCACGATATTTTCAACGGGGTGAAGCTGTTGCATTGCAGGCAGGTCGCTGATATCACTATCTAAGTACCTCACACCCGAAATATAAGTATCAGCACCGATTGCGAACACGTACACGTCAAAGCCGGTATAGGTGTTGTCAGCGGGCTTGTCCGTGAGGTTTGAAAAGTCGTAAACGGTCGAGGAACCACTGCTAACGCTAACATTTACGAAGTATGTTTGGTCCGAACCGTCATTCATGTGGTAATCAACTTGTATGCGATATTGCGAGGCATTTAATACCGTGGACCAGCTCAACTGCTGGGTGTCCCCAACGTAGACAAGGCTTAGGTTCTCGGGCGAAGACAATCTCGCAAACCTTATTTCCTCACAGTAGCTCGAAGTGTAATAACGCGCATCTGAACTAATTGCACGCACGCGCACGCTATATGTGGTGCGACTAAGGCCCTCGGGGATGTCGATGTATGCGTACTCACCTTCAATGCGGATATTTTCAGGACTAGCAGCCTCTTCTAGTAACGCTCTGTCCTCAGCACTGAAAATGCTGTTTGTCGCGTTAAACTCGATTTCGTAGTTTTCAGCACTAGGCGCGAAGTTAGCGAGCTTAAAGCGCACGCTGTACTCACGGTTTGGCTCGTTTGCCTCTTGCGCGGTAACAATTCCCAGCTCCGCAGGGCTAGCAAGTTGCGCAAATGTGATTGTCTCGGTAGGAGCAGAGTCGTCGTACATTGAGTCATTACCTACGGCCTGCAAGGATACACTGTATAACGAGCCCTCGATAATGTCCGTAAATGTCGTGTTTGGCACTACACGAGTCGACTCTACGCCGTCGATATTTAGGTTCAGCCTGTACTGAGGCACAAAACGGCTCCCCTCTACCGCAACTGGTTGCCACGAAAGCTCGCGCCTAGCGGAGTCGTAGGTAAACCCAGCGGGGGTCGCAAGTTGCTGTTTGTTCGCCAGCACATTTACGGTAATGCGGACAAAGGCGTTACTCTTATCCACAGACTGCACCGTAATCGAGGTGGACCCGACACCAACTGCCGTAATAACACCGTCTTCGTCAACCCGCGCAATGCTCTCGTCATCCGATTCAAATGTTACGCGCGGATCAGTCGCGTTCGCAGGCACGATCGTGTAGTTTAGCTTGTAGGTGCTACCAGAGTTAATAGCCATTTCGATCGTGGTGTCCTCTTGCGCCACATCGATCCAGCCCACATCCACGTAGGTGTTAGGGTTCTCTTCGCCACACGCTACCAAGCACATGGGTGCCACCATGACCAGTATTATGGCAAGTAGATAATTTCTCAATTTCATAATGTACCTCGCTATTTTCTTTTATTTTGCCTAATTTTCCCAAATTAAAACAAATTTTCCTAAATTTAAACAAAAAAATTTTAAATTTGGTTTTACCCAATTCAAAACAAAAACTGTTTGATTTGGTTTACCCAATTCAAAACAAAAACTGTTTGATTTGGTTTAATTTAAAAAATTAAAACAAAAAATCGAAATTTTGTCACAAAAAAGTAAGTAAGACAAAGTTTCGCAGCAAGTCCTAATTATTGCCCGAGTTTTTAAAACCTGCGAAATGGTGCAACCGAGCCGATTCGAACGGCTGACCTTTGCCTTAGGAGGGCACTGCTCTATCCAGCTGAGCTACGATTGCATACGAAAATAAAGTGAAATTTACACCTTATAATCTTTTAATATTATACATTTTGTGCAGGTTATCTGTCAAATAAAAACTCGAGTATTTAATAATTTTTTAGTATTTTTCGAGGTAATTATTTTTATTTATTTTACACCAAAAATATAGTCTTTTAGCGCAAAACTCTACTTGATTTTTCAACCGTGGAAAACTTTAATTCGTTTGAATTTTTGCGTAATTTTTCCACATTTTTATATATTTTCTTATTTTTGTGGAAAACTGCATAAATTTAATCAAAATCCATACAAGTTTTTTTATTTTTTAAACTTTTCCACAATGTGTTTGCAGAACAAAAACCGCCCGAGAAGGGGCGATTGGTTTTTAAGCAATCATGATACTACTAGGTGCACAAAGGAGGCAAGCGAGTATCAGTAGCACGAGATTTGGAGTGAAAGCAACTTTTTTGTCTTTAATAATTTGTACGATGTAGAGAGCCAGTGATGCAATTAGACACGCAATACCAATCCAGAAGAATACAGTAAACACAATGCCTAGTCCAATTGAAGCAAATAGTTGTCCGATTAGGCAAATCGCAATTGCACCGATACTCAGGATGATGTTGATGGTTTCCATACTCATATCTTTAAATGGGTTTGTCTTTTCTTTTGGCTCCTCAACCTCTACCCTTTCCTCCAAACTCTTCTCGCGAACTTCCTCTTTGTTAATACCAAGGTTTTCGTCATAACCATTTACATCAACGTCGTTTGCTTCGGCCTCAACAATCTCCTCTTTTACATTTTCATTTTCCATAGATGTTCTCCTTCAAGTTTTATATGACATATTATAACATATTTATTCAAATTAATCAAGTACTTGTGCCAATCTAATTTTTGATCAAATTTCGTGCTAATTTTTTGAAAAATCTTCAAATTTTATCGAAAAAACGCAAAATTTTGCACTTTTTTCACGTTTTTTAAGTACTATGCATTAGTTTTTACATTTTGCATAGTACCTAAATTTTAATCTTTCTTATAATTACATAATACCAAATTTTATTAAATAAAGTGCAAATTTCAAGTTTTTTGTAATTTATTTTGATAGGGGTAAATTAATAAAGTTAGGTGCTTGCTGGTTGGTCGCGGGCGGTACTGTCGTCATCCAAAGCAGCCCAGGTGTCCCTCCCCACAATTCCGTCAACCACTAGTCCGTTCTCGCGCTGAAAGTCCTTGACCGCGTTCTCGGTGTTTGTACCGAATATGCCGTCAATCGTACCAACGGGGTAAAGTTTGCTGTATAACCTTCTCTGCAAATACATCACCTCGGCACCGTAACTGCCTTTGCGCAAAGTGGTGGCTTGCGGAGTAAGGTTGTTGAGTTTATACCAGGTGCGCCTGCCCACGATTCCGTCGACATCGAGCCCGTTCGCTTGCTGGAAAGCTCGCACAGCATCCGCAGTATTAGGGCCAAAGACGCCGTCGACACTGCCGACCGAGTACCCGCCCACTTTTAGTAAAAACTGCAAATATCTCACGAAATTCCCACGACTACCCTGTCTTAAGGTCGGAAAAACTTGGTCTTCGATATCGATATATTGAACATTAAAGTACTGACACACCCCGCGACACGCGCCCCTGCCGACCGCGTTTACAAAATCAGGGTCGAGCATCAACCTCGCCTCGCGGAAGTTAGTCATAAACCCGCACTCCATTAGGCATGCAATGGTGTTTACATTGCTGAGCATCCCAACATCTAACGGCTTTACCCCGCGCCCATTTAGGTCGATTGCGAGCAGTATGCTACTATACACCGTATCCGCAAAATTTCGACTCCGTGTTGCATACGGGTTTAACGGCGAATAAAAGCCTTCGATTCCGTTCGCACTGTTAAATTCCGTGCCGTCGCCGTACGCATTGTACGCAAAGGTTACCAAAGCACTCGGGCGGGCGCGGTTTACTATTGTTACGCGTTGCGAAACGGACAAGTCTTGACGATTAGGCTTGACATCGAGTATATTAAAGCCAATTCGCAAACAATCAGCCAAAAAGGCATTTTTAGCAGCATAATTGAATTCATTTTCATAAATTTGCCGATTAATGTACGGCATGACAGGGGTGCGCTTCCCCAGAGTCGGCGGGTTCACCCCGTGCTCATCGTTCCCCGCTATTAAAAAATCACTTGGATCATTAAAAGGCATAGACCACTCCTCGAATTTTTAAAGTACTCTATGCTTTTCTAAAAATTTTTGTGCAAGTACATTAATTATTTTATATTTAGTCGCTATCCTTTAAAAATCATTTAAACTTGTAGTTACTCTATAAAATTCGCAAAATATTAAGTAAAAAGCAATGCATAGTACTTATTTTGCGAATAATTTTGCGTATTTTTAGCGAATTGCATAGTACTATGCAAAATAAAAAGCACTAGCAAAAATCATTGCATAGTACTTAAAATTCGTGTTAAAAATGTGTTTTTTTATAAATTTTGAAAGGTTTTAATTTAAATTTTTATCAATATACCCCTACTCTTTTTATAAAATTTATGTGTCTTTTTTGTTTTGGCGATTTTATAAATAATCATGAGAGAAAAGTAGTTTAATAAATAATTGTGAAATAAAAATAAAAATAAAAATAAAAGAAATTAATTAATTCTAATTAAAATTTCGATTTTTTTGATTACGCTTTTTTATATCATCGAGTCGCCAGCGTTGTTTGTTTGGTCGTTAAAGTTAGTTTGGTCGATTGGCTCAAAGCGGGCTTCGATGACTTTACCCTCGATAGTTTCGTAGTCAAGGGTTGCGCTGATTTCGGCGCTAATCAGGTCGCCAGTATTCGCGTCGTACCAGCCGACAAAATTGTAGCCTTTTGCTGCGACCTTGGCCGCCAAGATTATGCTGTCGCCCATACTCCCCACCACTGTTGCGCTACCGCCAAAAGTCGATTGAATAGCCACGCCGTCAATACTCATCCCACCGCCTCCGCTAACAAGGTCGCGTGGTGCGTTTGAGAGATATAACACAATTTCGAGCGCGTCATTTAGGCCAACGATATTAAAGTAAATTTGCGAGCCGTCATAATAGGCCATATACTCAATACCTAGGCACGCGGGCACGTTCGTAATTTCACCACTTGCATAATTTACGTCATATCGCACATCGTTTATCATCATGTAACTGAGATATTGCGCAATAGCAAGCAATGAACGCTTGCATTGCGCAAGACATTACATTATCTTCTGAAACATATGGCGAACC
>CALWKF010000019.1 GCA_944381215.1 uncultured Clostridia bacterium
GTATTATTCGAGCGGAAAGTAAGGTTAAATTTTTGTATTTCCCAGCCAGCCGTCAAAGTGATATTTCCGTAAGAGTTTGCGGGAATGGACAAAGTGTCGTTTGAAATCGTAGGGCTGTTGCCTCCATAATTCCCGCCACGTGTAAGAGTCCAGCCTGTAAAAGTATAATAGTCGCGGGTTGGGTTTGCGATTGTGTAACTTCGTGCGCTCGTGGAAGTCGAGTAAGTAGTTGGTGGCGAACCGCTAATACTTCCTCCGTTTGCATTAACCGTAATCGTGTAACTGCGGGCTGTCCAATTGGCTGTTAGAGTGATATTACCATAGGAATTTGCGGGAATGTATAGCCTAGTTCCAGAAAAATAAGGGCTACTTCCCCCACTCGACGACCGCGAAATCGACCAACTACTAAAAGTGTACCCTCCTCCGCGCGTGGGGTTTGAAATAGACATGGTTTGCAGGCTGGTGGACGTGTTGTAACTTGTAGGATGACGTGTACCGTAACTACCACCATTTAGGTTGTATGATATTTCGTAGGAAGGACGTGCAACCAAATCTTCAAACGGAAAAGTAAAACTTATTTGATTATTAAACATTAAGCCAAGGCTTTGATTATTATTTACCCACTGATTGTTGTTTCTGTCAAATGAATAAAGCCATGAGGTATTTCGATCACCTGTTATTGTAATACGAAAACTACTAGCAATCCAAATATATCCACTATTTAAAACTACATCGATAGTTGGTGTTCTTAAACCCCAAACTGTTACATTTCCAGTCACAGACACAATAGTACCATATGTATTATCGTAAGTAACATTTGCTTGATAAGAGGAATCAAGAGTAAAACTTTCAGTCACCGTGGCGGCTGAAGTAGGAGTTTTGAGTTGCGGGTGGAGGGTGAAGTAAGCAACAAGAGAAAAAACAAATATAACTAAAAAAGTTAAAAATGAACAAAGTGAGAATAAATAGCCAGTTTTCTTCATATATCCCCCCATCCCTTTCTCTAATAGAGTAATATTATATTTAATAATAACAAAATATACCCTATTAGTCAATTTAATTCCCTAATAGGTGGTAAAAAAATAAAAATTATTAATAAATTACCCTATTTTTTATATTTTTTCTCTAATAAGTATAGATTTATACAATACAAACTAAATTTTTCCGTATTAGTTACATGGATTTGGCGAAAAATGGTGTAAAATTATTAAAAACACAGGGATGAATAGTTATGGACATTAAAAAAGAAATGGAAAAACTAACAGAAAATGGTGTCATCGAGCGAATTTGGTATTTTAGAACCGAGGCGCATATCGGCTCGGCAGAATTGAGCAGACGGTTGGGCAAGAGCGACAACTACATAGCAAAACTCGAGAGCCACGACTTCGGTCTGACTGTTAAAATGCTGTGCGAAATTATCGAGGCTTTGGGCGTAAGTTACGAAAGATTTTTTGCCCCAGACTACAAGCACCAAAACGTGAACAACGAACTTTTCCATATTATTTTAAAAATGATTCCAGCCGAGCGCGAAGCCTTACTAAACTATATCTATACCGTTCATCCCGAATTTAAAACCGAATAAGTGCATAAACGCACGGCCGATAATTAAGCAAACCATACCCATAATTTTTAAAGGCCACTGGGCTGACGCGGTGCGAAGTCGCACACACGATAATAAAGTATATCGTACCCGTAATTTTTAAAGGACACTAGGATGGCGCGGTTTAAGAGGCTATGGGGCTGGCGCGAGAGCATTCTTTTCTCATTAAGGCAATCACTTGCGCGCCAGACTTCCCGCAAGCGGGAAGGCATTCTGAGCCCGCCCCACGAAGCCTGAGACGAAGAATCTCATTTCTTCCGCTTTTTTAACTACATCTTTACGATTTGTTTAGCAATGTTTTTAGAGGAATAGATCCTTCGTCTAAGAGCTTACGCGGGGCGGGCTCAGAATGACCTTTTAGAAAGAATTAGTCTAATATCTACGGATAAACGTACCGCCCACGAGGGGTGGCTCACCCCTCAAAAAATAATGATAAATTTATATTTAGTTTATAAAAAGCGATTTTATTTTTTTAAGAGTTAATTTATGAATAAAGTGAGTTTTTATATTTTATAAAGTAAATTAAAATGTTAAAAAGATTGAGAAAATTCTCAATCTTTTTCTATTCTATTAATAAAAATTAATTATTAACAATCAAAACTACTTGCCCATTTCCATGTCGAAGCCCTTGCCCTGTTGCTGGGAGTGGTCGAAGCCACCAGTCTCACGAGCAAAGGGAGAGCCAGGCTGGTGCTGTGGCGCGGGCGCAGGCCCAGGCATAAACATCGGTTTTGGCTTTTCGGCTTCCTTTGGCTTGGGCGCGCCACCACCCTTTCTGCCACCACCGCCACCGCCTCTGTACGCGGGCATCTTCATAACAGGCACGCCCTTACCAAAGAGCTCGAACGACGCACCCTTTTTAACCTGCTTTGGCATGGGCTTCGGCGCGGGCTTTTCCGCAAGGTCGGTAAACATCGCCTGCTCGACGGCCTCTTTCGTGCGGTTGTCCTCGCGCACGCGCACCTCGACCTTTTCGACCAGCTGGTACGCCTTTTTGTCCGCCTCGACCATTCGGTCCTTGACGGGCGACTTCTCGAGGGCCTTTTTGCACGCGGGCATCTCGAGCACCTCGTCCAAAATCTCGTTTAAGAACTGGTACTTGTTCTCTGCCTTCGCAAAATAAGGCTCGAGCTTGCTCCGCTTGTTCGAAAACTCGGCCAAAATTATCGCGAGTTCGGGGTCCTCGGACAGCAGTTGCAGGCGTTTGTTAAAGTAAGCCTCGTCGAGATTGTCCATGGGCTCCTGCGCCTGCTTTAACATCGCAGCGGTGTACGCGTATCTTGCCGAAAGCGACTCGGGCATCAACTGCGTGTCGACCGTCTCGTCGGCCTTGTACTCCTTGAAGTTAAAGACCTCGAGCGCACGGTCGTAAAAGTACTCGTCGTTTTTGTACTCGTAGGTCGCCACGACAGAGGTAAGCGTGTCGATGTAGTAGCCGTTAATCCTGGGAATTTCTTCGAGGAGTTGCAGGTAGCAGTACGCGTTACCCTCGGTTGCGGGGCTCAAGGCGGGCGGAGTTAGGTTAAAGTACAGAATTCGGTCCCCGACAAACGCCCTGCCCTGCGTGCCGTTTTGGTCGTGCGAGTCGATTTTTTTGGTAACGGCCACCAGGTCGGCAGAAACTGCTTCCGAGAGCACATACTTCCCGCTCGCATCGAAGTCGCCAAGCAGGTCGTTCTGGATGACATCGCGGAACCGCTGTGCCTTCATTTTGAGAACATCGTGCTCTCCCTCGACAAAGCCCTTTTCGCTATCCTTTTTTTCATAGGTCGGGACTGCGCCCTGTTCTTTTGCTTCGGTATCCATATTTTACCCCCATTTTTATTAAAAAGCCCAACAACGCGGGCTTTTACTTTCGGCTAAACTCTATATTTAAAAATTCGGCTGGTTATTTTTGAATTTGGCTAAATTCTTATGCTAAAAATTGCAAAATTTTGATTTTTTTTAACGTTTTTTACGAAAATTTTGATTTTTTAGTGATTTTTAAATAATTTTAGCTATTTTTTTATTTAATTAAATTTGATAGTTTCGGCTAATTTTTCTATTTTTAATTAAGTAAATTTTAGTATTTTTAGCTAATTTTTCGCATTTTAAATTTCGGCTGATTAACAATATTTTGTTAATTTTTCACTATTTTTCTACATTTTCGTATTTTTTGCAATTTCTAGTTTTTTATTATTTTTCAGTCAATTTGATTGAATTTCGGTACAATGCCAAAACGCAATTTATCTGCTGTGGACCATTTCCTTTGCGCGCTCACGACTACGCTCGGGCTCGCGGGTGCGCTCATTGCCCTGCATAATCACGCGTGCTTGCTCTGGGAATCTGCGCATGAACGCACTCCACCACAGCTTGTTGCGCTTTTTGCGAATCGCACGGCCGTGCGCCACAATGTCCGCGCCCTCTACGTACTGCGCGAAGTCGAAATTGTCCTCGCTGTTTCCGCGCTCGATAACGATTTCGCCGAGTTTCTCAACGAACGCCCCCATTCCGCCAAATTCCACAGCGAAGTCAAGGTTCAAGTTCTCGTCGCCCGTTTTGTAAATGTGCGCGGATACTTTTGCAATCTGCCTCGGAGTCGGCGTCAGTCCGTCGCCCATGAGAATCGCGAAGTGCTTTAGCATCAGGTTCACGTTGCCCGATTTTATGATATTTTCGGTTTGGTTCATCAGAGCCTTTTGTTCAGGTGTTAAAGATAATTTTTCCATAGTTATACCCTCCTGTATAATCTACCCCTAATTGCTATTATTATAATGCTTTTTGCAAGAAAGGTCAATAATTTTCTACAAATTTTATTTAATTTTTGCATAATTATTCACGGTTCCCCCCAAAGCTCAACCAAACTAAACACAACAAATGCGACCTAATCAACTTCAAGTATAATAAAATCTCCCACAAAACACAAAAAACAACCTAAAAATTTTTAGGTTGTCCTTAATGAACAAAGTCATATATTAAAAGTTTTTTAAAGTAAAATTTGATGTCAAAAATGATGTCAAATTTTATTTTTGCTTTTATTTGAGAATGAAAAAAGCCCTTAAATAATTCAATATTAAAAAGCTTCCGCGAGCATATGCACTACCCCCGCCACCCAAAAAGGCAAGAAAATTGTTGTCTATCCGCGGGCTAACGCCCTTGCGGTAGCACTTATTTTAAGTTTGCTTTTACTTTAAAAATAATATAAATTAAATCACTTCCCTTCCGCTTAAAAGGGATAGGATTTGGTTCTACGATAACAAGCGAAGGAATAGAAATGCTCGCATTTCTAGGCCGAGCGCAGTTATATGCCGTTTACGGCATACGGTCGTAGGTTCGCACACATTGTGTGCAATGCGCGTAGCGCATAAAGACTACCCCCGCTACCAAAAAAGGCAAGAAAATAAGAAAAAACACCGCCAAGCGGGTGGTGCCTTTTTTGGTAGCGGGGGTAGGATTTGGTTCTACGATAACAAGCGAAGGAATAGAAATGCTCGCATTTCTAGGCCGAGCGCAGTTATATGCCGTTTACGGCATACGGTCGTAGGTTCGCACACATTGTGTGCAATGCGCGTAGCGCATAAAGACTACCCCCGCCACCAAAAAAGGCAAGAAAATTGTTGTCTATCCGCGGGCTAACGCCCTTGCGGTAGACTACTGCGCAAGCCACTCAAAAACTTTTGCGCTAATTAGCGCAAGTGTCCTTGCCCTTTTTGTTGTTTACGCACAAATGCGACACAAAAAAAAGAACAAGTCCACTCATGCGAGATTGCATCTCGCAAAAGTTTTCTCGTTCTCCTTGCTTGTGGTAGCGGGGGTAGGATTTGAACCTACGACCTTTGGGTTATGAGCCCAACGAGCTGCCGGACTGCTCTACCCCGCGATGTATTTACATGATATCATAGTATATGCTTTTTGTCAAGAGTTATGACCAAAATTTCGTAGTTTTTTGAAATTTTTGTGAAATTTTTTTTGATTTTTTTATGTTTTTATTTTAATTTTCTTAATTTTTAAGTAATTTTTTCGATTTTTTTAGAATTTTTGGGAATTTAATTAAGGGTTTAAAAAGCATTATATTTACGCATTAATAAAAGCTAATGTATCCCCCCCGCAATAAAACTATAAAATAATTTATACTTTTACAATCTAGGCTTGGTTTTTTCGGCATTTTTCGTGATTTTTTTTTGATTTTTTTATGTTTGTAGTAAAAAGCGGGGTGAAATTTTAAAAAATATGGGTGCAAGAGGCCATGAATTTCACGAAAATTACACAGGGCTTGCGTAAAATGTCGATATGTGGTAAAATGGTAGTAATGGGCGCAAGAATTAGGCCTGTATTCGCTTTTAAAAATTAAAGCACAATTATTTTTAATCTACTTTTAATCAACTTGCAACCATTTTTTAATTTACTTTTTAATCTACACGCAACTACCAAACTACAACTCGATGACAACAGATTTTTAACAGCCACTCATAAAACCAAAAAACGAGGAGAAAAAATGAGCAAAATACTGATTGTAGATGACGAGAAAAACATTGTAAATGTGCTTCGCGAGTACGCGGAGTTTAACGGCTTTGTGGTCGACTGCGCGTATGACGGCATTGAGGCACTCGAAAAAATCGAGAAAAACAACTACGACTGCGTGCTACTTGACATCATGATGCCCAGGCTCGACGGCATCGAGACGGTGCGCGCACTCCGCGAAATCAAGAACACGCCCGTGATTCTCATCAGCGCGAAGACGCAAGAGGAGGACAAGCTCCTAGGCTTTTCCCTGGGCGTTGACGACTACATCACGAAGCCTTTTTCGCCGAAAGAGGTCATTGCTCGCATCAAGGCAGTGCTCAGGCGGACGCAGGGGTATCTCGAGTTCAAGGAAATCGGCGCGCTCAAGCTCGACCCCGAGTCAAAGCGCATACTTGTTCACGGTGTCGATGTGCACGCGACGGCAAAGGAGTACGACCTTTTGTGGGCGTTGATTCGCAACAAGGGCCTAGTAGTTACCCGCGAGAAGCTCCTCAACGAGATTTGGGGTTACGACTACGACGGCGACGAACGCACGGTGGACACGCACATCAAGATGCTCCGCGCGCACCTTGGCGAGTGTGCCGAGTACATCCACACGATTCGTGGCATCGGCTACAAATTCGAAATCAGTGGCGAGTAACCTTACCGCGTGCGAGGCTACTCGCCCCTACCGCGCGTGAAAGTGCGAAATCGCACACATGGTAGAAGTAGAAAACAAAGTTTAATATATACGGGATAACTTTACCGCCCGCGGAAACTTCACCCCAAAACTACAATACTTTAATAACAACAGAAAGACATAGCCCAGCACCTACTCCCCCCTACCGCGAGTGAGGCCACTCACCTCCGCCACCCAAAGGATAAAATCATGAAAAATAATACAGACATTCGCAGTATTAGTTCTAATTTAATCACGACATTTTTGATAATAATGTGCGTGATTTTGGCCATAATTTGGATTTTGGAGGTCGTCTTTTTCGACTCCATTTTCGGCATGATTAAGTCCCGCGAAGTCCGCGAAACCGCCGAGCTCGCAGTCGGCTTTTACCAAAACCAAGACGAGGACTCGCTACTCGAGCTCTCCGTCGTCAACGACTGCAACATCGTAATTTTTACCAAGGACACGACAATCGCGGGCGACATGTACCAAGTGCGCTTTTCTTCCTCGCGCATCACCGACCAGCAGGACCTCATCCTCACCATCCGCCTCTTTGTGAACATGCTCGAGAACCAGGAGGAGGACGCAGTTGGCTTTACCAGCAGTAGTTACGAGCAAGATAACTCCTACATCTACGGCCTTGTCGAGTACGACACCGCCCGCGACGAGCCCGTTTACTTCTACGTCAGCTCCGTCATCACGCCCGCGAGCTACACGATAAACGTCATTGTCTACCTACTTCTCATCATCACGGCCGTGAGTTTAGTTATCATGTTCGTGCTGTCGTACATCTTCTCGCGTCGCCTCGCCCGCCCGATAACGCAGATAGCAAGCCAGGCAAAACAAATTAGTGCCGGCAACCTCGACGTAACATTCAGGTCGCGCGAGTACAAGGAAGTCAGCGAGCTAACGGACACCCTTAACTACGCGATCAGCGAAATCAAAAAGGGCGAAAACATGCGCAACGAGGTCATTGCAAACGTCTCCCACGAGCTCCGCACGCCCCTTACTATGATAAAATCTTACGCCGAAATGATAAACGACATCAGCGGGGACGACCCCAAAAAGCGCGCCGAGCACTTGCAAGTCATCATCGAAGAGGCGGACAAGCTCGAGTATTTGGTTAACGACATGCTCGACCTCTCCAAAATGCAGTCGGGCGCGATTTCGTACCAGTTCGAGCGTTTTAACCTATCTACCAGCCTCGAAAAGTTCGAAAAATTCTACACCGAGAAATTTAAGGACTTTGAATTCACCTTCACCTACCCCAAGCGCGCCTACGTTTTCGGCGACAAAAAGCGCATTGAGCAGGTCATAATCAACCTTATTAACAACGCAATCAACTACTCTGACCAGGACAAGCGCGTTGCCGTTACGCTTCGCCGTGCCGACGACAATCACCGCTTCCACTTCGAAGTGGTCGACCACGGCATCGGCATTAGCAAGGACGAGCTCCCGTACATTTTCGACCGTCATTTCCGCTCGAACAGTGCAAAGCGCGCCACGACGGGTAGCGGAATCGGCCTCACGATTGCCAAGGAAATTCTCAACTACCACAACTTCCCTTACGGCGTCGAGAGCGAGCTCGGCAAAGGCAGTACCTTCTACTTCGACTTCTAGGGGGCGAAGTCGCCCCGGGGCGGTAGGTGGCTCCGTAGTTTTTGGATTTTATTTTCTATTTAGGGTGGCGGGTAGGCGCGGGCGGGGGTGAAGCCACCCCATGGCGGTAAGGGGCGCCGTAGCACTAGGGCGGTAACTTTCTAAACAGCCACCCTTATTATTATAAATAATTGAGGGTAGTCCCCCACGGACGGGTGCGTAGTCGCAGGGTCAGTATATTATGAATATACAAAAATAAGTGCAAAATTTGCACTTATTTTTATTAGTTATTGTAGATTTTTATATCTTATTTTGCTTAATTTTATATTGTATTAAATTTAGCAATTTTATTTAATTCGATGTTTCGTTAGCGGTGTCAGTCTGGAAACTGCCTTGGTTTACGTTTTGAATTAGGTAGGCAGCGGGGGTTGCAACATGCGTATTGCTGTCAATAAATTCCTTATTATCGAACACGATTGCGCCGACCCTGTTGCCACGAATTGCGCCATAGTTTTCGTTTTTATACAGTGCACTTGTCAGCGCGCCGTTAATAGTCTGCTCGGTAAGATTTACTGTGCCCACAAAGCCCGCAGCAGTTCCGCCCGAGCCCGACGCAACAATTGCAGCGTGGTTTTCACAGCGAGAAATTAGACTATTTACCATAACGCCAGCGATTGAGCCAACACTTGCGCTCGCGTTCGATGCAGAAATTGTGCCACTAATAATGTTTAGGTTTTTCACAACTCCACCATTGAGACCACAGAAAATGCCCACGTATTGCACGCCAGAGTTGATGTTTAGGTTCTCGATTGTGTGGCCGTTCCCGTCCAGCACGCCAGCAAATGCGGTGTAGTTTGTGGTAGAAGACGAATCGTACCCAATCGGGTTAAACGAAGTGTCCAGCACGATGTCGTTTTGCAAGATGTAGATGTGCCCAGCAGAGCCGTTTTGCCCAAAGTACTCGTCGTTAATTGAAGGCAAGTTTGTGATGTAGTGGACAAGGTTTGTCGGTGCGCCATTATTTTGTGTCTCCTGAATAAACACGGGCACGTACTCCCTAGCGGTAACGGCATTGCCAGTCGTGTAGGTCTTTACGCGAATGGTCGCATCGCCCGAGATTTTGGTACCACTGCTAGTCTGCCAGTAAGCGAACACAAAGCTCGACTGGTCGTCATCCTCAGGCTCGGCCCTGTGCGCAACGGCGGTAAGCTCGTAGTAACCACTCTCAATTTGCTCCCAATAAACAGAGCCCTGATTTACGCCACTAGGCTGATAAGGGTTCTCGGTGGCAGCCTCGCTAGGTTCGTTATACGACTCCTCGACCTCGATAAACTCCTGCCCACTCTGGTCAAGGGTCGTGTTTTGAGTTTGAGGTGTCGGGCGCAGAACGAAAACGCACACGAGTGCCACCACAAGACACAAGGATACAACTATTCCCATAATCACGCCGAAACGCGCGGTTGCGTATTTGCCTAACATATTTAGCCCCCTTTTTTATCCTATTTTTCGCCAAAAATTGCCACAATATTCTCTAATTTTGTAGAATTTACGATAATACACCTTAATTTTATAATTTCGAGCCCTATTTGTCAAACAAAACTCCCCGTATTTCGAAAATTTTAACAAATTCCAGCCCCTAACAAATTCCTAACATTATTTTAATAAAAAAAAGGCCACTTGGCTGGCTCGGTGTGTGCGACTTCGCACTGCATCCAAGCAAGCGATTTATAAGCAGAGCTTTTTTTGCTAAAAAAAGAAAAAGTGATTTAGAAATCACTCTTTAAAGATTTATTTATGATACTCGATGTTATTTAGAATTGTGGCGGCGCGGTAGACTTGCTCGGCTAAAATCACGCGCATGAGTTGATGCGGGTATGTAATTCTGCCGAAACTAATCATTTTTCCCGCGCGCTTTACCTCGGCATTCAGGCCATAACTCCCACCGATAACGAAATAAACCTCGCCGTAGTCGGTGGCCCTGCTAAGTTCGTGCGCAAAGTCGGGACTACTGATTTCCTCGCCCTCGACTGCGAGTATTAGCGCAGTTTTGCCCTTGATTTTTTCGAGAACGCGCGCGCTTTCCTCCTCGACGACCCTCCTAATTTCTGCCTCGGTGGACCTCGTTAGCTTGCTCTCGCTAAGCTCGATTATGCGGAAGTCAAAGTACCTTGAGAGTCGCTTGGTGTACTCAGCCATTGCCTCGCGCCAGTACTTTTCCTTTAAACTCCCCACGCACACCAAAACCACCTTTCTCATAAAACCTCCCCTTTTTATGCCCTATTTTTCTTTCCTATTTTTCATAAATTCCCTATTTTAAAAAATCTCCTATTTTTAATAACTTTCCCCTTATTTTTAAGGCAATTTTAAATTATTTTCTCCCCTTTTTAAGCCCTATTTTTAGCAATGTCCTCTATTTTCTCCCATTTTTCCTTTCCTATTTTTTTAAGCCTATTTTTTAATATTTTCCCTATTTTTTATCCTATTTTTTATAATTATTTATAGTTTTTAGGCGTTTAAAATTATAAATAATTATTGATTAAAACCTCGCGCACTTTACTGCATTTCGCGATAAGCAGTAGTGCTCTTAGGTTTTTCAATTTTTTTCGGTGAAGTGAGTTTAAAATTCTCTTTATTTAACGAATGAGCATTATTTAGCGGGAGCACGCGCTCTAAACTTGCGGGAAAAACGCTACTTAGGTCATCGGTGGTAATTATCTCCCGCGTACCTGCCCTGCGGTCGTCGAGAGTGCCAGCGAACTTCGCCCCGTCGAACGCGCCAATTCCCTCGGCATCAAAAAGCGCGTGGTACGACTTTTCAGGCTCAATGTACTCGATTTCGCCCTTGCTTAGCAAAAACGTATACGGCTCCGCCATGACGAACTCCCCAAGCCTCGTGTAGCTCGCCTCTCCCATTTTTGTAACAGTCTTGCCTACAAACCTCTCGCCGTTCTTGGTCTCGAGATTGCATTCAGTGTTCTGCGTATTCAGGCTCAGCATACCGTCGAGAAGGCTCGCCGATTCGCCGTCGTACTCGAATTCGCCCGCCTCGACGATGCGCTCGATTTTCCCTAAACTATCAGAGTTAAGGTTGCGCGTCGTTTGATTCCCGCGGAAAACTGGGTAGCCGTCCATCATTACCCTAATTATACTCAACACGCGCGAGTAGCCGTTTGCCCCAGTAAGAGTGCTGTTGATGTCGCCCTCAATGAGGTCAAAGTCCATAGCCTCGAAGTCCCCGCTGAACGCGCCCGATGAGTGCGTCATGCGCATTCCGTCCGCCCGCTCAGATGTCGAAACGATGTCGCCAAAGTATGTAGCCGAATTTTGTAGTTTCGGGTTCTCCAAAAAGCCGAACTTGCGCGGAGCAAGGTCGAAGTTTTCGAGCGTGTACACGGTCTTTTTGCCGTTTTGCGCGGTGGTGTCGATGGTTTTTTGCCTAGTGCCTCTTATAAACCTCGGCTCCACTTGCGCCCCACGCTTTATTTCGAGGTCGAACTCGCCCTTTTTATAGTCGCCGTTCGAGTACACAATCTCACCCTCGCTACGCACAAAGTTTGGCCCGTTTTTAACGACAAAAGATAGCGTGCTGTCGGGGCCCTTTTTGGTCGCCTCTATTACGCCGTGCACGAATTTTAGGCCCGAATTTAAGTTTTTAGCAAGGTCCAACTCGAACTCTTTTGCGCGCGACTGGTCAAATTCAAACAGCCCCGTGTACACGGTCGCATTTTTCGTGTCGCTAAGGGTTCCGCTGACGTATTTTAGCGGGCTCGCTACGCGAGTGCCGTCGGTGTAGACATGCATAGGTTGCGAGTTTGTGGCAGAAAGCGTGCCCTCTTCCAACTCTGCCGTAACCATCCCGCTGGTCAACACATACGCGCGCACGGGCTTGGCGTTAAAGTCCTGTCGGTAGATGTCAAAGTACCCCGACATCGTGCACTTTTTCCCGCCCGAGTTTAGAGTGAGGATGCCGAAAAAGTTGGGCTTTGATTCCACCCCGTTTACGATTTCCTGGTAACTTTTGTCCTTAATCAGCACCGCCTCTGCACCGAGGTTGAGTTGCGTGCTAAGTGGCAGACTTGAGTCAAAAGTGTGCTTAATCGCCTGCGCGAGCATCGCCCCGTCGTGGAGGCTCAACCCGAGCATGTTCACATTTTCGGCCCCGTTTATTCTAAAACCTTTGAACAAGGCCCCGTCGGCAAAATGAATATTGGCCTTACCGCTCATTAAAGTAAAAGTGAAGCGATTTTTGGAAAAGTTCTCGACTTGCGTTTTGTAATTCGGGCTCGCATTATTTGGCAAGGTAACGAAAAACACGCCCTTTTGCACACTGCCGTCCTGCTCCCGCAATGTTCCGCGCGCAAGCCCTAAATTAATTCCGTCCTGCGCCTGAGTGTGAATGACTTCGCCCTCAAAGACCGCGCCGTAATCGGTGGTTTTGCGGAACTTTTTGATGTCCGTCTTGTCGCGGAAAACGCCCTCGTAGTAGTCGCCGTTTTTGAGGTCCGCGCGCCCTTCGATTAGGTACTCGCGCTCATAAATTCCGTCAAAATTGGCAACAGGAGTAGTCATCTTGCCTTTTAAAAACTCGCCTTTTTTAAAGTAGCCATCCAAGGCACCCCCGCTAAAAGTCGCCACTCCGTAGCCGTGCGGGTAGTCGCCCAAAGTCCCGTGAACGTAATCGCCCGTGAATGTCCCCTTTCCAAAAGTCTTGTTTTTGTAGACAATAGTGCCGTTTTGCGTGTCCTTTTCCATAGCTTCCTCCGCCAAAAGTCATTTTGCCTCCTTGATTATACCACATAAAAACACATTTTTCAATACTATTTCCCACAAATTTTTGCCACTTTTCGCCAAAAAAACGAAAAAACACCATCCCTAGTAAGGATGATGTCTTAAATCTCGAATTATTCGGTAACTATTCGGTTGTCCCACCGCTTTCAGTAGTTTCTTCTTCGGTCGCTGCGGGAACAACTTCGGTGTAGTAGTCGTCAGCGTAGCCTTCTGCTACCTCTACATCTTCTTCACTTCCGTTACTGTTGTACATATAGTACGCGATTCCGTGCGCAGCCTCATCCGCTACATTAAACTCGCCGCCAGTAATAGTTACCTTCGGGTTACCCCCTGGGTAGCCACACGCATCAATAACGATTGCATCTCCTGTAGGGTCGGTACCGTTTCCGTTGTACGAATAATCAGCGTGAGTGCCACTAGCGTTGAACACACCGCCTGAAATTGTAGCAGTACCAGATTTAATGTACACGGCTACCTGTCCGCTAATAGTACCACCAGAAATGGTTAAAGTCCCAGCGCTAGGCATATAAAGGGCGATTTCGTGTTGAGTAGAGATTTTAGCACCCTCGTAAACATAGATGTTAGCGTTGTTTCCAGCATTTCCGTTACCAGCAACCGCAAAACTGTTCACACAAGTGATAGTACCATAAATGTGTGCAGTACCACCAATTACTGATAAGGTTGAAAAGGATGCGCCCTCTGGGAAGTCCTCGAATAAAGCGTTTGAAATAAGAGTTGCATCAGCGTTTAGAGTAAACACAGCGCCACCCTCTACAAAGACAGCCCAGCGGTGGTCAGATTGAACGGTACCGTTTTTAACGGTGAGTTCACTGTACACATCTAATAGACCGTTGTTCCCGCTCGCTGAAAGAGTGTTTCCACCCAAATCAAGAGTTACGGGAGTGTTAATTTCTATAAGAGCGGCAATTGCAGTGTCTTTCTCCAATACAATTGTTTGCTCATTTGTAGCAGCAGCAAATGCGCTCGCTAAATCGGTATAAGCAGTTGTATCCTCGCCTACTGTGATTGTTGCTACAACTTTGTCGTCATAAGCACCGCAGTACTCACAAACGTGTTCCACAAATTTGTGGTTGTCAGGGTTTACGTCGATTGGCTCGGTCTTGATTTCCTCACAACCGCTACGGGTACAAGTGAATGTCTTTACACCCTTGTCCGTACAAGTGGGCTCGGTGGTTACTACACCCTCGTTCCAAAGGTGGCCAAGTTCGGTAATTGTCCCGTTTTCGACATGGCCACAGCCTTCGGTCGCGCAAACGCGGTGTTGAGTACCAGTAGTTGTGCAGGTTGCGGGAGTGTCTTGAATCCACTCGCCGTAAACGTGCTCACCTGTTGCGTCGATCGGCTCGGTCTTAATTGCGCCACAGCCGTCGCGAGTACAGGTAAAGGTTTTAACACCCTCGTGAACGCAGTCAGGTTGAGTGGTTACTACACCCTCGTCCCAAAGGTGGCTAAGGGCGTTGATGTTCTCGTTGTTTACCGCATCACATCCAGGTGTGGTGCAGTCTTGGTGCTTGTGGCCGATTTCGGTACAGGTTGCTTCTTCGTCAACTACCCACTCGCCCCATACGTGTTCGCCTGTTGCCTTGATTGTTTCGGTCTTAGTTGCACCACAGCCGTCGCGAGTACAGGTAAAAGTCCTTACGCCGTCGTGGATACAATCAGCTTCGGTGGTTACTACGCCGTCGTTCCAGTCGTGGCCAAGTGCTGGGTCGCCAATTCTAGTGATTTTTGCATCGCAGTTGTCACACTTAATAAACTCAATTTGCGGGTCTTCGCAGGTTGCAGGGGTCTTTTCAGCCCATTGGCCAGTAGTGTAGGTGTGGCCAGTCGCTGAAATCGGACGGGTCTCGGTCTTTCCGCAAACACAAGTGCGCTGTTCTACGCCTTCGGTCACACAGCCAGCGGGAGTAACAACTTCCCAGTCGCCAAAAACGTGAGTCCCTACATCAAACTGCTCGTCGCACTCATCGACTACACAGTTGTGCCAGTGCTCGGTGTCGTTGTAACACCAAGCCTCTCCCGCTTCGTGAGTCTCGCCACACGCGGACAGCAGGAACACTGCGGGAATCACCAGGCACAGAACGGACAAAAACCCAAAAATTGTTCTAGTTTTCGTCATGATTTCTCTCCTTGTAATATTTTTAGTAAAAAAAACCACGCGCTCTGCAATCACGCTACACATCCCATGCCCAATCTACTGGCCAGCAGTTTGGGTACACAAAGATAAAGTGATTTTTCACCAAATTAATTATAACTATATAAAACTTTTTGTCAATTTTTTTTCACCACAAATCTGCCTTGAACTTTCTAAATTTTCCAAACATCCATATAATAAAGCGCATTATTTTTTTGAATTTTTCCAATTTAACTAATTTTAATTTTTATTTCTTATTTAATAACTACGCGTAATTGCGTGCTTTTTTCTTTCGCTTAGCCAAGTATTTTTTTTATTTCTAAACAGCCTAAATTTAAAAAATTTATATGCAAAAATGGCTTACGGCCTAATTTTTTAATTTAATAATATTATTTTATTATTCTTGGCTTTTATTTCGCACTTAACAACATTCTAAAATTACACTTAATAAAATTACTTAACCCTATAAAACTACAAACTAAAAAACTTGACAATTTCGTAAATTTCCATATATTTATATTATAACATTTTAAAAGGACAATTTATGAAATTAAGATATTTACGCAAGCAACTCGGGCTCTCCCAGTACGCGCTTGCCAAAAAACTCGGCCTCAGCCGTGCGACCTACGCAAATTACGAAACGGGCTTTACAAGACCCAGCCTCGAAACTTTAATTCACATTGCCGACTTTTATGGGGTGTCGCTCGACTACCTTTGCGAGCACAAAAAAATGAGCAACTACGAAAGCTCCCAAGACCTGCTAGATAAAATCTCCCACCTTCCCGAGCCCCAAAAAGCAAAAATGCTTACCTACCTAGAAAAACTCGAAAAAGAAGCACACCCCACCCAAAAAACTCTTTAAATATGTAGTACAAGCCTATAAATAATAACCAAAAAAATAGTAAAAAATACTTTAAAATAAAAAAATATTAAATTTAATAATAAAAATTAAAAATCTATTAAATAATAATTAAATTGAAAAAACCTATAATCTATTAAATAACGCAAAATTAATAAATACCTATAATTAAAAAAGAAAAAAATCGATAATTAAATAAATGCAAAACAATTTATCTTAAATCAAAATAATGCAATTAATTTAAAAAAACAAATACGAAAGAAAAGGAAAATAATTATGTTAAAAGAAAAATTGAAAGAGCTCCCCGACTATGTTTCGGCGATAGTGTACATTATTATCGGGCTTGCGTTAGTCATTTTTTGCGAGCAAATCACCCCCGCGATTCCGTACGTTTTCGGGGGCTTGTTAGTGCTAAACGGAGTACTGAGAGTGATTAAGTACTTCACCCAAAAACTCTACAAGGTTGCCGACAACTCCAACCTAATAATCGCCAGCATCATGCTAGCCTTGGGCGTCGTGTTTATCTGCTCCCCAGCGCGCGGGCTCGAACTTTTCGCTCTCTTTTGGGGTATTCACGCAATAATTTCGGGCGTCGAGTGCTTGCACCGCATTTTCTACTACGCTAGCCGAAAGCAAAAGTGGCTTATTTACCTCGGCGAAGGCATTATAGAGTTCGTTTTAGGTATAATGCTACTCGTTGAGTTCGGCGAAGGCATCACGACCCACCTAATAATACTTGGCGTGTACTTGATACTCATTGGAATATTTAGCATTTTCGGCGTCAGCCTCGAAAAGCAGGGTGAAAGGCCGATTGAGAGCAAAGGCGAGTCGAAGTCTGGCATTGCCTCCGTTTTAGAAGAATTTGACGACATAGGCAACTTTATCCCCGACCGTAACGACTTCCGCGAACTCATCCCCGAAGACAGCAAACTAAAAGCACGCAAAAAAGATACCGCTACCCCCCTTAAAAACATAGACACCAAAAACACCCCGACCAAAAACACAAACAGCACCACCTCCACCACGAGCACCGACACTAATACCGATACTACCGACGATACCAAAGCAGAAAATACTACCGAAAATATCGATAATACTAAAACAGTATCAACTCAACAGAAACAAGAAATCAATAAAGACCAAATTAAGCAAATATCCCAAGCCTCACCCGTACAAAATTCAGACACAAATACAACAAATCAACACAAAATAAAATTAACCGAAACACAACTAAAACTAATATCTAAAATTTTAAAAAACTCGACAATCGTTAGCATTAATGGAAATTATATTTCTTTTTCGCCCGAAAATAAAGAAGAAATTATCAACAAATTAACCATCCAAGTAAACAAGCATTTAGACAAAAATTACGAACCAACGAAACAAGCCTTAGAAATCGAAAATTTAATTGACTTAATAAACACAAATACTATCGACAAATAATACTAACAATATGTATTTATAGACAAATTATTACATTATATTAACAGCACAAATATTCCATTAATTAATATAGACAATACTAACAACGATAATAATAACAAAACAACAACATCTACAAAAAGCAATATAAACACAGACAGCACACTGATACCCAAAATAAGTAAAATATATTGAAACAAATTTTACAAAATATAATTACAAAAATATTAAAGAAAAATTAAAATAATAAAATAATATAAAATATTAAAAAATAATTATAATATAAATAATTATTAATTTAATTAAAATGCTAAAAAAAATAAAACATACTATTTTAAATACTAAATAAGTAAAGTAAAAATAGTATGTTTTTTTGTTACCTTAGTTACGTTTAACAGCATAGTATTGCTGAACTTAAAATATCTACATTTATCAATATTTCCTAAATCATAAAAACTATTAAAATTATAAGTCATCCTGAGCCTGCCCCGCGAAGCCTGAGACGAAGAATCTCATCCCTGCCTCTTCAAATGAACACTATGCTGGCGCGGTTTAAGAGGCTATAGGGCTGGCGCGATAGCATTCGTTTCTAATTTTGATAACCACTAGCGCGCCAGACTTCCCGCAAGCGGGAAGGCATCCTGAGCCTCGACCCGCGGTGCGAAGTCGCACACACAATAATTAAGTGTGTCGTACTAACATCAAAATAGTGTATTTGTGTTATAATAATACTAATAAATACTTGGTCATCCTGAGTGTCGACCCTCGAAGCCCTTAGACGAAGGATCTCATTCCTGCCTCTTTAAGAGGACCTTGGGCTGGCGCGGTGCAAAGTCGCAGTGCGTAGGCGCACACCTTATAAGGATATTCCCCAAAATTAAAAGTATTTTACCCTATGCCTTTTTAATCAAACAACATCATTTGTACTAATATCTTTTTTTTTATTAAATAACTCCCCAATTTATTTGGATGGTTCCA
>CALWKF010000020.1 GCA_944381215.1 uncultured Clostridia bacterium
ATTTGCTTCTCTAATAGTTTTGCTTCTTCTATATACATGTTTAATTGGAATTTTGCTCCTTCTATTCCTTCCGCTGTTCCTATACTTTCATTTGCTAATTCATATATTGTTTCCACTTGTTTTTTACTGTATCCTCTTTTTACTGTTTTCTTTATATGCTTTAGTAATTCTTCTTTTCCTATGCTTTTTATGTCTTCAGGAAATGGACATTTCTTTAGTATTTCTTCTGATGTCCTACTTAATACATTCTTAAATACTTTTGTGTATTCTGGAAAGTATTCATCTATTATTGCTACTAATCTACATTTTAATTTCAGTTCATTCATATTTATAATAGTATGCAAATTATTCCACCCCTACCCTCGTTTACGATGCGTGAGAGTGCCTTGCGCATTTTCTTTTGCGCTTCGACTGGCATAGCGTTTAGCTTGCTGGAAATTCCGTCACTCATCAACTGGTGCATGGTTTTGCCGAACATATTAGTATCCCACACAGCCTCGGGATTGTTTTCGCTCTGCGTGTTTAGATAGTTTACTAAATCTTGGGACTGCTGTTCGGTACCGATAAGTGGGTTAATTTCGGTTTCTAGGTCTACGCGCATAATGTGGAGACTTGGTGCGGTCGCTCTAATTTTTACGCCGTAACGGTTTGCGCCTTGCTTTACAATCTGCGGTTCATCGAGGGTAAGTTCATTGAGGCTAGGCTCGACAACTCCGTAGCCCGTTTCATTTACCTGTTCGAGTGCGTCCTTTAATTTGTCGTAGTGGAGTTTCGCATTGGCAAGCGATTTGATTTGGGCGATTAGTTCAAAGTCGCTATTTATTGTCATACCGCACTGCATGCTTAACACTTGGTAAAACAGTCCCTCTTTTGGAGTCAAGTCGTAGAGTATGCGCCCCTCACCCATTTCGACAGAATTCAGAATAGTTGGTTCAAAGTGCTCGCTGTTTTCAAACAGCACTGCACCTTTGTCAAACTCGCCAATTTTGGTTACATTTTCGCTAACGCGCCTCAGTTCATCCGCGATTTCAGTAATGATTTCGTTATCAAAAGGCAGTGCAGTTATCCACTGTGGCATGGTGAGCTCGACACTAACAATTGGAAATTCCTGCAACATTTTGTCAAAGGTGTTTGCCACATCTTTTTGGTCGAGTTTGCTGGCATCAAGCGCAAGCACGCCAACATTGTACTTATTTTCCAAGGTGGACACAAGTTCCTTGGTTTCACTAGATTTCGGGTGTGCACTGTTTACGACCACTACGAAAGGCTTGTTATTGTCGCGAAGTTCACGGACAAGGCGTTCCTCAGCGGGCACATAATTCTCGCGCGGAATCTCACCGAAACTTCCGTCTGTGGTGAGCAAAATTGCCACGTTGCAGTGTTCGGTAACGACGCGCCTGGTACCAAGTTCGGCGGCCTCCTCAAAAGGCATTTCGTTTTCACTCCATGGGGTTTTGACCATACGTGCCTTGCCGTCGGGAGCAGTGTGACCTTGCGCGCCAGCGACCAAATAGCCTACGCAATCAATCATCCGCACGTTTGCCAGAACATTGTTCCCGAGGTCGACTCGCACGCTCTGGGCCGGGACGAATTTTGGCTGTGTAGTCATAATCGTACTACCATCGGCACTTTGAGGCAGTTCATCCAAGGCGCACGCGCGCAAAGTTTCTTCGGTAATATTGGGCAAAACGAATTGCTCCATAAATTTAGTGATAAAAGTAGACTTGCCCACGCGCACGGGACCTACGACGCCAACATACAGGTCACCCTTGGTACGCGTAGCAATGTCATGGTATATATCATAAGAGTTCATAACCTTCTCCTTTACTAGAATACTTACGATAATGTATGCGGAAGAATTTATCAATAGAACATTTTACTCAAAATTTAGCGCACATATTTATAAATAAAAATAAATAGGCGCTAGCCTATTTAAATTACTAAAATTCACCTTTTTTTGTGATTTTAATATAAAAAACTATATAATTTAAAATTTTTTAGTCCTTCTATTTAAAAATTTATTGTTTGGTAAAAAAGTTGCCGAATGTTACCCTAAAACTTAAAACTGCTATTTGATTACCTTCTTTTGCCACGATTTTTTATTGCAGTTTGGGCACTTCATATAGCGCGTTCTCCCATAGTGCATTGCAAACAAAACTTGCTTGTATGTGGGAATATACTTATTATGGCAATGCTGACATTCGTAGTAACCAGCATCTCTTTCGATTACTAAACAAAAATGTATAGCAACAACAAGGTGAATTAACCCAACTACAATTAATAAAATGCGTGCCCATATCGGCAAATCTACAAACGCCGCCACAAATATAAGTGTAAAGCAAAGTACACAAGCCATATAACCAAGGACATTTTCAAGTGTCAACAAAAATTTGTGACCACGTTCCTGCTCAGACTTTAATTTTATTAAATTTTCTTCCGCTTGCTGTTTATACTCATCAATTGCTAAGATTTTGCCTGATAAAAGTTCGTTTGCTGAAATTTCAAGCACCTCGCAAAGAGGAAGCATAAGGGACACATCAGGAAAGCCGTTGCCACACTCCCATTTCGATATCGTTTTTTCACTTACACCAAGTTGTTCTGCAAGTTTTGACTGTGTCAAGCCTTTTGCTTTACGCCGTTCTTTTATAAATTTCCCTGTCGCTTGTAAATCCATAATTACCTCCTTTTATTTTACAAGCACATTATACCATAATTTTTTTATAAAATACTCCCACGAACCGTAGAGTTCGCAATTTTTTTGTATGCGTATAGGTTGAATTATTAATTTAATAAATTTGCTAATAAAACTATCAAAAAATGCAGTGCTGTTTTATTGCTGTTTGTCTTTTTTGCGGGGACGGCGGGCAGGATCTAAAAATTTTAAGTTTTCGATTATGAAGCGAAGATTACCATTGGTGCAGTTTACGACTAAGGCCTCGTACATTTTGCGAGTGGAAATAAAAATATCAAGATATTTTTCGTTACTATAAACTAGCCTTAACAATGGAAATCCCCAACCGTTTGGCAACATTCGTGCATCGTAAAATTGGGACCACTTGATAAATTCAGTTTTATTTAGCCAAGTCCACTTTATTCCCTCACCAGTAAACTCGATTTGAGATAAATAGGCCTTATCATAAAACAAACATACAATTAACCCCACCACAAACACAGCAAAAACGACAGCCATTATCCACATTTCGTTATTGAAAATCGATAGTACAATAAATGTTATTAAAGTAGCAAAGCACAATACTAAACTAAAAATAATACCAAAAATCTTACCGCCGTTCAACCAATATTTTGTTTTCATCCCTAACCTCGCCTTTTTTAATAGTATACTTTTGAAATGGCATTTAGTCAATAGTATTGCGACAAGTAAAAGTTGTTTTTTATTAATTGACAACAAAATAAAAAACAGCCGATAATGAAATTACACATAATCGACTGATTTATATTTAAAATACACAGAATTCGTGTGTGATAATACCACATTCGAAAAGCAAAGATTTTAGCCGGTACCAATACTTATAAACGTAAGCAAACAAATTTGCCAAAGAAAGACTTGATGACTATGAAGTTGATTCAGTGTCTTCTACAAGGTTGCCGTCTTCGTCAACGTTGAGGTAGTCTGCCTCAATAAGGCTACCGATAAAGTGGTAGTAGGTTTCGTTTGTGTCGAAGTCGACGATGCTAGAGTCAGCATAGTGCATATAGTAGTTTTCGGTGTACTGCACGAAGTAGAATACGCGGGTGCCGTCGACATCAAAGTTTTTAGCGATATCCGACTTCGGTGTGTCAGCGGAAGGAATCAGCGAGCTGTTAGCCGTGTTTCCTGCGCTAGTGTAAACCAAACTGTTTAGCGTGCTGTTCGCAACATAATAGATTATGTCGCCTTGGACTGCTACGACATTTGTCAAAATATCGCTGTTAGCAATCACGATTGATTCGGCATTGGCGCGTTTAAAGTACGTTTTGGTGCCGTCAGTGAATAGAATTGCGAGACTATTTTCCTGAGAAACAAGCTGGTATGCGGTGATTCCGTCGTCGCTAACGGGACGGTCGGAAATCGGCACTTTATTATTGAAATTGTCATTTGCTACCGCATAGATGTGGGCACTGCTACCTGGGTTTGACGAGGTTGCCAAAGTGAAGTAAAGATAGTTACCACGGGTGCCGATCACAACGTAGGTTTCGTCGTAGTTGTTGTAAATTGTGGTCGATTCTTTTGTAGCCAAATCAAAAGCCTTTAATGTAGTACCCACGCCGTCGTTTTCCATAGGCTCGGTGTAGTAAATTTTGTGGTCAATTGCATTGATTTCGTCGGTGCTGTTTGCGTATTTCGGCATAGAAGCGTCGTTGACAGTGTCAGAAACTTCGGTTTTAGTCACGCGGTTGTTTTCATCGATTGAAATCACCATTAAGGTTTGGTCATCCAAAATAATTTGGTAAACTACGCCGTCCACCTCGTACATGGTCATTGAAACCGAAGTGTTGTCGGCGAGCGAGGTGTACAAAAGCTCGTTTGAGCCAGAGCGGTCGAGCCTGGTGCGGTAGAAGTTAAGTTGGTTAGACAGCACGGTCTGCTCGCGGTCGCGAAGGTGATTTGGCGTTGTGTAGTAGATGTAGTCGCCAAATATATATAGGTCGCTGTATTCAAAGCCCGCAACTTTTGGCACAATAATCTCGATGTCATTTAGAGCCTGGGTTTTGTCCACCTTTTTCACGCCCTCGTCGTTATACTCGACGTTTTTCTCGGTAACTCTGCCGTCGGTCAATTTTACGCGGTAAATGGCGGAGACATCGATATTCCCGTACTCGTTCGTGTCGCCCACGTCGGCGGTGTTAATGTAGCCGTTTGTAAAGTAGAGGTAGTCGCCCTTTTGGACTGCGATTCCGCCGTTACCCGTTACGATGTCATCGGTGCTGGGGTTGTCGGTAAGCCTTGGCAAGCCACAAGCAGCAAAGCCGAACACGACAACTAAAAGCATAAGAGTGCATAAAGCAATGGTTTTGATTGATTTTGAAATTGTCATCTAGTATTCTCCTTATATAGTCAAATCGGTGCAAGGTTTCCCCGCACACAATACATTTTAGATTAACATATAATACCATTAAATAGTCGTTTAGTCAATTATTTAACAAAGAATAAAAGGAAAATTTTCTATGAAGAGGTTCGATGATAGCACGGCTTTTACGCCGATTGTTACCAAAGAGAACGAAAACTCGTCGTTTGACTTAAATAAATTATTGCAAATTTTGCCAAAATTAAACCTGGGGAATTTTTTTAGAAGCAACAACGCGCCTGCACCCGCGCCTGTACCTACGCCGAATCTGCAAAACGCGCTAGACAGACAGAATTACATAGAGACTCAGCGTAGACTTAACGAGCATTACGCAACCATTCAGCGCATACGCGAAGGCGACGGTAGTATGCAATAATTTACAGATTTTTAGCACCAAACTATTCACAAAATCGAATGCATAGTACTATGAAAGTGGCGAAATTTAAAATGAAAGAAAGATACCCTCGTTGCTTGTTATATATAATAAAGATACTGTCATTCTGAGCCCTGCTTACAGAGCCCTTTGTAACTCAGCGCATAATGAAAAGTAACAATAAGAATACTAAGCCATACGCTGCCCGCATCTCAACCGCTTTGTTCTACTACTGCTTTACGGTTTGTTTAGCAATGTGTTAAGCGGAATAGATCCTTCGGGCAGCGTCATGCTAGATGTTTCTATTGTTGCTTTCCTTATACGCTGAGTTACAAAGGCGCTGCGGGTCGAGGCTCAGGATGCCTTCCCGCTTGCGGGAAGTCTGGCGCGTGAGTGATTATTAAAATGAGAAACTAATGCTCTCGCGCCAGCCCAGTGTCCTCTTAAATATGTTTAGTCACAAGGCGTAGTTACAGGCGGACATTTTCGCCAGTTTCGGCGTTTTGGTACATCACCCAGTAGCCTTTTCCGTCGGGCGAAGCAACATCAAGGGGCAACCACTGGCAATAGTCGATGAGACTGGGTGGCGGCGCGGTCGACCTGCTGGGGGCTGGAATGCCGTAACAGAGGTGTGTAACTACCCCACCGTCGTAAAGTTTGCCTAAGATGTAGTGCTGGCTACCGTCATCGGAGTAATTTACTTTTATCCACTCGGTGTTCTGTACTAAATCTTCAAGCTCGCGGAAGTGCGGAAAACGCGCAAAAAGTTCGTCGAGTTGTGGCTGAATCAGCGAGTAAAAGTTCCCGCCCTCTGTGGGTTCGGGCTTGGGCTCTGACTTAGGCTCGGGCTCTTGCTCGGCGAGCGTTTGCAATTCGGTTTTGTCGAGTTCGGCATCGATTAGGCTGTCGAGTTCCGTCTCGTTGAGTTCCTCAAAAAGCTCGTCATACTTTTGGGTACTGCCCGAGTTTTGTCCGCTAGCGATGCCTTGAACAAAGCCGTTTTTAATGCAGGCTAGCACCACGACAATTGAATCGCTGTCGGGGGCATTGACGACTTTAAAGGTATAGTCATCGGGCGAATCAATGTCGGTGTAGATGTATTTTTTGTCGCCGATTTTTATCGCCATACTCACGGGCAAGGCTGAGTCAGGGACATTGAACACGCGCAAAAAGCCAGTGAGGTTCGTTTGCCCCGAGAGCGTGAGCAGGCCCCGAACGGACTTCGGTGCGGGGTTTTTAAAATCGGCGATTTGTGTAATTATAATATTTCTGGTAATCATAGCTACTCCCTTCCTTATTATTATATTATATATTATTTCTCACAACAAAAGTTTCAAAAAATTTTTGTTTTTAAAATGAAAAAACACCAAAAAGCACTTTTTTTGATGTTTTTTTGCGATTTTTTATTAAAATTCATTCGTTTTTTATAAATTTTGCATTTTTAAGGGCGTTGGTCAGCTCGATAAATTTTTCTTTTGGGAGGCTTTCGGCGCGGGTACTCGGTGTAATCCCGCACGATTGTAAAACCGCATCCACCTCGGCTCGTGGCTTGTTGAGGCCGTGGAGCAGATTGTTCGACAGCGTTTTTCGGCGCATACTAAAGCACATTTTTACGACCTTTGAAATTTCAACAATACCCTCTTGCCTATCGGGATAAATCTCAATTGACAGAATACTGCTGTCGACATTCGGCTGAGGGGTAAACAAAGTTCTCGGCACGTCGCGAGTTTTGGTTACCTTGCCGTACAGTCCTAAAATGACGGAAATTCCGCCGTAGTCCTTTGTGTTGGGCGTGGCTACGATGCGGTCGACCAGTTCGCGCTGGAGCATGACCGTGATATTCTTAATTTTGAGTCCGCTCTCGATTAGGTAAAAAATTATCGGCGTGCTGATGTAGTATGGCAAGTTTGCCACGACGCGAAAAGGCTCGCCCGAAAACCGTGCCCCAATTTCCTCTGGCGCGATTTTTAAAATGTCGCCAAAAACGAGTTCGACATTCGGGTATTTTTTTAGGTTCACCTCCAAAATCGGTTTTAATTCCCTGTCAATTTCGACGCTGACAATCTTGCCTTTTGTCGCCTCGGCCAACTGCGTAGTGAGCGCTCCTGCGCCTGGGCCGATTTCTAAAACGTTGTCCTGATTCCCTACCCCAGCATCGCCAACAATGGCACGCAATAGGTTTGTGTCGGTCAAAAAGTTTTGGCCAAATTTCTTTTTAAAATTGAATTTTTCCACTAAAAATCTCCATTTTTCGTAAAATTTTGCGTTTTTTCTTAAATTTTTTGCATTTTGTTAAAAAAGGTGTAAGCAGTCTTTGTGGTCGCTTCGTCGATTTCTACGGGCGTCATACATTTGAGTTCTGCCACCTTGTCCGCGACTAGACTAACAAACTCGGGGCGGTTTAACTCACCCCTGTGAGGCTCGGGTGAAAGATACGGCGCATCCGTTTCGACCATAAGTCTGTCGAGCGGAATTAGCTTCACGGCCTCGCGCAGTGCGTCGCGGTGCTTGAAGGTAATCAGTCCCGTAACCGATATATAGAGGCCGAGGTCGAGAAGAGTTTTTGCAATCTCGCTGTCCCCTTCGAAGCAGTGCACCACCCCACGCACGATTAGGTCGCGGTGATTTTTTACCAACTCAAAAAAGTCTTCCCAAGCGTCGCGCACGTGAAAAATTACGGGCAGATTAAACTCACGCGCTAACTCCATTTGGCGAATGCAGACATCGTGCTGTAAGCCTTTTTTATCTGTGCCGTAGTGGTAGTCAAGGCCGATTTCACCAACCGCCACGACCTTAGTTTCGTTTAAGTGGATGCGTAAAAAGTTTTCTGTCTCCGCGTTCCACTCGGTGGCGTTTTCGGGGTGAATACCAAGGCCTGCATACACGCGCGGGTGCTTTGCGACTGCCAGGCTTGTCCTACTCGACTCCAATGAGTAACTCGGGCAAATGACCTGTCCAACTCTGCCTGTGTCGAGATTTTTTATAATTTCGGCTAGGCTATCCGCAAGCCTTTCATGATTAATGTGTGAATGTGTGTCAATTAACATTTTTTACTTCCTATATAATATAAATATACTTCCTATATAATATTTAGAGTTTTTGATAAATAAAAAGCAAATTAAGTGCCTTTTATAAAATTTATATCTATATAATACAAAACGCGGGGAAAATAGTCAAGTTTTTCATAAAATTTAAATTAAGTTCATAAATTTAGGTATGCGCAAGATTTGGTTTTTTATGGTGCTGGCGAGTCTGGTTACCTTGCTATTCATTGACCCTGAGGACAGCATAAATGCAATGATGAACGCGGGCGCAGATGCGGTGAGTCTCACGATTAGACTACTCGGCATCTATGCGGTGTGGCTGGGAATCATTGCCCTAGTGGATGCTAGCGGGCTGTCTGGAAAAATTGCGAATCTTCTCGACCCCGTGATTGACTGGCTGTTTGGCAAGACTGACAAGGAGACAAAAAAGTACATTGCCCTCAATATGTCGGCAAACATTTTGGGTATGGGCAACGCTTGTACGCCTACGGGGTTAAAGGCGATGAACGGGCTCGACAAGCAAAACAACTCAACAACCGCCTCGACCGCGATGATTATGCTGATTGTGATTAACGCAACTAGTCTGCAACTAATTCCTACCACGATAATCGGACTAAGGCAACAATATGGCAGTACTGCGAGTAGCGACATAATTTTACCGACCATAATTTCAACACTGGTTTCCACTGCTTTAGGCATTATACTCGTGAAAATTTGCGCCAAAATACACAAAAAACACCAAAATAGAGTTAAAAAATGAGTGTTAGCGTATTTGTTACTCCCGTGCTAATCATCTTGCTATTGCTGTATTGCGCAAAAAAGAAAGTGAACTGCTACGGGACCTTCGCGAATGGTGCCAAGGGTGCGGTCGGGCTTTGTCTTGATGTGCTACCCTTTTTAGTAACGATTTTCGTTGCCATTCAATTGTTCCGCATAAGTGGACTAGCTGAAATTGTGGCGGACTACCTGGGCCCTGTGATTGAGTGTTTGGGAATCCCCCGCGAGTTAACCGAGCTGATGATTATCAGGCCTTTTAGCGGGAGTGGAAGCCTAGCACTCGCTGAACAAATTTTTTCAACTTATGGACCTGACAGTTATATCTCAAGGTGCGCAAGTGTAATTATGGGAAGCAGTGAAACGATTTTTTATGTCGCCACCATTTATCTAAGTCAAACCAAAGCAAAGCGATTGCTGTACGCGATACCCGTTGCCCTAATTGCCACACTTGCCAGCAGTATTATAGCGTGCCTACTTTGTAGGGTTATGTAAAATGTTTTTAAGTAAATGTAAATTTTAAAATACTTATAGAATATTTGCTTGATACCCTTATGCGATTGAATAAAATTATTGAGTATTTTTCGCAAGCACTTATAATTTAAGAATACAAATAAAAAACTCCTATATTTTAAAATATAGATAGTAAAACCGATCACTTATAGTTTAAAATATGGATCGAAAAAACGAGACACAACATCAAAAAGTGGATAAGTATTAAAATATTAATTTTATTGGAGGATGTTATGAAATTATTTGAGTTGATAAAATTAAGATATTTAATATAATTTTACTTGTATTTTTTAAAATTTAATAAAAATTTAACACTTTTACACGATTTTATAGGTACTATGCAATAGTCTTTGATTAAATTTATACAAAATATCTTATTTTAAAAATGCCATATTTGTTGTTTTTTTTATTTACTTGCCGCAAAACTTGTTGCTTTGATTTTTTAATTTTACTCATTATATAGTTTGGCTTGTGATTAATATTTTTTCATATGGGTATTGAAATCATAAACTTTATGTGATATAATTGATTAGATGAAATTTGAAATTGAGATTGAGGAAGAAAAAATGATTATGGTAGATAAAATTTTGACACTTGACGATGTCAAGAGGTTAAATAAAGCAAGCAAAGCCGAAGTAATACTAAAGAACACTGTGGGACAAAAAGCCGATATTTTAGCACAACTTAATGACAATGTAAAAATTCGCGTAATCGGTGGTTATGATGCCACTAAGTACGCAAAGTACAAAGAACCCAAGTACCAACAGCGCACTTTTTACAAGCCAAAAGATTTGGCGACAGTGGTTAGAGCGTTTGAGACAATGGAAAATAACATTGACAAAAAGTGGACCGACACAGAAAAGGCGCTATTTGTATACATTTATTTAATCAAAAATATTAAGTACGACTATGACAGCAAAAATAATGACATAAACAGCAACTTGCTCCCTATGCTCACCCACTCTAGCAAGTGTGCAGGCTTTGCCACCTGTTATAAGGAGGCTATGGACCGACTGGATATTGAAAACGAATTTAAGAATGTCCCTGGAATTCATTCCTTTAATTTTGTTAAACTAAACAAGCACTGGCGCGCAATCGATGTCACTTGGGGGCGCAATTTTATCGACCAAGAACAAAACACCAAAGAATTTTTACAGTATTTTGGTATGTTGCCTATTAACAGCAAATCGTGTGTCTTTACATATCTTTTAACCGATGAGCCGTTACAAAAGGCAAAGCCCTTCACAAAGCGCGAGGTGGCAAACGCCCTAAAAACTATAAACACTAGCCAACAAAAAGTCACCACACAAGATACAGAAATCGAAATGGTGCGCTAGTCTCACATACTAAATTGAGTGAAAACTTTAAAAAATCGCGTAAAATTTGCGATTTTTTATTAAAAATTTGATATTTTTAGTCGTTTTAATGAAGTTTTACGAAACTTTAACCATAATTCCCGTTAGTTTATGACTTAAACAATAATACCTTTTAATTAAAAAACTACACTCCCTAAATTACGGAAGTGTAGTTTATTATTTACGCATAATTACCTACTTTACACTATTACTTTTAAAATTATATATTAGTTTTATAATTTTATCAAGTGCACATCTTTATGCGTTGGGCTGACCGGCGGTGTCGGCTGATTCCCCAGTCTTGGGTTGGTAGATGCGGAATTTAAGTTTACCTAGTTCGATATCAGCATCCACGGTTACCTTTGCCCCAGCGGTAAGTTTGCCAGACAAAATCTCGTCGGCGAGTTTGTCCTCAATTTCTTGTTCAATGACCCTACGCAACGGCCTTGCACCATAGTCGGCGGTATAGCCTTTTTGCACTAGGTATTTGAGAGCTTCCTCGGTAAACTTTAGTTCGATGTTTTGTGCTTTTAATTTGTTTACGACTTTGGTAATCAGCAACTTTGCGATGTGTGCGAGTTCAGGTTTTGACAACGACTTGAATATTACAATGCTATCGATACGGTTCAAAAATTCGGGTCTAAACATGCCTTTTATCGCTTTATTTAAGATTTCGGCCGCCTCTTCGTCGAGTTTTGCGATTTTGTCCTCGTCCTCTTCCTGCTCGTACTGGGCGCGGTTTTTCTTGTATGCGGGGTCACTGACGCCAGCGTTACTTGTCATAATTATGATAGTGTTTTTAAAGCTTACGGTACGGCCGTGGCTGTCGGTCAACCTACCGTCATCCATAACCTGCAGTAAGATATTGAAGACATCGGGATGCGCCTTTTCAATCTCATCAAATAGGATAATCGAGTAAGGTTTTCTGCGCACCTGTTCGGTGAGTTGTCCGCCGTCATCGTGGCCGATGTATCCTGGGGGCGAACCAATTAGTTTACTTACGGAATGCGCTTCCATGTACTCACTCATATCGAGCCTAATAATTAGATTTTCGTCGTCGAACATCGCCTCAGCCAAGGCTTTACTTAATTCCGTTTTACCCACACCAGTAGGTCCTAGGAACAAGAAGGTACCGATCGGCCTGTTCGGGTCCTTTAATCCTGCGCGGGCACGGCGAATGGCTTTGCTGACTGCGACGACTGCTTGGTCCTGCCCAATTACGCGAGCGTGAAGCAAGTTCTCAAGCCCCATAAGTTTGTCGCGCTCGGACTCGGTAAGTTTAGTAACTGGAATGTGAGTCCATTGCGAAACGACGCGCGCGATGTCGTCAAAGCCGATGCTTGCGCTGTTTTCCTTGCTCTCAAAATCGGCTTGCATTTTGTCGATTTCTTCGGTTATGCGTTTAATTTCTTCACGAATTTGTGCGGCTTTTTCATAATTTTGGGCTACAACTGCCTCTTTTTTATCGTTTTCAAGACGAATTAGCTCGTCTTTTTTATTTTTTAGTGGAACGGGAATTGTGGCACCGCTAACTTTTGCACGACTGCTGGCCTCGTCGATTAGGTCGATTGCCTTATCGGGTAAACTTCTATCCATAATGTAGCGGTCGCTAAGGGTTGCGGCTGCCTCGATTGCTTCGTCGGTGATTTTTACGTTGTGGAACGCCTCGTAACTGTCGCGGAGGCCTTCAAGAATTTTTATTGTTTGCTCGACTGTCGGCGGGTTTACCATAACGGGCTGGAACCTACGCTCGAGGGCCTTGTCCTGCTCGATAAATTTGCGGTACTCGTCGGTTGTGGTGGCACCAATTGTCTGCAACTCACCACGCGCAAGGTACGGCTTTAACATGTCTGCGGGGCTGATTTCGCCCTTGTCGCCACCAGCCTGTGCCAAGGTGTGCAACTCATCGATAAAGACGATTATGTCCTTATTTTGAATAATGGTCTCGACGGCGTTTTTGAGTTTTTCCTCCATGCTACCACGGTACTTTGTGCCCGCCATTAAAGAGCCAAGTTCGAGCGAGAATATGGTCTTGTTCTTTAACAAGTCTGGCACGTTTCCGTTCACAATCGCGGTAGCCAAGCCCTCGACAACTGCCGATTTACCAACACCCGCCTCGCCAATAAGGACGGGGTTGTTTTTGGTTTTACGGCACAAAATCTCGATAACGCGGGCAATTTCGTCCTCACGGCCGATTACTGGGTCGACTTTGTTTTGGCGCGCTTTGAGAGTTAGGTCTGTGCCGAGCTCGAGCAAGTTTTTCGGTAAAGTACTGCCTTCATTTTTGTTGTCGACGGTCTCACCACTCTCGCCCTCCTCGTACGACTCATTACGCAAAGCGTTTAAAACCTCGTATTTTAGGGCATCGATGTTGATGTTAAAACCGCGCTCGAGCATCGTAAGTGCTGCACTTCTGTTTGTCGCGAGCATTGCTAGCATTACATGTTCAGTCCCTACAAAAGTTTGACCCAAGCGCGCTGAAATTTCCTGACTGGCGCGCAAGATTTCCTTGACTAGCGGAGTTAGGTCAATTTCGCTTTGGTCTAGGCTCGGGCTTTTCTGCACATTTTCATCAAAAAGTTGCAAATAACTTGCCTTTGTTACCCCATATTTCTTCAAAATTTTGGCGGACAGGCATTCCTCGACCGAAATGATACCAAACAAGAGGTGTTCAGTGCCGAGTTCTAAATGACCGCTACGATTCGCAAGTTCCCCTGCGTTTTGTAGCGCGGTGTCCACCAATTGCGTAAATCCATTATTTTGTGAAAACATAGTTTTATTCCCCCTTTTTTCCTTCAATATTGTCGATTTGGCGTTTCAATGCTGCTGCATCCTCGTATCTCTCTTCTGCGACTGCATTTTTTAAACGCTCTTTTAGGCTGTCGACCTCGCTCGCCTTTGGCAAGGCGTGTTTCTTCAGTTTCACCTTTTCAATGGGCGCGGGTTGGTCAGCGTAAAAGTTCTTTATCGCGGGCTCGACCACTTCACTTAAATATTTGTAGCACTCTGGGCAGTTGAGCCTGCCTGTTTCTAAAAATTCCTTGCTTGTATACCCACAAACTGGGCACGATAGCACCCTGCGGGATGGTTTACGGCGCGCAAAGGCTACTGGAAAGTCGAAAAATTCGCCAATCATTGGTTCGACAATCTCATCGAGCCCACGCTCCTTTTTCGCGCACTCGGCACAAAGATGTTGCTCTGTGCGGTGCCCGTTTATTTCCAGCCAAGTTAGGTGTGTGGCTGGCTTTCCACATTTATCACAATAGTACATTTGACGCCTCCTTATTCCTTTTTCTTTGTTTTTGCGTTGTGTTTTAATAAAATTCGCTGTAAAATCTGCGCGCGCAAGTGGTTTTCAAGCTTGAATGGGTTGCCAAGCGCGTTAGGACTCAGGGCGGTTTTAATTATTTCCGCCTCCGAACTTGTCAATACCTTGCGCTCGACCGCGCTACCTATTATATAGCACGCGGTGCGGTAGTCGATGTCCTCGTTAAGCCTGTCAATAATTCCATTTAGCCAGGTCGAGTTTTTTGTGTCCGTGCGCATAATCGTGATGTAGCCACCACCTCCGCGCTTTGACTCGGTCATAAAGCCACGCTCATAATTAAAGCGCGTAGATAGTACGTAGTTTATCTGGCTGGGAGCGACGTTAAAGTAATTTGCTAAGTCGTTTCGGCTGATGTCGAGATAGTTGTCATCCCCCAGCGTATTAATCAAAAATTCTTCAATTATATCCGAAATATTTGACACTTCGCGCCTCCTTTTTTGTCTTCAAACCACAAGGTCGAAATCATCAAACACACTAAAAATTCGCAAATTTTTAATAAAAAACGCGTTTTTTTGCGCTTTTTTAATAGTTTTCGCAAATTTTCGCACTCACCCAGTCTAATTTTGCGTGTTAAATTTTCAGGTGTTAGTTGGTGGTGTTTTGGTGCGTTTGACTTTCTTTGACCTTTATATTATATATTTATTATATGCGCTTGTCAATAGTTTGTGTCAACTTTTTGAGAATTTTTTAAAAAATTTTTAAAGTTCTTGAAAAACGGGAAATTTCAACTTTAATTATCACCACCTGGTGTAAACCGCCTTTTTAACTCATATACCACTTAGTGCACAGGATGACATTTCAATTGCCCACTATCAAGGAGTTAAACAAATTCCCCATTTCCAACCACCTAGCGGACAGGCTGGTTTTTTAATTGCTTAGCACATATGAGTAAACCAGCTTTTTAATTACCCGCCACCTTTCACCTACCTACCAACCGCTTTTCAAATTCCAGTCAAAACTTATATAAAAACTGTGGCATTTTACCCTTACCTACCTACTAAAATTTCCTCAAAAAATATCGAACAAATGTTTGACAAATTCCATTTTTTATATATAATATATATAGGAATTAAAGGGTGGTTTATAAAAAGACATAGACACTCGAAATGTGATTTAACAAAGTGATAATAAAATATAAATTTAGTAAAATGGGAGGAATGAGAAAAATTAGATTTAGGAGGTGAAGTTATGGACAAAGTGATTTTGCACTGCGACCTAAACAACTTTTACGCATCGGTAGAGTGCGTGCTGAACCCAGTATTATGGTCGAAGCCCGTTGCGGTAACTGGCAACCCACGCACGAGGCATGGCATAATTTTAGCAAAAAACAATGTGGCAAAAAGTTTTGGTATTAAGACAGCACAGACTATTTGGGAAGCAAAAAAACTTTGCCCCGACTTAATCTGCTTACCCCCACAATTTGAAATCTACAAAAAGTACAGTGAGCAAGTGCGCGAAATTTACAAGCGTTTTACCGACCGAGTTGAGAGTTTTGGGCCCGATGAGTGTTGGCTGGATGTAACCCACTCGACTAAACTTTTCGGCAATGGTCCCGAGATTGCGGACAAGTTGCGCGAGATTGTAAAAAAGGAAACTGGGCTCACTATTTCGGTTGGAGTATCTTTTAACAAGTACTTTGCCAAACTCGGTAGTGACCTAAAAAAGCCTGATGCGACGACTGTCATCACGCGCGAAAATTTCCGCGAAAAAATTTGGGGACTGCCAGCGGACAGCCTAATTTTTATTGGTAAGCACACGATTGTAAAACTGAACCACCTGAACATTTACACGATTGGCGATTTGGCGCGCGCGGACGAGGGTATGCTAAAACAACAATTTGGCATCCTTGGGCCACAATACAAACGAATCGCAAACGGCGAAGACACCACGATTGTTACCCACCAAGATTTTATTGATGAAACAAAATCTGTGGGCAACGGGATGACTGCGGTACGTGATTTGCGGACACACGAGGAGGTCGAAACCATGGTACTCACCCTTGCGGAAAAAGTAACTTGGCGGATGAGGCAAATGGGCTTGCTCGGAAGGACCGCGAGTTTGTCGATTAGAAATAGCGACCTAACGCACAACTCGCACTCTATGACTACACAAACTGCAATAGACAACGCCGAGGACTTTGCCAAGATGTGCATGCAGATTTTCGACAAGCACTGGAAGGACAAGACCCCCTACTCTATTAGGTCCGTGCGAGTAAGCATGTCTAATCTCGAGCGCGCGGATGAAGCTCGGCAAATTAATTTATTCGATTACCAGAAAAACGAGAAGTTGAAAAAGTTAAACGAGAGCCTCGATAAAATTCGCGACAAATATGGCTATTATGCCGTAAGGCGTGCAAAGACCATTGAGCGCGACTTTATAAACTATTACGAAGCCGATGAAGAAGAGGAAGAAATAAAATAAAATAAAATTTAAAAGTAAACTTAATAAATTTAAAAAAATAAATAGTAAACAACCATACAAAAAGAGCCTTATTGAAATTCAGTAAGGCTCTTTTTGTTTTATAAATATTAATTAAGTGGTGGCTCCAATTTGTTATTGATTTAATTAAACTCGTTTTAATTTTACTTGTGTTTTTTAAATTTGACGTTTTTTAATCATTTTTACACGATTTTAATAGTACTATGCAATAGTTTTCACATTGCATAGTACTATAAATAAAAATTTCGTTTTAACTTTTTTGTTTAAATAATTAATAATATTTTTTATTTTTATTACCAAACAACCTCACCCTAATAAAACAAAAAGAAGTGCCGTAGCACTCCTATATTCCTATATATAATTAATAAGCATTAATCTAGGATAATGCTTGTATATGTTTATTTCAAGCGGAATAGATTCTTCGTCTCAGGCTACGCGGGTCGAGGCTCAGGATGACCTTAAATATATTCGACTTCGCACCGCGCCAGCCCAGAAATTTAATTAGTTACTAAAAAAGTTAAACTCAATATTTTAAAACTTGCGTAAATTATAAACTACACCTCCAAAAGCAACATTTAAAGGTGTAGTTCAATTTTCATCTTTTTTATGATATTTTTTATTGCGTTACATTATAGTAATTCAATAAAATATTTTACTTTTTATTGCTGGCGTTCGTGGTCAAGATTAGGTTTTGATTTTTTAGTTTTGAATAGAGGTAGAGGTTCGTCTTCAAATTCTTCTTCATCCTCCTCAACGGGGTCGAGCCCAAGTTCAGCACGAATTTCGTTTAGTTTCTTTTCCATTTCAAACTTTAATTCGTTCTTTAAGTCATCAAACAAAATTTGATTTTG
>CALWKF010000021.1 GCA_944381215.1 uncultured Clostridia bacterium
AAAAATTAAGCTTTAAGCAAATTTTAATTATTTTCAATATTACAAAATTTAGCAATTTTTAATTATAAATCTTTATAAATTTAGTTTACAATGTTACTATTTTATACTATAATAATTACATGAGTAAAAATGTGAGTAAAATTGACCGCGACATCCGCAAAATGCTAATTATCTCAATCGTTGCCAGTATTGCCTTTGTCGTTGGTATCCCTATGATTATTTGGGGTGCAATGAATAATATGGCGGTTATGGGTATCGGCATCGCTTTTGTCGTGTTTGGCTTTTATGGCATGCCACTACTTTGGATAGCCTACGGGAACTTGCGCTCGTTAAAGCGAGTTGTGGATGCTGTGTTGGAAGAAAATCTAACCAAAAACTCGGAGATTGCTAGCCAGCTCCAAATTCGCGAGAGGGATGTAAAGGCTAAAATCGACCGCGCTATTCAAAAAAAATACATCACGGGCTTTATCTACAATGGTAGCGAACTCGTACCTAATGAAAGGCAGAAGCAAACGCCTAAAATCGTCGAAAACCGTTGTAAGAATTGCGGAGGCACACTCGAAGAATTTGAAAAAGAATGGCGTTGTTCTTACTGCGGTTCGCGCTTTTCAAAACAATAACATACCCCTTTTAGGAGTATATTTTTTATCCTAAAAATGCGGTATAGTGCCTAAAATTAGCAGGTAAGTGCCTAAATTTTGCACTAAACTAGCAATTTTCTAAAACAAAAAAGTTTTTAAAATTTTTCGAATAAATGTTCGAAAATGTTTGACAAAGATAAAAATAATATATATAATAAGGATGTACAAATTCGAATATATGTTCGAAAATGTATGGGTATTTTATGGACTTAAACGAAGCACTCTTGGAATTTACAAAACCATTCAGTATGACGCGCTTTCGCCCCGTGTTTTATGCACTGCGCGAACCGAAAAATGTCGCTTTTGACACAAAAATCATCAATACGCACCTGTTAGTTTTGGGAATTCGTATTCCAATTTTACGTAAAATTGCGAAGACCTTGGCGATTCAGGCGGACCGCGTACTAAAAGGGCTCAAGGTTGATTGTTATGAGCTAATGACCTTAAAAGGGCTGATGATTACGAAGCTTCAAGACCGTGAAGCTGTTAAAAAGGCACTTGCGACCTTTGTTCCGACCATTGAAAATTGGGCGACTTGCGACCTTATGTGTGGGGACTTAAAGATTGTTGAGCGAAATCTTGACTACTTTTTGCCTCTTATCAAGGAATTTTTGATTAGCGACCGCGAGTTTGAAATGCGTACGGGCGTCGTGCTGTTAATGAAGTTCTATCTTAATGACCTTGCGACCGTTTTTGCGCTGATAAACAACGTAAACTGCGACTACTACTACGTAAACATGGCGTTAGGGTGGCTGATTTGCGAAAGTTTTCTGCGGGAAAAGGAGAAAACGCTTGAATTTCTGCGTACTGCAAAAATTTCACAGATTGCCATTAACAAGGGTATTCAAAAAATTCGTGAGAGTTTTCGTGTAAGTGATTTAGAAAAGCAAGAAATTTTAAAGTACAAAAGGGGATAGTTATGGAAAAATTTGATTTAAAGACCGCTCTTATGGAGCACCACCCGTATGATGAGTGTGAGGCGTTAGCAGTGCGCGAGATTCTGCGCTTTTTAAACGACGAGGAAAATGCTTTTTCGCGTGAAAATAAGGCGGGCCATGTTACTGGCAGTGCGCTAGTTGTGGACAGTGCTGGAAATATTTTACTTAATCACCACCGCAAGGCTGGTATCTGGATTCAGTTTGGCGGGCATTGCGAGGGCGAGACTGATGTTAGGCGTGTGGCACTGCGTGAGGTTACAGAGGAAAGTGGGATACTCGAGAGCAAGTTGCAGTTTTTAACCCCGTCATTTATCGACTGCGCTGTCTACGATATTCCAGCAAATCGCACAAAGGGTGAGCCCGCACACAAGCACTACGACATTAACTTTTTGTTGCTCTCGAGCACTCACGATTTTGTGGTATCGAATGAGTCGACAGAATTAAAGTGGTGCACACCTGCCGAGGCCTTGAAATTGGTGGCTGGGGACCCTGCTTGTACACGTATGATAAAAAAGAGCATTGCATTTTTTGCGACCAAGCAGAAGTTGGTGGCATCGAATCAGGCGACCTTTAATTATCGCTAAATATTAAAAAATCAACTAAAAATCGCAAAAAAGTGCTATTTTTGTTAATTTTTTATTAAATTTACAGCAATTCTATAAATTTTCGTAATTTTTAAAGTCGAGTTTTGTGCTCGATTTTTTCTTTTTAGTTCTTTTATAAATTGCATTTGTAATAGATTAATGTATGCCTAAAATTTTAAAGTTCACTCAAAATCTCGACTATTATTTGAAGTTAATTGACACCCGCACCGCAAATGGTGATTTGCTTGGAGCACTTGATGCTAGCAGACGGGCCTTGGAGCATACGCGTACACGTGCCGACCGTGAAAGTATTAATATTTTGATTGGTCAAATTTATTTCGAAATGGGGTTGTATCAACTCAGCTGTGAGCACTTTTTCAGGGCAGTTCGAATTGGTGAAACCCGAGGTGCGGCCTTTTTTGGAATTGGCCGAAATTTAGTTAAAATGCACGAACCCAAACTTGCACTTGAATATTTTGAAGCGACACTTAATACCGACAGCACCGAAGATTTCTCTGGCGCGGTTCTCGAATGGGCGCACGAGATAAAGGAGCAGTTGAAAGGCACGCCTCAGCCTTCTATCATAGCGGTCGCAAAAAATTTGGTAAAAATGCGCAAGTTTTCGCAAGCGATTATGATGCTGGAAAGCGTGAACCCTCGCACGGCGGAAGTACAATGTCTACTTGCCGACATTATGGTCTTGACCGAAAAGTATGATTCGGCGCGCGAAATTTTATTTGAGGTTTTGCGCAACGAGCCAAACTCGATTGAGGCAAATTTGGTGCTTTGCTCGTTGTGTTATGCCGTGCACGATTTTCCAAATTTGGAGACGGTCCTTCAAAAAGTTGAAGGATGTCCGCTAGATTTGGGACAGTTGGTCTTTGTTGGAAATATGTATGCAAACATGTCGCAATATGAAAAAGCAATCAGTTACTACGAGCGTGCGCTAAAACTTGACGAGTATAATATTAAAATTTTGTTATTTTTGGCAATTTCAAATTACAATATTAACAATCAGCAGGAAGCGCTTTATTACATCGGGCAAGCGCGCTGGGTGGATATCGAGAACGCGACCTTGAATATTTATTACGATATTTTTGCCCGCGAGCTTGTTCCACCACCGCTCGCTGTTGTTACGCGTGTACCGCCAAAAATCGCCGAAAACAAATTAAAATCAGTGTTTGGCGCAATCGATAATGGTGCATTTTGCGACAGCTTTAATCGTTCATTACTTTTTGCTGACGATGTCGAGTGGTGCTTTGTCGGTCATGAACGACTAGATTTAGGGAAGTTAGCAAATGCACTCACTCGGTGTAGAAAAAAGAAAGCGGTGAAGCTATACAATAAACTTATGCTGTCCGTTAGGTTGAATAGGGAGCAAAAATTCTACCTTACAAAAGCCGTAATTTTAAATGAAAGTGTGAAAGTAATTGACTTGACTGCAAATTTTCGCTACCGAAGTTTTCGCGCAAAAATTCCTTCCGCTTTTGCAAAAAATTCGACATTAAAGGCTGGATATGCGAGTGCCATTTCGTACGCAGAATTGCACGGAATGAATGTGAATTTTGAAAAAATTGCCGAAAAATTGATAAAAAATAGGAATTTTCCCACATTTCCGCCTGATTTTGATGAAAAAGTGCTTGCATGTCTCTTTTTTTGTGAAAATACTCAAATTTTGAACCAAGCCTGCATATACTTTGGGGTCGACAATAATGTTGTGGTTCGCGCAATTAATGAATTTCAGTTGTTGATTTAGAGGTGACGGTGATTAAAAAGTTTAGACAATCGCTTCTAGTTGGCGCCGTGATGTTTGGCTCAATTGTAGGGGCGGGGTTCGCTAGCGGTAAGGAGGTTTGGTTTTATTTTGCTCAATTCGGCTGGGTGTGCTTCCCGCTGATTGCTTTTGCGGGTGTGTTGCTCTTTTTGCTCGGTTACATCTTCCTCGAATTTGGTAAAAAATTCGGCATCGAGTCGGTCCAGCAAATGAATACTAAACTCTTTGGAAAACTCGGCATAATCGGCGAAATAATATTTATTTTTAGTAATTTTATTCTACTTTCGGCGATGCTGGCAGGGGCTGGGTCGCTTTTTGACATCGTATTATCTCAAGATTTATACCGTTTTGCAAGTGTAATTACAGCAATTATTGCGGTTGTGGTAAGTTGGATGGGGTTCGAAAAACTCGTAAAGGTAAACCTCGCCGTCGTACCTGCAATGGTAATAATTATTGCTGTTGCATTTGTGTATTGTGTCGCGGACTCAGGCGGGTTTATTGTGCCCATGGCTAACGGCACGGAGCGAATTTTTAGCGCAGTATTTTTTAGTATCCTATACGTGTGCAGTAATCTATTTTTTGCGGGCTTTATCTTTGCGCGTCTTGGGACGCAACACACTCGCGGGGTAAACCTCGCTGGTAGCGCAATAGGGGCGGGCTTCATGATATTGTGTTTAGTTGGAATGGTTATTTCAATTTATCTAAATCCATATAGTTCGATGTCCGACATGCCACTTGTCTACATCGCTAGCAACGCAAGCGAGGTGTTCGGCATAGTTACTTTGGTTGTCGTCTGGATAGGTATTGTAACTACCGCCGTGTCGCTCTTATATACTATTTCTGTGTGGCTCGAAAAATATATACCTAATTTCAAGTTGTGTAGCATTTTAGTTGCAATAATATGCTTGATTATTTCGGGCTTGGGTTTTGGCGCAATCGTTAGTTATTGCTATCCAGTGCTTGGAGCAATCGGGGTATTATTTATTGCTCGCATGGTCTATGTTACATTAAAAAATCAAAAAGATAAAAAATTAACAAAAAATCATAAAAAATCATTAAAAAATATTGCATAGTATATGCGCAAATTAAAATAAAAAAATAATAAAAGTGTGATAAAAATGTTGAAAAAACATGAAAAAATTAATAAAAAACGTAAATTTGTAACAAATTTTAATGATTTTTATGTAATTGCTCCCAAAAATACTTTTATAGAACGTGGTGCGCAAATTGGTAAAAATACGATAATTTATCCAAACTGCTATATCGATAAAAATTCAAAAATCGGTGAGAATTGCAAGGTCTTGCCAGGTTGTTTTATTGAAAGTAGTGAAACAGGCAGTGATGTGCAAGTAGGTCCATTTGCACATTTAAGGGCGGGCACAAAGCTCGGAAATCACGTTAGACTAGGTAACTTTTGCGAAACAAAAAACGCGCAAATTGGTGAGGGCACAAAAATTGCGCATCTTACGTATGTTGGTGATGCTGTGGTTGGGTGCAACTGCAATTTCGGGTGCGGGGTAGTGTTCGCAAATTTCGATGGGGTAGAAAAGCACCAAACTTGTATAGGTGATAACTGCTTTATTGGTTGCAATGTAAATTTAATCGCCCCGCTTAATATCGGCAACAATGTTTTTATCGGTGCAGGCTCGACCGTTACACAAGATTTAGTTAATAATACTTTTGCTCTTTCTCGAACTCCACTAGAAACAAAAAACAATCTCGGTTTTAATAAAATAACGAAAAAATAGCAAAAAATAGATAAAAATCAAAAAATTAGATAAAATGGAGGTATTATGCACGATTTTGCTGTAATTTTAGCAGGGGGCAGGGGCACTCGCATGAACCGCTTGGGTCCAAAGTCGCTCGAAAAAATTTGTGGCAAGCCCCTAATATCTCATATAATCGACACCCTAGAAAAACGCGGACTAGAAATCTACATTGTGGTCAGCCCGAATAGCCCCGTGCGCGAGTTGGGGGTGCGCTACCGATATGTAACTCAATTAGCCCCTCTGGGTACGGGTGACGCGCTTAGGCTAGCTTGTAGAAATATTCCAAAATATGCTAAAAAAGTTTTGGTAGTCAATGGCGATGGCCCAATTTTCGACGTTGATTTGTTGGATAAAATGTTGACATTGGGTAAAAATGCGATGAATATTTTAGTCAAAAAAATTTATTTAAAAAACAGTTTTGGGCGCATACTTCGTGATGAAAAAGGTGCGATTTGCAATATAAAAGAAGCCAAAGATTGCTCTAATATACAGCTTAAAATTCCCGAGACGAATGTGGGGCTTTACTGTATCAAAACTGAATTTTTACGCCGAAATATCGAAAAAATTACCAAAAATAACGCACAAAATGAGTACTATGCAACAGATTTAGTAAAATTTGTTTATCAAGACGGTGGTAAAATAGGCGGAATTGACTGCGAAAATTTCCAAGTTTTTGATAGTGTAAACACAGTTGCCGAATTAACAGAGCTAGATAATACTATGCAACATTTTATTCAACAAAAGTTAGGTGTAAGCGGGGTCCGTTTTATTGGGCAGAGTTATGTCGAAAGCACTAGTATTATCGGTGCTGGGGCTACAATTTACCCGAATTGCTATATAGGTGGACGCACGAAAATCGGCTCAAATTGCATTATATACCCAAATTGCACTTTAATTAATATCAATATTCCAAACAATACTATAATTCCACCAGGCACTGCGCTCATCTTTTAAATTTCGCTTTTATTAAAAATTACAAAAAATAAATACAGTAAAAATGGGGTGAATCACAAAAGTTAGACAAAAATTTAATATTTATATTCAATATATTTGGTGCAATCTTGCCAACTTCACCTTTGAATGATTTTTATTTAGTTTTTATCTAATATAACATTTTCTAAAATTGTACAAATTTTATCAAAAAGTTGCAAAAAAGCACAAAAAACTGCGCAAAATTGCAAAATTTAAGTACTATGCATTACTTTTTGATTGCATAGTACAGTTTAATTTCTAAACAGCATCCCAATCCAAAAACTAAAAATTGTGCAAAAATTGCACAATTTTTAATTTTTATTAAGTGTTATTTATTCTACTAAGTCGTTTAGGTTTAGTTCTCTTTAAAATATTCATTTTTAGTCTTTCTTTTTTGTTGATTTTGTGGTGGTTTTCTTTTCACTTTCTTGTTTTAAGTTGTCTTTCTGCTCAATTTCTGCTTTTGTGTTGTCTTGCGCAATTTGGGCTTTTTGTGATTTTTTCTTGGCAAGTCTATCGTATACAATTATTAGCACAATTCCTGCTACTGTTATCACAAAACTACTAATCGCAATCCCTAAATAAACCTTTTCAATGTGTCCAAATGATGTGTACGAGTACTCGAATTTCGGCAGAACACGTACAGAGTTGTTTTCTACGATATAGGTCTCCAAGTATTCGACACTTGCCTCAGGCGCGTCCTCAGCTAGTAATAGGGTGAATCTCTGCTGTGTCGTGTTTGGGTCGATTGTGATGTTAAAATCTTGCTCCCTATAAGTAGAGTCTTGATTGAATCCAATGCGCAAGGTTACCGTTTTGCTGGAATTTGTGGAATTAGATAAATCAAGTATGAGTTGCCTCGAGCCGTAGGAGTATGAAATGTTGGAGTACGCGACATCGTACTTGTAAACTGTGTACGAGTTGTTGCCATATGTCGCGCCAAATAGCGAGATAAACACGACAAACACGATTGCAAAAACCACAGTAAGCGATATAAACAAGGCGTTTAGTTTTTGCCTAGCAGTGAGTGGCTTTCTGGGGGCCATGTAGAAGACTTCGCCGTCGTCGTTTTGGTAGTAATAGCCTTTTGGTTGGCTCGCGTTTTGTGGAGTTGCGTTGGTTTTTATAGCGGTTTCGCTATTATTTGGGGCGTTCTCAACTTTCTCGTTGTTATCAATAAAAGCCATAATGTTTGGCTCGCCGTTCTCAAATTGTCTAACAAATTTCACGCGCGAAAAGGTGAGGAAGTAGGTGATGTAGGTGAATGCCAGCATTACCACAAGCGTGGGAATTAGCGCGGTAATCGCACTTGTGGACAAGGTTGCGCCTATTGTGTTTGTTTCGTTAAGCGCAAGTAGCACGATAATAAAAGCAAGACTAACTAGTACTGTAAAGGCGGACACGATTAAGAGCGATAGGTTGTAGCCAAAACTTACGCGCGCTCTTTTGGATGAGTAACGTATAATGAGCAACAATAGGTTGACAAAGAGTAGCCCCATTATACTAAAAGCAATAGCCTCACATAGTGTTACCATGGTGGTTAAATAACTTACGGCAATTTGCGTAACAATTTGAATACCTAGTATCATGTAGGTAAGGAGCATATAAATCATCGCCGCCCCGCACACAAACGCGCCGACATCAATAATGTTTTGTTTAAATTTCTTTTCCATAACTTCCCCTTAACAATCATAGTCTATAACAAATTTTTACGCCCCTCTAATTTAGCCCCTATTTAATCTTTCTTAGCCATTATTTTTGTCTAATCATATTAAAATATTATATTGTTGGCAACCATATTGCAATTTGTTATTTATAGCCCTATTCCTATTACCTAGTACTTTTTATAATATTAGTACTATATTAGTACTTTTTTATATTTATAATAAATATCAGTACTATTTGTATTTATGATATTAGTGCTATTTTATAATATTTTAATTACTATACAATAGTATTATATTATAACTAATATTTATAGTCAATGTTTTGGGATAAATTTGCTATTATATAAATAAAAACAGTGCACTGGCATGCACTGCTAATTTTATTGGCGGAAGGTTAGGGCGATTTGCGGAACAAAAAGTTGCTTAGTACGCAAGTTTTAGCAAATCGGACAAGACCTCTGTGTCTTGGCTGGCGGTGCGAAGGCGCACTCCCTATAATTATAAACTGAATGCTGTTAATATTAGAAAAATCGGTGCGAAGCAAGCGTACGAAGTACGGCGCAGCGTATATAGCGAGCGAATACTATGCTGGAACAAAAACGAAATGTTAGGTTCGCGAGTGTCACCCTGGGGTTCGAATCCCTTTGGTAAAGTAAAAATAAAAGCAATGCCATAAAAACAGCATTGCCTAATTTCATTGGCGGAAGGTTAGGGATTCGAACCCCAGGTGCCTCTCAGCACAACGGTTTTCAAGACCGCCGCTTTCGACCGCTCAGCCAACCTTCCAAATATTTTATAAACGGTTAGTTTATAAATTTATTTTAGCATAAATTATTATTTTAATCAAGTGTTTTTTAAATAAAATTTCAAATTATTTGCCCAAGTAAAAACTAATACAATTTGAAACTAATTAAAAATTGTGAAAATTAATAGTAAATGGCATTTTTTTGATAAAAAACGAGTTTTTGATTGCAAAATGCTAAAAAATTTGATAAAAATTCAATATCATTATATAATTAAATATACAAAAAGGAGTTGAAATTATGAAAAGTTTAGTAGCATTTTTTAGTGCCTCAGGCAATACGAAAGAGGTGGCAGAAAATTTGAGCACCGCTATTGGTGGCGATTTGTTTGAAATCGAGCCAGTAGAGCCATACACGCGCGCGGACCTAAATTGGACAGACAGCAATTCGCGCTCGACGATTGAGTGTAAAAACCCCGCATCCCGCCCAGCAATTATTAAATTGGTGGAAAACCCTAGCCAGTACGATGTAATCTTCTTGGGCTTCCCAATTTGGTGGTACACGGCACCACGAATTATTAACACTTTTTTAGAGGAAAATGACTTTGCTGGCAAAAAGATTGTTTTGTTCGCAACTTCGGGCGGTAGTGGACTAGGAAATACCGCAGAGGACTTGCGCGCTAGTGCCCCAAATGCCGAAATAATTTCGGGCAAAATTTTTAATCACTATGATGCCGACACGCTCAAAAACTGGGCGGAGCAATATTTATAAAAATTATCAAAATACCGAAAAATTAGCAAAAAAATCGCAAAAAACGTAAAAAAGAGGTGATTTTTATGAAATTTTTATTATTTAATGGCAGTATTCATCCACAAGGCAACACCTTTACCGCACTCAACGAAATGGCAAAAGTCTTTCACTCCCAAGGCGTTGAAACGGAGATTTTACACATCGGTGGCGAGTCCGTGAGAGATTGCATAGCGTGTGGCTGGTGCGCTGGAAAGGGCAAGTGCGTTTTTAATGATGACGTTGTAAACGAATGGATAGAAAAGGCGCACCACGCAGACGGCTTTGTCTTCGCGACTCCCGTATACTACGCAAATGCCAGTGGCAGGTTACAATCTGCCATGAATCGAATGTTCTACGCGGGACGTTCCGCCTTTGCGCAAAAGGTCGGCGCGGGCGTTGCGGTGGCTAGGCGCGCAGGGACGGTGTCCGCAGTGGATAGTATTAATAAATACTTGCTGTTTTCGGGAATGGTGGTCCCAGGGTCGAGTTATTGGAATATCGCCTACGGCAGAATTGAGCAGGAATGCGCCCAAGATTTAGAAGGGATGCAGACTATGCGAAATCTCGCCAGCAATATGATTTGGATTGCAAAATGTATCGAACTTGGCAAAGAAAATAATATTATGCCACCCAAATTTGAAACGGGCGAAAAAACTCATTTTATACGCAAAATTGAGCAAAAATAACACTTTTTTCGCGTTTTTTCGTCAATTTTTATAAAAATTAGAGCATTTTTTATAATGCTCTTTTCTTATAAAGAAAAAAAATAGCCGTGTTGGATAGGCTATTTTGATTCGAGATGTTCTTTAATTTTCTTTTGTACTTTGGGGTCATCAAAACCCAGAAGCTCGTCAGTCGACACTTCCAAAACGTAACTAAGCAATAGTATATCAAAAGGACGGGGAAGCGAACGGCCGTGTTCCCAGTCGTAAACTGTATAATTTTTAATCTTTAGCTTTTTTGCGAGTTGCTTTTGAGTTAAACCACTCTCCATTCGCAATTGCTTTAAATTCTCTTGAAAACTCATATTTCAATTATGCCATATAAAAATAAAAATTGTTGAAAATGGGAGTATTTACGATTAAAATTTCGTAAAAATTACTAATTTCTTGTAATTGCTAGGCATATTCCTGTCCTTATTATTGACAAAATTTTAGTAGACATTACTAATACAATTCCTAAAAAATCGTAAAATTTACGATTAAAGTCTTGTTTTGCTTGACTTTATTTGTTTTATTTCATAAACTTATTTTCGTAAAATTTACGATTTTTATACATAACTTAATATTATCAATGGCTTATTATTTTAGGTTTATTCATATTGAATAAAGTCCATTTAAATTAATAAAATTAATTTTTAATAAGGTAGGAGGGGTTTATGATTAGCTATAAGTCATGGAGTTTAGTTGTGGGAATAATAGTCTTACTTTTAATCGGTGGAATTGTGCTTTCTACCACTTCTTTCGTTGACCGCGAACCGACTCACGCCGCCACCATAAATTCAGGCACAACTTATTACGTAAACGGCTCAAATTATTATACTAGGTCATCAGTTGCGCATTACGAATGCACAAATAGCCAGCATTCGGATGAAAATGATTATATTTCTCCTTTGCCTGAAGATGGGGTTTGTTATGTTGTGTACACTAAATGTGTTTATTGTAATGGGACTGGAGAAACGAGACTAGGATCACAATGTTCTAAGTGTCAAGGGAGGGGGTATACTAGTGCTTACCCATATTATCATGAATTCTCTTTCTCCCATTATACATACATCTACTACAATATTGACACGGGTGGTACAATAGAAACATGAACAAGTTATTCAACGGCAACAAAATATTATGTAATTTTTAATGCAAATGGCGGG
>CALWKF010000022.1 GCA_944381215.1 uncultured Clostridia bacterium
GAGACTTTGAATAATCATAAACGTCTTTACGGAGTTTATTGACGTCAATTCCTCCCGCCTCGTCCTCGGCAATGATTGCCTTTGCACGCTCGTGGTCGACGCCAAGTAATCTCGCCAGCACAAATGCCTCATCCTGTCTTGCGCCCATTGACACAATTCGGTCAATATCAAACTCGCTTAACTTCCCGCTGAGCTCGTACTCAAAGGCCCCATTTGCGCGCTCGACCGCTTCCCAAATGGCTGGCATTTGCTCTTCATCCTCAAGTTCAGCACCGATGTAGTTATAAGCGACGCACACGAGCGCACCGAGCCGAATACCAAAGGCACAAGGTGTGTCTGTATTGTTAAGGCCAACTTCCAGCAAATTGTCCTTGATATCCAGTGGGTCGGTAAACTGGTACTTATCAATCACCTTTCGCACTTGTTTTACGCTTGGGTAGTCGCCAAGCTTGCGGAGTTCTGCCACGCACTTTTTTACATCTTGGTAGCAAATCTCGTAAGTGTCCCCTGCGCGAATTTCGAGAGGTTCGGCTGCTAACTCTGGTTTGTTTTTTATAATTGGCATATTATCGTGAATTGTATATTCGTAGTCGTTTGGTTTTGGCATAGTATACCACCTTTTAACACTGCTCTAGTTCGGGTGCAATTTGCTGTGCATTTTTGTGCTGATATTTTTGAAAATCAAGCATCGCAGTAATTACCGCATCCTCTAATGCAGGAATTTTTCGATAAAGCTCATTATTTTGAATCAAGCGCGCACGGAAAACTTTCTGCTCGGTTATTGGTTTCCCCGCCACGCCACACGAAATCATCGAGTACTGATAAATTTCCGGCACATTGTCCATTAATGGAACGCTCAAGTACTTTTTATCTAAAATTGAGGACTTTTCCTCATATAGCGCAACCCCAGAGAACCACGCGGGCGAATTTTGAATGAAAAAACTTTGCTCGGCTTGATTTAAATTGCGCAACTGATATGAAAATGGCACTTTCGGTCCATAAGCAACCACTTCCCACATATCGCTAGTGTGTTCATTTAATTCGCTACACAAAATTTCTGCAACCGATTTTGGGGAAATGTTTATGTATTTTGAGACCACGGCGCGATAATCTTTTGCGCGAGCGGATAAATATGAATTTATTTTATTTTGCAAGGTTTGAGTGTAATACTGGACATTATTCTTCATATCATAAAGCGAGTCGTAATCATCAATTTTAACTACAAATTCCGCATCAAACTCACAATCTTTTGAAACTTCAATTATGTTGCCAAGGTTGTGGTAAACCCCATCAGTGCTTTTCTTTAGTTGTTTTATACGCGTTTGGTACTTACTTACTTGATGAGGAAAATTATATAAATCATCGCTTCTGCCCTTAAATTCCTCGACAATCTCACCTAAAGTCGCCGACACTTTATCATTTAGTTTTTTCATAAACACTCCACTCCTTATATTATTAATTGTACACATTATAACACATTTTCTCAAACTTTACAATATATATGGCAAAAGTTATAAAAATGATAAAAAACTAAAAATAATATAAAAGTAAGTAGCAATATAACCAGAACGGAACAAACCTCGGTTCGAATCCTACTTTGCAAAGCAAAGTGCAAAACCTTGTTTTGCTGAGTTCTCACCAACAAAAAAACACCCAAAAGGGTGTTTGTTGGTGGGAGCTCAGGGATTCGAACCCCGGAAGTCTTCCGACAACAGATTTACAGTCTGCTCCATTTGGCCACTCTGGAAAGCTCCCATATTTCCTATTAGGATTGGAGCTGGCGAATGGAATCGAACCATCAACCTGCTGATTACAAGTCAGCTGCTCTGCCAATTGAGCCACGCCAGCATATGACCTAATAGGTGTTATTTTTCGGTATTGTTATTTATACCATTGGTGCCTCAGGTGGGACTCACGCGGAGTATAATTAGAACCACCAAGCAGGCAGAACCCACGTAATCGCGGGCGGAGTAGGTATAAACTGATTTGCTTAATCGCGATCCGTGGGTTCGAGTCCCACGAACGATAAGCTTATTTATACCAATGGTGCCTCAGGTGGGACTCGAACCCACGACACAAGGATTTTCAGTCCTATGCTCTACCAGCTGAGCTACCGAGGCTTGTAAAAACAATAGTTGTCCCATTTTAAGAAAAAGCCTTACTTATGGTGGGACTTCAAGGACTCGAACCTTGGACCATCCGGTTATGAGCCGGACGCTCTAACCAACTGAGCTAAAGTCCCGTATAGTAAGGCTGGTCCTCAAAACTATTTAAATTATATGAGCAAATTGCAATATTTGCTCTTTTTTGAGTAAATTACTAATTCACTCGTTTTTTGTCTCGAATAATTTTACAAACCACTCGAGAATGGCGACTCAGATGGGGATCGCTCCGCTTCGCTATCACGCCGGGGCACTAAAAATTCCCCACTGGGGAATTTTTCGGGCGTGCCCGTTCGATCCCACAAACTTTGTCACTTATAAATTTCTCCAAGTAAATCAACAATCTGCTTGGAAATGGCGACTCAGATGGGGATCGAACCCACGACCTCCGCCGTGACAGGGCGGCGCTCTAACCAGCTGAGCTACTGAGCCATAAAAATTATACCGTAAGGTATTGGTCGGGGTGAAGGGACTCGAACCCCCGACACCCTGGTCCCAAACCAGGTGCGCTACCAACTGCGCTACACCCCGTGAGGCGATATAACGATACAATGATACATTAAAATTAATCTTTTGTCAACAAATTTTTTAAAATTTTTCAAGAAAATTGTCATTATATTAATCAAATTTTATAAAAGGCGTTTTCTAATAATTTTATTTTTTAAAAACATTTTGAATTTTGGAAGGTTTGGGGTATAATAAGTAACAAGATTGAGGGTTTTACCCAAAAATTTGAATAAGGAGAAAACTATGAGAGATTTAACGAAAATGATGCACCCTAAAAGTGTGGCAATAATTGGCGCGAGCCCAAAGCCTGATTCTGTGGGCAACGAGCTAGTAAAACGCGCGGTTGAAGCGAGATTTAACGGGCAAATTTTTGCCATTAACCCGAAATACACCGAAATCGAGGGCGTGCCGTGCTACCCGAGTGTGGTAAACGTACCCTCGCCCATTGATGTAGCGATTATTGCGACCCCCGCCCCCACGGTACTGGATGTAATAAAGGAATGCGCAAGCGTAAAAATTAGCAATGTCGTAATCATTTCGAGTGGTTTTAAGGAAACGGGTGCCGAAGGGCAGGCTCTAGAACAAGCGATTGCGGACTTTGCAAATGCAAACGGTATAAATGTAATCGGTCCAAATTGCTTGGGAATACTCAACAATGCCCCCGATGTACGTTTTGACGGGTGCTTTGCGCCGATTCAAGCGGTCAGCGGGAACATCGGTTTTGCGACGCAGTCTGGAGCACTTGCAAGCGGTATAATTAACCTACTCCCCACCCTCAAAATCGGGCTCGCGCAAATGGTATCACTCGGCAATCAGTGCCAAATCAACGCGCTCGATATTATGGAGATGTGGGAGCAGGATGACAAAATCAAGCAGATTCTAATGTACATTGAGTCCATTCCCGACCCCGTAAAATTCCGCGAGGTAGCGAGTCGCGTGTCGAGAAAAAAGCCGATTCTAATCATTAAATCTGGCCGTAGTGCGCGCGGAGCAAAGGCGAGTGTGTCGCACACTGGGAGTCTTGCGGGAGATGACACAACAGCAATGGGGCTATTTGCTAGCAGTGGCGTAATTCGCGAGTTGTACCTGCGCGACCTCTTTAACACGGCGCAAGTTTTCTCAAAGTGCGACCTACCAAAGGGCGATAAGTTGGCGATTGTAACGAACGCGGGTGGCCCTGGAATTATGGCAACGGACACGGCAAACGACTACTCGATTCCCCTTGCCGACCTTACAGACAAGACCAAGGAAAAGTTACGCGCAGTGCTCCCTCCGCAAGCGAGTGTTGCTAACCCTGTCGACGTGATTGCGAGTGCGACGGCGGAGCAATACGAGCAAGCCACCTCCATATTACTAGACACAAAAGAGGTCGACATTTTGCTAGTGATTTACCTATATATTGCGGGCAAGAACGACATAAAAATCTCGAAGGCACTCGAGGCCTTGAAGAAAAAGCATCCGAACAAGCCCATAGTCAGCGTGTTTATGACCACCCCTGAATTTGATAGCGATGTGGTGAAAGAAATTCCCGACTTTGATATACCGACCTTCCGCTTTGTGGTCGATGCGGTGCACGGAATCGCGAGGCTCGTGGAGCGCAAGAACTACCTAGACAAAAAGCCACAGCCCGCCCCGAACCTGCGTGTAAATCGCGAGAGAGCCTCCGAAATTTTAGCGAGTGCGCGCGCGCAAGGCATCAAGCAGTTGACCACTATGCAGAGCCTACAAATTTTCGACGCGTACGGCTTACCCTTGCCGAAGTTTGGAATCGCACAGACCCTAAAAGATGCTAGGGACATTGCCTCGCAGATTAGTTACCCCGTGGTGCTAAAGTTATCTAGCAAGACTGTCACCCACAAGTCAGACATCGGCGGAGTCATTACCAACATCAAGTCCGATGAGGAACTCGCCTTTTGGTGGAACAGGCTGGTGGATAGACTCAACAAAGCAAACCTTGTGGAGACGCTCGACGGCATTGTAGTTATGCAACAAGTGTCGGGCGCGAACCGCGAGTTAGTCGCTGGCGTTGTGAAGAAGAACGGCGTGCATCAAATTATGTTTGGTCTCGGCGGAATTTTTGTGGAGGCACTGAAAGAGGTTACCTTCCGCCCGTGTCCACTAACGCAACAAGATGCTGTCGATATGCTAAATGCTACCAAAGCAAAAAACATTATGGGCTTTGTGCGCGGTGGAATGGCGACTGACCCCAAAATCGCTGAGGAGACTCTGCTCCGTCTTAGTCAACTCGTAACGGACTTCCCCGAAATCAGCGAGATTGACGCTAACCCCTTGATGATTGATGACAAAGGCAGACTACTTGTTGTAGATGCCCGAATTGTAACTGAATAAAATATGCAAAAAATTTAGGCCTTTTTCTGGTTTTTTATCTTCTTTTGTATTAGTAGGCACAACACATAATCTATAAAAAAACCTTCTACATTTTATTTCACTTTTTGTGAATTTTAGTAGAAGGTTTTTTATTTTTTTGTTCGCTGTTATCTAAATTAATTTTATGTTATTTGTGAAATCAGTATTACTACATCTGTGGGTCGTTTGTTTTCTTTTTGCTAACTTCCCAAATAAAGCCGATTGCGTTGAGTTTGTCAATTTGCTCTTGGGGAACTTTACCCTTTTTGTAGTCTCTCCTTTTACAAGAGATTTGAGAACCTAACTTATAGCCATCAAGTGATACAAATCTTTGAGATACTTGTAGGTTCCCATTTTGCTCTTTATATTCGAGAAGGTGGCTATAAAAATCTTTAAATATTTTATCGCTATCTACACTAGCATCCCAAACAAAGCCTATTTCATTTAGTTTTTCCACCTGCGCTTTAGGAAGTTTACCTTGTTTGTAGCTCTGCCTTTTACGAGAAACCCGTAAACCCAAATTATAGCCATCAGCAGATAGAAAATGCCGTGGTACTAGTAGGTTCCCATTTTGCTCTTTATATTCGAGAAGGTGGCTATAAAAATCTTTAAATATTTTATCGCTATCTACACTAGCATCCCATACAAAACCAATAGCATTTAGTTTTTCGATTTGCTCTTGAGTTAGTTTGCCCTCTTTGTAGTCATTCCTTTTATGAGCAACTTGCTTACCTAAATTATAGCTATCAGGAGATATAAAACTTTGTGGTACTTGTAGGTCCCCATTTTGCTCTTTATATTCTAACAAATAACTATAAAATTCCTCAAAAGCATCAGCATGCGCATCCCAAACAAAGCCTATTTCATTTAGTTTTTCCACCTGCGCTTTAGGAAGTTTACCTTGTTTGTAGCTCTGCCTTTTACGAGAAACCCGTAAACCCAAATTATAGCCATCAGCAGATAGAAAACGTCGTGGTACTTGTATATCTCCATTTTGCTCTTTATATTCTAACAAATGACTATAGAACACATCGAAGCCAAAACTTTCGT